>NZ_BBCG01000001.1 GCF_001311925.1 Cellulosilyticum ruminicola JCM 14822
TTATACTTTGTTTTTATATGGTGCCATTTATTTAGGTGAAGTTAAAAGTTTTTATTATGTAGTTCCTCATTGGGATACAATCTTACATACTTTTAGTGGTGCTATGTTAGGAGCACTTGGATTTTCATTTGTTACATTATTAAACAAAGAAGAAAAGATTCCATTGCAATTAAGTCCAGTATTTGCTGCTTTATGTGCTTTTTGTTTCGCAGTAACATTAGGGGGGTCTGGGAGATTTATGAATTTAATTTTGATGGCTTATTAGGTTTAAATATGCAAAAATTTGTATTAGAAGGTGGGGGAAGCTTATTGGTAGAGTGGCACTTGTGGATACAATGAAAGATTTAATCATAAATATTGTAGGCGCCTTTGTTATGAGTTTTGTAGGTTATATTTCATTGAAGTACAAAAAAGGCTGGATTGAAAAGTTATTAGTAGCTAATTATAAACAAAAAGAAGTACATTGGTGTACTTCTTTTTGTTTATAATTATATTTATTTACTAAAATAATTATTCAAACGTTATGAATAAATTAAAATATTATAAATAAATTTAAAATAAAAATAATGAGTAAAAAGAGTTCAAAAATTAGATGTTGTTGTATAATAAATGAAAAGCTATTAATAATGGAGGGTAAAAGAATGGGAGATTTAACCTTTATTAAAGATTATAAAGAGGACAAAATAATTCGTAGTAGTTTAAATGCATTAATACAGGAAAACTGTGGTTATTCATTAGAAGAATGGTATGAAAAAGGATATTGGCAGGAACAATATATTCCGTATTCTTTTGTAAAAGATGAGATGGTAATCGCAAATGTATCTGTATGTAAGCAGGAGATGTTATTTGAGGGTGTTCACAAAAGTGCAATTAGCTTAGAACATATTCTTTTACATCCTAAATACCGTTATCAAAGTTTACTAGAGGACCTTATGAAGCGTATCATTGAGGATTATAAGGAAAAAGTAGATTTTGTATACTTAATAGCACACGAAGCTGTAACACCTATGTACACAAAGCTGGGATTTAAATATGTTGAAGATCGACAAATATGTATTAAAACAGCAAAGATTGAAAAAAGTCAAGCGCCACAGTTGATAGATATTACAAAGTTAGACGAAGATATTAAAAAATATCCTGAAACTTTTACCGTGCTTAGCAAAGGTGTGAAATGGATTAATAACGCATCAAGAAGGCACTTTGAATGTAGTAATGGAGAGATTAAAGTTTACAACTTTAAAGAAGTGATACATATGTTATAGTTCATTTTGAAGATGGTATCTTAAATATTATTGATATTTTAAGTAAGCAAATACCAGAGGTAGATGAAATTATTGCAGGGTTTAAAGCAATTTATGAGTTTGATAAAGTACGTCTCTATAGTGATACAACTTATAAAGGATGTGGCAATACCTATGAAGAAGTAGGCAGTCAATTACTCTTTATGAAATATTTTAATCTTGAGGAAGAAGTATTTCCAATCATTGTAGGAGACGAGTAGAAAAAACAAGCGCACTATATGTCAAAATGCCATATAATGTGCTTGTTTTTTGGGGATTTATAATTAATATGACGAATTATAAAAAGACGTGGAATATAATACAGGAATAACCTTGTCAAAAAAAGAAATAAAAGGTAGAATGAATGTTGATAAAATTTAAAATATAAAGACAATGATATAGAGATAACGTTAAATAAAAAAGAGAATAGAGGGAACACGATGCTACAAGTGGTGAAGTATATTTTAGGGTATAGCTTATGCCTATATGAGATAGCTACATTTAGTATCCTAGTAGGCGGTAAGAAAAATAATGAAGAATTAAGTTTATTTAAAACAAGTATACTTTTTGGAGGCGAGGCAATAGGGGGAATAAGCCTTTTACTTATGATGGAAAGAATATTTGAGAAAGAAGAAATGATAGGGTTTATAATAGGTGTCTTGGGAGGCTTTAGTAATATTATCATATTACTATTAAGTTTCAGGAGAAAGAAACAAGAGCAGGAAGAAAAGCAGATTCTACGGGCACAAAATAAATCGTTAGTTGATCTTATATCAAGCAATAAGGTGCTTGATGAAAGAAGAAGAAAGATGGGGCATGATTTTAATAATCATATTAGTTGTATAGATATGTTGCTTCAAATGGGAAATATTGAACGCGCTAGAGAATATATTGCGAAGATGAACCAAAACTATAGTAAGTATTATGCAGGTATTAGTGTTAATCATGAGATAGCAGATGCTATTATGAATGAAAAATATTTAAAAGCTCAAAAAAGCCATATTGATTTTCTTGTAGAAGGCCAATTTGAAGCACTCAATATAGATGAAATGGACTTTTGCATTATTCTAGGCAATAGTTTAGATAATGCCATTGAAGCTGCCATGCGCATTGAAGATGAAGCAGAACGTTATATTGAAGTTAAAATAGAAAACACAAAGTCAGTTACATGTATTACTGTATTAAATAGCATGAAAGAAATCGCTCAAGAAGGTAAAAGACTTTTAACCACCAAAAAAGATAAAGAACATCACGGCATAGGCATCAATAGCATGCAAGCAGCAGCCATGAGAAATAATGGTGAAATTAAATGGCAATGCAGCGATGGAGAATTTAAGCTGAAAGTCATACTAAACAAATAAGAAAGGGGGTATCGCAAAACAATGTCATTAAGTTAAGATGACCAAAAAGATCTCTATACTAATCAAATGCTATATTAATCTTTTTTGAAAAAATATTGACAAGTCTAAAAAAATGTGTGTCCGCTCTCATTACTGACTGAATATAAAGGTAGTGAGAGCGGCCCTTGTAATTAAAGGAAACTTAGTTACAAGGAGGATACATATGAAACAAAACCCAATTAAAAAACTTTTATTAAATGAAATTCAAAAGATAAGTAATAATCTGCATGATTATTGTACTAATCCAAATTGTGATTTTTTACGTACAAGAAAATTGCCTATGAATAAGGTTTTAGCTGGAATCATTGGAATGGGAAGTGGAAGTCTTACAAATGAATTATTAGATTTATTTGGTGCATCTGCAGATACGCCAACTTCTTCTGCGTTTGTTCAGCAGAGAAAAAAGATAAAGACTGAAGCGTTTAAGAACATATTTGATGGCTTTTCAAGCAAACTTATGGCTAACTTTAATGAAGATATGCCTATACTTGCTGTTGATGGGTCTGATGTACATATTCCAACTAATCCTGATGCTCTAAATTTATTTCATTCTGGAAAAGATGGAAGAAAACCATATAATCTTCTGCATATAAATGCATTGTATAATATAAATCATTCTATTTATCATGATGCAATAATACAAAAGTCTAAAGAAAAAAATGAACATAATACTTTACAAGAAATGGTCAATCGTTCTGCAATTCCTAAAGTTCTCGTTATTCATTAAAACTTACAAGAAAGAAAACAAATGAAGTCAAAGAACTTTTCAAAAACAAAAACCATTATCGAAGTATTTCTTCAACTCAACTGTTTGATTATTTACCACTTAAAAATAAGAAATCTGAACCTGCTAAATTCTATGAATTACATTTTAGAATAGTGAGATTTTCTATTTCAGAAACTTCATATGAAACCATAGTTACAAATCTAAACAGCGAGGAATACCCTCCTGATAAAGTGAAAAAACTGTATGCTTCTCGTTGAGGGATTGAAACATCTTTTAGAGATTTAAAATATACGATTGGAGTGTTACATTTTAATTTAAAGAAGGTGATGTGCATCAAACAGGAAAGCTATGCACATATAAAATGTATAATTTTTTAGAAATAATCACCTCGCACGTAGTCATTGAAAAAAGCAGAGAAAACATACATATAAAGATAATTTCTCAGTTGCAGTACATATGTGTAGATTATCCTATCATGGAAAAGCAACACCACCTGATTTAGAAGCCATAATTGCAAAAATCTTATTCCTATAAAGCCTGATAGGCATAGAAAACAACACCTAATTATCAAGATTTTTTATAGCTTCTTTTATAGGGTAGTAAAAATTTTTATAATTGAATAGAAATTTTGAGATAGATGCAAATTTGTCTATCTGTAATGCCTAAAAATAGAAAAGAAGTTGAAGAAATGAATCTTCAACTTCTTTTTTCTAAAGAGTACGTTTCTAACACAATATTAACTTAATAACATTGATTTTGCTAGGGGGTATCTTTTTATTAGGTGTGGGGATACTTAAGTTTTATTTCCATTGACATGAAAACAGTTACTATGTTAAAAGTTAAATTTCCATAATTTTAGACATGAAAATAGCCAGCATCCTGAGGTTTAATATAATTATTAGACCATACCAAACACAAAGGAGCTGACTATGGACAATTATATTACCTTATTCGAAAAATTTATAGGTCTTATCGATTGGAAATTACTTCAAAAATATACTGTTAAACTAAATACCGATTTTAAAAAGAATAAATTTTTTACACATGAACACCTTGCAAGTATGATTTATTTTCATATTTGTGAACATGATGGACTTCGTGATTTAAAACAAAGTATGACTGAGCAAATGTCAGAAATCTTACCAGACATCAGCTTAGCAACTTTATCAAATCATAATAACACTAGAGATTACAGAGTATTTCTTCCTATTATGCAAGAATTGATTAATACTTGTGTCTCAACGCTTACAATAGATGAACGCCTTAAAAAATTTGGTTCAGTCAAAATGATTGACTCCACTACTGTAAGTAGGTGTTTACGTTTTTTTGACTGGGCAAAGTTCCGAAAGACAAAAGCTGGTATAAAAATGCATACAAGTATCGATGGTTCAACAGGTGTACCTGAGCGTATTATTTCTTCTAATGCAGCATGTCATGATCGAACAAAAATGGATAAACTAATGACAGATAAAGGAACAGTTTACATTTGTGATAAAGGCTACATTGAGTATAAAAAATTTGACAGCTATACTTCAAAGGAAATTTACTTCGTAAGTCGTCTTAAGGATAATGCCAAATTTAAAGAAGCCATAGATTTACCTATCATACAATGTAACAAAGCCCAGCCGTTGTTACCAGTAGGTTCAACTTAAAGTGTAAAATAAAAAATCAGCTATTCAAACATGTAACCAAGATGCAATGCTATAAAACAGCATTATTTAGTAGTTCCTAAAACATGGAAAAGTGAATAGCAATCCAAGTAATTATACCTGTAGTGTATCTAACTTTATTGGATAAATATAGAAATTATTTATTTGAGTCTGTAAAGCATATTTTAGAAGCATAAGTCAATGGAAATTTTAGTTAGTAACTAAACATTAGTGAAATGAGTTGAGTTTACTTGAAATAAAATTAAAAAATAATAAGTGCAGTACATGAACTGAAAATAGATATTTTAACAAAGAGAATGTAAAATAAAAACCCCTAAAACACATGTTTTAGGGGTTTTGCTTATAAGCTCTAAGCTCCCGAGCGGACTTGAACCGCCGACCTCCGCCTTACCAAGGCGACGCTCTACCGACTGAGCCACGAGAGCAAAGCGTTCATATGCTGAACGCTTTTATAGAATATCATGTCATAATTATTTTGTCAACATTTGCCTACGTATTTTTAAAATATGGAAATAGGTTGAAAATTAATAACCTAATGCTTCACCTACTAAGATTACTTTAATACGTCCTTCAGGTTTGCTGTTACGTGTGACAACAGTTTGCATACAAATGCAGTCAGGAGATAGGCAATTGTGACAAGTACCTGTTTTGCCACATGGTGTCTGTTTATTAAGGCGCATGGCATTGATTGGTGCAGCAATTTGGTGAATACGTTCTATAGCAGCATCTACGTCTTTGACTACTTTATTCATACCAGCAATGACTATGACTTGTTTTGGACCATAAATAAGGGCTGCCACGCGGTTTCCTGTACCATCAGTATTGACAAGTTCTCCTTTTTGTGTGATCGCATTTGTACTCATAAAATATGTATCTGCTGTAAAAGCTTTGCGGTAAATATCTGGGACTTCTTCGGCTGATACTTTTGAGCGGTCAAGTAAATTATAAGTGCCTTTTTGCTCAAGGGCTTTAAAAAGATCGATTTCACTCAGTGTCATAGAGCCTCCCCAAGTAATGGTCATACCATCTTCGAGAAAAGAAAGTGCTTTGTCTTTTGCTTCCTCTTTTGAACAGACATAATGACCTTCTATACCGCGTTTTGCCATTTCTGAAACCATATTTTCGGCAATAATTTTAAAATAAAGTTTTTTATTTTCCATAATTGACCTCCTAATAAATGAATAATTTCTATCCATATTGTAGCATATTTCATAAAATTTATAAGTAATATAGCAAGAATTTCTTGCTATGAGTCAAAATATTACACGAACCTCCCTTTTTTGTATTTTTTAGTACTAAAGCACGAAAAAATAAGGGCATAATCACATATTGTATTTTTTTAAGAACATTTATAAAATGGTAGTGGGGTGATGGAAATGCTAAATTTTAGCGAAGAAAATAGTACTTATAGTTTTAGAACAACAATGGGACGTGTAAGTGTGAATGCAAAAGAAATTATGTATTTTTCTTATAGTGACAGGCACGTTCATTTACACACGATTAATGGAACTTTTAAAACCAAAATTGTACGTTTCAAAGATTTAGAAGATATTTTAAAAGAGCCAGAATTTATGAGTATCCATCGTGCATGTATTGTAAATGTCTGTTACATTAAAAGCATTGGGGGCATTACATTAACCATGGAAAACGGTGATAAATTGTCTATTAGCCGTTATAAGATGTTAGAGATGCAAGAAAAAATGAAATCATTAGTAGCAATCAAATAGTGTATATAGAAATAACTCCTATTCAAATAACTTGGCTTACAGATTGTTTGAATAGGAGTTATTTTATGTATGTTAACAAGACACTAATAATACACTTTAGATATAAATTGTAATACAATACTAATAGGAAAATTATCCTAATTGAAGCAGTGTGACATAAAAGCTGACAAAACGAGGAGGTAGAAATATTAGATATCGCAATTATTGTTGCTGGTCTAGCGGGGTTATCAGTAGTTATTTCAGGTGTTATTCGTAACAAGAAGTTAAAGTATTTGGGAATCCACCAAGTACAAGTTTTATTTATAGAGCAGAGTGCGTGGACAATTATCTTGGCATATTAGGTACAAGTGGTGAAGCGATGATGGAACATTTCGTTAGTCATGCTAAAGAACTTGGTGTAGAGATTCAATAATCGAAGGTTATTGAAATTTTCCCAATGGGTGACTACTATATATTCAATGTAGAAAATGAATTTGTGGAAGCAAGAAGAGTAATTTTAGCTAATGGTTTATCAAAGAACAAAGTACTTGAAAGAGAAAATGAATTCTTAGATAAAGGCGTAAGCTATTGTGCAACTTGCGATGGACCACTATATCGTAAAAAACAAGTACTTGTTATAGAGGATTCAGCCCATGCAGAAGAAGATGTAAATTACTTATCTGAAATCTGTGATAAAGTGTATGAAATACAAAGAATTAAATTAGTTACTGCACGAAAATATGTTCAGATGACAGAAGAGGATATCCGTTTATTAGACTCCCCTAAAAATTATAAAAAAAGAAAGACAGTAGTTGATGATTATCTAAATATTATCTATAAAATGCTTTATGATAAAATAGATCCTGCCGTCATTTTATCATATGTCTTACGAATGGGCTATGATGGGAATTTAAAGACATTAGAAAACTATATCGCAGTGCTTGCTAAAAATAACTTTAATAATAGTGCATTGCATATAAATTGGGCATATAAAACAGAATATCCTAAAGAAATAACTGTTAGTAAATGTCATCAAATATTAAGCTCTATTTTACGAAAAAGTTCAGGGAATATAGATACTGATGGGATAAAAGAATATATTGAAATCATTAAGAACTACTATGAGATAGTTAGTCTATTAGAAGATGCATATTATAGTCGTTAACTTAAGACTAAGTTTTTTCCAGCAACAATAAGTTGTTCTAAATAACCTTCTATTTTAGAATAGGTAGTTTGTCTTAAGCGTTTTTCATGCAAAGCCAACTTTCCTATTCTTTGAACTAAGTTAGAAAACGTCTCGTAAGTATGTAGTGTGATTCTTTTTAGTGTATAGAATTGATATAAGTCTACAAGCAGTAATGTATAAAATCTTTGCATACTTACGCTTCTCCCCTGACTCTTAAATATGCTTTGATCTACACTATCATAAAGTGGCATTGTAAGTAATGCTCCTAGAAGTTTCCTATAAAGAATTGCTTCTACATATTTAGTTTTACCTACATGCATTTTATCTAGGGAAAAGGTGCTTTTTAGAACCTTAAAAAGAAGTTCTATTTGCCATCGTATACGATAAAGCTCTGTAATAATAGATGTATTAAGGATTTCTTTGCTGATGTTAGTACTCATAAGATTCCAATGTAAAAGCTGACGCTTATGTGAGTCAATATCTTCACCATTATTTTGAATAACAGCACATTTTTCAGCAATCACTTCTTCGGTGAGCTTCTTTGAATCTAAAATTCCTAAAGACATTGCTTTTGTAAATGTCTTTAGGAATTTTAGAATGACGATTCATAAAACCAGTTAATTTTGTAACTTTTTCTATAAAAGATAGTATAAAAAGTTTAAAAAGTCTAGATATTAATCTTGTGATATGCATAGGAAACCTCCTAATCTGAGTACTATTAGACTATAGAGATTTCCCATTTTTATTGAATTTATTACTGGAAAATTTTATTTATAAGTTAACGCTTATGAGATGCATATAATAGTTTTTATACGATACTTATGGGAAAAGACTCCAATCAATTAGATGGATTTATTAAATCGTATGAAACATCTTATATTAAAGGTTTTGTAGAAGGCATAAAAAAAGATATCGACTTGATCAAGAATGCGATATCTCATAACGTAAGTAGTGGATTTGTTGAAGGAAACAACAACAAATTCAAACTCGTTAAACGTATTTTATATGGTAAATCCAATTTAGTCAACCTTTTTAAGAAATGTTATGTAACATTTCAACTTAAAAGTACGAACTTTAGTTTACAAAAACTACTAAAGGTGAATGCATTATATTAACACATTCACCTTTAGTAAAGGAGGTGCACTTACCCAAAGTTAAGTAAGAACTCAGAATTGTGGAACTTCTTTTTTGTTTTATATTTCAAGAATTTTAGGTTCTAAATAGGAGAGTTTATCTATAAAATAAAAATAAGACAAATTATAAGTGGAGGAAAGCGTATGAGTAGAGGATATTTTTTGCTGATTGTATTATGCGTATTAGGCATATATGTGCTGCTTTTAAATCTATCTGTAATCAAGGGTAATAAATTTACAGTATTAAGACAGGTTTGCAGTATATTATTGATTTTTTCTATTACACGTTATATGACGCTGGTTGCATATGGTGATCATTTAGAGTTTTCAACCCTTATGAAACTAAGATATTTTTATTTCGCAACTAGTATAGGTCTCACCATTCCTACTGCTTCAGCCCTTTGGTATATTACCCCTTTATATCGTGAAAAGATTAAATATCCGTATTATTTATTATGCTTCTTGCCTTGGATTTTGTTTTATACATATCTTATTGTGAGGCAACCCACTCAAATTATACAAGGCAGCAGGTATGGCTATGTATTGCAGCTTACAGGTTCTTTTCCATTATATCTAAGTATTGTACAAGGCAGTTTTATTGCGGTGATTATCGTTTTAAGCATTATTGGTTTAGTGCGCTATAAGAATATACAATTAAGGGTAGAATATATCATATTAATTTTAGCGCAAATTACATTAATTTTAGATGGCCTTGGCTATTATATAGGAGGGGCAAGAGTATTTCCATCTTTTACAGCTTCAGAAATATTAGGGTTCGCAGCTATTTATTATACTTTTAAAGTTCCGATTATAGAGATTAAAGGTATTCAAAGTAATTAAAAAAGAGGTATTGCAAAATTATTGGTTCTTACTCAACTTTGGGTATTTTAAAGATGGCTCGACAAAAAAAGTGGTATTTTTGAATGCCTTTTTTGTTGAGCTATTTCCTATGTTTTGATAGACTGATATTATATCAGCGAAGGGTAACATTATAAATGAAATACAAAGAATTAAATATCAACGAAAAATTATTCGGTAAGGATTATCTAGTCTATGACTGGGTAGAATCTGGTGAAGAAATACATATCTATATAAAATCTAAATCATGTAAAGCTATTTGTCCAAATTGTGGAGAGACGAGTAGCTTTTTTCATGCTACATATGTTCGTAAAATACAAGCGGTGCCTATACATTTAAAAACAACCTATCTTCATGTTACTGCCTATAAATATAAATGCCTCAATGAATCCTGTGAAACAAAAGTGATTATGGAAACACTTTCATTTGCATCTGCTTCCCAGGTAAGAACAACTGAACTCACATCTCTTATTCTAACTGTTTCAATCTTTCTTAGTAATGAGGGAGCTAGCAAAGTACTTTCTTTTATAGGTGTAAGAATAAGTAATGATACTATTAAAAGAATTTACGATAAAATTATTATTGAGGATAATCCTGAGGTTGAAGCTGAAGGTATTGATGATGTTGCCATTCGAAAAGGCCACACCTATGCTACAGCAATTTATGATTTAAATGACCATCACCTCATTGCGTTACTAGAAGGACGAGATGCTCCGACATTAAAGATATGGTTAAAAGAACACAAAAAATCAAACTTATTGCATGTGATCGAGCAAGTACTTATGCTAAGGCAATTAATGAAATATTGCCTACATGTACTCAAGTGGCAGACCGATTTCATTTACTTCAAAATTTAATCAATCGTATAAGGGACTTATTTAAGGTGGAATTACCTAAAGAGATATTTATAAAAGATGGCAAGAGCTTGGAGGTAGAAATACTAAAATTATTGCAGATGAATTCCATATAAAATTAGTTACTGCACGAAAATATGTTCAGATGACAGAAGAGGATATCCGTTTATTAGCCCCCCCTAAAAATTATAAAAAAAGAAAGACAGTAGTTGATGATTATCTAAATATTATCTATAAAATACTTTATGATAAAATAGATCCTGCCGTCATTTTATCATATGTCTTACGAATGGGCTATGATGGGAATTTAAAGACATTAGAAAACTATATCGCAGTACTTGCTAAAAATAACTTTAATAATGCATTACATATAAATTGGGCATATAAAACAGAATACCCTAAAGAAATAACTGTTATTAAACATCATCAAATATTAAGCTCTATTTTACAAAAAAGTTCAGGGAATATAGGTACTGATGGGATAAAAGAATATATCGAAATCATTAAGAACTACTATGAGATAGTTAGTCTATTAGAAGATGCATATAATAGTTTTTATACGATACTTATGGGAAAAGACTCCAATCAATTAGATGGATTTATTAAAGCGTATGAAACATTTTATATTAAAGGTTTTGTAGAAGTCATAAAAAAAGATATCGCCCTGATCAAGAATACGATATCTCATAACGTAAGTAGTGGATTTGTTGAAGGAAACAACAACAAATTCAAATTCATTAAACGTATTTTATATGGTAGATCCAATTTAGTCAACCTTTTTAAGAAATGTTATGTAACATTTCAACTTAAAAGTATGAACTTTAGTTTACAAAAACTACTAAAGGTGAATGCATTATATTAACACATTCACCTTTAGTAAAGTAGGTGCACTTCCCAAAAGTTGAGTAAGAATCAAATTATTTGCAGTACCTCTTTTAAATCTATATAAATTATAAATATGCTTCGTATTTTGGAACAAGACAAATTCCTACAACGTCTGGCCCTGTATTAACACCAATTGTTGTTCCAATAAAGCTATAATCTGTTGGTATTGTAATACCTAGTTCTTTTTCTGCAAGTTCATGCATTACTTTTGCGTATTCGACATTATCAGCTTGAGCGATAGTGTAGTTGTAGGCATCAGCGTTGCCGTCTAAGTATTCTTTAGTAAGTTCTACAACTTTAGCAAATGCTTTTTTAGTACCACGGACTTTACCACATGGGAAAAGGGCACCATCTTGAAGATGATGATTGGTTTTACATTAAGCATTGTACCAAGAAGAGCAGATGCTTTACCAATACGGCCACCGTGTTCTAAATAATCAAGTGTTTCAACGAAGAAGAAGATTCTTGCGTTTTCACGAAGTTTGTAAGCTGTTTCAACGATTTTTTCAAATTCAAGTCCAACGTCAATCATGCGACCAATTTCTTGAACGAGAAGTCCTTGACCACCTGTAGCATTTAATGAATTAATAATTTCGATTTTTGCATTAGGATAATTTTCTAAAATAAGTTCGCGTGCATTAACGGCTGCATTATAAGAACCGCTAAAGTTGCTAGATAAGCATACACAAATAATGCTTTTTCCAACTTCTACATGTGGTGTAAAGCGTTCCATATAGTCATTGATTGATGGAAGAGATGTTTTTGGAAAAATCTTTTCTGCTCTAAGTCTTTTATAAAACTCTGTAAGTGATAATTCTGTAATTTCACGATAATATGTTTCTTGATCGAAAGAAACATAATAGGGAATAATCTCCACATTGTATTTTGTAGCAAGAGATTCTGGTAAATCACAAGAGCTATCACTAATAAGTACGATATTGGACATTATTTCACCTCCTTTATGTTAAGATAACCTCTTCACAATTTTAATATGCAAATAGTTGTGGTGTCAATTCATAAATGATGAAAATGTGAATAATATTCATGTTGAGGAAAAAATTGGCATATATTTAATAGAAGCAATTAAAAAGGGGAAATGTACATGTTATCTGCCAGCTTAGAAAAATATTTACTGTGCATTTATGAAAGAATAAATGGAGATAAAGAGTTAAAGAGTACTGAAATTGCAAGAGAGATGAATCAACCCTTGCAAAAGGCTGTGCAAGCATTACAACGTCTTCATTATCAAAAGTATATTACGTATTCTGCGTATCAGCCCCTTAGGCTGACAGATCAGGGCAAACAGGTAGCGCAGTATTTGATGGCTAGAAATCAGCTCATTGATGAATTCTTAAATATTCTCCATATTGAAAAAAATAAAGAGACTGAGAAAGAGGCTATGCAGCAGTATTTATCTTATGATAGCTTGAAAACAATTGAAAAGTTTGTGATCTTTAATAAGCAGTATCCTGAGATTATGCAGCGTTATGAAATGATTTTAAAAAGAGAGCCTATTGTGTATTTGCTGCCAGAATTACCAAGCAGTGATAAGAGATAGGCGAGTGATAAACATAGTTTAAGATTTTGTATCTTAGGCTATGTTTATTATTTGAAAATAGACAAGCCCATAAAATAAGTTAGTAAAAAGGGTGTACTACATGATAAAATATGATAAAATATTTTTTAGTGTAAATATAGAAAAGAAAAGCAGAGGAATGATATGGAAGGTACAAATAATAAACAGGGCCTTATGAAAGGCGCAATGATTTTAAGTATGGGTGTACTTGCAAGTCGTATTATTGGAATGCTTTATCGTATTCCAATCCGTAATATCTTAGGAGATGATGGTAATTCGCTTTATGGTGTAGCATACACTGTATATGCTATGATTTTAACCCTTACAGCGATTGCTATTCCAGGTGCTTTATCGAAATTAATTGCGGAGCGTAAAGCAGCAGGCGCACACCGCGAAGCGCAGCGTGTATTTCACATTGCACTGATTTACTGCTTAGCTGGTGCTTTTGTTTTAGCATTAGGTATGTGGTTTGGGGCAGATTGGATTCAAGCAAAATTCTTCCCATCTCAGACTGGTGTGGTACTGCCAATCCGCGCACTCGCACCAACGGTTATGATTGCTACAACACTGGCAGTTATGCGAGGTTATTTCCAAGGTAACGAAGATATGTCACCGACAGCTATTTCACAAGTTGTTGAACAAATTGTCAATGTAATCTTTAGTGTACTTTTTGCTTCAATACTTATTAAAACATCTGTTGTATATGGGGCAACTGGTAGTGCCCTTGGAACAGGAACAGGGGCGGTGGCAGGTTTTATTGTTTTGATGTTACTTTATAAAAAGAAACGTCCAGTGATTAAATCAGAAATCGCACAAAGTGTAGAGTACAAATATGAATCAACAGGAACAATCCTAAAACAAATTTTAGGTATGATGATTCCTGTTATTATTAGTACATCTATTTTTTCAATTATGACATTCATTGATCAATCTATGATCTCAACATACTTACCAAACGTTGTGGATTTCTTAAAAGCAAATGGCCAAATTGGTTTAGTGCCAGTAGCCGGTGCGGATACAATGGAAACAGCTAAGGTTGTTAGAGAATTAAGTGGTCAAATGAGCTATCAATATGGGACATTTATGAATATCCCAGCAAGTTTAGTTATGCAGTTAGGACTTGCAGCTGTACCAGCTGTAGCTGCGGCAGCTTCAATTAAAGATTACAAAGAAATCCGTAAAAAAACAAAGCTTATTTTAAAAGTAGGGATGCTTTTAGCGGCACCTTGTGCGATAGGTTTTATGCTTTATGCGAAACCTATTTTCTTACTCCTTCATGGAGACATGGCAGGTTCAGAAGTTTTAATACAAGGAGCCATTGGTATTTTTGTAATTTCCCTTGCACAGCTTACAGCAGGTATTTTACAAGGAATGAGCTTACAACGTATTCCAACAATTAATGCAATTGTAGCATGTGGTATTAAAGTACTTATTAATATTGCATTTTTACAAATTCCAGTGTTAAATATCTTTGGATTTATTCATAGTACAACAATCTGTTATTTAATTTATGCCATTTTAAATATTTATTATTTATGCAAGCAATTAAATATGAGATTAAGCTGGAATAAGCTTCTTGTAAAACCTACAATTAGTGCAGTACTTATGGGCGCACTTTCTTATCCAATTTATTTTGGACTTACAAAGCTTATGGGGGCTAGATTTGCAATTATCATTGTGATGCCATTAGCAGCAATTATTTATTTCTTCGTAGGTATTTTAACAAAAACAATTACAAAATCAGATTTAGCTATGTTACCAGGTGGAAGAAAAATTATTCGTTTATTTGAGAAAAATAATTTATAAAAAATTCTAAAAATATTTGCATCTTATGTATAAAAACTGAGATTTTACACATAATCTCAATAGGTTGAATTATACAAAGGATGTGAATGCAATGTTAAAGAAAAATCAATATCGTATGAGTTTACTATTGGGCATCACTGCATTTCTTCTTTTTTTCATAGTAGCGTATTTAGTTACTTTACAAATGCCAAATTCTCAAAGGGATATGGCAGTAACAAAAGACGAACAAAGTGCTCACACATTAGTGGAATTAAAAGAAGAGGTGCCACGTATAGGAATAGATACAGAAGTGATTTTACAAAATGTCAATAAATCTGGAAAAGTAATCGAGAAGGTTCAGATTCCTGGTGGTGCACTTTTTGGTGAAGATGCAGACTCACTGAAAAAACATTATCCAGAGTATGAGCTTGTGACATTTAGTGACGTTAAAGTGATTTTAGAAAAAGTAGTTGAAAATAATAAAAAAGATGTCTATGAATTAAAACTTGATATAGAAGGCAGACTGTATATTATAGATAGTAATGGACATTCTGAAGAGATAGAAGTTGATTCATCTCTTAGAGGAACACTTCCTGCTGAGCTAAAAAGAGGATGGCGCATTACGGAAGATGAAAAAGACAAGTTAATTAAAGATAAAAGTTATATAGATCATATATTACAAGGACATCAGCAAAGCTAGGGCTACCGGTAGGTAGCCTTATTGTCTGTTTAGAAAGGATTAATTATGAATGATATTATAATTATAGGTGGCGGGGCATCAGGGATGATGGCAGCTATTACAGCAGCTAGAGAAGGAAAAAGCGTACTTATATTAGAACGTTTAAATCGTATTGGGAAGAAAATACTTGTGACAGGAAATGGTCGCTGTAATGTGAGTAATACGAATTTAAAACCAGAGCATTTCCATAGTAGAAGTCAAAAGGCAATATTTGGACCAATTGAAGCATTTGATTATGGAAAAACAGAAGCATTTTTCAAGGAATTAGGTATTGAACCTTTAATTGAAGGAACAAAAGTTTATCCACGTTCAGAACAAGCCAACAGTGTTTTAGATGTATTACGTATGGAACTTGAAGAATTAGAGGTAGATGTTTTAACAGAGGTAAAAGTAGTAGGCCTTAAAAATAAAAAAAGTGTATGGGAAGTAGAAGCTGAAAGTGGAGAAGTTTATATGGCGGAGAAAGTCATTATGGCTACAGGTGGACTTGCTAATGCGTCTTTAGGCTGCGATGGCTTAGGTTATGAAATTCTTAAAAAATTAGGTCACACAGTCATACCAACTTATCCAATTTTAGTACATGCCCTTTCAAGTTCACCTTACTGTAAAATGATGAAAGGGACAAAAGTAAAAGCAGTAGCAAGTGCTTATGTAAATGGCAAATGTGAAAGAGAGGAGTTTGGAGAAGTATTATTTACAGAAGATGGTCTTTCAGGACCAGCGATTTTCCAAATCAGCCGCAATATCTCATGTGCCCATATCCAAAAGAAAAAAGCAATGGTGACACTAGACTTAGTGCCAGAACAAAGTTATGATGAGGTAGTAGCAATGATTTATGAACGTATTGCTGCAAAACCAGAACGCAGCATAGAATTGTTACTTATGGGATTTTTAAATAAACGTGTCATTGTACCTGTTTTAAAATGTGCCGATATTAATAGCATTCATAGAAATTGCGATACTTTAGAATATGAAGAAGTAGAACACCTTGTAAAAGTTTTAAAAGGCTTTCCATTTGAAACACAAGGGACTAGAGGTTATAAGTATGCGCAGGTTACAGCAGGAGGCATTAGCGTAGATGAAATAGATTTAGAAACAATGGCGTCACTTAAAGCACCGCATTTATATGTAACAGGTGAAATCTTAGATGTAGATGGTGACTGCGGTGGATATAATTTACAGTGGGCATGGGCTACAGGCTACATAGCTGGCATAAACTGTAGTAAGTAGAAAGGAAAAATAATGATTAGAGTACAAGATATTAAACTAGATTTAAATGAAGATATTGCAATGCTTCCAGTTAAAATTGCGAAGAAACTTAAGATCAAAACAGCAGATATTTTAAGTTATATGATTTTTAAAGAAGCCATAGATGCACGTAAAAAAGATGATATTAAATTAGTATACACAGTAGATGTGGAAACAACAAAAGATGAAAAGCTTTTAGCGAAATTCCCTAATTTAAAACATGCAAGCGCTCAGTATATATGTCCACCTAAAGGGGATAAAGTAATGAATCATTCACCAGTTGTAGTAGGAAGCGGGCCTAGTGGATTATTTGCAGCTTTAATGCTTGCACAACAAGGATTTAAGCCAATTTTATTAGAACGCGGCGTAGCTGTAGATGAGCGTGTTAATGATATTGAGCGTTTTTGGAAAGAAGGTAAATTAGATCCTAAGTCAAATGTACAATTTGGAGAAGGGGGCGCAGGGACGTTTTCAGATGGGAAACTGACAACACAGATTAAAAACAAACGTTGTCATAAAGTACTTGAAGAGTTTGTAATTGCTGGGGCACCAGAAAATATTTTATATAAAAATAAACCACATGTGGGGACAGATATTTTAAGAGATGTTGTAAAAAATATTCGCCAAACAATTATTGAATTGGGTGGGACTTACCGTTTTAACAGTCAAGTCACAAATATCTTTGTAGAAAATAATAAAGTATGTGGTGTAGAAGTGAATGGCAACGAGCGTATTGATACAGAACATTGTATTATGGCTATTGGACATAGTGCCCGTGATACTTTTGAGATGCTTTATAATGCCAAGGTGCATATGGAACAAAAACCATTTTCTATGGGGATGCGTGTAGAACATCTTCAAGATTGGGTTAATGAAGCACAATATGGGAAATTTAAAGATAATGAAAAATTAGGAGCAGCTGAGTATAAACTTGTACATCACTGTGAAAATGGACGTACTGTATATAGTTTCTGTATGTGTCCTGGTGGGTATGTTATTGCTTCTGGTTCAGAAGAAGGGAGCCTCGTAACAAATGGAATGAGTGAACATGCCGTGATGGGAAAAATGCTAATAGTGCTATCCTAGTAAATGTAGGACCAAAAGATTATCCAAGCGAGCATCCACTTGCTGGAGTAATCTTACAAAGAGAACTTGAAACACTTGCCTTTGAACTTGGTGGAAGAGATTACAAAGCGCCAGTACAGCTTGTAGGAGATTTCTTAAATAACAAAACAACAACTGAACTTGGTGTTGTCAAACCAACTTATAAGCCAGGTGTAAAATTTGTGAATATGCGTGAAGTTCTTCCAGAATTTATGAGTGAAGCCATCTGTGAAGGAATGCAGGCTTTCGGTAAAAAAATGAAAGCATTTGCTCATCCAGAAGCTGTATTTACAGGTTTTGAAACAAGAAGTTCTTCACCAGTACGTATGCCACGTAATGAGGGATATATGAGTAATATTGAAGGACTTTATCCAGCAGGAGAAGGTGCTGGATATGCTGGTGGAATTACTTCTGCGGCAGTAGATGGTATTGAAGTAGCTGAGGCGATTATTCAGAATTATTGTGGTATTAAAGAAAATCTCTAAAGTTACTATATAATTATTCCTAAGTCGAACCTTTTGTGTTATAATTAAGAAAAAGTTCGAATTTGTGGAGGTTAACATGAAACAAGACATTGAAAAGATTTTATATTCACAAGAAGCATTAGCAAGGCGTGTAGCGGAGCTGGGCCAGCAAATTACAAAAGACTATGAGGGACAAAATCTTTTAGTAGTCGGTATTTTAAAAGGTTCGAATATGTTTATGAGTGATTTGGTACGTAATATTAAGTTACCATTAAAATTAGATTTTATGGTTGTTTCAAGTTATGGGAATGCTACAGAGTCTTCAGGCGTTGTGCGCATCATTAAAGATTTAGAGCAAAGCATTGAAAATTGCCATATTTTAATTGTAGAAGATATTATTGATAGCGGATTAACACTGAGTTATTTAAAAGAAAATTTAATGACTAGAAAGCCTAAGAGCGTGGCAATCTGTACACTTCTAGATAAGCCTTCAAGACGTAAAATAAATGTAAATGTAAAATATGTAGGCTATGAAGTACCTGATGAATTTATTGTAGGATACGGCATTGATTATGCGGAGTACTATAGAAACTTACCATACATCGGAATACTTAGCCGATCTGTTTATGAAAAATAATTTTAAAGAAAGAAGAAGTGCCATGTATTATAAAAAAGTAAGAGAAGCTATTTTCAAGGAAAGACCAAACCGCTTTATTGCCTATTGCGAAATAGATGGCAGACTTGAAAAGTGCATGTGAAAAATACAGGGCGTTGCAAAGAATTACTAGTGCTAGGGGTCAAAGTTTATGTGCAGCATCATAATAATCCTAATCGTAAAACTAATTATTCTTTGATTACGGTGGAAAAAGGCTAGTGTACATTGATTCCCAGCTACCTAATACAGTATTCGAAGAGGCTATTAAAAATGGAGTGATTAAACTGCCTGATATGGGAGAGCCACTAACACAAATCAAACGTGAGAAAACCTATGGGAACTCACGCTTTGATTTTTATTTAGAGTCAGTTCATGAAAAGGCCTTTATGGAAATAAAGGGTGCAACGATTGAACAAGAAGATTATGTTTTATTTGTAATTCAGATAGGTGAGATGGAATATTTTACCTTCCATGTAGCAAGAAATCCTAAATTTGCAAAAGCTTTATATAAGGCCAGTAAGAAGGGTGTTAAGATTTTGGCTTATGAATATAAGGTGATGGAAGATACGTTAGAGGTAACAAAACAGCTGCCTGTACAGCTACCAAAATTATAAACTAGATAAGTTATAATGTAGAGGAAATATAAAAACAATAAAATAGTTGGTTATAGATTATGATAAAATAAATGATTTACAAAAGCAGGGGGAAAGCGTATGTACCAATTAGCCATATTTGATTTAGATGGCACATTATTAGATACAATCCAAGATTTATGTAATGCATGCAATCATGCATTAGCTTATTTTGGGTATAAGACACATGATATAGAAGCATGCAAATACTTTGTAGGTAGCGGAATTTATAAACTTATTGAACGTGCATTACCAGAAGAAGTGAGAGATGAAGCAAATGTTTTAAAAGTAAAAGCCGTATTTGATGCATATTATGCAGCCCATAGTGAGGAGTATACAAAGCCTTATGACGGCATTTTAGAAATGCTTGAAAGCTTAAATGCAAAAGGTGTGAAATGTGCTGTGCTTACCAATAAAGCACAAGTGTATGCTCAGGAACTAGTAGATCGTCAATTCAAAGGCTTGGTAGAAGAGGTCATTGGTCAAAGAGAAGGCATTCCTAGTAAGCCAAATCCAGTAGGTATTTATGAATTGTTAAATACATTAAATGTTGCAAAAGAAAATTGTATTTATATTGGGGATTCTGATATTGATATGTATACAGCAGCAAATGCCCAGGTGACATCAGTGGGTGTCCTTTGGGGATTTAGAACAAAAGAGGAACTTATATCAGCTGATGCTAAGTATTTAGCAAAATCACCAGTAGAATTAGAAGTTTTAATTTTAAATAGATAAAATAGAAAAAGCGACCTAGTGAGATTATTTCTAATTTTACTAGGTCGCCTTTTCTAAATGAATTATTTCATTTCGACTGTATATTTTTTAGAAAGTTCTTCTTTTTTTGCAAGATAGATATCTTGACGTTTTGCATTTAAGCATTGATCTGTTACTTGGTTTTCAATTTCTTCAAGTTTAGATGGTTCTTCTGGAGAGAAGTCATCTAATTTGATAATGTGGTAACCAAATTGAGTTTTAACTGGGTCAGAAACTTGACCAACTTCCATAGCGAATACTGCTGCATCAAATTCTGGAACCATACGTCCTCTTGTAAATTCACCAAGGCTTCCACCTTGTGCAGATGATGGACAGCTAGAGTATTTTTTAGCTGCCTCAGCAAAGTCAAGACCACCATGAATTTTAGCAAGGATTTCTTTAGCTTTATCTTCTGTATCTACTAAGATATGGCTAGCTTTAGCTGTTTCAGGTTTTTTGAAAGCATCTCTGTGTGCCATGAAGTAAGTTTTAACTTCTTCTGGTGTTACAGTAACATTGTTTAAAAGGTTACGCATAGCGTATTGTTTAAGTAATGTAGCTTGCATATGAGCTAATGCTTCTACGTATTCTTCTTCTTCTTCAAGTTTTAATTCTTTAGCTTCTGAGTAAAGTAACTCTTGTGTTACTAATTCATCAAGAAGTTGCTTTTGACCTTGTGGAGATTGGAATTGCATAGCGTTTTGTCCAATAGATTGAACAAGTTCCATGAAATCTGATTCTGTGATTTCTCTACCATCTACGATGGCTAATACTTTACCTTTATCCATAATGAATAAACTCCTTTTTCAAATAAAATGATTATGATAATCATACTATCATGATTTGTAGAAAATGTAAAATAATTAAGATAAACTGCGGTGTTTATAGTATTATAATAGCATAAATAATGCTTAATATATATAATATTTTAATTAATATTCAAGAAAATATATTGTTATTAAATATTAAGTGTGGATAATTTTTCGCCTTCTAAAGTATAAACTGTTATTGTGCCATTTTCATAAGTTGCATAAGTATGTGGGCGGTTTCCTTTTGGCAGTGTAAGAGAACCTGGATTACATACAATGACATTTCCCTCTTTTTTGAGTTCCCAAAGGTGAGTGTGACCATATAAGAAGACTTCAGGATTACCTGTTTTAGGGAAGTTTTCCGATGTATATAAATGGCCATGTGTAGCAAAGAGTCGTACGCCTTCATCGAAAACTTGACTATAATCCCCAAGGCAAGGAAATTCTAATAGCATTTGATCGACTTCCGCTTCACAGTTACCACGGCAAGCAATGATTTTAGAAGCGATAGGATTTAAAAGTTCTACAACAATTTTGGGATTATGACCTTCTGGAATAGGATTGCGTGGTCCATGATAAAGAATATCTCCCAAAATAATAAGGTAATCATAAGCTTCTTCATAAAATCTTTTTAAAGCTTTTTCTAAAAAAAGTGAAGAGCCATGAATATCAGAAATAATCATATAACGCATAAAAACTCCTTTAAATTTAAATTTGAATTCATTATAGTACGATTTAACAGCCCTAGGCAAGAAGGTTGCCCTTTCAAGTGAAGAAATCACTTAAGGAAGTAATTCAAAATTGGAATGAGTTCACTTTAAGGAGGCAATATGCTACAATAAACAATAGGATTTGACATATACCCTACAGTAGGATATATATAAATAAATGCTTAAGAAGATAAAGTGTTAAGAGATGAGGAGGCTAGTAATATGGAATGTCGTGATTTTTGTGGAGCTTGTTGTATTGCACCGTCTATTAGTTCTCCCATACCGGGAATGCCGAATGGAAAAAAAGCAGGTGAGCGTTGCATTCAATTAGATGAAAATAATCGTTGTAAAATCTTTTTAGATTCAAGACGACCTAAAGTATGTGGTGCTTTAGCACCTGAGAAAGAAATGTGTGGGCACTCACGCGATGAGGCACTTAAATACCTTGAAGAGTTAGAACGCCTAACAAGTCCTTCTTAAGTAAAGGAGGTTAAAAAATGGCAAATGCTAAAACAAATGTCATGAGAATTTTAGACAAAGCAAAGATTGCTTATGAGATGACTTCATACGAAGTGGCAGATGGCAAGATTGATGGGAATTCAGTTGCCGAAAAGATTCATAAACCTAAAGAACAAGTATTTAAAACATTAGTGGCAGTGGGGCATAGCAAATTAAACTATGTATTTGTAATTCCTGTTGATAATGAGCTGGATTTAAAGAAAGCAAGTAAAACAGTTGGAGAAAAGAGTATGGAAATGATTCCTCAAAAAGAACTTTTAAAAACAACAGGATATATTCATGGGGGCTGTAGTCCTATTGGCATGAAAAAGTTATTCCCTACAATCATTCATATAAGTGCACAGTCACTTAGTGAAATGACTTTTAGTGCAGGAAAAGTAGGCTATCAAGTCACATTAGCCCCATCTGTTCTTGAAGACATAGTAAAAGCAAAATTTGCAGATATTATCAAGTAAAAATAAAAGAGGTGTCACAATGTTATTTATAATTTTGCGACACCTCTTTCTTTACTTCATAAATTCAATTAACTGTGGCATACAAGCCGTGGCTGCTTTATAACCATCTTCATAAAGTAGTTTAAGCTTATCCACGTTTTTTTCAAAACGATCTAACTCTAATGGATGGGGTGGGGCAATAATAAAAGCCTTGCCTTCTTTTTCTAATTCCTCTAGTAGTTTTAATGAATTGTTATAGTGAATATGCCGATGAGCCATGCCATTTATAAGCTCAGGGTAAGCGCGGAGCGTTCTTTGAGCCAGTATATGTGCGCTTTTAGAGTAAGCTTTACGGTAGCCACGATTACGTGTAGAAATGAAAATATGATGTGTATTACCATCTTCAATAGACTTATCAATAGGAATGCCATTGACACTGGCGCCGTCTAAATAATATTGTCCCCTGATTAAAACAGGTTTTGAAACGCTAGGAATACTACTTGAAGCACGAAGCATCAGAAAAGTTTCTTCCTCACTACGTGCCTTAGCTGGCAGCATATAAAATGTTTTTCCAGTGCGACAGTGTGTGACACCTACTTTAAAACAAGTATTGGTCTTATAAAAGGTTTCAAAATCAAAGGGATCTAGCTTATAGCCTAATTCATTATAGAGAAAGTCTAGACCGAAGTAAGAGCCTTCTTTTAAGAAATTGCTAAGGTTTAAAAAGCGTTTATCAGCCACCCACTTAGTATAAATACGTTTATTGCGTTCACATTGATTAGATAAATAGTCGCTTGCCAAATTGGCACCTGCAGAAATACCAATGATATAAGGAAACTCTAAGTGATATTCTTTAAAAGCTGTAAACACACCAGCTGTGAAAGCCCCACGCATTCCACCGCCCTCTACAAGCAGTGCTAATTTTTTAGACATTTATAAATCCTCCTCATGCGTAGATATATATTCTTGTAAGTATTTAAAAGTATAACCTAAACCTAAGTATAATACGCACACATGAAGAGTATAAGAATAAATTAAATTCTTCCTTTTTTATAAAATTTCATGATGACAAAGCTAATGACAAGGGCTGCAAGAACTCCAAGGGCAATATTGCTATAAGTATTTAAAAGCTGCTCAATTAATGCCCAGTTGTTACCTATATAAAAGCCAATGGACATTAAAACAAGGTTCCAAAGGGCAATGCCAGTAGAAGAATAAAGCAAAAATTCATGAAGTGGCATATGACTGACACCAGCAAAAAGTGAAATATAAGTGCGTGTAAGTGGTACAATGCGAGTAAGAAGTACGGCCCAGCGGCCATAAGCTACAAACCAATCATCAAACTTATCTAGAGCAGTTTGAAGTCCTGATGAACGTTTTGCTAAAGCATGTAGTAGTGGTTCGCCTCCGTATAAACCAATGGCATAACAAATAAGTGAGCCAAATAATCCGGCTACGATACTTATTAAGAAACTCGGTAAAAACGAAAGTGAAGTTTGTGGAATACTCATGCCAACAAAGGGGAGTACAACTTCGCTGGGAATAGGAAAACAGGCATATTCAAGGCCGATGACAAAGAATATCCCTATATAGCCTAGCTTCTCAATAAGATAAATCATATAGTTTGCAAAAGAAGTAAAAATATCCATAGTTAACCTCCTAAAATGATTCTTATTTATATCATATGAAGACAACCATAAAACATACCAAAGAAATAATTCGCTAATCTTAAAAAACTGCTTCAAAATTGCTAATATATGTAAAATGGTGTAATGAATATAGTTTTGAGAGGGAAAAATGAGAAAGTTGAATTTAAGTGTAGGAAAAAAATTAGTTTTAGTATGCACGGCATTGCTAATTGTATTTAATGTAGGAATCGCTAGTATAGTTGGGCACTTGTATAGTAAAAGTACACGTAGTTATTATACAGAAAGCAGTATCGAGCTTATTCATAGTATGATGTAAGGGTTAAATAAAGATTTAGTAAATGAAGTGTATGAAAGTCAGAATATGACAATTGATGCCTATCAAGAACTCTATCAGTATTTAGAGGGGTTTAATGCAAAGTTCATTTATGTATCAGTATACCAAAATAAAGGTGAATCAGCATATTATTTAATTGCTCCCAAAGTAGAGGGTAGCGAGGACTATACACTTTTAGAAACTCAATTAAAGCCTGAGAATTTAGACGTGGAATATGAAGCAATGCTTAAAGATGGGGAATATGTAACAGATATCTATGAACGTTCAAAAGAAAAACGTATTACAGTAGTAGCACCTATTGCAGTTATGACTGATGATGAGATAGTAGCCTTAGCCATAGATTATAATGCTACAGATATTTTAGTGAGTATTAAGAGATTTAAAGTTATGTTAAAAGGTATTTTAGCATTACTATGTCTTGTACAAATTATCGGTATTTCTATAGGCACAAGTTATTTTGTAAAACGTCCAATTGCAGGCATTAGACAACTTATTAATGCAACAGCACAATTTGACTTTAAGGCATTAGAGGGGGCAGAGATCGGTTTACAAAGCAACAATGAAATCGGAGAGATGACACAAGAGGTTTTATCAATGCGTAAGGCATTAAATGAAAAAGCAAGTATTACACAAACAGTTGTAAGTAGTCTCTTAGATATTGTAGGGAAAATGCAAAATGAGATAAATCACTCAACATATAATACAAAAGTAGTAAATTTACAAGACAAACAAACTTATTAGCACTTAATGCTTCAATTGAGGCAGCAAGAGTAGGGGAAACTAGTAGAGGTTTTGGAATTGTAGCAGATGAAATCAAAACATTTTCTACAGATACTTTTGAATTTACAGAGCAAATTCAAGAAATGGTAAATGAGATTAATACAGAGATAAATCTTATTAGTGAAGGAGTATGTGAACTTGATGAGAGTAGTAAACTTGTTACACAAATTGAAGAAGCAGTAAGTAATTTACGGATACACAAGTTGTAATGTAGGATATGATGTTACAATTAGAAATGTTTACAAAATCTATTCAAACATTAGGTGAAGACAAAGATGCAACAGTAGTAATTATGCATAAGTTAACAGAGGCATCAGAAAATCAACAAGCATTAACAAATACATTAACAGATGTAAATAATGCGCAAATGGGCTCATGTGAAATGTTGGCTGGTACAGGAGCTAATCTTGTTGAAATTACAGCTGAATTAGAAGTAAGCTTAAAAGATTATAAACTATAGAGAACGTAAAAAGCAGTTAAATATACAAGGGTATATTTAACTGCTTTTTTATATAGAATAAGGTTTATAGAAAGATTTAGGAGAAGATGTAACATGAATAAGTGGCATACACTAATCAATTTCATTGAAAATTTTAATGATGAAATGGTATTACTTACAAAAATTCTAAAGCCTCAGCAAATTATACTTGTTTCAAGTCAGAAGTTAACGCCTGAAAGTAAGTTACAGCAAGTACTCAATTATATGAAAGCAGCTATGCCCCGAATAGAGCCGGAAATACTTTTATATGATAAAGAGGAGCCTTTAGCTTTAAAAGAAAAGCTTTTGGTTTATTTAAATCCTGATGTTGTTGTTAATTTAGCTGGAAGTTCGCCTCTAGAAGCACTGCTCATTGCAAATTTAAAGCAGTCTTTTACCATGCTTTATCCAGATATTAAGCAAAATAGTCTTTATATATTTGAAGAAGGAGAAGTGAAAAGTGAAGTTTTATCGAAGGTAATAGGCTCTCTAGAGGTGAAAGATTATTTAGCCCTAGAAGGGGGTGAAATTTTAAAAGATGAACGGTGTAAATATGAAACGCCATTATATGAACAGATGCTACGTTTCTTGCTGATTCATTACAAAGATACTTTTTCAGAAATTAGGCATTTATTTAAGCCAACCTATCTGTATTTTAGTCCTTCTTATGAAAAGGAATTTTATTTTGAAATCAAAAGTGAAGGACTTACACCACAGCAAAAGATTGCTTTAAATAAATATCTTACGTATTTAAAAGAAATAAATTGGATAAAATCTTTTACAGAAAGTAAAGTGAGTTTACGCGTTTATGCACAAAATAAGGAGCTTGAGCATTATTTAAGTAGTGGATCATGGTTAGAGCATGTAACGTATTACTATATGAAACAAATTCCAGAAATTAGTGATGTGCATACTGGATTTAAATTTGCATGGCATATGAGTAAAAAGCATGTGCACAATGAGCTAGATGTAGTGGCCACACTTAAGAACCGTCTCGTATGTATTTCGTGCAAGGATACAGAAAAATATGATTATCAGACCTTAAATGAGCTAGAGGTTTATACGACGAGACTAGGTGGTCCGGAAAGTATCAAAGTACTTGTGACGACTATGCCTCCTGCTAAAAGTAGTACATTAGACCGGGCTAAAGGAATGGGAATTCATATTATTCAAATTGAAAATGAATTAGATGTATTATATGATACATTAAGGAGACTTGTATAAAAAATAAGGATTTTATATGGTCAATGATTCCTAAAGTGTGGTATAATACACAATGTTGAAGTAAATCACCCGAAGGGTAGATTTCAAAGAAAAGAATGTCATATTTAAGTTTATTTAAACTTAAGTCATGAAATCTATAGATAAAGGATGATAAAATAGATGATTACAGTAAATAATATGAGCCTGCAATTTGCAGGAAGAACACTATTTAAAGATGTTAATCTTAAATTTACATCTGGCAACTGTTATGGGGTAATTGGAGCAAATGGTGCTGGTAAATCTACTTTCTTAAAAATCTTATCTGGTGAGCTTGATAGCACAACAGGTGAAATCGCAATTCCAAAAAATATTCGTATGTCTGTTCTTAAACAAGATCACTATCAATATGATGAGTGTCAAGTTCTTGAAACAGTTATCCGTGGAAATGCTAGACTTTTTGAAATTATGCAAGAAAAAGATGCACTTTATGCTAAAGAAGATTTCTCTGATGCAGATGGTGAAAGAGCTGCTGAACTTGAAGGTGAGTTTGCAGAAATGAATGGATGGGAAGCTGATTCAGAAGCATCTCAACTTTTACAAGGTCTTGGAATTGGAACAGATCTTCACTACTTACAAATGAAAGAACTTCAAGGTGGGGAAAAAGTTAAAGTTCTCCTTGCACAAGCTTTATTTGGCCAACCAGGAATCCTTCTTCTCGATGAGCCTACTAACCACTTAGATATCGATTCAGTAGAATGGCTTGAAGACTTCTTATTAGACTTCCCAGGTACAGTTATCGTAGTATCTCACGACCGTCACTTCTTAAATACAGTATGTACACACACTGTAGATATCGACTTTGGTCAAATCAAAATGTACGTAGGTAACTACGACTTCTGGTATGAATCAAGTCAAATGATGCAACACTTAATGAAAGCACAAAACAAGAAGAAAGAAGATCAAATTAAAGAACTTCAAAACTTCATTCAACGTTTCTCTGCTAACAAATCTAAAGCGAAACAAGCTACATCTCGTCGTAAATTATTAGATAAATTAACACTTGATGAAATGCCTGCTTCTTCTAGAAAATATCCATTCGTACGTTTCACACCAGATCGTGAAGTAGGAAATGAAATCCTTACAGTAGAAGGTCTTTCTAAAACTATTGATGGTGTTAAAGTACTTAACAATGTAAGTTTCCGTGTAAATAAAGATGATAAAATTGCTTTCATTGGGGAAAATGAAATTGCACAAACAACATTATTCAAAATTTTAGCTGGTGAAATGGAGCCAGATGAAGGAAGCTTCAAATGGGGTGTTACGACATCTCAATCATACTTCCCTAAAGATAATACAGAGTTCTTCGAAGGCTGTGAATTAAACCTTATTGACTGGCTTCGTCAATACTCTGAAGATCAAACAGAAAGTTACCTCCGTGGTTTTCTTGGACGTATGCTCTTTGCAGGTGAAGATTCTCTTAAACCAGCAAAAGTATTATCAGGGGGAGAAAAAGTTAGATGTATGCTTTCTCGTATGATGCTTTCTGGTTCTAACGTTGTCATGTTAGATCAACCAACTAACCACTTAGACCTTGAGTCTATTACAGCAGTAAATGATGGTCTTATTGAATTCAAAGGAAATGTTCTTTTCACATCACATGACCACCAATTCATGCAAACTATCGCAAACCGTATTATTGAAATTACAGAAGATGGAACAATCGACCGTATCGGTACTTACGATGAGTTCTTAAACTTCAAAAAAATAAATAATCGTTAAAAAAGTGGATGTCCATGGGCATCAATGTCATTTAGTTAAGACATTGAACTTAGAATACTTCTTAAATACCCAAGTACTTAAACCGGTACTTGGGTATTTTTTATGTAAAAAAGTTTGACAAAATCTATAAAATTTGCGGCGAAGCCCCTTGATGATATACAACTTCAAGGAGGCATATTAATGACTAGCTACGCAACACAAATTAAAGAAAATTTACTAGGGATTATTGAACAAATGAATGACTATCAATGGCTTACGCGTAATCGCAAATTAGATAAGTATTCTGTCTATTTGCCATGCTTAAAATTATATATTTAGATAGAGTTTAAGCAATAAAAAGGTCATCTAACAATATTTAACTATTTGTAGATGACCTTTTTATATGTATTCTAAAAAATGGAGAAGAGAGTAATGTGGGTACATTACTCTCTTTACTTAAGAAGATAGACGTGAGTCTAAGTTGAAACAATATAAGAATGTTCTCCAAACTACTTATATTGTAGAAAGCGATAGGGTTATCACTTCCTGATGGATAAGGCTAAGGATCGTTCTAGTTGCAGCATAAAAGAAACAAAAATCCTTACTGATAATTTTGATTTCTTTTAAATAGAACGATGGTGATTCAAAATCTTAAAAATGATGGAAGTATGACAGGGTGTGTTGGGTGCCAGTGCATCTTTGTTTTGGATGCATTCATAGTATGAGCGAAAATGCTTAGATTTATGCTATAATAATAAAGAGCATTAAAACTTTAAGGAGGCACCAAGATGGAAAATTATTTTTACAAATGTGAAATATGTGGTTATGTACATATTGTGCCAGCTTATTGGGTGAGCTTTTCACCTGAAGAAGAAATGGAGTCACCGCACATTTGTCCAGAAACAGGGGCATGTTGTGAAAATATGCTGTTACATTTTATGCATGATACCGAAGCATAAGTGTTATATAAAGATAAAAGTGGATTAAAAATATGAGGAGTACATAAAATAAGCAAAGTAATTAAGAATTTTACAATGATTTTATTATTAAAGGAGATTAATGATGAAAGTAAGTAAAATAATTATGAATGCATGTCGGCTTATTTTTATTGTCAATGGTATTTGGATATTGTTTTTAGGACAATGGGGGAAGGGACTAGGTTTACTTGGTAGTTTAATATTGACCTTCTTACCAGAAGCCTATAGATGGCTTACAAAAAAGAAGGTGCCAGGTAAGGCCAGCATGTGGTATGTCATTTTTATATTAGGGTGTCAGTGGCTTGGCACTTATCTTAGATTATATGACAGTCTATTTTGGTGGGATATTTTACTTCATTTTAGTTCTGGCTTTTTATTAGGGTATATAGGACTTGTTTGTCTAATGAGCTTAGATAGTGATTATAGTTTGTTTAAAAACAAAAAGTATATGATTATTACCTTATTTATTTTTACTTTTTCGGTAACAGGCGCAGCTATTTGGGAAATGTGTGAGTTTTTAGCAGATCAAATCCTAAGTAGTTTTACCCAGCTTGGCAGCCTTAAAGACACAATGGAAGATATTGTTTGTGGGATAGTTAGTGCATTTTTATTTGCAAGTTATACGTATATAAGATTAAAGAGAGAGAAGCCTTCCTCAGTGACTTCTTATATACGGTTAAATCATACAAAAGAGAATGTTAAAGAATAAATTTATAATTAGGCTTTAATAGACTCTCTAAAGAAAGAGGAACAATTATGATTTTATTGTCTGTTAGTAATATTAAAAAAGTTTATGGTGAGAAAGTCATTTTTGATGATATTGCCTTTAGTATTGATAGTAATGAGAAAATAGGGATTATTGGTGTTAATGGGACAGGGAAAAGCAGCCTTTTAAAAATTATGGCAGGATTAGAAGTACCAGATCAAGGAGAAGTAATTACATCCAATGAACTTGTGATTGAGTACTTACCTCAAAATCCATATTTTGATGAAAAGTCTACAGTACTTGAACAAGTTTTCAAAGGAACTTCACCTATTATGAAAGTGCTTCGTGAATATGAAAGAGTAGCGCAGCAATTAGAAAAGGACCTAATGAATGAGAAGCTTCAAAAAGAGCTTATGGATTTAAGTGGACAAATGGATGCACAAGGCGCTTGGCAGCTTGAAAGTGAAGCAAAAGCCATTTTAACACAATTAGGTATCAATGATTTTGAGCAAAAAGTTGCCAATTTATCAGGGGGACAACGTAAGAAAATTGCCCTAGCAGGGGCTCTTATTCGTCCTTGTAACCTACTGATTTTAGACGAACCAACTAACCATTTAGATAATGATACAATCGATTATCTTGAAAATATGCTTAAGACTAAAAAATGCGCCCTTGCTATGGTAACACATGACCGTTATTTTTTGGAACGTGTTACAAACCGCATTATTGAACTTGATCAGGGTAAAGTTTATAGATATGAAGGAAACTATGAAGCTTTCCTTGAAAAAAAGATGTTACGTGAACAAATTGAAGAGCGTCAAAGAGAAAAAGATGCAAGTTTATATAAACAAGAACTTGAATGGATGCATAAAGGCGTAGAAGCAAGACGTACCAAACAAAAAGCGAGACAAGAACGTTTCTATGAATTAGAAGAACGTATGGGTGGCAATAATAAACAAACTATGGAAATCGCTCTTGGTACAAGCCGCTTAGGTAAGAAAATCATTGAGCTTAAAGATGTAAGCAAAACATTTGATGGCAAATGCGTCATTAAAGAGTTTACTTATACAGTAGTAAGAGGTGACCGTATCGGAATCGTTGGAAATAATGGGATGGGTAAATCTACACTCCTTAATCTTATTGCAGAAAAATTTACACCAGACACAGGTAGTGTAGCTATTGGAGATACAGTTAAAATTGGTTACTACACACAAGAAAGCAAAGATATGAATATGAAGCTCCGTGTGATTGATTATATCAAAGAAAAAGCAGAGCAAGTGAAACTTGCAGATGGCACAATGGTATCAGCAGGTAAAATGCTTGAGAAATTCTTATTCCCACCTATTCTTCAATATTCGCCTATAGAAAAATTATCAGGTGGAGAGAAACGGAGACTTTATTTATTAAGTGTTTTAATGGAAGATATTAATGTCCTTTTATTAGATGAACCTACAAATGATCTTGATATTTACACACTTCAAATATTAGAAGATTTCATTGATAACTTTAATGGACCTGTTATTGCAGTATCCCATGACCGTTACTTCTTAGATCGTATTGCGGATAAGATTTTTGCATATGAAGGAGAAGGACAAATCGTTTATACACCAGGTAACTACTCTGATTATCATGCACGCAAAATGCAGGAAGCAGAAGTTATGGAAGTGAAAAAAGAAAAAGTAGCAACATCTAAAAAAGAAAAAGTAAATATGGCTGGGCCTAAACTCAAATTTACTTTTAAAGAGCAAAAAGAATATGAGCAAATTGATAGTGTTATTGAAGCTTTAGAAGAAAAGATTCAAAGTCTTGAAGCAGATATGGTAACAAATTCAACACACTTTGCAAAATTACAAGAGCTTACAGAAGAAAAAGAAAAAGTAGAAGAAGAACTTATGTTCCAAATGGAGCGTTGGGAGTACTTAAACGAATTAGCTGAACGTATTAAAAATCAATAAAATTGAAACGTTTTATAAAGTTTAATAAGCTTTATAAAGCGTTTTTTTGGGGTAATCTACCTTAAAAATTACTTTAAAAATTTAATTTAAATCAGCTTAAATTGTTTTGAAAATAATAAATACTATGATATATTTAAGGTAAATACATGACAAAGGAGCAGGGAAATGAGAGTTGAGGGGATAAATAAAAATATTAAAATACGTGGCAGAGTTTATACAGAAGGAGAAGTAGTTTACTTAAACTATTCTTGCACTTCTTTAGAATTTACATGTAAGAGTAAGAAAGTTAGTGTAAGACTTTGGACAGATGGACATAAAGGGGAGGAAAATTTCCTTGCAAAGATGGCTGTTTTTATTAATGGGGAAGATATGCCATCTAAGTACTTTATGTTAGAAGAAGAGGAAAAAGATTATATACTTTATGAAAACACGTCAGAGGAGAAGGTACATATTAAGCTTATGAAGTTATCAGAAGCTGCCTTTGCTAAAGTAGGTGTCAAAGGCTTTGAAGTTGAGGGTGAGTTATTACCATTGGACGTAAAAGAAGCCAAACATAGGATAGAGTTTATAGGCGATTCTATTACATGTGGCTATGGCATCGAAGGGGTATGGAATGTAGATACTTTTTCAACGAAGCAACAAGATCCTTGGAAAGCTTATGCGGCAAGGACAGCAAGATATTTCGGTGCAGATTTCCATCTTATTTCATGGAGTGGGATAGGAATCGTTTCATCATGGACAGATACAGGGGATATTAATAATGACTGGCTTATGCCTATGATTTATCCATATTTAGATAGAGGGCTTGAAAATACTTTAGGCCATAAAGAATATAAGACTTGGGATTTTCAGAAGTTTCAACCTGAATGTATAGTAGTCAACTTAGGCACAAACGATACAAGCTATACAAAAGTAGATACAAGCCGTATTGCAGAATTTGGTGAGAGCTATTATGAATTTTTAAAGACCATTAGAGACAATAATAAAAATGCTATGATTATCTGTACATTAGGAGCTATGGGACAAGAGCTATATCCTGAAATTAATAAGCAAGTGGCACGTTTTAGCTTAGAACAAAAAGATACAAGAATTATAGATATGCCTTTTGAAGTGCAAGATGAAGCAGATGGTATAGGTACTGACTGGCATCCAAGTGAAAAAACACATGAAAAAATGACAGCACAGCTTACAGAAACTATTCGCACAGTCATGGGTTGGGAAAAAGAAGATTAATCACATAGAAGCTATCATATTTGCAAATACTGTAACAAGTAGCAAAAACTAATTTAATACATAAAACTTTTAAATATACTATATTTTTCATTTATAAATGTGTATAATAAGAGAGTATATGTAAGATAACGAAGGAGGAGTACTAAAATGGAAGAAAACAATCTCACCATGGCAGACTTAATGGCAGAAGTAGATAAATCAATGGCGCGTATATATAGAGGACAAGTGCTTGAAGCAACAGTTATTCTTGTTCAAGAAAAAGGTGTAAGCGTTAATATTGGATCTCAAAAAGATGGTTTCATTCCTTGGGAAGAAATGTCTTTCGAAGAAGTAGATAAAACAGTAGTTAAAGAAGGCGACAAATTTAACGTAGTTGTTGTAAAAATCGATGATGAAGAAGTAATCGTTTCTAAAAGAAAAGCTGAAGTACAAGAAACTCTTAACGAAGTACAAAAAGCATTTGAAAACAAAGAAACATTCACAGTTCACATTAAAGAAGTAGTAAAAGGCGGGGTAGTAACACCATTTAAAGGACTTCGTGGATTCATTCCAGGTTCTCAAATTTCTCATACATATGTAGAGGATTTAAATGCATATGTAGGTAAAGATGTAGAAGTAGAAATCATCGAATTTGATCCAAAAGCTAAAAAACTTGTTTTATCAGCTAAAAGACTTTCTGCTGAAAAAGCTAAAGCAGCTAAAGCAGCTAAACTTGCTACACTTGTTCTAGGGGAAAAAGTATCAGGTACAGTTACAAAATTAATGCCATACGGTGCATTCGTAGATCTTGGTGGCGTTGAAGGACTTGTACACAATAATGAACTTTCATGGACACATATCAAACATCCTTCAGATGTTGTAAAAGAAGGAGACAAAATTGATGTAATTATTTCAGCTGTTGATGCTGAAACAGGTAAAATTGCATTAAGCCACAAAGATATGACAGTAGATCCATGGATTCTTGAAACAGCTAACTTAGAAAAAGATCAAGTAGTTGAAGCAACAATTACTCGTTTCGCAAACTTTGGTGCATTTGCTAAAATTAGTGAACATGTTGAAGGCCTTATCCACATTTCACAAATATCAGAAAAACGTATTAATAAAGCTGAAGAAGTATTAGAACTTGGTCAAGTTGTTAAGGCTAAAATCGTTAACCTTGATAAAGAAGCTAAAAAAATTGGCCTTACATTAAAAGATGTAGATGCTAAAGTAAATGAAGATATGGCACAATATATGCAAGCAGAAGATGAAAAAGTTACAATCGGCGATGTACTTAACTAATCTGTGCATATGAACAAAATGCCTTATTATAATTTAAGTTATGATAAGGGCATTTTATTGTACTATTAACTAGGGATTAAATGTGATAATATAAAACATACAAATATAAATATAAAAGTTGAGGGGAATAGAGTGAAAGGACTAAAGAACTTATGGCAGGCATTAACGCATAAAATGATGTTTAAACAGGATACCATAATGGATGAGAAATCTGTAGAAGAAGTTTTTAATGAGTTAGAGTCTGTGGTCACTAAAAAACAAAGGGTAACAGAGTATCTTGCTACATTAGCAGTTAAGGAAGAAGAAACAAAAAGGTTTGAAGCGTTGGATAAGAAAACCATTAATGCTTTAAATGTACTTGCTGGTAGAGCTAAGGCTATTGAAGAAAAAAAACAAAATTTAAAGGGAAGACTCATTAATCAAAATGCAGCCCTTATGAGACTTGTGCCTTATGAAGATGAAATTCCAGATATTATTAAGGAAATGCAAGAAGCTGAGAAACGTAAGCGAGAAACTGAAAATAATATGTATTATTTACGTGAAGAAAGGGAAGAACTTTTAGAAGAGAGAGAGTCCCTGCTAAGCGGTTATAGCTTTTTAAAAGGGTTTAGCATTGTGTTTATTGGGCTTATTGGGATTGGGATTCTTGTTATTTTTGCCCTTATGCAAGTCTTAAGAGAAGCTGTGTGGTTTTACTTAACATTTGCAACAATTTTACTCGTTTTATTCTTGGCTGGTTTATTATATGCTAAAGAACGTATTGAAAAGGCCTTAGAGCGTAATACGATTTTACAGCAAAAGGCAGTAAGATATTTAAATAAATCTAAGATTCGTTATTTCCATCAAATGCGTTATTTAGATTTTCAATATCATAAACTAGGAGTAGATAGTGCTGCTAAATTAGAAATGTACTATACACGTTATGTGAAGAATAAAAATAATGAAAAAGTATATTTACAGATGAATGAGACACTCAGTCAAATAGAGGACAAGATGCTTGCGATTTTAAAAGAACATCATATTAATATTGATTATATTGACAATCTTACAGAATGGGCACTAAATCCTAAAAAAGTAAATGCCTTAAAAAATGTAAAAGTAGAATATCAAAAGACCGAGGAGCAGTTGCAAGGATTGAATACTTATGAGCAAGAATTATGGAAAGAAATACTTGTGATGCAGGAAGATTCTAATCTAAAAGCTGTTGTGACACAAAAGATTAAAAAGCACCAAGAAAATCACATGCTTGACAAAGCGCAAAAAGGTGCATAAAATAGTAGTAATCGAATGAATGATGCAATGATAAAGAGGAGTACGATAGAAACCCCGTTTAGAGAGAGAAGATGATACGCTGAAAGTCTTCTTATGAAAGGTCTATTGGAAGGTAGCTTTGGAGCACTATTTTTGAAATTAAGTAGAAAATAGCGGGAAAGCCCGTTATAGCTAAGAGCGCTTTGCGTGATATATTACGCAGGGAATTAAGGTGGTACCGCGAGCTATATCGTCCTTATGTTTAACATGGGATGATATAGCTCTTTTTATTTTGTTTTGGAGGTGCACGTCATGAGTATGATAGGTTTTGTGCTTTTTGCTATTGGTCTTATGGTCTTCTTTTTTGCAAGACGTATTGTCATGGCGAAAACCAAACTAGATGAGAATGATAAAGAAGAATTTGGAATGCTAGTTAGCGGTGCTGTTATGGCAGTTAGGCTTTCAGGTTGTGTTGTCGCTGCGCTAGGCTTTATATTTTTGCTTTTAGGACAGCAGTAATAAGCTCTTTAAATAAGTATTGCATTCGAAAAAAGGAGGAAAAGTCAGTGAAAGAATTAGAAAAAGTTTATGATCCTAGTCAAGTAGAAGAAAGACTTTATAAAAACTGGATGGAAAAAGGTTATTTCCATGCTGAAGTAGAAAAAGATAAAAAACCATTTACAATCGTAATGCCACCACCAAATATTACAGGTCAACTCCACATGGGACATGCGCTTGATAATACACTTCAAGATATTTTAACACGTTATAAACGTATGCAAGGTTACAATACACTTTGGATTCCAGGTACAGATCATGCAAGTATTGCAACAGAAGTTAAAGTAGTAGAAAAAATTGCTGCTGAAGGTCTTACAAAAGAAGAACTCGGTAGAGAAAAATTCCTTGAACATGTATGGGATTGGAAAGAACAATACGGTGGACGTATCGTAGAACAACTTAAAAAACTTGGTTCATCTTGTGACTGGGATAGAGAGCGTTTCACAATGGATGAGGGATGTTCAGAAGCTGTTCAAGAAGTATTCATTCGTCTTTATGAAAAAGGATACATCTACAGGGGATCAAGAATCATTAACTGGTGTCCAGTATGTCAAACATCTATTTCAGATGCTGAGGTAGAACACGAAGAAAAAGAAGGTCATTTCTGGCACCTTCGTTACCCAGTAGTTGGAACAGACGAATTCGTTCAACTTGCAACAACTCGTCCGGAAACAATGATTGGGGATACTGCAATCGCTGTTAACCCAGAAGATGAACGTTATGCTCACCTTGTAGGTAAAATGGTTCGCATTCCACTTATGGACCGCGAAATTCCAGTAGTAGCTGATAACTATGTAGATAAAGAATTCGGAACAGGTGTTGTTAAAATTACACCAGCTCATGACCCTAACGACTTTGAAGTTGGTAAACGTCACAACTTACCAGAAATCTGTGTAATGAACGATGATGGTACAATGAATGAGCTTTGTGGTAAATATGCAGGTATGGATCGCTATGAAGTAAGAAAAGCTCTTGTAGCAGATTTAGATGCAGCAGGATTCCTTGTAAAAGTTGAACCACACTCACACAATGTTGGTACACATGATAGATGTAAAGCTGTTATCGAACCAATGATTAAAGCACAATGGTTCGTTAAAATGGAAGAAATGGCAAAACCAGCTATTGAAGCTGTTAAAGAAGGTAAAATTAACTTAGTACCAAAACGTCTTGAAAAAACATACTACCATTGGCTTGAAAACATCCGTGACTGGTGTATTTCTCGTCAATTATGGTGGGGACACAGAATCCCAGCTTATTACTGTGAGGAGTGTGGTGAAATCGTAATTTCAAAAGAAATGCCACACACATGTCCAAAATGTAACAACAGTAAATTCGTTCAAGATGAAGATACATTAGATACATGGTTCAGTTCTGCATTATGGCCATTTTCAACACTTGGTTGGCCAAACAACACAGAAGAACTTAAACACTTCTATCCAACAAGCGTTCTTGTAACAGGATATGATATTTTATTCTTCTGGGTAATCCGTATGGTATTCTCCGGTATTGAGCAAATGGGCGAAGTACCATTTAAAGATGTATTATTCCATGGGCTCGTACGTGCAGCTGATGGACGTAAAATGAGTAAATCTCTTGGAAATGGTGTCGATCCACTTGAAGTTATTAAAAAATACGGTGCTGATGCCCTTAGACTTACACTTGTAACAGGTAATGCACCTGGTAACGACATGCGTTTCTACTATGAAAGAGTAGAAGCTAACCGTAACTTCGGTAACAAATTATGGAATGCAACACGTTTCATTATGATGAACTTTGAAGGTGAAGATATTAACTTAACAGTAGATATAAATGATCTTACACCAGCAGATAAATGGATTATTTCAAAAGTAAATACATTAGCAGCTGATGTGACAGAAAACATGGATAAATATGAACTTGGTATTGCTGTTCAAAAACTTTATGACTTTGCTTGGGAAGAATTCTGTGACTGGTATATCGAAATGGTTAAACCACGTCTTTACAACAAAGAAGATAGCACAAGAACAGCTGCTCTTTGGACACTTAAAACAGTAATGACAAACATTCTTAAAATACTTCACCCATATATGCCATTCATCACAGAAGAAATCTTCTGCGGACTTCAAGATCAAGAAGAAACAATCATGCTTTCATCTTGGCCAACATTCAAAGAAGAATGGAACTTCAAAGCTGAAGAAGAAGAAATCAGCTTAATCAAAGAAGCAGTACGCAATATTCGTAACTTACGTAGCGAAATGAATGTACCACCATCAAGAAAAGCTAAAGTATTCGTTATAACAGAAGATGAAAAAGTAGCAAGTACTTTTGAAAATGGTAAAGTATTCTTTGCTGTACTTGGATATGCTTCCGAAGTAGTCATCCAAAAAGATAATGCAGGTATCGATAGCGATGCTGTATCAGTAGTCATTCCAAATGCTACAGTATATATTCCATTTGCTGAACTTGTAGATATCGAAAAAGAACTTGAACGTTTAGCAAAAGAAAAAGCTAAACTTGAAAGTGAAGTAGAACGTGTTAACAAAAAACTTTCTAACGAAGGATTCGTAACAAAAGCACCAGCTAAACTTCTTGAAGAAGAAAAAGCTAAAAAAGAAAAATACGAAACAATGCTTGCAAGTGTTGTAGAACGTATTGCACACTTAAGCAAATAGTTTGTTTTAAATTAAAACTTATAAATTGACATTTAAGCCATGCCTGAAATGATATGAGGGCATGGTTTTTTATAAACAAGGTAGGGGACAGATGAAAATCAATAGATTATTTGAGATTATTTATTAATTACAGGAAAAAAGAGAGTATAACGGCAAGAGTGTTGGCTGAGCATTTTGAAAAAAGCTTAGAAGAATGTTTAAATGAACCTTTTTTTAATGAAGCAACTCAGATGCATACTGAAGAGATTATTTTATAAATAGAAAGTAAGTTTGATTATCGTGTTTATGAGGAATTTGAGGAGCGCCAAATTAAAAGTTAGAAAATGGTAGCTTTAAAATACATATAAGTTATCCTAAAGATGAGTGGCTTTATAATCATCTATTATCTTTTGCTCTCTATTTAGAAATTATAAAATCTAAGAAATATGAAAATTTTAAATAATAGTTTAAAAAAGATGTTAAGGTACTATACTAAATATGACAGCTAGTTGACAGGTTTTGAAGACTATAATAATCATTGTAAAAACAAATTCATAACATCTATAACAGTTATATATTTATAAATTATAGTATTTTAAATGAGATGGTATGTACAAACAGGATGAAAATAGTTATGGAAGAATTTTGTCAAAGTTGTGGAATGCTTTTAGAGGCAAGTGTGTGTGATCATAATGAGGATGGAAGCCTTAATAGAAAATATTATAAATACTACTTTAAAGATGGTAAATTTACAGGGGATATGACAATGATACAAATGATTGATTTTTGTGTGGCAATCATGGTAAAAGAGAGACTAGGATTAACGCTTGAGGCTGCTAGAAAATAAATAGAAAGCTTCTTTCCGACATTAGAAGGTTGGAAATAAAAACTATATATAATTAGAGTTGCTTGCGAAATGAAATTCATAGCAACTCTTTTTTATGTAATAAATAGATTAAATGTTAAAAATAAACATTAAATTTATAATAATAATTAATATAGAAGGAAAAAATGCGTAAAATGTGTTATAATTTAAATGATTTTTAATATCAAATTAAAATGATTGAAAACAGTAATTCGTGTCCGTATTCATAATGATGAAAATAGACATATAAGGAGTTAAATTATGAGTAGATTATTAAATTTAGGAATCGATGTAGGTTCTACAACTATTAAATTAGCTTATTTAGATGAACAAGGTGAGATAGTTTATTCAAGATATGAACGCCATTTTTCTGATATAAAGACAACATTAGAACGTCTGTTGAAGGAAAGTTTTATTACTTTAGGTGATGTGAAGGTAAAAGTAGCCATTACAGGTTCTGGGGCTATGGAAATAGCAAAACATTTAGGGCTTACATTTGTTCAGGAAGTTATTGCCTGTACAGAGGCTGTACAAAATTATATACAAGATGTGGATGTAGCTATAGAGCTAGGAGGAGAAGATGGTAAGATTACTTACTTTGAATCTTCTCTTGAGCAACGTATGAATAGTAGCTGCGCAGGAGGTACAGGTGCCTTTATTGATCAGATGGCAACTTTATTACAGACAGATGCTATGGGACTTAATGAAATGGCCAAATCTTATAAGCAGATTTATCCTATTGCTGCAAGATGTGGTGTATTTGCTAAGACAGATGTACAGCCTTTAATTAATGAAGGCGTAGCCAAAGAAGATATTGCAACGTCTATTTTCCAAGCTGTTGTAAATCAAACAATTAGTGTATTAGCTTGTGGTAAGCAAATCAAAGGAAAAGTAGCCTTTTTAGGAGGGCCGCTTCACTTTTTATCAGAGTTACGTAAGCGATTTATTGAGACATTGAAGCTTACGGATGATAATGTGGTTGTACCAGAAAAACCAGAATTATTCGTAGCTTTAGGTGCAGCTATACTTTCTAAAAAAGAAAAAGCAATTAACTTGGAGTGCTTAAGTCAAAGATTACATAGATTAAAAGATGATTTTCATACCAATAATGATTTACAGCCTTTATTTAAAAATGAAACCGAAATTAAGTTCTTTAGAAAAAGACATGATGCACATCAGGTGCCAATAGGTGATTTAAAAGCTTATAAAGGCGGTGTATTTTTAGGAATCGATGCGGGTTCTACAACAAGTAAGTTAGCTTTAATAGGAAAAGATGGAGAACTTTTATATACCTTCTATGGAAGTAATCAAGGTGATCCATTAGCTTTAGTTTCTAAAAAGCTCATAGAGATTTATGATATTTTGCCAGACGGAGTTATATACAAAAAGGATGCGTCACAGGTTATGGTGAAGCGCTTATGAAAAATACGTTTAAAATTGATAAAGGTGAAGTAGAGACCATTGCCCACTATACAGCAGCTAAAGCTTTTGCACCAAAGGTTGGCTTTATTTTAGATATTGGTGGACAGGATATGAAATGTATTACCATTAAATCAGGTGTTGTGCAATCTGTTATCTTAAATGAGGCATGTTCATCTGGCTGCGGTTCATTTATTGAAATGTTAAGCGGCTCACTTGGCATGGACGCAAAAAGCTTTGGTGAAAAAGCATTACTTGCCCCTACTCCAGTAGATTTAGGAAGTCGTTGTACCGTGTTTATGAATTCTAAGGTAAAGGAAGCTCAAAAGGAAGGTACATCTATTGGAGATATTTCGGCAGGGCTTTCTTATTCAGTTATTAAAAATGCCCTTTATAAGGTTATTAAATTAAGAAACGCAGACAGTATTAAAGGAGATATCGTCGTACAAGGTGGGACTTTCTATAATGAAGCAGTACTACGTGCCATGGAACTCATTTTGGGGAAAGAGGTCATTAGACCGGATCAGGCGGGACTTATGGGTGCTTATGGGGCAGCTTTGCTTGCTAGGGAAGAAAGTGACGACGAAGAAATAAGTGAAATGCTTACAAAAGAAGAGCTTTTAGATTTACAAATTCAGAAGACACCTACACGTTGTAAAGGCTGCGAAAATAGATGTCTCTTAACAGTGAATAAACTAAGTGATGGGAGACGTTTTATTTATGGTAATCGCTGCGAAAAGCCATTAGGCGGCAGTGCTGCTAAAAATGCATTACCGAATTTATTTGAATATAAATATAATCTATTATTTGAACGTGAAGTTTTAAGTGAGGCAGAAAGTAAACGCGGCAGCATTGGTATTCCTCGCGTACTAAATATGTATGAGGATTATCCATTTTGGCATGCTTTCTTTAAAACACTTGGGTTTAGAATCGAGCTTTCAACTAGATCAAATAAAAAAATATATGAAAAAGGTATTACGACTATTCCTTCAGAATCGGTATGTTATCCAGGAAAATTAACCCATGGACATATTATGGATTTAATTGAAAAAGGCGTGAAGACTATTTTTTATCCATGCGTACCTTATGAAAAGATTGAAGATCACACAGCAGACAATCATTATAATTGTCCGATTGTTACTTCTTATCCAGAAGTTATTAAAAATAATATTGAAGCTTTATGTAGTGAAAATGTGAACTTTATTCATCCGTTTTTAAATTTAGATTCGCCGAAATCTATTATTTCACAAATGACTAAGGCCTTAGAGAGTTTTAATATTTCTAAAAATGAAATTAAAGCCGCAACAGAGGCTGCTTATGAGGCTTTAAACACATTTAGAATGGATGTGGCAAAGAAGGGCGAAGAAACTCTTGAATATATACGTAAAAATAAATTACAAGGAATTGTAGTAAGTGGTAGACCTTATCATTTAGATCCTGAAATCAATCATGGTCTGACACAGCTTATTACAGCTGAAGGATTAGTAGTGCTTACAGAAGACAGTGTAGCCCATCTTGGCAGAATCGAAAGGCCAATTCGTGTATTGGATCAATGGGCATATCATAACCGTTTATATCGTGCAGCTCATTTTGTTAGAACACAAAAAGATATTGAACTGATGCAAATTACTTCCTTTGGATGTGGCTTAGATGCAGTAACTTCTGATCAAGTGGAAGAGATATTAGAACAAGCAGGTAAGATTTATACTCTTATTAAGATTGATGAAGGAGCCAACTTAGGGGCAATCAAAATTCGTATCCGTTCTTTAAAAGCAGCTATGAAGGAACGTAAGAAGTTACATCGTAGTTTAGAGATTAAGCCAAGTATTCCTGTAGCTCAGTTTACGGAGGAAATGCGAGAGAATTATACAATTCTGGCACCACAGATGTCACCAATTCATTTCCAATTCTTAGAAGATGCTTTTAATACTTCTGGTTACAATATCAAAGTATTACCCAAAGTATGTAAAGAAGATGTGGAAGAAGGATTAAAATACGTTAATAATGATGCATGTTATCCGGCTATTATTGTTATAGGTCAGCTTTTAAGAGCTATTAAAAGTGGTAGTATGGACCCACATCGCACGGCTTTAATGATTACACAAACAGGTGGAGGATGTCGTGCGTCTAATTACATTAGTTTCCTTAGAAAAGCATTAAAGGAAAGTAATATGGACTATGTACCAGTTATTTCATTAAATGCGGGCGGTCTTGAAAATAATACAGGCTTTAAGATTTCATTAAGTCTTATGGAAAAAGGACTTATGGCAGTATTATATGGTGACTTATTAATGCGTGTCTTATATCGTACCCGTCCTTACGAAGCTGTACCAGGCAGCAGTAATCGATTATTTGAGAAGTGGTCAGAGGTATGTAAAGAAAATGTTCGTACTGGAAATCAAAAGGTATTCAAACAAAATATAGCAGCTATAGTGAGGGATTTTGATGAGTTACCTCTTTTAGATATTAAGAAACCGAAGGTAGGGCTTGTAGGTGAAATTTTAGTGAAGTTCCATCCTTATGGAAATAATGAAGCTGTAGAGACTATCGAAGCAGAAGGCGGCGAAGCAGTGATGCCAGACTTGTTAGATTTCTTTAACTACTGTGAGTATAATCAAAAATTCAAAAATGAAGTATTACAAAAGTCGTTTAAGGATAAAATTATTGCAAACTTTGTGATTGCATTTTTAGAATATAAGCGTAAATATATGAGCAAATGCTTAAGAGAAAGTAAACGTTTTTCAGCACCTCATCGCATTGAGGCATTAGCTAAGATGGCAGAGCGTGTTATATCAGTAGGTCATCAAATGGGCGAAGGGTGGTTCTTAACAGGAGAAATTATTAGCCTTTTAGAAGACGGTGTTAATAATGTGATATGTATGCAGCCATTTGGTTGTCTGCCAAATCATGTAACAGGTAAAGGGATGATTAAAGAACTTAGACGTAACTATCCACTTGCTAATATTGCGGCTGTTGACTATGATCCAGGAGCTTCTCATGTCAATCAGCTCAACCGTATTAAATTGATGATGGCAACTGCCTTTAAAAATTTACAAGAATAAAGCAATTAAACTTTAAAACTGTTTAATAGGAAAAGAAATTTCCTTATTAAACAGTTTTTTTTATGGGTAAATTTAAGATTTTTAATTAGTCATATTTTTTTGTGAGCTTGTATATATTTATACAAAGGCATCATGAGAAGATAGGAGGATACTATGGAAAACAAATATTATAATCAAGAAATAGAAGATGTTTTAAAAGGACTTAGCACAAATGCCAAATGTGGTCTAAGTCATGAAGAAGCTGAAGAGAGACTTAAGCGCTATGGGCCTAATAGTTTTTCTAAGGCAAAAGAAAAAAGTCTGTTAGGTGAAATAAAGGATGCCTTAACACAACAACTTATCGTCATTTTATTAATTGCAGCAGGAATCAGTTTATTAATTGGAGAATATCATGATGCGATTGGTATTTGTCTTGCTGTACTTTTGGGAATTACTATTGGTATTTTAACTGAAAGTCGTTCCAAGAAGGCTGCTGAAGCGCTGAATAAGCTTACAGAAGATGTAAGTGTCAAAGTGCAACGTGAAGGACAAAAAAACTTATTACATAAAAGTGAGTTAGTACCTGGAGATATTGTATATCTAGAGGCAGGAGATTTAGTTCCTGCTGATGGGCGTATTTTAGAATGCAATGAACTGAAAGTGCGAGAAGATATGCTTACGGGAGAATCAGATGATGTCAGCAAGCATATAGGAAAAGTTAAACAAGAGGTCTTACATATAGAAGGTGAGGAAGTTGTTCAAGACCCTGTTCCTGCCAAGCAGTTTAATATGCTTTTTGGTGGGACACTTATTGCGTGTGGCAGTGCGAAAATGATTGTAACAGCCACGGGAGATGCAACGGAAATGGGATATATTGCTAAAGCCTTAGGTGACAAAGAAACAGATACACCACTAGAAATTAAAATGGATAAATTAAGTGAAACGATTTCTAAAATCTCTACGGGTGTAGCTAGTATGTTATTTATCTATATGCTTATTCAGATTGTGGAGGAGTGCCATTTAAAAGTTGACTTTACGAATACCCATGTTTTCTTAAATTCATTATCACCACTTGTGCAAAGTTTCCCGGAGATTAAAACGGCCTTTGTAGTCTGTGTTGCACTTATTGTTGCTGCTGTGCCAGAAGGCTTACCTACAATGATTAATATGACTTTAGCTATTACAATGAAGCAAATGGCTAAGATTAATGTACTTGTTAGAAAGAAAGAAGCTTGCGAAACTATAGGTAGTGTTAGTGTGATTTGTAGTGATAAAACAGGTACCTTAACACAAAATAAAATGTGTGTGGCGCGTATTTATTTGGAAGGTAAATATTGTAAATTAAAAGAGGCAGAAGAGTTTTCAAGTTTCTTAAAGAACTGTGTTGTAAATAGTACAGCAGATTTAGAGCAAATTGAAGGGGAAATGCGATATATCGGCAGCGCTACGGAATGCGCACTGCTTTCTATGTGGGGCAGTTCAGTGGATTATATGCGTTCAAGAGAAGAAACAACAGTTGTTAAACAAGTGCCTTTTAATTCACAAAATAAATATATGCTCACAATTATAAAAGAAAATGGAGGGTATCATATTTTGTCTAAAGGGGCACCGGAAGTCATTTTAAAACAGTGTAGTTACGAATATATAAATGGGGTAACAAAAAAACTCACTGATAGTCGTATTCAAGAAATATTAGAACTGATGAGTAAACTTCAAGGTCAATCTATGCGTGTGCTAGCTTTTGCGGATCAAGAAGTACCACTTACGGTGAATGTAGAAACCAAGTCAGATTGGCGTGGCCAGCTTGCTTTTCGTGGATTTGTAGGAATTAAAGATCCACTTAGAGAAGGGGTTAAAGAAGCTATAGAAGTAGCCAGAGAAGCTAGCGTAGAAACGAAGATGCTTACAGGCGATAATATTCAAACAGCTATGGCTATAGGTCAGGAGATAGGCATTATTGGGCATGGTAAAAAAGCAGTGGAATCTTCGTATATTGATACTTTATCAGACAAAGAGCTTCAAAGAGAAATAGGTCAGATTGCTATTGTAGCTAGGTCTAAACCAGATACGAAAATGCGTATTGTACAGGCGCTTCAAAAAAATGGGGAAATCGTGGCTGTTACAGGAGATGGGATTAATGATGCACCAGCTCTTAGCAAAGCGGATGTAGGAATCGCTATGGGTATTGCAGGAACAGAAGTTAGTAAAAATGCAGCAGATATTATTTTAACAGATGATAGCTTCGGTACTATTGTAGAAGCTATTAAATGGGGAAGAGGAATCTACAATAACTTCCAACGTTTTATTCAATTCCAATTAACGGTTAATATTATTGCCTTTTTAATTGCAATCATTAGTCAGGTATTAGGTGAAGAAATGCCATTCTCAACGATTCATCTTTTATGGATCAATATCATTATGGATGGGCCACCAGCTTTAGCTTTAGGACTTGAACCAATAAGGTCAACAGTTATGAAAAGAAAACCAACCCCTAGAGAAACTCATATTATTAATCCATTTATGATTCGTACCATCTTAATTAATAGTGGCTTTATTACAGGGTTATTATTACTTCAAATGAAATGTAATTTCTTAGGTACAAGTACTGCCAGTGAAAGCGTAGGTAGTCAGGCACAAACCGTTCTCTTTAGTTTATTTGCTTTTAGCGTGCTCTTTAATGCCTTTAACTGTAGAGAATTTGGCACAGCTAGTATATTTCCTAACTTTATTAAAAACACTTTAGCCCTTAAAATAATTGCTTTAACAGGTGTTTTACAGGTTGTCATGATACAGTATGGTAATAAATTCTTTAATGCCACACCTCTAGAACTGATGATGTGGGTGAAAGTCATTGGCGCAAGTAGTCTAGTTGTTATCATCAATGAAATCGTAAAATTTATGCTAAGTACACTTAAACATTCAGCTAAAGGTGCTGTAAAACAAGTAAAATCTTTAAAAAGTACAAAATAATAAAAGAAGCATCACGAAAAGTTTTAAATTCTCGTGATGTTTCTTATTGTTTTAACGAAATAGAGAGTTAGTGATTGCAGTCACAATCATGATCGCCGCATCCGCAGCCATGTTCATGTTCATCTATATAATAATCTACATCTTCATAATCAAAGCCATGAAGTGCATTAATTTCTTCTTCTGTCATATATTCTTTGTAAATATCTTCAGGTACCATACTATCCTCATCAGCAGGTGATGTGAAATAACCACCTTGTTCTAAAATGCTATGAATAGCCATGGCAGAAAGTAATGTTTGTTGTGGTTTAGAAATATTACTAAAACCAGCTGTAACATATGATTTGAAAGTAGCTTCTGGCATTACGAAAGGAATGCTGCTCATGAAGTATTGCATACGAAGCTTACGTTCTGCTACAGGAAGCTTAGTGATGTGCTCACCTAACTCATCTACAAATTTATTGAGAATTGCAATTGTTTCTTCACTATATTTTTTGTTTTTATTAAGGGCAAATCCAAATAAACTGCTCATATCCATAGTTAAGTAAGTTTGGATAAGGATGAACATAGGGTCAGTTTCTTTAGCTTTACTTACTTTTACAAGCTGGATTTGAAGTTCTTTTTGTACTTCATCTACACGTTCATTTAAAGAAGCTTGTAAGAAGCTAGCATCTTCAGCGTCAGTTAAGATTTTTTTGATGCAGTGATAGAAGTCAAAGAAACTTGGGTGAAGTTCTGCAAGTGTATTAAAGTCGATATGTTCAAAGAGTAAAAGGTTACTAAGTGTACAAATCATACGGTATATTGCATGTAATAAATCAAATAAAGTATTGATTGTTTGTTCGAGTGAATCTGCTTCTTCAAAGAAATCAATAGGATCATCATATTCTGTAAGTTCTTTTAAAGATTCTACAAGGTCTTTGAAGTCTTTACCATAGAAAGCAAAGTCTCTTCCGTCAAAGAGTTGTCCTAAAATAGCAGTTAAGAAAGTTGCTGCATCAGTAGTATCTTCGATATCAATATGATGGATGCTTTTTTTAACATAATCTAAGAAGTTTGCTTTTGTGATTTTAAGTGGAATAGCTGGGAAAAGTCTAGAAGCGTTAATTTGTCTAGCTTTCACAGTTTTTTCTTTAAATACAAAGTTTGTACAGTCTTCTGCTAAGCGGTTAAAGTCCATTTGGAGAATAGCTTCATCTGAAAACTCTTCATGGTCAATATATTCTCCGGAGAATTCAGGATTATTTTGCGCTACACTTATAAGATGATGTAATTCACGTGCATAAGCATTAAGTGTGCGGTACTTTTGTTCTAATGTATCTCTAAATGTTAAAAGTGTTTCAGCAACACGTTCTTTTTCAGATTTTGTATCTTTTCCGTTTGAAATAGTTTCGTTAGATGTAAGTAAATCAGGAAGATAAAAAGAAAATTTCTTTTAATTCATCTTGGATATGTGCTGTCTCCTCATCTAAATAAGGTGTAGAAAAGAATAGTGAATTGTTTAATAGTTTTAAATAAGCATGGACATATTCAATATAAGAATAGGCAATGCCAGTATAAAGTTGATTAGTATTTTGACTCATTTATAAGCTCCTCTCATAGTCTGTATATTAAGGATATACAATTTTTCTTTATAAAACAAGCATATAAATGTAATTGATGTAATAATATGGTGTGTATTATTGAAAAAATATTTCAAATAGTTTAAAATATAGAAAGAGGTGAGATACATATGGAAAATAGTTATGAGATGGTAAATAAAAAAATCGCATTATTAGAATTAGGGGAATTGAATAAACCACATGAAATACTAGGCTTACATACAGCAAGAGAAGGAGCAGGAAAAATTATACGTGTTTTTTGCCCAACTGTTAGTTATATGGTTGCGGTGGATTTGAAAAATAGTGATCGAAAGTTTGAAATGCATGCTGTAGGGGACAAAGGATTATTTGAAGGATATATAGGGGAAGTAGAATCAGACTTTTTATATAGCCTAACATGTAGAGACTTTAATGGGCATGAATGGACATATGTAGACCCTTATCAATTCAAACCTACCATCACATCTGATGACCTTTATCTTTTTGGAGAAGGTCGTGACTATGAAATTCACCATAAACTAGGCGCACACTTTGTCACAATCAATGGTGTACAAGGCGTACGTTTTGCCGTGTGGGCACCTCATGCAAAACGTGTAAGTGTTATTGGGCAGTTTAACAATTGGGATGGTCGTAGACATAGTATGTACTGCATGGAAAGTCATGGGATATGGCAATTATTTATTCCAGGACTTCAGGAATTTGATTTATATAAATATGAGATTCGTACGGCAAAAGGTGAAATTCTTTACAAAGCGGATCCTTATGCAAATTATTGTGAAGTAAGACCAGGACAAGCTTCTTGTTTATATAATGTAGATAATTTTAAATGGGAAGATAGTAAATGGATGAAAAAACGTAGTGAACGCGCACATTATAAAGAACCAATTTCTATTTATGAAGTTCATATTGGTTCTTGGAAAAAACATTTCGATGATACTTTCTACAATTATCGTGAAGTAGCTGAAAGCTTAGTTGAATATGTAAAAGATATGGGTTATACACATGTAGAATTGATGGGAATTATTGAACATCCATTTGATGGCTCTTGGGGATATCAAGTAACAGGCTATTTTGCACCAACAAGTCGTTATGGTACACCAGAAGACTTTAAGTATTTAATTGAATTATTACATAAAAATAATATTGGGGTTATTTTAGATTGGGTACCAGCTCATTTCCCAAAAGATGCTTTTGCACTTGAGAAATTCGATGGTGAAGCTTTATATGAAAGTAGTGATGAATGTAAAGCACATCATCCACATTGGGGCACACTAATCTTTGATTATAGTAAACCACAAGTTGTGTTATTCTTAATAGCAAGTGCAATGTCATGGCTTGAAACTTATCATATTGATGGACTTCGCGTGGATGCGGTAGCTTCTATGCTATATCTTGATTATGGTAGACAAGACAGCTTTGTACCAAATATTTATGGTGGTAAAGAAAACTTAGAGGCTATTGAGTTCTTAAAACATCTTAATAGTATGATTTATCGTAAGTTTGAAGGGGCCATGATGATTGCAGAAGAATCTACAGCATGGCCAAAAGTATCTTATTCTACAGACGAAGGTGGACTTGGATTTGGCTTTAAATGGAATATGGGCTGGATGAATGACTTCTTAAGTTATATGCGTACAGAACCTAAATGGCGTAGGGATCATCATAGTCAAGTAACCTTTAGCTTGATGTATGCATTTAGTGAAAACTTCATTCAAGTATTATCTCATGATGAAGTAGTTCATGGTAAGAGTCCTATGCTTTACAAGATGCCAGGACCTATTGAAGAAAAGTTTGCTAACTTGAGAACAACTTATGGCTTCATGTATATGCATCCAGGTAAGAAAATGCTCTTTATGGGAGACGAATTTGCACAAACTAAAGAGTGGAATGAAAAAGTTGAGTTAGATTGGGGCTTATTAAACTATCCTGCACATGAAGGTATTAGACAATATGTTAAGGCACTTAATCATCTTTATACAACACACAATGCCTTATGGGAAACGGGAAACGGCTATGAAAACTTTGAATGGATTGATTGTGAAAACTATGAACAAAGTATTTTATCATTCGTTCGTAACGGAGAAAAAACAGAAGATAAATTAGTTGTCGTTGTAAACTTTATGACAGAGAATTGGGAATGCTATCGTATAGGTGTTCCAGAAAAAGCCGAATATCGTGAGATCTTAAATAGTGATAGCTGCGAATTTGGTGGTGAAGGTCGATTAAATGAGGGTAAGTTAATTGCAGAGGATAAACCATGGCATGGTAAAGCACAAAGTATTGAAGTGAATATTCCACCACTTAGTGTGCTTGTCTTTGAAATTAAAAAGCTTGCTACAAAATCATCTGAGGAAAAGAAAACAACTACACGTAAAAAGACCATAACTAAAAAGGCTGATGCAGAAATCATAGATGCAGTAGCAGAAGTAAAAGAAGCCACGGCAAAAGAAACTAAGACAACAAAAGCGAAAAAAACTACGACTAAAAAAGTGGCTGAACGTAAAGCAAGTCGTAAAAAAGAAGTAGCAGCGGATACAGATAACAAAGAAGAAGTTAAAGTAGCTGCTAAGAAAACGACTACACGTAAAAAGACTACGACAACTAAAGAAAAGGTTGCCAAGACAAAGACAACAAGAGCTAAAAAAGCAGAAGTAACTACAGAAGCATAAAATAAATAAAATACCAGCTTTAATTATTAAAGCTGGCATTTTATTTGTGAAGATGTTTGAAATATTAAAAAGTGGTAATACTTGAAATAAAAAAGGAAAAGATATGTATTTATTAAATCAAGTTAATATGCTTAAAGAACCTATAGCTGAATTTGAGATTTACAAAAAGATAGGTTATAAGTGGCAGTATGAAACAAGCTTTAAGGCTGGAAATGCACTTGAATTTTATACTTATATAACACACTATGGATTTGATTTAAAATATGCGATTATTTACTTAGATACACTAGAAAGAAATACGTTATATTATTTGTATCCTGATATTAAAATAGCCATTCATGAAAAGGCCATTAGAAATTATGTCAGAGGACTTCTAGATTTAACTCTAGAGACATTTGAAGAGGTGGCTGCAAGTTTAGAGTACGGTAAATCTTGTTTAGAAATAGAACTTATTTGTTTTATTGATTCATTTTATAGTTATAAGGATAAAGAAGATGCTCTATTTAGTTATGCCAAGTGGCAATACGAAAGGCCTCTTAATAGAGATAAAATAAGCAAGTTTGTTCGTGTGATGGAGTTTTATTTAGATGAGATTTTAAATTATTTTGATTTAAGGAATACAATTATAGGGCTTAAAAAGGGAGAAATATAAAAATAGAGCAAGTATTAAACTTGCTCTATTTTATTATGCTATTGCATTAAGATATGCTTTTGCTTTTTCAAGATGCATATTCACAGCTTCAGGACTAGGACCACCTTTCACTTTACGACCACTTACACAAGTTTTAAGTGAAATGGCTTCATAGACATCTTCTTCGAAAATAGGATGAATACTTTTGTAAGTTTCTAAAGGTAGTGCTTCTAGAGAAGTATGATTTGTAACACAATGAAGTACAAGTTTTCCGATAACTTCATGGGCATCCCTAAAAGCAAGACCTTTTTTAACAAGGTAATCAGCAGCATCAGTGGCATTTGTAAAACCACCAGAAGCAGCATTATACATATTTTCTTTGCAAACATTCATTGTTAAAAGCATTTGCGTAAAGATTGGTAAACACATTTTTAATGTATCAATGCTATCGAAGAGACGTTCTTTATCTTCTTGCATATCTTTGTTATAAGCAAGAGGTAACCCTTTCATAGTTGTAAGAAGTCCCATAAGATTGCCGTAAACGCGCCCAGTTTTACCACGTACAAGTTCAGCAATATCTGGGTTTTTCTTTTGAGGCATGATGGAGCTACCTGTGCTATAAGCGTCATCAAGATCTACAAAGTGGAACTCATGACTGCTCCAAAGAATGATTTCTTCACTAAGACGGCTAAGATGCATCATAAGTGTAGAAAGAGTATAAAGTAAATCTAAGACAAAGTCACGATCAGATACACCATCAATACTATTTTCACAAATACCATTGAAGTGAAGTGCATTTACTACATCATCACGATTTAAAGGATATGTTGTTGTTGCAAGTGCCCCGCTTCCGAGTGGTAAATAATTTGTGTTTTCATAGGCAAAATCCAAACGTTTATAATCTCTTTTAAACATCTCAAAGTATGCCATTAAATGATGTGCGAATGTAATAGGCTGTGCACGTTGAAGATGTGTGTAACCTGGCATGATTGTTTCTGTATGAAGACTAGCAATATCTGTTACAGCTTTCATGAGTGTAAAGAGCATTTCTTTTAATGTTTTAATTTCATCAAGGGTATAAAGTCTTACGTCTAATGCTACTTGGTCATTACGACTACGTCCAGTATGCATTTTCTTTGCGACATCCCCAATACGTGAAATAAGGAGTGATTCAATATTCATATGAATATCTTCCATTTTTTCATCAAAAGAAACATGACCTGCTTCAATATCAGAAAGTAAGTCAGAAAGTCCCGCTTGAATTGCATTACTTTCTTCAAGACTTATAATATTTTGTTTACCAAGCATTGCCACATGGGCAATGCTTCCTAATATATCATGTTTATAAAGCCTTTGATCAAAAGAGATAGAAGAGTTAAAGTGATCTGTTAACGCATCTGTTTCTTTTGCAAAGCGGCCTCCCCAAAGTTTCATAAAAGCCTCCTAAAAATCTTAGTTATTATTTTGTTTTGCTTGTTCTTGTTTTAAAGCACGTACACGAAGTGGTAAACCGTAAAGTGTGATGAATCCACTTGCATCTTTGTGATCATAAAGGTCACCAGTTGTGAAACTTGCTAAATCTTCACTGTAAAGTGAGTATGGAGAAGTTGCACCTTGAGGAATGATATTACCTTTGTAAAGTTTTAATTTAACTTCACCAGTTACAACTTTTTGTGTACTTGTTACAAATGCTTGAAGTGCTTCACGAAGAGGTGTGAACCATTTGCCATTGTAAATGATATCAGCAAATTCTAATGCGATTTCTTGTTTGTAACGGTATGTTTCACGGTCAAGTGTAAGGTGTTCAAGTTCTTCATGAGCTTTGTAAAGGATTACACCACCTGGAGTTTCATAAACACCACGAGATTTCATACCTACAACACGATTTTCAACGATATCTTCGATACCAATACCATTTGCACCACCAAGTTCATTAAGCTTTTCGAGAAGTGAAGAAGGGTCCATAGGGGCGCCGTCTAAGTGAGTTGGCACACCTTCTTTAAATGTAAGTGTAATGGTAGTAGCCACATCTGGAGCTTTTTCTGGAGATACACCAAGTTTAAGAAGTGAGTTATAGTTTGGTGCATTACTTGGATCTTCAAGTTCAAGACCTTCGTGAGAAATGTGCCACATATTACGGTCACGGCTGTAGCTATCTTCTTTTTTCATTGGTACTGGAAGACCACGTTCTTCAAGGTAAGCGATTTCTTGTTCACGAGATGAGATATCCCAAATACGCCATGGAGCGATAACTTTAAGATGAGGAGCAAGTGCAGCGATACCAAGTTCGAAACGGATTTGGTCATTTCCTTTACCTGTACAACCGTGGCAGATGGCGCTAGCGCCTTCTTTAAGAGCAATACGTACCAATGTTTTAGCGATAACAGCACGTGCAATAGATGTACCTAAGTAGTATTTAGATTCATATACAGCACCAGATTGAATCATTGGGAATACATATTCTTTCATGAATTCATCTTTTACGTTTTCAACATAAACTTTGCTAACACCCATTGAAAGTGCACGTTCTTCAAGACCAACTAATTCTGCATCTTGGCCAACATTTATACATACAGCAATAACATCATAGTCATAGTTTTCTTTGAGCCATGGAATGATAACAGAAGTATCAAGACCACCTGAATATGCTAATACAACTTTTTCTTTCATTTTCAAATCCCCCTTGTGAGTGTCTAATATTTATTTGTATTTATGTATGATTATACACAAAAGTAAATTAAATTCAATACTTATGTAAAAATATTTATTAAAATTTATTAATTAAAGATAATTTGAATAAGTTTGTACAAGTTAAAAGAATGAAATATATTATTAGTGTACATTTATGATCTTTATAAAAGATATTTTTGTTTGAGTTGCTTTACCATTCCTATAACGTTAAGAACTTCATTCAATATATCTTTGATTATAGCTTCATTAGTAAACTAAGTGTCCATTAATATGTATTGAGCAGAAATACCTTGTGTTACTGCATTTTGAATCAGTTTAATAGCTATATCTGGTTTCTTTAAAATAGTTTCTTTTCGCCTTTTATAACCAGTTGTTTTTTTATCAATAGTAGTTGAAACTTTTATTAAGCAGTTAGACTCTGTGCTTAATGATAACATGGTAAAATCAACAGGTAAAAAGCTATATCCATCGGACCAACCTAGCGTAAGCATAGTAAAGCCTTTTTGATATCTGTAGAATACATGGTCATATACTTTAGCCAAAAGCTCAACAGATTTACTGCGATTACGTGTCACAATAGAATCATCAAGTATAAAGACGTTAACTTTATTAAATGCGGTGAGTTTTTTTAAGTAAGCTACTATTTTAGCAACAAGTAGTAGTAAAAAACGCGCTAGTTAAATGTATTATTGCTCAAGAAACGATAGTAAATACCAGTACTTTTGGTAATACCAGCTTGATGAAGAAGCTTAGCAATTTGTAACGATTTAAAAGGTTGAAAAAATTTGTCTAGACTCTTTTCAGATGCGATTTTGGTATATATACACCTTTTTTGTTTGGAATGTTTTGTGGTAATTGCATTTTATCAAACCAAAGGTGTATTTTTATCTATAGATCTAAATTTTTTCACTTAAGCCAAAATATATCGTAAAAAAACATAATTTTACTGATGGGAAAGTTGAGTTATATTTATAAATATTTATAAAAGAAACACATATAGTTTGTAATATAGAATAATAAAGTATTTTATAGTATAATAAGTATAAATAAACTTTGCAGGTAAAGTATTAATTTGACAGGAAATGAAATTGAGGAGGCAAAAAATGGGTAGTTTATTTAATCTAGATGCACCTATTTGGGTATGGATGAGTGAAGTGGCAGATATCATTATCCTTACATTTTTATGGTGGGTATTTTGTATCCCGGTTATAACAGCAGGTGCATCAACAACAGCATTTTATTATGTAATGGGGAAAAAGGTTCGAAAAGAAAATACATATGTTTTAAAAGATTTTATTAAAAGTTTTAAGCAAAACTTTAAACAATCACTTCTTATTACTGTAGTAATGTTAGTAGCATGCATTAGCGCAAGTTTATATGCATTTATGACAATAGAAGGACTTTTATTAAAAGCAACAAGTTTAAAATGGATTATTCCTGTGACAATTATTTTTGTATTTGAACTTGTTAATATCTTTTCCTATTTATGGGCCTTATTATCACGATTTGAAATGAAAACAAGAGTACTTGTTAAAACCGCTCTTGTTCTTACACACAAACATTTATTAACAACACTTGCAAATACTTTTGTATTTGTAATTACAGGTTATTTAATCTTTAGGTTACCATTTTTAATTGTATTCGCGCCAGGTATTATTATGACTTTAAGTTCATTCTTAATGCAAAATCTATTTACACACTATATTACAGCGGATGCAGAAAGAGAAGCGGTAGCAAAGGCAGAAGTTATTGAGGAAGAAGTACATATAGAAGGATAGAATCAATGAAGAGGCAATTTTGCCTCTTCATTTTTGTTTATTAAAAGGGCATATCTTAAAAAAATAGAGGTATACTTATAAAATAAGTGCATTTATTTAAAAAACATTCATATAGATACGATATAATGTAGAAAGCATAAATGAATGAGGTGAAAATAATGATCTTAGAAATTATTATGGATATCCTATTAATCATAGGGGCAATTAGCTTCTTTAATTTACTTGTAGCACTATTTAAAGTAAGAAGAATAATGAAGATGCAAAAAGATAATCCCAATATCCAAGGCATTAGTATTGTGAATGGTGAAGTGAAAATTATTGAAAAAGGCCAAATGCCAGATGAAATGGTAAAAGAAAAATCTCCAGCAGAAGAAATTGTTATAGATCCAGTTTGTCATAAAGAGATTAAAAAAGGAGACGCATACCGCGTATTTAAAGATGGAAAAGAATATTTCTTCTGCTCTTGGGATTGTCGTGAAGCATTTTTAAAAGCAGATCATATTCAGATAGAAGAAAAATAATCAAAGTGTTACAAAACTAGTAATCAAAGTTTTGTAACACTTTTTTTAAAAGTTTAATTATAAACTGTGATATAATAAAATTTATATTACAAAGAGAGGTGTATGAAATGAAAGCAGAAATTATTGCAGTAGGAAATGAAGTTGTAATGGGAAATACAATCAACACGAATGCAGGATATATTGCAAAACAGTTGCAAACAATGGGTATTATGCCTAAATATCATACAGCTATATGTGATGAACCAGAAGCGATTAAATCAGCAATGGACATTGCTTTAAAACGTGCAGAAGTGGTTATATTAACAGGGGGGCTTGGGCCTACTAAAGATGATTTAACAAAGGAAGTTATATGTGAGCATTTAAATAAGCCATTAGAAATGAACCAAGAAGCCCAAGAAGCCCTTGAAGCTTATTTTAAAAGTATTAATCGTATCATGAGTGAAAATAATAAAAAACAAGCATTATTTCCTAAAGATGCTTATATATTAACAAATAATCATGGGACAGCACCAGGTTGCATTTTAGAATATAATGGAACACCAGTTGTATTACTTCCTGGTCCACCAAAAGAAATGCAGCCTATGTTTAATGATTTTGTGATACCATATTTTAAAAAACTCATGACAATTTATTATGAAACAATTGATGTGAAGTTGTTCGGTATAGGGGAGAGTATTATGGCAGAGCGAATATCAGACTTGTTAGGTGAGTTTGAATGGGGAACAGTAGCACCTTATATTAGTGGTTATGAAGTCATTGTACGTATTATAGCAAAAGGATTTACAAAGACCGAAGCTAAGCAAAGAGCACAGGCACATAAAAATAAGGTTGAAACACGTTTAAGAGAATATGTTATCGGTTATAATGAAGATAAACTGGAAGAACAAGTCCTAGAATGCTTAAAGAAACATGACTATACCGTATCAACAGTAGAATCATGTACAGGAGGTCTCTTAGCTGGAAGATTAGTAAATTGCAGTGGTATTTCAGCTTATTTCGAACAAGGTATGGTGACTTATAGTAATGAGGCAAAAACCAAGTTAGTCGGTGTTAAAGCAGAAACACTAGCAAGTGTAGGAGCAGTGAGTCCAGAGACAGCTAAGGAAATGGCAGAAGGGGTCAAACGTGTTACAGGTGCAGATATAGGTTTATCTACAACAGGGGTAGCAGGCCCTACAGGAGGAAGCAAAGAGAAACCAGTAGGCCTTGTATATATTGGTTTAGCATTACCAGATCAAACATATGTTCATGAGTTACGTTTAAAAGGCACAAGAACACAAGTAAGAGAAAAAACGGTAAAAACAGTATTATATGAACTCTATAAACTTTTAAAATAAATCACTTGCTATTAAGTGTAAAGTTATGTATAATGTTTTTAGAACAAATGTTCGATTTGACAAAACGAGTATTAATCATCTATAAGATTTAATTTAAAAGATAATCGAGTATAAATGTACGATGAAGGAGAGATAAACAAATGAACGAAGAATCAAAAAAGGCATTAGATGCAGCCATTTCACAGATACAAAAACAATTTGGTAAAGGGTCTATTATGAAGCTTGGGGAAGCTACAGATACTAATGTACAAACATTTCCTACAGGTTCATTAAGTTTAGATATCGCCCTTGGAGTAGGTGGACTTCCAAAAGGTAGGGTTGTAGAAATCTATGGACCAGAATCTTCAGGTAAAACAACAGTTACACTTCACATGATAGCAGAAGTTCAAAAACAAGGTGGTATTGCAGCGTTTATCGATGCAGAACATGCGCTTGATCCAGCTTACGCTAAAAAATTAGGTGTTAATATTGATGAGCTTTATATATCACAACCAGACAATGGAGAACAAGCATTAGAAATTGCAGAAATAATGGCGCGTTCAGGTACGATTGATTTAATCATTGTTGACTCTGTAGCAGCGCTTGTACCACGTGCAGAAATTGAAGGAGATATGGGAGATTCTCATATGGGTCTTCAAGCAAGACTGATGTCACAAGCTCTTAGAAAGTTAACAGGTGTTATTAATAAATCTAAATGTACAATCGTATTTATCAATCAACTTCGTGAAAAAGTTGGAATTATGTTCGGAAGTAATGAAACAACAACAGGTGGACGTGCTCTTAAATTCTATGCATCAGTTCGTATGGATGTACGTAAAATTGAAACACTTAAACAAAGTAATGAATTTATCGGAAGTCGTACACGTGTAAAAGTCGTTAAAAATAAAGTAGCACCACCATTCCAACAAGCTGAATTTGACATCATGTATGGTGAAGGTATTTCTAAAGAAGGAGATGTTCTTGACCTTGCATCAAATATCGATATCGTTAATAAGAGTGGTGCATGGTACTCATATGGGGATATTCGTTTAGGACAAGGGCGTGAAAACGCTAAGATTTATATCAAAGAGCATCCAGAATTATTAATGGAAATCGAAAATAAAGTACGTGAACACTATGGTGTAACAGCACTTAGTGAAGAAGGTCATTTTGATTTAGATGAAGAAGAATATAAAGACTTTGATGATGAAACAAGCATTGAAGAATAAGGATAAAAGATAGGGAATTCCCTATCTTTTATTTTATGTAAAAAAATTCTAAAAAAGTAAGTTGATATTATAAGGGATATATGGCACAATGCTTGACAGCATTTTTAAAAAGTTATACAATTATGTTGTAATTTGCACACTGATAATTAATGGGAGGTGGTAAAAATCGATGCAGATCTTAATTGATATTATAATTTTAATTTTAGCAGTAATAATAGCCTTTTCAGGTGGCATTTTTTATAGAAAACGTATAGCGGAGGCACAAATTGGTAGTGCAGAAGAAAGGTCACGTAAAATTATTGAGGACGCTATAAAAAATGGGGAAACAAAAAAGAGAGAGATGCTTTTAGAAGCAAAAGAAGAAGAAATTCGTGTTAAAAGTGAACTGGATCAAGAAGTTAAAGAACGAAGAAGCGAACTTCAGCTATCTGAAAGAAGACTTTTACACAAAGAAGAGACATTAGATAAGAAAGCAACTGCTTTAGAACAAAAAGAAGAGCAGATGCAACGTAAACTTGATAAAATTGATAAGACTAAAGATGAGATTGAATTACTTGAACAAAAGCAAGTTGAAGAGTTAGAAAGAATATCAGAGCTTACTTTAGCTGAAGCTAAACAATATTTGTTCCAAAAAGTTGAAGAAGAAGTTAAACATGATTCAGCCATTTTACTTAAAGAAGTTGAAGCAAAGACAAAATTAGAAGCTGATAAAAAGGCAAGAGAAATTTTAACAAATGCGATTCAAAAATGTGCTGTAGATCATGTAGTAGATACAACAGTATCGGTCGTACCATTACCTAATGATGAAATGAAAGGGCGAATTATTGGTCGTGAAGGTCGTAATATTCGTACTTTGGAAACACTTACAGGTATTGATCTTATTATTGATGATACACCAGAGGCAGTTATTTTATCTGGGTTTGATCCAATTCGTAGAGAAATTGCACGTGTAGCACTCGAAAAACTTATTGTAGATGGTCGTATTCATCCAGCTCGTATTGAAGAGATGGTTGAAAAAGCTAAGAAAGAAGTTGAAGTTCTCATTCGAGAAGAAGGGGAGTCAGCAACATTTGAAACTGGGGTACATGGACTTCATCCAGAACTTATTCGTTTATTAGGTAAAATGAGATTTAGAACAAGCTATGGTCAAAATGTTTTGAGACATTCAATCGAAGTTTCTAATTTAGCTGGTCTTATTGCTGGAGAATTAGGGTTAGATGTACGTCTTGCAAAACGTGCAGGTTTATTACATGATATTGGTAAGTCTGTAGACTATGAAGTAGAAGGTTCTCATGTAAGTATCGGTGTAAACTTATGCCGTAAATATGGTGAAAACCCTATTATTATTAATGCAGTGGAGGCGCATCATGGCGATGTGGATCCTGAAACTGCTATTGCAGTTATCGTACAAGCTGCAGATACTATTTCAGCAGCTAGACCAGGTGCACGTCGTGAAACATTAGAAACTTATATTAAACGTTTACAAAAACTTGAAGAGATTGCTACATCATTTAAAGGTGTAGATAAATCATATGCAATTCAAGCTGGACGTGAAGTGAGAATTATGGTTGTTCCAGAGGAAATTGATGACAATGGTTTATTACTTCTTGCAAGAGATGTAACGAAACAAATTGAAAATGAAATGGAATATCCAGGTCAAATTAAAGTAAGTATTATTAGAGAAACAAGAGCAACAGAATATGCTAAATAATAAAAGGTGCTACACTTAGTAGCCAATGTCATTAAGTTAAGATGACAAAAAAGATTTCTATACTAATCAAATGGTATAGGGATTTTTTTGAAAAAAATATTGACAAGTCTAAAAAATGTGTGGCCGCTCTCACTACTGACTGAATATAAAGGTAGTGAGAGCGGCCCTTGTAATTAAAGGAAACTTAGTTACAAGGAGGATACATATGAAACCAAACCAAATTAAAAAGCTTTTATTAAATAAAATTCAAAAGATAAGTAATAATCCGCATGATTATTGTATTAATCCAAATTGTGATTTTTACGCACAAGAAAATTGTCTATGAATAAGGTTTTACCTAGAATCATTGGGAATGGGAAGTGGAAGTCTTACAAATGAATTATTAGATTTATTTGGTGCATCTGTAGATACGCCAACTTCTTCTGCGTTTGTTTAGCAGAGAAAAAAGATAAAGCCTGAAGCGTTTAAGAACATATTTGATGGCTTTTTAAGCAAACTTACGGCTAACTTTAATGAAGATATGCCTATACTTGCTGTTGATGGGTCTGATGTATATCTTCCAATTAATCCTGATGATCTAAATTCATTTCATTCTGGAAAAGATGAAAGAAAACCATATAATCTTCTGCATATAAATGCATTGTATAATATAAATTATTCTATTTATCATGATGTAATAATACAAAAGTCTAAAGAAAAAAATGAACATAATGCTTTACAAGAAATGGTCGATCTATCAGCAATTCCTAAAGCTCTCGTTATTGCTGATAGATGTTATGAATCTTTCAACAGTATGGCTCATATTCAAGAGAAAGGATGGTTCTTTCTTATTCGAGTTAACGATGGGATTAATGGTATAAAAAATGGACTAGATCTACCCAAAATAGACTGTTTTGATATGGATATTTCATTAAAACTTACAAGAAAGAAAACAAATGAAGTCAAAGAACTTTTCAAAGACAAAAACCATTATCGAAGTATTTCTTCAACTCAACTGTTTGATTATTTACTACTTAAAAACAAGAAATCTGAACCTGCTAAATTCTATGAATTACGTTTTCTTTCATTCAAAGAAGGTGATGTGCATCCAACAGGAAATCTATGCACATATGATAATGTATAATTTTTCGGAAATGATCACCTCGCATGTAGTCATTGAAAAAAACAGAGAAAACATACATATAAAGCTAATTTCTCAGTTGCAGTACATATGTGTAGGTTATTCTATCATGGAAAAGCAACACCACCTGATTTAGAAGCTATAATTGCAAAAATCTTCCTATAAGGCCTGATAGGCATAGGAAACGACACCTAACTATTAAGATTTTTCATAGCTTCCTTTATAGGGTAGGATAAATTTTTATAATTGAATAGAAATTTTGAGACAGATGCAAATCTGTCTATTTGTAGTGCCTAAAAATAGAAAAAGAAGTTGAAGAAATGAATCTTCAACTTCTTTTTCTAAAGAGTGCGTTTCTAACATAATGTTAACTTAATGACAGTGCACTTAGTAGCACCTTTTATTATTTGTATGAATAGTAAAGATTAGTGGTTTTGTTTTAGAAATGCTCAAATTTCGAACAAATTATGTTGAGAATATGGAAATGTTCGAAAATGCGTTGTCAGAAAAGGCTTTTTTTTGTATAATATAATCATCATTAAAATAAGTGAAAGGAAATGAAACATGAGAAACGCTTATAAAAGCCCATTACAAGGGAGATATGCAAGTAAAGAAATGCTTTATTTATTTTCAGAGGAAAAGAAATTTAGAACATGGAGAAAGTTATGGGTTACTTTAGCTGAAACAGAAATGGAATTAGGCTTAAATATTACACCAAAGCAAGTTGAAGAACTTAAAAAATATAGTGAAGATATTAACTATGAAGTAGCTGAAGCTTGGGAAAATAAAGTAAGACATGATGTTATGGCACATGTACATGCTTATGGGGAACAAGCAACTACAGCTATGCCTATTATTCATTTAGGTGCAACAAGTTGCTATGTAGGCGATAATACAGACCTTATCATTATGTATGAAGGATTAGAGCTTATTCGTAAAAAACTTATTAATGTAATTGATCGATTAGCTAAGTTTGCTGATGAATATAAAGAATTACCTACTTTAGGTTTTACACATCTTCAACCAGCACAACTTACAACTGTAGGGAAACGTGCAACATTATGGCTTCAGGATTTATGGCTTGATTTAATGGAAGTAGATAAGATGTTAGAGAACAAACGATTAAGAGGTGCCAAGGGAACAACGGGTACACAAGCTACATTTTTAACACTATTTGAAGGAGATTACGAAAAAGTCAAGAAATTAGATCAAACAATTGCTAAGAAATTAGGTTATGATGAAGTATATCCTGTGACAGGGCAAACTTATACAAGAAAATTTGATTCATTGGCACTTAATGTATTAAGTTCTATTGCACAATCAGCTTATAAATTTAGTAATGATATTCGTATTTTACAACACTTAAAAGAAATTGAAGAGCCATTCGAAAAGAATCAAATCGGATCTTCAGCAATGGCTTATAAACGTAATCCAATGCGTTCTGAACGTATTTCTTCACTTGCACGTTACGTAATTTGTGATACACTTAATCCAGCTATTACAGCATCTACACAATGGTTTGAAAGAACATTAGATGATAGTGCGAATAAACGTATTGCTATTTCAGAAGCATTTTTAGCTGTAGATGCTATCTTAGAAATTTACTTAAACGTTGTATCTGGGCTTGTAGTTTATCCAAAAGTTATTCGTAAACATATTATGGCTGAACTTCCTTTTATGGCAACAGAAGTTATTTTAATGGAAGGTGTAAAACGTGGAGGAGACCGTCAAGAATTACATGAACGTGTACGTGTCCTTTCTATGGAAGCTGGCGCACAAGTTAAAGAACATGGTAAATCAAATGACCTTATTGAACGTATCTTAGAAGATGAGGCATTTAAAATGACAGAAGAAGAACTTCATAATATTTTAAAACCAGAAAACTTTATTGGTTGTGCACCAATGCAAGTTACAGATTTCTTAAATGAAGTGATTAATCCTATATTAGAAGTAAATAAAGAGTTATTAGGATTAGATGGTAACGTAAGAGTATAATTTAAAAATAGAATGAAAAAAGAGGGCATTTTTAAACTGGACCCTTTGCTAAGGACACAATAAAAAAGAGATTAAGCAACATTTAAAAGATGGCTTCTATATTGTTTAGGAGTCATCTTTTTGTAATCCCCATTGGCATCTATGATTTTTATAGTATATAGTATTCTATATATTCATCAACTACAGTAATGATTTCTCTTAAAGTGTTACATGCATTAAAATCTATCTCATTTTTCATGTGTCCAAGGAAAGATTCTTGAGGTGCATTATCCTAATAATTACTAAGTCTTGACATTGATTGACCTAGATTATTTTCCTTTAATAACTTTTGAAGCTTTGGACTTGTATAATGAACGCCTTGAGCCGAATGAATAAATGCATCCTTATGCAGTTCATCTTTATGAGCTTTAATAAGCTCCTCTATAGTTATTGTTGCAAATATCAAGTGTAATATGCCTAGAAACATAATGGACAAGAATATCATTACTGCTTCTATCTTTTATGCATGATAAATAAGCCATCTGGTTATTACCATATGGCAGATATGTAATATCAGCTAATAATACTTTCACAGGTATACCTTGCTTAAAATTTCTATTAAGTAAGTTTGGGACTACTCTATGTTCTTTAGTTGCACTAGTCATTTTTATATAAGGATTTGCTTTATGGATAGGGTACACGGTGTTATATTTTCTCATGATTCTTTGAATCTTTTTTCTAATATATCTAATGTTAAAGACCTTCTCTAGGGTCATTTTTTAATATTTTTATATCTTCTTCTGAAAAAATAATTTTACTCATAATCTAGTATTTCCTTCAAGTCATTTATAAGTATATACAAAAAAAGTACCTATAGGCTAGGCGCATTTTTTCTATGTGTCTAATCTATAGGTACCAGTTTAGAATGATTAACTCTTTTTTATTGATATTAAAAGAATATATTATTTGACGGCTGGTTTAGTATTTTTAGAAGCTCCGTCAGAAGACATAACTTCTTTAATGCCTTTAAATGTACCTAAGAAGTTGATTGCATCTGAAGGAAGAACAAGTTTACTAGAATCACCTTCAGCGATTTTTTCAAGTGCTTCCATAGAACGAATAGCAAGAACATTATCATCTACACCAGATTCTTTAATCGCTGCAAATACTGCGCGAAGCCCATCTGCTTTAGCTTGTTGAAGTTTTAAGATAGCGGCAGCTTCACCTTCAGCTTTTAAGATTTCAGCTTGTTTTTGACCTTCAGCGCTACGGATCATAGCTTCTTTTTTAGCTTCAGCTTGTAAGATGGTAGACTGCTTTTCACCTTCTGCCATAAGGATAGCAGATTTCTTTTGACCTTCAGCTGTAAGAACTGATTCACGTCTTTGACGTTCAGCACGCATTTGTTTTTCCATGGCTTCTTGAATATCTTTGGGTGGAAGGATGTTTTTAAGTTCTACACGGTTAACTTTGATACCCCATTTATCAGTAGCTTCGTCTAAGATGATGCGAAGTTTAGAGTTGATAATATCACGAGATGTAAGTGTTTCATCTAAATCCAATTCACCAATAATATTACGAAGTGTTGTGGCAGTAAGATTTTCAATGGCGCTAATAGGATTAGCAATTTCGAAAGTATAGTATACAGGGTCTGTGATTTTGTAATAAACAACGGTATCTATTTGCATTGTGACATTATCTTTTGTAATAACAGGTTGAGGTGGGAAGTCAATAACAACTTCACGTAAATCAACTCTTCTGTAGATGGTTTCTACAAAAGGAATAATAAAGTTTACACCCGTCTCAGCGCGACGACTAAATTTACCAAGGCGCATAACAATACCAACTGTAGATTGTTTGATGATGCGTATTGAACTAAAAGTTATAATGAAAACTAAAATTAAAATGAATAGTAATGCATACATATGAATGCCCCCTTAATTTTGGATAGAAGATACGATTAAACGTACTCCATTGATTTTTTTAATTTCAACCAAAGAGCCTTTTTCAATTACTTCATCATGTAAAGATGTAGCTGTCCAGACTTCACCGTCTAATTTTACAAGTCCTGGTTCAAGACTGTTTTTGCCAATTGCTTCAATAACAATTCCCTTTTTACCAATGAGTCCATCAATGTTCGTTGCAATAGTTGATTGCTGTGAAAGTTTTTTTGTAATACGTTTTGTTAAGGTGATAAGTAGTATGAGAGAAACAATTAAAAATATAACTGTTTGAATAATAAGATTACTTGTAAAAAAAGAAGTAATCAGAGCCACTAAGCTACCAATGGCAAACCATATAATGAAAAAACCATTGTAAAGTATTTCGGCAACACAAAAAATAATAGTAGCGATTAGTCAAATATACCACATAAAATATTCCTCCTTTTTAATAAAATATTCTCTCGGAATTTATAAGCCAATAAAATCAAGGCTTTTAGATTCCTTTTTTATTAAAATCCCCCACTTTTTTTACCAATAAACACTTGACATTAACCTCAAAAAATGCGGCGCTACGCGCCCTTGTCGATAAGCATATTTTGGTTCTGGCCACGCCGGTGATGTTTATTGATTGGAGGCGATTTTTTGTTACCTATTATTTTAGGCGGGCATTCCGCCTATCAAAACTTTGTTCTTGAAAATCTCCGTAAATACTATCCTAATCCTAATTCTATTCCTTGTTCTACTTGGAGATTATTGATCGTTTTTGGAACCTTGATCTTTCTTTTGCTGATGATTTTTTGAAAAATAAATAATCTAAATTCGGTCCTAAACCACGTATTCCTTCTTGCATGCAACGCTCTTATCTTTTATCCATTGCTTTTAAGGTTACTTCAATAACTGTTTGGGCTGCTCAGCTTAAGATCAATCCTTTATATGCCATTTTAAGTGGTTTCCAAGTCGGTGATACTCCTGGTGTCGGTACCTTTTATGACTTTTTTAAACGTTTATGGGATTTAGATGATAATAATCTTTCTCCTCATATTCATCCTATTAAGTTGAAAGTTAAGAAGCCTAAAACTAAAGGGTCTAAAGCTGACTCTGTTGAAAAAGTAACTGTGGCCGAACTACTCTCAATACTTGAAAATACTACATTTCACATTGAAGGTCAGCCCTACGGTTCACTTTTTCAGTTATACAAAAATGAATTTCTTAATCTTTCTGTTTCTAAAGGGCTTATTAATAAAACTTCTCTTGCCTTAGCTGGTGATGGTACACCTGTAGTCACTTCTCACAGAGAATGTAAGCATCGTGTTTGTGATTGTAAATCTAAAGGTGTTTCTGATTGCATTTGTGATAGATATTTTTCTCAACCAGACTGTGATATAGGATGGGATTCTTCACGTGATTACTTTTATCATGGCTATGATCTATATATGCTCGTTGCTTCTGACTCTGAAAGTAATCTACCCGTATTCCCTCTACTTTCAAGTACATCTACACATGATTTACATGGCTTTTTACAAACTTTTTTTAGAATGAAGGACTTTCTTTCCGACTACAAAGCATCTAAACTTCTTCTTGATTCTGCTCATGATGCCATGCCTTATTATGAATACTGCAAGCGTGAAAATATAACCCCTTTTATTGATCTAAAGGGAAAAGGTGGCGTCAAACACGCTTATAAAAATGACTTTATCATTGATAAGGATGGTGTTCCTCTGTGCAAAGAAGGCCTTCGTATGCACTATGATGGCTCTGAGCCATCATAGTATCGTATTAAATATAGATGCCCGCTTGCTAGCAGAAAATATGGTTGCTATTGTGAGCATCCTTGCTCTGATTCAAAATATGGAAGGACGGTTCATTTAGCTATGAAAGATAACCCAAGATTATTTAACATACCACCTCAAGATAGTGACGATTGGAAAAAGGAATATAATGCAAGAACTTCTGCAGAACGCTCTAATAAACGTGAGAAATGGGACTATAAATTAGAAGACGGCAAACACCGATCATCTAAGATGTGGTACTGTTGCCTATATCATATCCTCATGCTTCAGCATTTGGAGGCTTGGGATTTGCTATATGAATCTCCACTGAGAAAGTTGATTCAACACACGGCATAATCTTAAAACTATTATACTATTTTTTTGACATAGCGACAGTTATGTCTATTTCTTATGCTCATTTTTCTGTTCTTTGATTGTATTTACTTTTCAATGTTCAGTGTAAACAAACTGTTGGCATGATCACTCAAAATTCCGAGAGATCATATAATAAATATTATTTGTTATTGAAAATTAAGTTAATTATATCATAATTTTGATAAAAATTAAAGTTCATAATTAAGCATAAAAAAGGAAAGAAAAGCATAGGGTATAGAAGGATAAAAAGGAGGAAGCCTTATGAAGAATAAATGGATGAATTACATAGTGGTAATAATAGCTATTCTAGCAGGGGTTGTATATTGCATATATTTACAAAATTATAATATGGATTTTTTTAAAAGTATTTATAAGCATATGTTAAGTATATATCAACAAAAATTAGTGGGGAAATTATTTTTGAACTAATTTTTGAGTATGTTAAGAAAATGTGTATAGTCTTTGTTATGGCTAGTTTTGGAAGTTTAATGCCATTAGGAGTTATTGTGATTGCTATTATTGTATTTAGTTATAGCTTTTCGATTAGTTGTTTTGTTGTATTATATGGTATAAAAGGAGTTTTAGCAGCATTTCTATTGTATGGTATTCAAAGTATGATTGTTATTGTATGGAGTTTTTATATATTAAGCTATGGAAAACGAGTAGAGAATATGGAACGAAGTAAGATTTATATGGTTGGAATAGATATTTTGGGATTAGGAATAGTGGTAGGCTTGGATTTGGTTGGTATATTGAATTTTCATACAATAGGACAGTTACTTATTTAGCAATTAGCCCCCAAAAACAAGCGTTTTTGAAGTTGTAATACAATTACATTTATTTACATATTCTAGTACTTTCAATATTTTACCAATAAATATATATATTTAAAAATGAATTAGAAGTTAAGATACCTTTTTTTTAAAGTATCTTAGCAATTTATTGAAGTTATATCCTCCAATTTTGAAGTCAAACACTATTTTTGCGTTTCTTCATCTACTTCAAAAAAACTATATGACAGCTTCTCTTGGGTTGGTGATTTTCCTACTAATTGACTTATGGTACTTTACTGAGGGCATCTAGTACATCTTCACAAAATCTAATATCAGAATAGGTGTTAGGTTTAAGATCATAATGTGTAATAACACCACTATTGTCATTAAAACTTTCTACTAGATTTGCAACATATCCTACATTTCCACTATATTTCTCTCTATAGGTTGCATCTGAATCACTTGGATTTTGAAGTATTTCAGAATGAAGGCTCTTCCCATCCTTTGGAACAGTTTTACCTTCTTCATTTACTTCTACTTGTTCTTCTAGGAGACGCTTTAATAGTTCAAATGCTCTACATTCTAGAATCTGAGTATCATATTTTGAACATACTTCCTTTTAAAAGGATTGAATGTCCTAATAGCCATTCTAACTTAGTTGTAGCATCTTTATCACGTGTTCTGTGGATTGTTTCGTTTTTATGTCCTTTCTTCTAAATAGCACTTTAGATCTTCTGGCATAAGCTTTGAATCAATCTTATTGAGTGCTTTTATGAGCTTTAGATTAACAGTATAGACTAATTCAATACGAGACAGTTTATTACAGGATGAACTTATCATCATAGAATCCATACGAAGCATTTTGCCATCAAGTTTCATCTCTGTTTCAATAAGCGCAGCAAGAACTTCTATTTCTTCTTTTATCAAGTCTCTACTTATTTTCTTTTCATACTCCAAGACTCTTGTTCTAAAGTTATAAAGAGTATTGATGGATACAGGCTGTTTCTCATAACTTGTTGTGCTTAAAGCGAACTGAAATCTCATATCGAAATTTAAAGCGCCAATAAGGTTTTCGTCTGATAAACTAAAGTTCTATTTAAGAATAAGAAGACCTACTAATACATTAACAGGAGAATTTGGTCTAAAAACTTCATCACTATAGAGCATTTCAAAACGTTCTTCATTAATGTTAGAAAAAATATATTTATTAAAAGGAGTAGCCCAACTCTTCTTAAGATTTTTACGAAGATATTTAGGTAGATTAATTGTTGGATCCTTAAGATTAAGTTATTGGACTGTATTTTTACGAAACATAAAATTATCCCCTTTATTTTTTGCTTAATTATATCATAATAATGTAAAGTAGTTTTAAAAACTAGCTTTTTTGTGGGCTAATCATTTAGCTATATCATTTAATTGATGTAGCTATTTTTTTGTTACGAATATGTGTTTTTTTGTAAAACTTTGTTGTATAAAGTGTGAAAAAGGATATCATAATTAAGAATATAAATGTTTTTGTAGTTAAAAAGTGGGAAATAACTAAATATTGAAAAAACTTATTGAAATGTAGTAGTTGTTTACTTGTTTGTTAATATTTATTGCTTTATGAAAAAGAAGAATATATAATTAAAATTATAGTAATAGAGAAAAATTTTAAATAACACAAAATGTTAAGATAAAACATTGAAAAAGAGGGGGAGCACATGGACTTATTTGCTAATATAGATTTGCTAAATAGAGCGTTAGATGCAGCACTTGTTAAAAAAAATGTAATTAGTGAGAACATTAGTAATGTAGATACACCAAACTATAAAAGGAAAAATGTGAGTTTTGAAACTATTTTGCAGAAAGAAATAAAGAATAAGAAAAGTATATTAAATGTAGATTTTAATAATATTCAGCCGAAGTTTATGTTGATGAAGCTTCATCTCGTTACAGGATGGATAATAATAATGTAGACATTGATGTAGAAATGGCAGAAGAAGCTAAAGTATATGCCAGATACAATGCACTTATTACAAGAGTTAATGCGCAGCTTAATCGTTTTACGACTGTGCTACAAAATATAAAATAATAAGGGGGAAGTCGAATGGGATTTTTTGGTTCAATGGACACAGCTACGACAGGGTTGACAGCTCAGCGACTTAGATTAGATGTAATTTCACAAAATATTGCAAACGCTAATACAACAAGGACAGCTGAAGGTGGCCCTTATAAACGTAAAAGTGTTATTTTTGAGCAAATTGATAATACAGAAGGTAGCTTCGCCAATATACTTCAAAAAAAGATTCAATCCGGCAATAATGGTGTAAGAGTGTCACGTATTGTTGAAGATCAAAGTGAAGGGGCAATGACATATGATCCGACGCATCCAGATGCAAATGAACAAGGATATGTTGAATATCCCAATGTAAATGTAGTTGATGAAATGGTAAATATGATTTCTGCAAGTAGATCATATGAAGCTAATGTAACTTCTTTTAATACAATGAAAGCAATGTTTAATAAAGCATTAGAAATTGGTAAATAAGTGGTAGGAGGAAGAAAATGATATCGCAGATACAAACGCTAAATGGCTTAGTAAATGCATCTGATGTGAATAAACGAAATGTAAATATTACAGGTGATGCAAGTTTTACTAATAGCCTACAAGTTGCTAAAGATTTAATAAATGCGAATCTAAAGGCAGAACAAGAAACAGATAAGTTAACAATAGATTTTTTGACAGGGGCTAATGACAACATACATAGTTTACTTATTTCACAATCTAAAGCAAGCATTTTATTACAATATACAATGCAAGTTAGAAATGGTGTATTAGACGCATATAAAGAAATTATGCAACTCTCAGTTTAATACCTGCTTTTAAAAGGAAGAGGTGAATATATTGCAAGAAACGGTAAGACAAATATCAAATCAGGTAACTGAGAAATGGAATGGTTTGAGTAAAAAACATAAGATAGAAATAGGTATAGCAGTAGGACTTTTGATGATTATCATTGTAGTAGCTGCCTATTTAACAAGACCACAAATGCGTGTACTTTATAATGATAAGATGGATACAAAGTTTGTGGCACAAACAACTCAAGTTTTAAGTGAAAATAATATTACATACAAAGTCATTAATGATGGTACAAACATTGAAGTGAATGAAGATCAATATAATGCGGCAGTATTAGCTTTATCATTAAATGGTGTAACGGATACAGATTATTCGTTTGCTGATATGATTAATACAACGATGTCGACTACAGAAAATGAATGGAATGAACGTGTAAAACATCTTACAAAAGAGGATTTACAAGCAACTTTAAAACAAATTAAAGGTGTAAAAGATGCAACAGTACAACTTAATATTCCAGAAGAGAAGAATTCATTTATTCAGTCTAAGCAAGAAAGTTCAGCAAGTATATTCTTAACACTTAGTGAACCACTTTCAAGTAAACAGGCTGAAGGCATTGCCAGTTTTATGGCTTATGCAGTGAAAAATTTAGATAAGAAAAATGTTATTATTTTAGATTCAACTGGTAATACCATCTATCAAGGTGGTGAAGAAGCAAGTTTAGCTTTAAGCCAACAACAAGAAGTTAAAAAAGCTGCAGAAGCTGTTGTAAAAGAAAAAGTAACAGATTTATTAGGTGATATTTATAATGATGTACGTATAAGTCCTAACCTTGTATTAAACTTTGATCATTATGTAGAAAATAACAAAGAATACACAGCACAAGGTGATGATGGACAACGCGGTGTAATTACTCAAGAAAATACAATGAGTAGTTCTTCAAATTCAACAGATGAAAGTGGCGGAGAACCTGGTACTGCTACAAATGGTGGGGATGTAACAAATTATGTACAAGATGATAATTCAGGAACAAGCTCAAGCAAAGATAATCAAAAAGAGATTACATATGCACCAAATGTAAAAGAAACACAATATCAAAAAAATATGGGGGATATTGATTTAGAAAAGTCTTCTATTGCGGTTAATGTTATTCGTAACAAGATTTATCGTGAAGAAGAAATTACACCCACTTTAGTTGGTACAACATGGGCAGAATTTAAAGCTCAAAATGGTAATCAACAAGCCTTTACTATAGAACAAGGAGTTGTAGATGCTATTAAAGCAGCAACAGGTATTCAAACAGTAAGTGTAAATGGATATGAAATTCCTAAATTCATTGATCAAGAGGCATATGCAATTAGTATTAAAGATTACTTAATGTACATTGTACTTGCATTAATCTTTATAGTTGGTGCGTTAGCAATTGTTATGAGATTTAGAAAACATGATAATGAAGTGGAAGTAGAACCAGAATTAGAAGTAGAAGAAATGCTTAAGACAGCAAAAGAAGAAGTGGAACTTGAAGAGATTGAACTCAAGGAAACACTTGAAACAAAACGACAAATTGATAAGTTTGTAGATGAAAAACCAGAGGCAGTTGCTAACTTATTACGTAACTGGATTACTGAAGAAGATTGGGAGTGATCGTTTGACTAAGGATGAATATACAAGTAAACAAAAGGCAGCTATGCTCCTTATAGCTTTAGGTCCTGAGAAATCATCTAAGGTATTTAAACATTTAAAAGAGGAAGAAATTGAGCAGCTTACATTAGAAATTGCCAATATTAAAGCGGTATCTCCTAGAGTAAAAGAGGAGGTACTGCAAGAATTCTATGAAATGTGTCTGGCACAAGATTATATCGCAGAAGGTGGTATTGGTTATGCAAGACAACTTCTAGAACAAGCATTAGGGTCAGATAAAGCAGTTGAAGTGATTAATAAATTAACTGTATCGCTCCAAGTAAGACCATTCGAATTTGCAAGAAAAACAGATGCATCTCAACTTGTAAATTTTATACAAAACGAGCATCCACAAACAATTGCACTTATCCTATCTTACTTAAAGCCAGCACAGGCGGCACTTATTATTCGTTCACTGCCAGCAGAAATGCAATCTGATACAGCACGAAGAATTGCACTTATGGATCGTGCGTCACCAGATGTTATTAATCAAATTGAACGTGAGTTTGAAAAACGACTTTCAACACTTGTTTCTGAGGATTACACAACAATTGGTGGTATTGATTCAATTGTAGAAATCATCAACCAAGTAGACCGTACAACCGAGAAGAATATTATGGAAAACTTAGAAATCGAAGATCCGGAACTTGCAGAAGTTATCAGAAAACGTATGTTCGTATTCGAAGATATTACTATGCTTGATCCAAAATCTATCCAGCGTGTTCTTCGTGAAGTTGATAATCATCAACTCGCAGTTGCTCTTAAAGGTGCAGGTGAATCTGTTAAATCTGTTATCATGGAAAACGTTTCAAAACGTCTTGCTGCTATGATTGAAGAAGATCTCGAATATATGGGACCAAAACGTGTTAAAGAGATTGAGGAAGCACAACAACAAATTGTTAACATTATCCGTAAATTAGAGGATGCAGGTGAAATCATTACATCACGTGGAGCAGGAGATGAGGTAATTGTCTAGTATTATAAAAGGTGAACGCATAAGAAACCAAAGTATTATCAATTTATCAGAAAGATTCAAAGCTATTCATATTGAATATGAAAAAGCCGAAATAGAAGATGAAGCTTTTGAAAGAATAAATCATACAACTATAGGAGTTGCACAAAATGAAGTATTAGCTACTATAGTTGATAATACGGAAACTGTAGCTACCCATTTACTACAGCAGAATGTACCAGATGAAATAATCGAAGAAGCACAGCAAATGGCAGCACAAATTCTTGCAGATGCTAAGCAACGTGCAGAAGAAATTTTGTCAGAGGCTCTTGCAAAAGCTCAAGGAATTAAAGAAGACACAAGAGCAAAACAAACACAGTTACTTTATGAGACACAAGAAAAAATGCAGTCAATGCTAGAAGAAGCACATCAAGAAGCTAAAATAATAAAGAGACAGGCACATGAAGAAAAAGAAGAGCTCATAAGAAGTTCAGAAAAAGAATTAACAGAAGTACTTCAAAAACTTCTGGGACATATTGTAAGTGAAGAGTTATTTGACAATACCGACTGGCTTGCATGTTTAGTACATAAAATGTTACAAGAATGTCCTACAAAGGAAGAGATTATAGTATGTGTATCACCAGAAACTTATGAGAAGTTAAGTGAGGAAGTAAAAACAAATATTATAGCCTCAGGCGACAAGATTAAATTAGAAGTAAAAAATAACGTAAGTAATACAGCCTGTATAGTAGAAACAAAACAAGGTAACATTGTTTATGATGTTATGAAAGGCCTGGAACGTGTGATTTCACAAATTAAAATTTTAGACAAGTTGTCATAGGAGAGCATATGGTCGATTTAGGGAAATACATCAATATTACAAACAATCAGTTATGGACATATACAGGTGAAGTTACAAAAGTTGTAGGTATGGGGATTGAATCTTGTGGGCCGATGGCCAATATTGGGGATATTTGTTATATTACAACACGTAAAGGTGATAGGTCAATCAAAGCAGAAGTAATTGGTTTTAGAGACCAAAATCTATTACTTATGCCATTAGGGCAATTAAAAGGTATAGGGCCTGGATGTAAGGTAACAGCTTATGGTGATAAACTTAATGTTAGTGTAAGTGAGAATCTTTTAGGGAAGGTTGTAGATTGGCAAGCTAAGCCTATTGATGGGACTGAAATATACTGTGCTGATACAGTATCTATTGATAATGAAGCACCTAATCCATTAACAAGGCAAAGAATTCATGAACCTATTTCACTGGGCATACGTGCTATAGATGGCATGCTTACTGTAGGAAAAGGTCAAAGATTGGTATTTTTGCAGGTAGTGGTGTTGGGAAAAGTACATTAATGGGTATGATTGCTAGAAATGCTTTATCAGATATTAATATCATTGCTCTAATTGGTGAACGTGGGAGAGAGGTTCGAGAGTTTATTGAAAAAGACTTAAAAGAAGAAGGTCTTAAACGTTCTATAGTTGTTGTTGCAACATCAGATCAACCTGCACTTATGCGTTTGAAAGCTGCAATGACGGCTACAGCATTAGCTGAATATTTTAGAGATCAAGGTAAAAATGTACTTTTAATGATGGACTCATTGACCAGGTTTTCAATGGCACAACGTGAAATTGGTCTTGCCGTAGGTGAACCACCAGTTTCAAGAGGTTATACACCTTCAGTATTTGCAGCATTACCTAAACTTTTAGAAAGGGCAGGTAACTCGGACAAAGGAAGTATTACAGGAATGTATACAGTTTTAGTAGATGGGGATGACTTTAATGAACCAATTACTGATACTGCAAGGGGTATTTTAGATGGACATATTGTTTTATCTAGAAAGCTTGCTAATAAAGGCCATTATCCTGCTATTGATGTACTTGCAAGTATATCTAGGGTTATGAGTGATATTGTAACAGATGAGCATAAAGCATTTGCAAGAGAAATTAAGAAACAGATGGCTGTTTACAAAGAATCAGAAGACCTTATTAATGTAGGAGCGTATAATCGAGGAAGTAGTCAAGAAATTGATGAAGCTATCGATAAGATTGGACCAATTAATCACTTTTTACAACAACTAACATATGAAAAAGTAGATTTTGCAACGACTTATGCAATAATGTCACAAATAACAAAGTAAGGTGAGTAAATGTTTAAATTTGAATTACAACCAGTCTTAGCTCTCAAGGAAAAACTTGAAGATCATAAAAAAAGAGAATTAGGTGTAGCCAATACACGTAAGGTAAAGCTTGAGAGCGAGAAAAATACGCTAATGGGACTACATGATGATGCTTATAATGAGATATGTAGGCAATATCAAGAAGGAATGAATGTAAATCAGTTAAAGCAATTTAATTATTATACAGCGCATCTTAATAAACAAATTGAAAAAAAAGAGCTTGAAATTGTTAAAGCAACAAAAGAAGTAAATCAAAAAAGAAATGAACTTCTTGAAGCAGTCAAACAAAGAAAAATTTTAGAAAATCTAAAAGAAATTAAGTTTGAGCAATTTAAAGGTGAAGAAATAAGAGCAGAAAATCAAATTGTAGATGAAATTATAAGCTACAAATATGGCGCTGTGAAAAGGAGTGAATAACAAGTATGGCAAAGATGGTAGAGAAAGCTGAAGACATAAAAAATAAAACTCCTTCCACTAAAGCAGTAAAACCTAAAAAGAAAAAAGTTTTTTTAATTATTTTAGTACTACTTCTTTTAATCGGGGTTGTCGGTTTTATCTTTCGTAAGCCATTAGGTAAGCTACTAAAAGATGTTCCTGTGGTAGGTAGTTTCATACCAGTAGAAGAAGAAAGTAAGCTTTCTTATAATGAATTACAAAGCAAACTTGCAACTACAGAATTAGAAACAACTACTTTAAAAGGAAAAGTGGAAAATTATGAAGCTGAAATTAAGGCATTAGAAGAAAAAATAGAAACACTCAAACAGTATGAAACAAGTTATAGTAATTTCTTGGCACAAAAAGAAGCTTGGGACGAAAGTGTAGCAGGTACTAATAAAGAATTGTTCATTCAGCAGTTTGAACAAATGTACCCAGAAACAGCAGAAAAGATTTATAGTCAATTTAAAAATAAGAGTATAATGTCGAAAGAACAAAAGGCATATGCAAATACAATTGGCCAAATGGATGCACAACAAGCTGCGAGGGCATTAGAAATTTTATTAGGCACAGATCCGGAAATTATCCAAATGATTTTTGAGAATATGGGGCAAGAGCAAAAAGCAGCAATTATGGATAATATGAGTTCTGAGAAAGCTGCACAAGCAATAAAGCTTATATCACCAGATATGACAGAGAGTGAGTAGGAGGTGTCAAATGGGTAGTGTGAATTTTGGAAATTTATTAGTTAATATGCAAACAGGTTCTGTTAATAATGGTGAGACAGGAACAAATAATACAAGACCAAAAACAAATAGCCATGATGAATTTCATAAAACATTAAGCAAAACTCAAAAAAGGGGAACTGGTGTTGATAAAAAATTGACAACAGGTGTAGATAGGGCTGTTGTCAAAAAATCTGGAAAAGCAGGTGATACTAACCTAGAAAAAGTAGAAGAAATGGAAGAAGTTACAGAAAAAGTAATGGAAGCTGTTTTAAGTACATTAAGTCAACAGCTTAATGTGCCAGTAGAAGATATCACAAGTAAGTTAGGAGAACTGGGGCTTACACCAATAGCTCTTTTAACTGAAGATGGTTTTTCACAGTTTATAACAGATTATTATGGTGACAACACATTAGATCTTTTAACAGAGAATGCTGATATGAAAGATATTAGCAAATTATTTACTAAGCTTGAAGAAGTAAGTAAACAAATTGTAGGAGATGAGTTACATAAGGTTATAGAACAAACTATTGGTCAAGGTCAAGATAACATACAAAAATTACAAACAATAGTTACTGAAGAAATTGGTGATGGTTTAGGTCAAGATATGGCTGAAATTTTAAACGGTATTTGGAAGCCAACAGAAGAAGTAATTACTCTAGAAAGTGATACAGAACCAGTAGTAAGTAGTGATTACATGGCTGTAACACATGATATAGAAACACTTAAAGATTTAGGATTAACTGTGCCAGTACATGCATTTGGAACCACTATGAATGTAAAAAATGATGTGGCAGCAGTAAATACCTCAATCACTGATGATGTATATGTGAAACCACAGCTTAATTTGACTTCTCAAATTGTAGATCATATAGAGGTTACAAAGCTTGAGCAAATGCAAGAAATAAAAATGCAATTATCACCTAGAGAATTAGGACAACTTACAATTAAAATGCTTGAAAAGAATGGAATGTTAGTTGCGGAGATTCAAGTAGAAAGTGAAAAAACAAAAGAAAGTATTCTTAATGAAATTAATTCACTTAAAGAGAGTTTAACTTATCAAGGCCTTGAAGTTGCCAATGTACAAGTAGATGTAAGACAAAATGATCAAACAAAACAAATGTATCAACAACGCCAAAAGAGTTCAAAACGTATTCAAGAAATTATTTCAAAACATCTACAAGAATTTGAAGATGAAGAAGTTCAAGCAAATACAGCAGAGAGATTAGATGTTGGTGAAAATGAAATAGACTATATGATTTAAGGAGGGTGCTATGAGTATAGTTAATTCAGTAGTTGCTGCAGATAGTGATTATTTAAAATTACAAGAAGCTACAAAGACGCAAAGTGAAATGGACAAAGATGCTTTTATTAATCTACTAGTAACACAAATGAAATATCAAGATCCAATGGAACCAATGGAAAATACTGAGATGCTTGCACAACTTGCACAATTTACAGCACTTGAACAAATGCTTAATGTAGCACAAACTAATCAAAAGCAACTCGCTAATAGCATGATTGGTAAGTATGTAGAGTATCAATATATAGATAGTATATCAAATCAAACAACTGATGAAGTTGGTAAAGTAGATTATGTAAAACTTTCAGGGGATACACCAATTCTTGGAATAGGTGATAAAGAGATAGAACTGGATAAAGTATATCAGGTTGTAGATACAAACAATATCCAAACAAGTTCAACAGCCTTTGATGTTATTGATAAGACAATTCAAGCTAAATATGCTGAAAAAGGTACAGACGGTAAAGATGTAGAATCTGTCATTGAAGGAAAAGTACTTAGTGTAGAAATGGATAAAAATGAACCTTACGTAATCATTGGAACTGGTGATAAATCAGTTAAAATTCCATTCAAAAATAGTCAAGGTATTATACAGACACCAAGTATTACTGGAAGACAGATTACAGCAACTACCGTTGATAGTAATGGTAATAGTGAAACAGTATCTGGTGAAGCTGAATATATTAAGATTACATCTGCTGGTACAGAAATATATGTAAATGGAAAATTTGTAAACTTTACGGATATTAAAACAGTTAAATAGATAGAGTTTTAGAGGAGGTAGATCATTATGATGAGATCAATGTTTTCTGGTGTATCAGGACTTAAGGTACATCAAACAAAAATGGACGTTATTGGTAACAATATTGCCAATGTAAATACAGTAGGATATAAGTCACAACGTGTAACATTTAGTGACGTGTTCTCACAAACACTTCAAGGGGCAAGTTCCGCTAGCGATGATACAGGTCGTGGAGGACTTAATCCAATGCAAGTTGGTTTAGGTGTAAAAGTTTCTTCAATTGATATGCTTATGACACAAGGGGCAGCACAGAGAACGGACAATCCATTTGACCTTATGATTAATGGATCTGGGTTTATCGTTGTTGGTGATGCAACAGGGCAATACTTTACACGTGCTGGTGCATTAAGACAGGATGACGAAGGTAACCTAACAATTGCAAATGGGATGAGGGTACAGGGATGGCCTTCAGTATATAATGAGAAAACAAATAAGTATGAAATTTCTCAACAAGAGGTAAGTTCAATTAACTTAGCAGATCCAACAATCAAAAATTCAAAACCAAGTATGACAACTAAAACACAACTTTCAGGGAATATTTGTAATACTGCCGACGCAGCAACTACAACAATCAGATTTTATGATAGTGTAGGAAATCCATATACATTAGATATGCATTTCAAAAAAGCAGAAGGTGCACAAAATCAATGGAATATAGAGTTAGGCACAACAATTAAAGATTCAGCAGGTAATGAAATAAAACTTGCTAAGGCGCCTACACTTGCAGAAGGAACAAGTATTACGTTTACACCTAATGGTTCATTAGATAGTGATAAAGGACATTTAGCACTTAAATTTGGTGATGGAAATAATAGTGATAATGGAGGAGCTACTTTACTAGAAACGACTGGATCAACAATTAGTGATTTAGATATTGATATTTCTGGTCTTACACAATATGCAGTACAAACAGATATTGATCCTAAAACATTAAATGGTAATGCAGCAGGTACGCTTACAGGATATAGTGTTGGTAGTGATGGTATTATTACAGCATCATATAATAATGGAGATAAACGTTCTATTGCACAAGTAGTAGTTGCTGAATTTGATAATCCAGAAGGTCTTGAAAAAGCTGGTGAAAACTTATATACAACAACAACGAACTCAGGTGATTTTGATGGTGTTGGTAAAGCTGGTATATTTAATACAGGTGTATTAGAAATGTCTAATGTAGACCTCTCAAGTGAATTTACAGATATGATTATTACGCAAAGAGGATTCCAAGCAAACTCAAGAATTATTTCTGTATCAGATGAGATGTTACAAGAACTAACTCAACTTAAATAATTAGGAGCAGAATATGGTTATACTTACTAAGTTAAATACGCAGAACTTTGCACTTAACTCAGATTTAATAGAGACAATAGAAGAAACACCAGACACTGTAATTACAATGACAAATGGCAACAAATATGTGGTGAAAGAAACAACTCAGGAAGTGATAAACAAAATTATAAACTACAAAAGGCAGATATCACTTCCTGTAGAAAGTTAGGAGTGGAAAGATGGATATTTCAACAATAGTAGGGTTAGCAGTAGGGGCGTTCTGTATGGTCTTCGGGGTTATACAGACAGGAACAAGCTTAATGAGTTTCGTAGATCCAGGTTCTATCTTAATTGTAATTGGTGGAACAGTTGCCGGATTACTTATTTCTAATCCATTACCTAAATTTATAGAAGGATTAAAAACAATCAAATATACATTTTCAAATCAAGAATCAGACCCAGTGCATGTTATTAAAAAAATCAATGAACTTGCTCTTGCAGCAAGAAAAGAAGGATTACTAGCACTTGAAGAAATTGCACAAAGTATGGATGATGCGTTTTTACAAAAAGGTATTATGCTTATTGTCGATGGAACAGATGCTGAATTACTTCGTAGCATTATGGAAACAGAGATTGCATTTGTTGAAACAAGACATAAGGATAATCAAAGTTCTGGGATGCCATGGCAGAAGCAGCTCCAGGTTGGGGAATGATTGGTACACTTATCGGTCTTATTGGGATGTTAGGAGCTCTCGATGACCCTACGGCAATCGGGCCTAAAATGGGGGTTGCGTTAATCACAACTTTATATGGTTCAATGATTGCCAACTATATAGCAGGACCAGTTGCAAGTAAGCTTAAAGTAAGAAGTGCAGAAGAAATCTTACATAAACAAGTTATGATTGAAGGATTACTTTCAATACAAGCTGGGGAAAACCCACGGGTAATTGAAGAAAAATTAAAAGCCTTCTTGGCACCATCAAATCGTGGGGCAATTAGTGAAGAAACTGCTAAAGAAGAGTAAGGTGGTGAATCTAGATGAAAAAGAAGGAAGATGAACCTAAGAAAGGTGCACCCGCCTATATGAATACATATGGAGATATGATGACATTGCTCCTGACTTTCTTTGTATTACTTTTCTCAATGTCTACAATTGATGCTGCAAAATTCAAAGCAGTTATTGCTTCCTTTGAAGGATCAATTGGGATATTAGATGGAGCAGATACAATTAGTGAAAGTGCTAATATATTAGGGAATGGTGTTAGTCAGTTTCCGGGTTCAAGTGATCGCTCAACTTTAGAACAAGAAGCTAAGTTAGAGGCAGAACTTGAGAAAGCAAAAGAAGATTTACAAGAGTTCACAAGCAATGCGAATATAGACGATCAACTTGTAGTTGAAAGAAATGGTGATGAAGTTATTATTCGATTTGCAGATACAGTACTTTTTGAAAGTGGAAAAGCAGAAATTAAAGCAGGTGCTATTCAAACTTTAGATACTTTATCTTCTAAATTAAAAGAATATAGAAGATGGTTATTCATTAAGATTTGAGGGGCATACAGATAATGTACCAATTCATACAGCATATTTCCCAAGTAACTTTGAACTATCAAGTGCAAGGGCATCAGCAGTAGCAAGATTCTATATTGAAGAAAGAAGCTTTAGTCCAGAAAAGATTTCGATAGAAGGTATGTCAGAGTATCATCCTATTGCAGATAATAAGACAGAAGAAGGCAGAAGTAAAAATAGACGTGTAGAGATAAAGATTGGTAAATCATTGACAGCAAGGTAGAAAGGCATGGATATACTTAGAAAATAAATTTAAAATATTTGGAATAGTTGGTTTTGTTGTTTTAGGGCTAGGAATAGCGGGAACTACATTTTTTGTTTTAACCCAACTGAATAAAGATCTTAAAGAAGTAATTAAAGTACAAGAAGATGAATTAAAAAAATAAATCTTGCAAAAGTTGAATTAGCTGACGCTATTACAAGTAATGTATATGGTGAAGACAATATGTAGCATATTGCTAGAATTAGTGTAAGTTTAGGTGTAGATTAATCTGACAAAAAAGGTTATGAAGCCTTTTCAGTATTATATACTGAAAACGTAGCACTTGTTAGAAATGAAATTATACAAGTTATACGTGAACAAACATATAGTATGATGTCAAAAGCTGATGCACAAGTAAAGCTTGGTAGTGAAATCATAAATAGACTTAATAAGCTTTTAGATACAGAGCTTATTAAAGAAGTTTATTTTAAAGATTTCTTTGTCCAATAAATAGCAGTGTAAGAAACAACTCAGATAAAAGGAGGTGACACGACGTGGGTGAAGTATTGTCACAAAGCGAAATAGATGAACTATTTAAAGCACTTAATACAGGAGAGCTGAGTGTAAATGAAATCCAAGAAGCTAATGAACAAAAAGGTGTAAAAGTATATGACTTTGCGAGACCTTCTAAATTCTCTAAAGAGCAGCTTAGAACATTAGAAATTATATTTGAAAGTTATGCAAGGCTTGTTTCTACTTACTTATCAGGACATCTAAGAACGCTTGTATCAGTTGAAGTAATGAATGCCGAGGCAGTTACATATTCAGAATTCTCTAATGCCTTAATTAACCCCGTCATTTTAGCCATTACAGATTTTAAACCACTTAAAGGGTCGGTTATATTAGAGCTTACACCTAATATGGGTTATGCAATTATTGATCGAGTACTAGGTGGAAGCGGTGTAGGAATTGAGAAAATTCGAGAATTCACAGATATTGAACGTGTTATCTTAGAGAAGATATTTGTTCAGTTCGTACAATTATTAAGAGAACCTTGGCAAAATGTAGTAGAACTTGACCCTATATTGGAAAAGATTGAAACAAACTCTCAAGTTGTACAAATTATATCACCTAATGAAATCATTGCCCTTGTAACACTTAATATAAAAATAGGGAATGTAGCTGGTATGATGAATATATGTATTCCACATTTAGTGATTGAATCTATCATGGATAAGCTCAATACAAAGTATTGGTTTACACAAAAAGAGCAAGAACTTGGGCCTTCATATGAAGAGTATATCGAAAAGATGATTGAGAGAAGTAAGGTTCCTGTGAAAGCAGTATTAGGAAAAACACATATTACAGTAAGAGAGTTTCTTGAACTTAAGTGTACAGATATTGTGAAGCTAGATAGAGATATTGATTCAGATCTTGATATTTATGTAGGGAATATATTGAAATTCTCAGGTACACCAGGAGAATATAAAAATAAAGTAGCAATTAAAATAAACGAGGTAATACAGAGGGAGGATGAGTAATGGTAGCCGAAATGCTTTCCCAAGAAGAAATCAATGCATTATTAGGAAATATGGATTCAGACCCTTCTAATGATGCAGTAGATGCAACTGAAGAAATAATAGCCCCAACTGAAGAAACATTAAGCCCAGAAGAAATTGATGCCTTAGGTGAGATTGGGAATATTAGTATGGGAACAGCTGCAACAACGCTGTTTACATTATTAAATCATAAGGTTTTAATTACAACACCTAAAGTAGAGGTTTTAAGTTGGGATAACTTTGTAGAAACATTTACAAATGATTTAACAGCAGTTTCTGTAGATTATACAGAAGGGTTTATTGGTTCTAACTTAATGATTTTAAAAGATAACGATGTAAAAGTTATCGCAGACTTAATGATGGGAGGAACAGGGGCTTATGTAGAAGGGCCTGTAACAGACTTACATTTAAGTGCAATTGCAGAATCTATGAATCAAATGATTGGTTCATCTTCTACATCAATGGCACAGATTTTCAATAAGAAAATTGACATTAGTCCACCACAAGCTGTTAGAAAAGGAACAGATTTAGAGAGCATATTTGGACCTAAAGGAAACGTTGTAAAAGTATCTTTTAGACTTCAAATAGAAGAAAATATTATTGATAGTGAATTAATGCAAATCCATCCAATTGGTTTTGCAAAAAATCTTATTGCAGGATTATTAGAAGAAGAAAATAATAATGCTTCAGCAGCAGTAGTACCACAATCAGAACCACAAATACAAGCAGAGCCAGCAGTAGTGCAGCCTGCGCCACAACAAGTGGCACCAACACCAGTAGCACCACAGATGCAAGGAGCACCAGTTTACAATCAAGTGCCACCTATGCAAGCAAGGACCAAGTTATTATGGAGAAAGCGCTGTAAGAGCCGATGTAGATGTACAAACACCACAATTCCAAAGCTTCGATACACGTCCGAAAGCATATCCAAAAGAAAATATGGATATTTTAATGGATGTTTCATTGGAAGTATCAGTAGAACTTGGACGTACATCACGTAAGATTAAAGAAATTTTAGAATTTGGACCTGGTAGTATTATTGAACTTAATCGTTTAGTAGGAGAACCAGTAGATGTACTTGTTAATGGTAAATTTGTTGCAAATGGCGAAGTTGTTGTAATTGACGAGAACTTTGGTATTCGTATTACAGATATAATTAATCCAGATCAAAGAATTTAAGGAGAGGTGTAAGAATATGGCAAAGAGTGTATTAATAGTTGATGATGCAGCATTTATGCGTATGATGATTAAAGATATTTTAAGTAAAAATGGATATGATGTAGCTGGAGAAGCTGAGAATGGCTTGAAAGCTGTAGACAAATATAAAGAACTTACTCCAGATTTAGTACTCATGGATATTACAATGCCAGAAATGAATGGTATTGATGCTGTAAAAGCGATTAAAGGATTTGATCCAGCAGCTAAAATTGTAATGTGTTCAGCAATGGGACAACAAGCAATGGTTATTGAATCTATTCAAGCAGGAGCTAGAGATTTTATTGTTAAACCATTCCAAGCTGACCGTGTACTTGAAGCGGTTAGAAAAGTTGTTGGCTAGATATAAACATGTAACTAAGTGTATATTGCATGTTTAAAAGAAAATAAAAATGTGTAATATGTTTAGGTGTTTGAAGTATTAGTGGTAAGCCTTAGGGCTACCACTAATACTTATATATACAGAATTAAATCATTATGAGGATGTATCTAAACTGGAGGTTAAGATGATAAAAGACATAATTGAAATTATAATGCTCCTTATAATATTTGGTGGGGTATTACTACTTACATATTATGTGACACAGAAGATGGCTATGATGAGTAAGCAAATGAATTTTAATAAAAATATGGAAATTGTAGAAGTACTTCAAGTAGGAGTAGGAAACCATATTTATATTATTAAAATAGGAGAGTCATATCATCTTTTTACAGGCGGGCAAAAACAAGGGCTTAGCTATTGTAAACAAATTGATGAAAAAGAGCTTCAGCTTAGTGAAATAGCACCTGTGTCTTTTGCAGAGCAACTTAGTCATTTTGTGAAAGGTAAAAAGGTGGAAAAATATGACCAAGAATAAATATAAAATAAAAAATATAATACTTATAAGTTGTTTAATGGTGGTATGTTTTATGCTATTAAGTTCGAACCTTTTTGCAACGAGTATTACTTTTCCAAGTGTAACGATTGGTGGAGAAAGTGCTAGTGATGTTGAATCAACAAGTAGTGTATTACAGATGGTATTTGTACTTACTATTTTAGCATTAGCACCATCTATTTTAATAATGATGACTTCTTTTCTTAGAATTATTATTTCTCTTCATTTTCTAAGATCAGCAATTGGGACGACAACAATGCCACCTAATCAGATATTAGTAGGACTTGCGCTATTTTTAACATTTTTTGTAATGAGTCCTGTTTTCTCAAATATAAAAACTAATGCCATAGATCCATATCAAAATCATGAAATTACACAAGAACAAGCTATAGAAAAAGGTGTAGAACCTTTAAAAGAATTTATGCTTAATCAAGTGCGTGATGAAGATATTAAACTATTTATGGATTTATCGGGAAGAGAGCCTATCTCAGATAGTAGTCAAATATTAAAAGAATTACCTTTATACGTTTTAGTACCTGCATTTGTTATTAGTGAATTACGTGCTGGGTTCATAATAGGATTTTTGATTTATTTACCATTTATTGTAATAGATATGGTTGTCTCATCTACATTAATGTCCATGGGGATGATGATGTTACCGCCTGCTATGATTTCTTTGCCATTTAAGGTGTTACTATTTGTTTTAGTAGATGGTTGGAATTTAATAATAGGACAGATTTTAAAGACATTTAGTTAGGAGGAGACTATGGAACAACTTGTTTTAGATATTATGAGAGAAACGATGTTGATGATTATTAAGGCGTCACTTCCGTTGTTATTAACAGGTTTGGTAATTGGTTTGGTTATTAGTATTTTTCAAACCGCGACTTCAATTCAAGAACAAACATTATCATTTGTACCTAAAATAATAGGTGTATTCGTAGCAAGCATTTTGTTTGGACCTTGGATTATCAACATATTGCAAACCTATACAATTAGGATGTTCAGTCTCTTCAGTACATTGTTATAAGGAATGAGAGCATGGAAGAATTAATGTATTTATATACGCATATTGACGTGTTTTTATTTATATTTTGCCGCATTATATGTGCTATTACATTTTTACCAATTATAACAGAAACAAGAGTGCCACTTAAGGCTATAAGCGGTATGTCGGTTTGTTTAGCACTTGTTACGGTACTTACAATTGGCGAAGTAACTATTACCTATAATGAAACACTTTTAGGTTTTACATTGGCTGTACTTAAAGAAGTGTTTGTAGGTCTTATTATAGGATTTTCATTTCATATATATTTTCAAATTTATAGTTTTGTAGCAAGTTTATGGAGTACACAAGGTGGACTTTCCATGAGTACTGTAATGGATCCAACAAGTAATACACAAGTTCCTGCATTAGGTAAAATATATCAGTTAGCATTTGTAGTATTATTTATAACAAGTGGAGGTTATCATTGGTTTATACAAATGGTTGTAGAATCCTTTAAAGTTATACCACTTAATCAAGCTATATTTAGTGAAAGTATTACGTATACAATTATAGGAGCGGTTACTGAATATTTCTTAATTGGTTTCAAATTAGCTATTCCAATATTAAGCGTGCTTATTATTATTGACTGTGGTCTTGGAATACTAGCTAGAACTGTTCCACAAATGAATATGTTTGTAATTGGTATTCCACTTAAAATGTTAATTCTATTTGGATTAATTATTATTACACTTAATTTATTACCAACGTTTAATAGAATGATTACCGATGGACTTACAAATACAATTATGAATTTAATACAAGGAATGATGCCACAGTGAATGAACAGTTAATTACTTTAAATCTGCAGTTCTTTTCAGCAGAAAGTGAAGGTAGAACTGAAAAGGCTACTACTAAAAAAAGAGAAGACTCTCGAAAAAAGGGACAAGTTGCTAAAAGTAATGATTTAAATACAGCAATTATAATCGTTGGATTTTGTGGTGCCATGACAGTACTAGCTAGTTATATGAATAAACAAATATTGAAGTATATGAAAGATAGCTTCTTACATTTAAACAATAACTTACAAATACAAAATGAAAGATATTTGCTATTAAATATTAATCAAGGCATTAAATCACTTTTAATTATTTCGTTGCCATTATGGTTTATTCTTGTATTAACTGCTTTTTTGATTAGTTATATTCAAGTTGGATTTAAAGTAACTTGGGAACCCATGCAGCCTAAATTTTCAAAAATGAATCCTATGAATGGCTTTAAGAAAATGTTTTCAAAGGATACAATAGTTACTTTATTAATTGCATCCGCTAAAGTAAGTGTTTTAGGGACAATTGTTTATAAAATAATTATTTCTAAGGTACCTTTATTTTTAAGTTTTTATAATATGAGTGTGAATCAAATTTTCACCAATATTGGTAAGACAATTTTAAATATAGGATTTTTTACAGGTGGGGCATTTTTTAGTTCTTGCAGTACTTGACTATGCATATCAACGTTATAAACATGAAGAGAGTATTAAGATGACAAAGCAAGAAGTAAAAGAAGAGTATAAAAATGCTGAAGGGGATCCACAAATTAAGGGTAAGATTAGACAAAAGATGCGAGAAGGTTCTATGAGACGTATGATGCAGGCAGTACCGGATGCAGATGTCATTATTACCAACCCAACTCACTTTGCTATTGCAATTAAATATGATCCAGACAAAGGAAGAGCACCGGTTGTTGTTGCAAAAGGGGTAGACTATGTAGCGCAAAAAATTAAAGAAAAAGCAAAAGAGTGTAATATACAAATTGTAGAGAATAAACCTTTAGCAAGATCACTGTATTATACAGTGGATTTAGATAGAGAGATTCCACCAGAATTATATGGGGCAGTAGCAGAAGTCTTAGCCTTTGTATATAATTTGGAAAACAAACATAAAAAATAGGAGGGGTTAAAGTGAAATTTAAATCGGGAGACGCAATACTAGGGCTATTTGTTATTGCAATTATATTCTTAATTATTATTCCGCTACCGGATACTATTTTAAGTATCTTACTTATTTTAAATATTTCCATAGCAGCTATGATTTTGATGAGTGCGCTTTTCTCAAAAGAACCTCTTGATTTATCATTGTTTCCAACATTGTTACTTTTAACAACATTGTTTAGACTAGGTCTAAATATTGCAAGTACAAAATTGATTTTACAAAATGGTGATGCAGGAAAAGTTGTACAGACCTTTGGTGAATTCGTTGCAGGTGGGAAACTTGTAATCGGGATTATTATTTTCATCATTATTACAATTGTAAATATGCAAGTTATCACAAAAGGTTCTGAACGTGTAGCTGAAGTAACAGCACGTTTCACATTAGATGCAATGCCTGGTAAACAAATGGCTATTGATGCTGACTTAAATACAGGTTTTATTGATGAAGCAGAAGCTAAAAAAAGAAGAAAAAAAATTCAAGATGAAGCAGCTTTCTTTGGTTCTATGGATGGGGCTTCTAAATTCGTAAAAAATGATGCAGTTGTTGGTATTTTTATTACATTGGTTAATATTATTGCAGGTATTATTATTGGTGTTGTAATGAAGCAAATGGAATTTACAGATGCACTTCAAAAATATACAGTTATGACTGTTGGAGATGGACTTGTAAGTGCTATTCCATCACTGCTTATTTCTATTGCTACAGGTATTTTGGTAACTAAGACAGCTTCTGAAGATAGCATGAGTAATGTGATTCTTGGTCAAATTGCTTATTCACCAGTTGTACTTTATGTAGTAGGTATTGTCTTAATAATTTTTGGTTTACTTACACCAATGGGAGCACTTACAACTTTACCAATGGCAGCAATATGGTTCTTCTTAGCATATCGCATGAGTAAACTTAGTAAGGTACAAGCAGTAGAAGAAGAATTAGCATCAGAGGATGAAGAAGTTGGCGAAATTCGTAAGCCAGAAAATGTTATTTCATTATTACAAGTAGACCCTATTGAATTAGAATTTGGTTATGGAATGATTCCACTGGCGGATGTTAATCAAGGTGGAGATTTATTAGATCGTGTCGTTATGATTAGACGACAAATTGCGTTAGAGTTAGGAAGTATCGTACCAATTGTACGTTTAAGAGATAATATTCAATTACCACCAAATGCTTATAGTATTAAGATTAAAGGAATTGAAGTAGCTAAAGGTGAGATATTATTTGACCACTATATGGCTATGAATCCAGGATATGTAGAAGAAGAGATTGATGGTATTGCTACAACAGAACCAGCTTTCGGACTTCCAGCATTATGGATTACAGAAGCACAACGTGAGAAAGCGGAGATGAGAGGGTATACAGTTGTAGACTGTCCATCTATTGTTGCAACACATTTAACAGAAGTTATTAAACGTTACTTACATGAACTTTTAAATCGACAAGATGTTCAAACATTAATTAATAATGTTAATGAAACACATCCAACACTTATTAGTGAATTAACCCCTAAACTTTTAAGTATAGGGGATATTCAAAAAGTACTTGCAAATTTACTACAAGAAGGTGTATCTATTAGAGACCTTGTAACGATTTGTGAAGTGCTGGCAGATTATGCAACATCTATTAAAGATACGGATGTATTAACAGAATATGTAAGACAAGGATTAGCACGTGCAATTTCTAAGCGTGTATTTGGTGCGGGGACGAACAAGGTTATTACATTAGATCCTGCTATTGAGCAACAAATTATGGAGCACGTGCAACATACTGAACAAGGTGCTTACATTGCATTAGATCCAAAAACAATTCAAGTTATTGTTAATCAACTTAAGAAAGAAATTAATAAATTAACATCTATTGGACTTCAACCTATTATATTAACTTCACCAATTGTAAGAATTTACTTTAAGCAGTTAACAATGCAATATATACCTGATTTAACAGTTATTTCTTATAATGAAGTGGAACAAAATGTGGAAGTTCAATCAATAGGAATGGTGAGCATTGTATGAGAATACTAAAAATTAAAGGAAAAGATGAAAAAATAATTTTAAATCAAATAGAGAAGCAATATGGTGATAAAGTAGTTGTTTTAAGTACACAAAAAGAAGCAGTAGGGCGTTTTAAATTATTTAAAACCCCTAAAACTGTAATAACTATTGCTGTGAAAGATGAAGAATATGATCTATCTGTTCATGAAAATTTAGAAAGAATTAAAAATGTTCCTAATATCCAAAAAGAGGATAATAAAGAGAGCAATGAAGCTGTTAAAATGCTTTTAGATTTAAATGAGCATATTAAGAATATGGAAATGACTTTACAAAATCTACAAAATCAAGCAGCTCCAAATAGAAAAATAATAGAATCTAGTTCAAACAATGTATTAGCATATTTAAAAGAAAAAATGATTGGAATAGGTATTAAACAACCTATATGTGAATGGATGTTGGATTCAGTTGCTGAGGAAAATAATGCAGAAGAGATTATTAAAATTATTCATATAAAGATTGAAGAGTTGTTAACTAATCATAAAGCAGATGAAGAATTGCCACAAACTGTATTTTTTATCGGTTCTACAGGGGTTGGAAAAACAACAACAATTGCTAAGTTGACAGCGCAATATGTGTTAGAAAAACATAAAAAAGTAGTGCTATTTACATCGGATACATATCGTATTGCAGCAATTGAACAACTTAAAACATATGCGGACATTTTGGGTGTACCAATAGAAATTATTTATGATGAGCAAGATATACCAGAGCTTCTAAAAAAATGGCAGCATGTAGATTATATTTTTATTGATACTGCTGGACGTTCTCATAAAAATGTGGAACAAGTAAATGAACTTTTAAGTCTATTAAAAAGTGTTACAGAAAAGAGAGTATTTTTAGTTGTTAATGCTAATACAGCTACAACAGATGTCATGAATGTTATTGATACTTATGGGGAAGTACAAAATGATGTAGAACTTATCATTACAAAATTAGATGAAACAGATGAGATTGGAAATATATTAAATATCCAAAGTTATGCACAACGTCCAATTAAGTATATTACAATCGGGCAAAATGTACCGGCAGATATTAAACTTTTCACTCATGAAGAATACATAGCTGACTTACTAGGGAGAGTACAATATGAATGATCAAGCACAAGTATTAAGAACTTTAATGGCTAATAACGGAAATGGTGATATATTTTCAAAAAATAGTAATATGAAAGTTATTACAGTAGCAAGTGGAAAAGGTGGTGTGGGTAAAAGTAATTTTAGTGTTAATCTAGCACTGGCATTGAAGGAACTTGGTAAGAAGCCGCTTATTCTAGATGCAGATTTTGGACTTGCAAATGTAGAAATTATATTGGGTGAGAGACCTAAATATAATCTTTCTCATGTATTAAATGAACAATGTAGTATGCAAGAAATTGTAACAGAAAGTAAATATGGTGTTTCATTTATTTCAGGAGGTTCAGGTATTAAAGACATGATGTTTTTGACACCTACACAAATTGATAAAGTGGGAAGAGGAATAGCTTCTTTAGAAGAAATGAGTGATTTGTTAGTAGTAGATACAGGAGCAGGAATTAATGAAATTGTACTTAAGTTTTGTAGATTAGCACAAGATGTGTACATTATTATTACACCAGAACCAACTTCTATTACGGATGGCTATGCACTTATTAAAACAATTGCAAATCAAATGACAGAGCATGTGCGAGTTAATATTATTGTAAATAAGGCTGCTTCAAGACAAGAAGCTGTACAAGTTTTTAATAATCTTCAAAGTGTTGCTAAGGCTTTCTTAAAATTAGAAATACAATATGCAGGTTTTATTCCATATGATGAAAAACTATTTATGGCAGGTAAGAATCAAGTGCCAATAGCTATATATGATCAAAGAGCAAAATCTAGTGTGGCATATAGAGAAATTGCAAAACAAATTTGTGATGTAAAAGAGTCAGATGAAGGGGAAAAAAGAAATTTATTAAATAAATTTAAAAGTTTATTTTCACATTAGCTGTAAAATGTTAACAAAAAATGCATAACATTATGGAATGCATAAAAATAAATAGTTAAAAGGTTTATAGTAATAGTATACTCCGAATTATAGGAGATTGATTAGATGAGTACTGATATAAATCACAGAGCAGTGTATAAAGAAGAATATGAGTATATTGTTGCAATGGGCATTTCAACTGGTGGGCCGAAGCTTTTAAGTCAGATTATACAAACTTTAGACGAAAGCGTATCAGCCACATATATTGTTGTACAACATATGCCACCGGGATTTACTAAAACGCTTGCTGAAAGGTTAAACACAATGACGAAGCTTACAGTAAAAGAAGCGGTAGATAATGAGATGCTAAAACGAGGCGTAGTTTATATTGCACCAGGAGGAAAACAGCTTAAGATTAATGATGCAGATAACCCTTATATTATGATTACTGATGAAGCACCATATAAAGGACATAGACCAGCTGTGAATATTATGATGAATGCGTTAGCACAGTTAAAACGGTGTCGTAAAAAATATATTGCCATTATTATGACAGGTATGGGCTCCGATGGGTTAGAAGGTATTATGAATCTAAAGAAGAATAAAACCTGTACAGTAATTGCACAGGATGAAGCAACTTGTACAGTGTATGGCATGCCAAAGGCGGTTATAAATGCAGGATTAGCAGATTATATATGTCCAGGTTATGAGATTACTAAAATAATTAAAAAGATAGCGGGGGATTAAAATGGAAGTTAGTCAATATTTAAATATGTTTATCGAGGAATCAAAAGATAACTTACAAAGATTAAATGAGAATTTATTAAAGTTAGAGAACAACCCAGATGATATTCAAATTTTAAATGAAATTTTTAGGGTTGCACATACATTAAAAGGTATGGCTGGAACAATGGGATTTGTAAGAATGCAAAAACTAACACATAATATTGAAAATGTACTTTCAGATATTCGTTCAGGAAGTATTAAAATCAATTCAGACATGGTAGATACATTATTTATGTGTTTAGATGCATTAGAAAATTATGTTGAAGAAATTGTGAATACATCAAGTGAAGGAACAGATGACCACAATGACTTAATTGAGAATTTAGCTGAGATTATTAAAAGTAAGGGTGAAGTAACACACACAGAAACACCAGTAGTAGATCAGGAAACAAAAGAAGAAAAGACAGCTGGTAATTTAATTGAATTACCAGATACACAAAAACTTGTAAAAAATAATGCAATTGAAATGGGAATGAACGTATTCCAAATTAAAGTAGATTTATCCCCAAATTGTGTATTAAAATCAGCGAGAGCATTTGTTATTTTTACAGATTTAGAACGTTTTGGTGAAATTATTCATTGTATTCCAAGTACACAAGATATCGAAGATGAAAAATTTGAAAATGACTTTACAGTTGTAGTTGTAACTAAAGAAATAAAAGAAAAGCTTGAACAAGTTATTATGAGTGTTTCTGAAGTAGAAGGTGTAACAATTGAAGCGTTTGCAAAAGATCATGATGCTAAAATTGAAGAAGTAGCTCTTAAAAAAGAAGAGCAAGCAGAAGCTCATCCAACAGCGTCAGTAACGCCAGCGAATTCTGAAACAAATAATAGTAGTAATAACAAGCAAGTATCAAATAAAACTGTAAGAGTTAATATTGATCGTTTAGACACATTAATGAATTTAGTAAGTGAGCTTATTATTGTTAAAACACAATTAGAAGGTTTAAATGTAACTTCTCAAGATGCAAATACAAATTATAATGATTCAGTGGAGTATTTAGAGCGTGTAACAACAAATTTACATGATGCAGTTATGAAAGTACGAATGGTACCAGTTGAAATTGTATTCAATCGTTTCCCACGTATGATTCGTGATATTTCTCGTAAATTAGGCAAGGACATTGATCTTGTAATGTCAGGTGAAGAAACAGAACTTGACCGTACAGTAATTGATGAAATTGGTGATCCACTTATTCATTTACTTAGAAATGCAGCAGACCATGGTCTTGAAACAATTGAAGAACGTGCTACTATTGGTAAACCTAGAAAAGGAACAATCAAGTTACAGGCATATCAGGATGGAAATAGTGTAGTTATTGAAGTTGAAGATGATGGTAAAGGTATTAACGTTCAAGCCATTAAAAATAAAGCTGTTCAAAAAGGTACTATTACAAAAGAAGAAGCTGATGCTATGAATGAGCAAGAAGCTCTCGACTTATTATTTAGACCAAGCTTCAGCACAGCGGAGAAAATATCAGATCTTTCAGGACGTGGTGTAGGCTTAGATGTAGTAAAAAGTAAAATTACAGAACTTGGTGGACATGTTGAAGTTCAAACAGAACTCGGAAAGGGAAGTAAGTTTATTGTAAGATTACCACTTACACTCGCAATTATTCAAGCACTTATGATTAGTATCGGTGATGAAAAATACGCTATTCCACTTAGTAACATTCAAAATATTGAAGATGTGCGTAAAGAAGATATTAAACTTGTTCAAAATCAAGAAGTTATTATGGTACGTAATGAGATTATACCAATTGTGAGATTACATAGTGTACTTGGTTTACCAGAACAAGAAGATAAAGATTTAATGATGGGTGTTATTGTTAAAAAAGGTGAGAGACAAGTAGGATTTATTATTGATTCATTAATTGGTCAACAAGAAATCGTTATTAAATCATTAGGAAAATATTTAAGTGGTATTGATATTATTGCAGGTGCAACAATCTTAGGTAATGGTGAAGTTGCATTAATTTTAGATATTAATTCATTAATCTAGGGGTGAAGTAAATGGAAAATACAGTAGATAGCATGACACAATATATTGTGTTTAGATTAGATGAGCAATCATATGGGATTGATATTCAAAATGTCCAAACGATTGAAAGAATGAAAGCAGTTATGCGTGTACCCAAAGCACCATATTGTGTAAAAGGTGTAATGAATCTTAGGGGAGAAATTATTCCAGTTGTAAGTTTAAGAGATCAATTTGGTCTTGAAAAGATTGATTATACAGATAAAACAAGAATTATCATTGTGAAAATTGAAGATGCAATGGTAGGAATTATTGTAGATGAAGTAAAAGAAGTTATTGAAATTGAAGAAACAGAAGTTGAAAATGTTCAAAATATCCAAGGAAAGATAAAAACAAGCCATATATTAGGTGTTGGTAAAGTAGTTGATAACATTGTCACATTATTAAACTTACCTAATATTATTGAAGAAGCTTTCGACAACTAATAGATTGGGGGGAGAAAATGGGGGAAAGACAATATCAGGATATTACTGATGAAGAGGTTGATATTTTAAGAGAGGCAGGTAGTATTGCTTCTGGTAATGCCATGACGTCATTAGGCAAACTATTAGGATGTACCCTTGACATGAATGTGGCAAGGGTACGTATTGAACAAATCCAAGAATTAAGTGAAGTATTGGGTGATGCAGAAGAAGTTATTGCAGGAATGATTATTAATGTATATGGCGATTTCAATGCCATGCTACTTCTTGCACTAGAGACTGAAAGCGCACTAAAAGTTATTAATTTAATGCTAGGAAGAGAGAAGACAAATATAGAAGCATTAGATGAGTTGGATTGTTCAGTACTTTGTGAAACAGGTAATATTCTAGCAGGTTCTTATTTAAGCGCATTAAATACATTTACTGGCCTAGCATTTGATGTGTCTACACCACAGATGGCAATCGATATGGCAGGTGCCATTTTGAGTTATCCGGCTATTGAGTTTGTGCGAAATGATAATACAATGTTATTTATAGAAACAGCCTTTCATGATAAAAATGATGTACTGAGTGGAACATACATCTTAATCTTAGATAATGATTCGTATAATAAGATTATCGATACATTAGGAGCTAACATATGAGTGAAGGGAAAATAATTAAAGTAGGAATGGCAGATTTAAAGGTAGCAAAGGCACCAGATATCTTGACAACATTAGGTTTAGGGTCATGTGTAGGAATAGCATTATATGATAGTGTCAATAAAATAGGTGGGCTTGCTCATATTATGTTGCCAGATAGTACACAGATTAAAAGCAATAGTAATGTAGCAAAATTTGCGGATACTGCGATAGAAGAGCTTATCGAACAAATGATAAATATTGGTGCAAGAAATACACGGTTAGTAGCTAAAATAGCAGGTGGTGCCCATATGTTTGAGTTTAAAAATATGGATGATGTAATGCGCATAGGGACAAGAAATGTAAATGCAGTAACAGAACGTTTGAAGAGTTTTCGTGTTCCTATAGTAGCAAGTGATACTGGCAGCAATTATGGGCGAACAGTAGAACTACATACAGAAACAGGAGTGTTTGTTGTAAAAACCATAGGGCATGGCGTAAAAGAAATATAGGTAGAGACAATGGGGGTTCTTATATGGATAAAAGAGAAATAGACGCTATTTGGTTAAAATATAGTAAAACAAGAGATGAAAAAGCAAAAACAGTAATTATTGAAAATTATGTTTACCTTGTAAAATTAGTTGCGGGTAGACTGGGAATATATCTTAATCAATATGTAGATTTAGATGATTTAGTAGGGTATGGCATATTAGGGCTTATAGATGCAATTGATAAATTTGATTTAAATAAAAATGTTAAATTTGAAACATATGCTTCCTTAAGAATTAGAGGTGCTATTTTAGATGCAATTCGTAAGTTGGATTGGGTACCAAGAACTTTAAGAAAGAAGCAAAAAGAATTAGATAAAGTATATGTAGAACTTGAAACAAAGTTAGGTAGAAGACCAGAAGATGTAGAAGTAGCATCTTTTTTAGGCATTTCTTTAGATGAATATAATGAACTCTTAAAAGATGTTAATATTAGTGCATTAGTTTCAATTGATGAATATACGTTCCAATTTGAAACAATTAAAGATCCGAAGGCACCATTACCAGATGATTATGTAGAAGATAAAGAAATGAAGGAAACACTTGCAGAACTTATTGAAAAGTTACCAGAAAGAGAAAGAAAAGTTATTTTTTTGTATTATTTTGAAGAACTTACATTAAAGGAAATTAGTAAAGTACTCGAGGTATCAGAATCTAGAGTGTCACAACTTCATACAAAAGCGGTGTCTAGATTAAGAGCAAGTCTTAGAAAATATAATATGATATTACCACTTTAATATAGAAAAGGTAACGACTATAAATACAAACTGGGGGGAGGAAAATGTTAAGACCAATAGATACACAAACAGTTTATCAACAAACGCAAGAGATTGCAGCAAGAGAACAAATGTATAAGCAAGCACAAATACTTCAGCAAGATCAATTCTCTGAGTTGTTAAAAAAAGAAGTTAGTCATAAGCAAGATAAAGTGAATGAAATGCAAAAAGGTGAACAAGTAGATAATGATCTTAATAAAAATAAAAATAAAAATAAAAATAAAAAACATGGAAATGACAGGCAAAAAGAAAATGCTAGGTCTAATACCCCTAAAAAAAAGCAAACTACTATAAAAGATGAACAAAGGACATCAATTGATATTAGAATTTAAAGGAGAATGCATATGGAGATGACAATACAAAATTTTCCCTTTATTTATTTACTATGGATTACAATAGGTGTTTTACTCATTTTAATAGGTGTTTTTATGCTTGTAGCACATGAAAATGCAGGTTATTATACAAGTATAGAAGATAAAAAAGATGAATCAAAAGAAGACTTAGAGGGGATTTTAAGTTATTTCTTAGAGGAAGAAGAAAAGAAAAATCAAGGTTTTCGTGAGATGTTAGAAAGCTATGCTAAACAAATGGGTAATAAAAATGAAAAGAATATAAAACAAAGTATGAAGAATAGTACTTCTCAGTATGTAAATGAAATAGTAACACTAGCAGATAAAGGGTTTGAAATAGAAGAAATAGCAAGACAGTTAGGTAAAGGTGTAGGAGAAGTACAGCTTATATTGTCACTTTATAAAATGAGGTAAATAAGATGCATGGAAGAAAAAGACAATTTATATTTGGGTTAATTGGACTTGGATGTGGGATGGTTTTATCTGGCATTTTTAATTTATTAATAGTACTGAATACAGTAGAATATAAAAATGGTGTTACCCTAAATACAAATCAGATAATTCAAGAAGAAATGAAATCTGAAAGCAAACTAAAAGAAAAGGAAACCTCTATAGAAAAAATGAAGCCAAACGAATTAGCAGCAAAGCCAAATGAAATTAAAGAGGCAGTAAATGAAATGACATTAAAGCAGAATGAAGTTGAAGTTAAAAAACAAGAGACAAGCCGTTCTGAAAAAGTAATAGATAATGAAGACGAAGAAATAACAATAATAATTCCAGAAGAACAAAGTGCAACACAAATTTGCGAATTATTGCAGGCAGAAGGGGTTATAAAAGATGCCAAAGAATTTAGAGCGTATATTGGTGAAAAAGAGATGACGACAAAACTAAAAGAAGGCACAATTATTTTAAGGAAAAATATGTCATATAATGAATTGCTTGATAATCTTATGATAGATTAGGTAAAAAAGTTTATAAAAACGATTGAACTTATAGATAAGGTGTGCTATACTAATTCAGAAAAACGCACGTATATAGATGTACACATGGGGTGCTTACAAAAGTTCATATGTATTCAATATATACGGAGGAAAAACCAGGAGGTATTACAATGAGTGTAATTTCAATGAAACAATTATTAGAAGCAGGTGTACATTTCGGTCACCAAACAAGAAGATGGAATCCAAAAATGAAAGAATACATCTTCACAGAAAGAAACGGTATCTACATTATTGATTTACAAAAAACAGCTAAAAAAGTTGATGAAGCATATAATGTAATTCGTGAAACAGCTGCTGAAGGTGGTAAAGTATTATTCGTAGGTACTAAAAAACAAGCTCAAGAATCAATTAAATCTGAAGCTGAAAGAAGTGGTATGTACTACGTAAACAACAGATGGTTAGGTGGTATGCTTACAAACTTCTCAACAATTAAAAGTCGTATTGCGAGACTTAAACAATTAGAAACAATGCAAGAAGATGGTACATTTGAAGTACTTCCTAAAAAAGAAGTAATTGAACTTAGAAAAGAAATGGAAAAACTTGAAAAGAACTTAGGCGGTATCAAAGAAATGAAAGAACTTCCAAGCCTTATGTTCGTAGTTGATCCACGCAAAGAAAAAATTGCTATCCAAGAAGCTCACATCTTAGGAATTCCAGTAGTATCAATCGTAGATACAAACTGTGACCCAGAAGAAGTTGATTATGTAATCCCAGGTAACGATGATGCTATTCGTGCCGTTAAATTAATCGTAGCTAAAATGGCTGATGCTATCATCGAAGCTAACCAAGGTGAAATGGCTGAAACAGCTGAAGAAGTTAACGAAACAATCGTTGAGTAATTATAGATTATTGGAGGGAACTAACAATGGCAATTACAGCTGCTATGGTAAAAGAATTACGTGAAAGAACACAAGCAGGTATGATGGACTGCAAAAAAGCATTAAATGCTGTAGATGGTGATATGGAAAAAGCCATCGAGTATTTACGTGAAAATGGTTTAGCAAAAGCTGCTAAAAAAGCTGACCGTATTGCTGCAGAAGGTCTTGTAAAAGAAGTTATTTCTGCTGATGGTAAAACAGCTGCTATCGTAGAAATTAACTCAGAAACAGACTTCGTTGCTAAAAATGATCAATTCGTATCATTCGTAAATGAAGTAGCAAATATCGTTCTTAACAACGATGTAGTTGATGTTGAAGCATTAAAGGCGTTAGCTTGGCCAGAAGATGCATCTAAAACTGTTGGTGATGTATTAACAGAAAAAATTGCAACAATCGGTGAAAACTTAACAATTCGTCGTTTCCAAAAAGTATCAACAGAAGGTACTATCGCAGCTTACACACACGGTGGTGGAAAAATCGTTGCTTTAGTAGAAGTTGCTGCAGAAGGTGAAAAAGCTCATGAAGTAGGAAGAAACGTAGCTATGCAAGTAGCTGCTGTTAACCCAGAATTCGTATCTACAGCAGATGTTTCTGAAGAAAAGAAAAACCACGAAAAAGAAATTTTAATGCACCAAGCACTTAACGAAAATCCAGGTAAACCAGAAAACATTATTGAAAAAATGGTTATCGGTAGACTTAATAAACAACTTAAAGAAATTTGTTTATTAGAGCAAGAATACGTAAAAGACCCAGATTTTACAGTTGGTAAATACGTAGCTGCTGAACTTGGAAGTGCAGATGCTATTAAAGGTTTCGTTCGTTTCGAAACTGGTGAAGGTATCGAGAAAAAAGAAGAAAACTTCGCTGAAGAAGTAGCAAAACAAATCCAAGGTTAATTTATAAATTACTGGAAAATTATAAGGGGGCACTCGAGTGTCCCCTTTTTTATGAATCAGGAAAATGGTATTTTTTAACTTTATATTTGTTATAGAAATGGAATATCTGATATTTTAATAGTATAAGATTATAGTTAGGTGAAAAATAACATTTTCCTTAAAAATTAACGTAAAATATATCTAGAAATTAGCAATTTTTTATGATAGAGTAGTGGTAGCAGAAAGGAGAAGACAATGAAACATAAACGTGTATTAGTAAAATTAAGTGGTGAGGCTTTAGCAGGAGCAACACAAAGAGGTTTTGACCATGAAATCATTGTAAGTGTTGTAAAACAACTTAAACAAATCGCTAAAAATGGTACAGAAGTAGCTGTAGTTATTGGAGGTGGAAATTTCTGGAGAGGGCGTACATCAGGTGATATGATCGTACAAAAGCAGATCAAATTGGTATGCTTGCAACTGTTATGAATGCTATTTACGTTGCAGATGTATGTCGTGCAGAAGGAATTGGTAGTGTTGTGCAAACACCATTTGTATTAGGTAGTATGACAGAACTTTTCTCTAAAGATAAAGCTTTAGAGCATATGACACAAGGCAAAATTGTATTCTTTGCAGGTGGAACAGGTCATCCATTCTTTTCAACAGATACAGGCGCTGTGCTTCGTGGATGTGAAATTGAAGCAGATGCATTATTATTTGCAAAAAATATTGATGGGGTATATGATAGTGACCCTAAAGTGAATAAAGAAGCTAAGAAATATACACGCATTTCTTGTCAAGATATGTTGCGTCAAGATTTAAAAGCGATTGATGCAGCAGCTGCTACGCTTTGTATAGAGCAAAAATTGCCTATTATTGTATTTGACTTAGGTGCAGACAATAGCATTATAAGAGTTTCAGAAGGTGAAGAAATAGGTACAACTATTTATATAGAAGGGTAATTTAAGGAGGATATTAGAGTGAAAGAAACATTAAAAAGATTTGAAGAAAAAATGGATAAAACAATTGCTGCTTTAAAAGCAGATTTAGCAACAATTCGTGCAGGTCGTGCAAATCCACATGTATTAGATCGTATTACAGTAGAATACTATGGTTCACCAACGCCTATTCAACAAGTAGGTAATGTAAGTGTTCCGGAAGCCCGTATTTTACAAATTCAGCCATGGGATGCAACAGTATTAAAAGCTATTGAAAAAGCAATTAATGAATCAGACCTTGGAATTAACCCAACTAATGATGGAAAAGTAATTCGTTTAGTATTTCCAGAACTTACAGAAGAACGTCGTAGAGATCTTACAAAAGATATTAAGAAAAAAGGTGAAGCTTCTAAAGTAGCTATCAGAAATATCCGTCGTGATGCTATGGATGCAATTAAAAAAATGGAAAAAGATAATGCAATTAGCAAAGATGAACAAGAAGTTGCTGATAAAGATGTTCAAAAAATGACAGATAAATTTGTAGATGAAATCGATAAAATTGTTGAAGCTAAAAACAGAGACATTTTATCTGTATAGTATAAAGCTCCTCTTTAAGAGGAGTTTTTTAATATAGGAGGAAATAAAATATGACAATTACAAATTTACCAGAACATATTGCGATTATTATGGATGGCAATGGAAGATGGGCAAAAAAACGTTTCTTGCCACGTAATGAGGGACATCGTAGAGGAGTAAAGGCATTAGAAGATATTATTGATTATGCAGAAGAGAAAGGAATTAAATACCTAACTGTATATGCATTTTCAACTGAAAACTGGCGTAGACCTGAATCAGAGGTAAATGGATTAATGGGACTTTTTAGGCGTTATCTTGATAATAATATTAAAACAGCTGGGAAAAAAAATCTACGTTTTAATGTAATTGGAGACTTAAAATCTGCCAATATTCCAGAAGATATAAAAGAAAAGATAAATCAGCTTAAAGAAATTACAAAGGATAAAACTGGAATTTGCTTTAACATGGCTTTTAATTATGGTGGACGTGATGAAGTAAAGCGTGCACTGCAAAAAATTGCACAAGATGCTAAAGATGGGAAAATAACAGTAGAAGCTATTACAGAAGAATTAATTAGTGGTTATTTAGATACATCACATATGCCAGACCCTGACTTAATGATTCGCACAAGTGGTGAAGAACGTACAAGTAATTTTTTACCATGGCAGTTAGCTTACTCAGAATTTTACTTTACTGATTGTTTATGGCCTGATTTTACAAAAGAAGAATTTGATAAGGCATTAGAAGTATATAATACACGTAAAAGAAGATTTGGCAAGAGTGAATAGGAGGAAAAACTGTGGGTACAAGAATATTAACAGCGGTAATAGGACTGCCTATTGTAGTAGGGCTTATTTTATTGGGAAATCCTATACTTCAGCTTACAATGTTAGGAATTAGTTTAATTGGAATTTTTGAATTCTATCGTGTAGTTGAAGAGACACATAAGCCAATGAAATATATTGGATATGGTGCAACGATTATTTATTTTTTAGGGTTAGATTTGATACAAAATTATTTTGACATATTTTTAAGCCTTTTAGTATTAGCTACATTACTCATAATGATTATATGTTATCCTAAATATGAGATTGTAGATGTAGCATTAACAATAATGGGTGTATTATATATTCCTATACTTTTTGCTTTTATAGTCCTTATTAGAAAAACACAATATGGTAATTTTTGGATTTGGCTTATTTTTTTGAGTTCATGGGGATCTGATACGTTTGCCTATTTTACAGGACGTGCATTAGGAAAACATAAGTTGGCACCTGTTTTAAGCCCTAAAAAGACAATAGAGGGTAGTATAGGTGGAATGATAGGTGCTGGTGTACTTGGATTTATCTATACCATAATTTATACACATTATAGATATAATATATTAGTAGACTATATGGCATTAGTAGTTTCTGCAGTAGTCATTGCTGCTCTGATTTCACAATTTGGGGATTTAGCAGCATCAGCAATCAAAAGAAAATATAGTAAAAAAGATTTTGGGAATTTATTACCAGGTCATGGGGGCATTTTAGATCGATTTGATAGTATCTTATTTGTTGCACCTATGATTTATTTAGCAGTTGAAGTGGCAGAAAAAATTATTGGATAGGAGCTTTTAGAATGCAAAAGAGAATTGCTATTTTAGGATCAACAGGTTCTATAGGTACACAGACTTTAGACATTGTAAGACAAGATACTAATATGGAGGTTGTAGGTTTAAGTGCAAATAATAATATTGATTTATTAGAAGCACAAATTAAAGAATTTAGACCACGCCTTGTATGTGTAATGAAAGAAGAAAAAGCTGAGGAGCTAAGAGCACGTTTAAGTGGAAAAGAATATGAAATAGAAATTGTAACAGGGTAGAAGGACTTATTAAAGTTGCAACATTAGAAGAAGTTGAAATAATTGTTACGGCAGTAGTAGGTATGATTGGGCTTTTACCTACAATTCGTGCAATAGAAGCTAAAAAAACAATTGCACTTGCAAATAAAGAGACACTTGTAACAGCAGGAGAACTTGTAATGAAGCTTGCAAAAGAAAATGGTGTGGCAATTTTACCAGTTGATAGTGAACATTCAGCAGTATTTCAATGTTTAAGAGGTAATAAACATAAAGCAGTTGAGCAAGTTGTTTTAACAGCTTCAGGTGGACCTTTTAGAGAATATACAAAAGAGCAGTTAGAAAATGTAACAGTGCAGCAAGCACTTAATCATCCGAATTGGAAGATGGGAAGTAAAATAACAATTGATTCAGCGACTTTAATGAATAAAGGACTAGAGGTTATTGAAGCAAAACATCTATTTAATGTGGCGCCTGAACAAATTGATGTTGTTGTTCATAAAGAAAGCATTGTGCATTCTATGGTTGAGTATGTAGACGGGTCAACAATTGCACAACTCGGTATGCCTGATATGAGACATCCTATTGGCTATGCACTTTATTATCCAGAACGTACACATTTAGACTGCATTGCAAAATTAAAGCTTGCAGAAATTAAAAATCTATCTTTTGAATATCCTAGAAAAGATGTCTTCCCTTGTTTACAATATGCTTATGATGCACTTAAAGTAGGTGGAACAATGCCTGCTGTTTTAAATGCAGCTAATGAAGTTGTTGTAGAAGCATTCCTAAATGGAAAAATTAGTTTTATGCAAATACCACAAATTATACATAACGTGATGGAGGAACACATATGTATAAGTAGTCCAACTTTAGAGCAGATTTTAGAGAGCGATGCTTGGGCAAGGAAATGTAGTGGAGAGAAGGTAGGTAAATGCTAGATAAAGTCATATTTGTATTGATGCTTATCTTAATATTTGCATGTGTTGTAATTATTCATGAGTGGGGTCATTTCATTATGGCAAAGAAAAATGGTGTATTAGTACATGAGTTTGCTATGGGAATGGGGCCTAAAGTATGGTCTGTTCAAAAAGGTGAGACACTATATTCTATTCGTCTGCTTCCTATAGGCGGGTTTTGTAGTATGGAAGAAGAAGTAGGATCAAGTGACAATCCAAAGGCAATGAGTTCCAAAAAGCCATGGCAGAAGTTTTTAATTGTAGTAGCCGGTGCTGTGATGAACTTTATTTTAGCTTGGATTTTAATGAGTATTGTAGTGGGATATATAGGATGTAATACAAATGAAATTGCAACATTACAAGAAAATATGCCAGCAGTAGAGGCTGGACTTCAAGTAGGAGATAAAATTACAGCTATTAATGGGGAAAAGGTTAAGAAGCTTGCAGATTTATCTAACGCATTAAGTAAAGAAGAAGCAACGTATAATCTAGTAATTAAGCATGTAGATGGTAAAGAAGAAGCTATTGCACTTAACACTAAAAAACAAGAAGATGGTGTAGCACGTTTTGGATTTACAGTTACACAGAATCATTTTAATATTTTATATAACCTTGAAAGTGGATTTGTCCTCATGGTTCGTACAGTAGAGATGATTTGGCGTAGTTTAATTCAACTTTTGACAGGTGAGGTAGGTATGGATCAAATGGCTGGAATTGTAGGAGTTGTTGATCAAACATCCAAGCAATGGGATCAAAGTGTTCGGATAGGTGGATTAGGATATGCAGTTATAGATTTACTTTATGTAGGTGCAATCTTATCTGCTAACTTAGGAATATTTAATTTATTGCCATTTCCAGCGTTAGATGGTGGACGTTTAGTGTTTATTATTATTGAAATGATTCGTGGTAAAGCTGTATCTGCCGAAAAAGAAGGCGCTGTTCACTTTATAGGAATGGTGCTCTTAATGTTATTAACAGTTGTAGTTTTATATAATGATTTAATAAGGATGGGAATTGGACGATGAGTTTTTATACAAGAGAAAATACACGTGCAGTAAAAGTTAAAGATTTAATAATAGGTGGTGGTAATCCAATCATTATTCAGTCTATGGCAAATACAAAGACTGAAGATGTAGATGCTACTGTAGCGCAGATTTTAGTATTAGAAGAAGCTGGCTGTGAAATGGTGCGAGTTGCTGTACCAAATGAAACAGCAGCTAAAGCAATTGAAAAGATTGTACCACGTATTCATGTGCCACTTGTAGCAGATATTCATTTTGACTATCGTTTAGCACTTATGGCAATTGAAAACGGAGTTAATAAATTACGTATTAATCCAGGGAATATTGGCAGTGAAGAAAGAGTTATTGCAGTTGTTGAAAAAGCAAAAGCTTATAATATTCCAATCCGTATTGGTGTGAACTCTGGTTCAGTAGAAAAAAGTGTCATGGAAGCTTGTGGTGGTGTGAATGCAAGAGCTATGGTAGAGAGTGCAAGAAAACATATTGAAATATTAGAAAAGCTTGATTTTAGAGATATTGTAGTTTCTTTAAAGGCTTCTAATGTACCACTTGCAATTGAAACATATACAACATTTGCAGAAGAGTTTGATTATCCTCTACATGTTGGGATTACAGAATCAGGAACACTTTACAAAGGAACAATTAAATCTTCAGTAGGTCTTGGTGCAATTTTATCAAGGGGTATAGGAGATACAATTCGCATTTCTTTATCAGATGATCCTGTAGAAGAAATTGCATGTGCACAAAATGTGCTTCAAGCATTACAGCTTAGGAAATTTGGGCCAGAGATTATTTCATGTCCAACTTGTGGTCGTACAGAAGTAAATCTTATTGAACTTGCTAAAAAAGTGGAAGAAGCTACTAAAGCACTTAAAAAAGATATTAAGATTGCTGTTATGGGATGTGTAGTAAATGGTCCTGGTGAAGCAAGAGAAGCTGATATTGGTATTGCCGGTGGACGTGGTGAAGGCTTAATCTTTAAAAAAGGTCAAATTGTAAAAAAAGTCAAAGAGGAAGAGTTATTTGATGCGTTAATGCAAGAAATTGCTGAAATTTAAAAGAAGTAAGAGATATTTACTAAGAGACTTGCTTTTTTTACTTATTAGTAGTATAATTCATAATTATAATCATGAACGTTTGAGAAAGAGTGGGTTTTTACCCACTCTTTCGTATTGTTTAGATGTATATATAATTTAGTTTAAGTCAAACTATATTGTATGAAAGGATGAAAAGCATGAATAAAAAACAACTAGTAGAAACAGTAGAAGGTTACTTAGAACCAATTCTTGCTGAACTTAACTATGAACTCGTTGATGTAGAATACGTTAAAGAAGGACCAGACTATTATTTAAGAATATATATCGATAAAGAAGGTGGCATCAATATTGAGGATTGCAGACTTACAAGTCGTGCAATTGAAGAAGTACTTGATGAAAAAGATATTATTAGAGATGCTTATATATTAGAAGTAAGTTCGCCAGGACTTGATCGTATCTTAAAAAGAGAACGTGAGTATGAAAAATACAAAGGTCGTATGGTAGATGTTAAACTTTATGAAGCAATCAATAAACAAAAACATCTTACAGCAGAGCTTGTAGAAAAAACAGCAGATGAACTTATCTTAGATGATGAAGGCACACGCTTAGCTATTAATCTTAAAAATGTAGCACAGGTTAGACTTGCAATCATGTTCTAATACATGATACGTAACATGGGTAATAAACATAAGCTTGAATAAAGCACAAACTTGGAGGAGGATTAAAATGAATCAGGAATTTATTATGGCAATTGAGCAAATTGCGGCGTCTAAAGGAATTAACAAGGAGAAGCTTATTGATGCAATTAAGCAATCAATCGAAGTAGCTTGCAAAAAACACTTTGGTGTAAGTACAAATGGTAAACAAAATCTTAAAATTAACATTGATGAAAAAACAGGTGATGTAAAAGTATATGCTTCTAAAACAGTTGTAGAAGATGGTTGGGTAGACAATGAACTTTTAGAAATTGATTTAGCAGATGCTAGAGCAATTAACTCTATGGTAGAGTTAGATGATGTTATCGATGTAGAAATTACACCTAAAAACTTCGGTCGTATTGCAGCACAAAATGCAAAACAAGTAGTTATTCAAAAAATTAAAGAAGCCGAAAGACAAATGGTTTACGAACAATATAGCGTTAAATTAAATGATATCATTAAAGGCAAAGTTTTAAGAAAAGAAAAAAATGGTTATATTGTACAATTAGATTTCACAGAAGCATCACTTCCAACATCAGAAGCTATGCCAAATGATAACTTCGATGCACAAATGGAAGCTAATGGTGGTATTGGTGAATATAAATCATTCTATCTTTTAGCAGTAAAAGACTTCAATAAAAATGAAGGTAAAGCTGAAGGTAAGAATAGAAATGCAGGTGCACAAGTTATTGTTTCACGTACACATCCAGAACTTGTAAAAAGACTTTTCGAGCAAGAAGTAGTAGAAATCAAAGATGGTACTGTTGTTATTAAAAGTATTGCAAGAGAAGCTGGTTCTCGTACAAAAATTGCAGTTTACTCAAATGCTCCATTAGTAGATCCAGTAGGTGCTTGTGTAGGTGAAAAAGGTAAACGTATCAATAACATCGTTCAAGAATTAAACGGTGAAAAAATTGACGTTGTACACTGGAACGAAGATCCAAAAGAATTTATCAAGGAAGCACTTAGCCCAGCTAAAGTACTTAGTGTAGAACTTGAAGAAACAGAAAACGAAAGAAATGCAAAAGTTATCGTTCCAGAAAACATCTTAACACTTGCTATTGGTAAAGGTGGACAAAATGTAAGACTTGCTGCAAAACTTGCAGGCTGGAAAATTGACATTAAAAGTGTAAAACCTGAAGAATTAGAAGCACTTCAAAATGAAACAGCTCTTGAAGTTGCTGATGAAGTAGAAGAAGCTAAAGTTGTAGAGGAGTAATAGCCTATGAAAATAAGAAAGATTCCTTTGCGTAAATGTACAGGTTGTAACGAAATGAAAAATAAAAAAGATATGATTCGTATTGTAAGAAATCAAGAAGGAAATTTTTCACTTGACTTTCATGGAAAGAAGCCAGGTAGAGGGGCTTATATTTGTAAAGATATTGAGTGCTTAAACAAGGCTGAAAAGAATAAAGGATTAGAAAGATCTTTTAAGATGGCAGTAGATAAATCAATTTACAGCGAATTGAGAAAAGAGTTTGAGGCTTATGATGGACAGTAGAATTTATCAAATGCTAAGTTTATGTCAAAAAGCTGGTAAGCTAGTGACAGGTGAATTCGCAGCAAAAGAAGCTGTGCTTAGTAAAACAGCTCATTTAGTAATTGTTGCTACAGATGCATCAAATAACACTAAAAAGTTATTTAATAATAAAACAAGTTACCGCGGTATACCATGTGTGACATGGGGCACTAAAGAAGCAATTGGTGACAGAGTAGGTAAGAACCCACGCGCAGTTATTGCGATAGTAAATGAAAACTTTGCCAAGAAAATTGAGGAGTTAATTGGCTTAAGTAAGTAATCACATTTGGAGGTGGAGGTATGTCTAAAGTAAGAGTGTATGAAGTTGCCCAGAAACTTAATATTACCAGTAAAGAAATTATGGATATGTTAGCTAAGTATGGCTTTGAAGTACATAGTCATATGAGTACTTTAGAGGATGAAGAAGCAAATCTAGTTATGAATTACTATAAAGAAGTTACTAAAGAGACTAATACAGAAATTGCGGCAGTGACAACAAAGCCAACCCAAAAAAAATTACAAAAAAAACAAGGTAAAGAGAGCGATATGATAGAAAATAAGAATAATCAACCAGAAACAAATGAAGATGAAATTAAAATAATCCAAATCCCAGCTAGTCTTACACTTAAAGAATTAGCTGATAAGTTAGACGTAACAGCAACAGAACTTATTAAAAGATTAATGAAAAGAGGCAAACTTGCCACAATGAATCAAGAAATCGACTTTGATACAGCAACAGAACTTGCTGAAGAATTTGATGTACTTACAGAAGTTGAAGAAGAAAAAGACTTAATGGAAGAAATCTTTGGGGAAATCATAGATGAAGAAAAAGATTTAGAAAAACGCCCACCAGTAGTAGTTGTAATGGGACACGTTGACCATGGTAAAACATCATTACTTGATGCAATTCGTTCAACACACGTTACAGCTAAAGAAGCAGGTGGTATTACACAACATATTGGTGCTTCACAAATTAGCATAAAAGGTGAAAAAATTACTTTCTTAGATACACCAGGACACGAAGCTTTCACAGCAATGCGTTTAAGAGGGGCTCAAGTTACAGATATTGCAATTCTTGTAGTTGCTGCTGATGACGGTGTTATGCCACAAACAATCGAAGCGATTAACCACGCACGTGCAGCTAATGTACAAATCATTGTTGCAATGAACAAAATTGATAAACCAGGTGCAAATCCAGACCGCGTAAAACAAGAACTTGCAGACCAAGGACTTCTTGTAGAAGATTGGGGTGGAGATATCATCTGTGTACCAGTATCAGCGCTTAAAGGTGAAGGTATTGATACACTTCTTGAAATGGTACTTCTTGTTGCTGAAATGGGTGATCTTAAAGCTAATCCAAGACGTAAAGCAAGAGGAACAATTATTGAAGCACAACTTGACAAAGGTCGTGGTCCAGTAGCTACAGTACTTGTACAATCTGGTACACTTCAAGTTGGTGATCCAATCGTTGCAGGTAGCGCATATGGTCGTGTACGTGCGATGATTGATGATAAAGGTAGAAATGTTAAAAAAGCACTTCCAAGTACACCAGTAGAAATCCTTGGTCTTTCAGAAGTACCAACAGGTGGAGAATTATTTTATGTAGCTAAAAATGATAAACAAGCTCGTCAAGTTGCAGAACAAATTCGTGCACAAGGTAGAGTACAAATGATTGGTCAAACACCAAACAAAGTATCTCTTGATGATTTATTCTCTCAAATCCAAGAAGGTAAAATGAAAGAACTTAACATCATTATTAAAGCTGACGTTCAAGGTTCAGTAGAAGCTGTAAAACAAAGCTTAGAAAAATTAAGTAATGAAGAAGTACGTATCCGTACAATTCACGGTGGTGTTGGTACAATTACAGAATCTGACGTACAATTAGCTTCAGCGTCAGGGGCTATCATTATTGGTTTCAACGTAAGACCAGAATCTGCTGTTAAAGCTATTGCTGATCGTGAAGAAGTAGACGTACGTTTATACCGTGTAATTTACAATGCGATTGAAGATATTAAATTAGCGATGAAAGGTATGCTTGATCCTGAATATGTTGAAAAAGTAGTAGGTCATGCAGAAATTCGTCAAACATTTAAAGTATCAGGACTTGGTACTGTTGGTGGTGCTTACGTATTAGATGGTAAAATTGTAAGAAATGCTGGCGTACGTATCGTGCGTGATGGTATTGTAGTATACGAAGGAAACCTTACTTCACTTAAACGTTTCAAAGATGATGCAAAAGAAGTAAATACAGGATATGAATGTGGTGTTATGTTCGAGAAATACAACGACATCAAAGAAGGCGATAATGTAGAAGCATTCATCATGGAAGAGGTTCCAAGATAGTTTTAAACTACAAATGATGTAGCTTAAAAATGAGGAGTGATAAAAATGGCAAGTCAAAGATTAACTAGAATTAACGAAGAAATCAGAAGAGAGATTGCAGAGATTATACGTACTGAAATTAAGGATCCAGCTGTACAGGATACAATGATTAGTGTTGTAGCAGTTGATACAACAAATGACTTAAAAACTGCTAAAGTTTATATCAGTGTACTTCAAGATAATAAAAAACAAGATGTAATGGCAGCTTTAACAAAAGCTCAAGGTTATATCCGTAGAGAAGTAGCACGCCGTATTAATCTTAGAAATACACCTGAATTTTTATTTAGATTAGATGAATCTATTGAACGTGGTATGCAAATGTCTAAAATGATTTCAGATGTTATGAATAAATAAATGAAATTAAGGGGCTGCTTTTAGCAGCCTTTTAATTTTGAAGTTATTTTTAGAAAGGATAACGTATGTTAAATGGAATTATTAATGTATATAAAGAATGCGGCTATACTTCTCATGATGTAGTTGCTAAAGTAAGAGGGATTTTAAGAGAACGTCGTGTAGGGCATACAGGCACATTAGATCCAGAAGCAGAAGGCGTATTACCACTTTGTATTGGACCTGCAACAAAAGTAGTACCTTATTTAACAGATGCTGATAAATGTTATGAAGCAGAAGTGATTTTAGGTGTAACAACAACAACAGAAGATGCAACAGGGGAGATTTTAGAAACACGTCCTGTGAATGTAACAAAAGAACAAGTTGAAGAAGTAGTAAAAAGTTTTATTGGTACTTATGAACAAATACCACCAATGTACTCAGCCATTAAAGTAAATGGTGTAAGATTATACGAACTAGCTCGAAAAGGAATTGTAGTTGAACGACCAAAACGTCAAGTTACAATTTATAATTGTGAAATCGTAGAAACACTTCATAAAAATCGCTTTAAAATACGTGTGCATTGTTCAAAAGGAACTTATATTCGTACACTCTGTACTGATATTGGTGAAAAATTAGGCTGTGGGGCACATATGGGAACTTTACTTCGTACAAAAGTAGGTCATTATGAATTGGAAGACAGCTTAAAATTATCAGAATTAGAAGCTGTAAAAGAGCAAATCACAGAGCATATTGAAGGACTAGAAGAAATCTTTAAGAATTTGCCAAAGTGTACAATTAAAGCGTCTTTAGAAAAATTACTTTATAATGGTAATGCTTTAAAATTACATGCTGTAGAGAAATTTGATGAAAGTTATAAAAAAGATTTTATACGCATTTATGATACAAAAGGAAGTTTTATTGCACTTTATAAATGGGATGAAGCAAAGAAGTGTTTACAAGTGGAAAGAATGTTTCTTTCTTAATTAATTTAAGAATATAAATGGGTAGGTTTATAAATAAGAACCTACCCATTTATATAAAGTATAACAATATAGTTGTAAAGAATTTTGAAAAGTTATATGGAGAAATAACCTTTTAATAAATAAAAAAACATGCTATATTAGAAAAAACAGTATGAAAATAGTTTGAGAGGTATGAGGATGGAATATATTTATGGCACGCGTGATGTAAATCAAAGTGAAAATAGTGTAGTGGTTTTAGGAAATTTCGATGGTGTACATAGAGGGCATCAGAAATTATTGCAGGTTGCAATGCAGCAGGGAGAGGCAAAAAATCTTAAAACAATTGTTTTTCTTTTTATCCTCATCCAAGTTGGGTTATTGGAAATCACCCAAAACCATTAATCACATCACGTAGGGACAAGAAACAAATTATAAAAAGTTTAGGGATGAATACACTTATTGAATATCCTTTTACAAAGGCGTTTGCAAGTGTTTCTCCAGATGAGTTTTTTGAAGAAATTTTAGTTAAGCAATTAAAAGCTAAGGTATTAGTTGTAGGCGAAAATTACTATTTTGGTAAAAATAAAGCAGGAAATCCAGAGTATTTAAAAGTACTAGGTACAAAACATGATATTGAGGTATTTGTAGTATCTGCTGTGAAAAATGAGAATCAAATGATTTCAAGCTCAACAATTAGAAATTTAATTGTTGAGGGCAACATAGAATTCGCTAATGAAATGTTAGGACATCCTTATACGATAGTAGGTAATGTTATGGCAGGAAAACAGCTTGGACGTACAATTGGTTTCCCAACAATTAATTTAATAGCAGATCCAGATCGCGTATATCCACCAAATGGTGTGTATGCAACAAAAGTGACTGTATATAATGAAGAATATTTGGGAATGACTAATATAGGATATAATCCTACAGTGAATGGCAACAAAAAAATGATTGAAACACATATATTTGATTTCAATAAGGATATCTATGGTGAAACTGTAGAAATAAGATTTTATCATGAGATAAGAGAAGAACAAAAGTTCACCAATTTAGAGGCTTTGCAACAACAAATTGTAAAAGATTCTCTTACAGTAAAAAGAATATTTAATTCATAATAAAGGTGTTTGCAAAATAAGAGGAGTTATGTTATACTAATCTACGTTGACGACCATTACTCAGATATTGGACGCTCCGACCGTATCTTAGTAAATGGCATATATATTTAAATTTTAGGAGGTCATGACAATGACAAAAGAACGTAAACAAGAACTTATTGCTCAATATGGTAGAAAAGCACAAGATACTGGTTCTCCAGAAGTACAAATTGCTTTATTAACAGAAAGAATTAATCACTTAACAGATCACTTAAGAACACACAAAAAAGATCACCACTCACGTCGTGGTTTATTAATGATGGTTGGTAAAAGAAGAGGTCTTCTTGACTACTTAATCAAAACAGATATCGAAAGATACCGTGCAATCATTGCTCAACTTGGAATCAGAAAATAATTTTAAAAAGGGTGGAGTATTCCGCCCTTTTTTGTAAAGTTTCTAAAGAATTCGATATATTAAAGTATTGAAAATACTTTACATATTTTTAATAACAATCTGAAAATAAGCTTGTAAGAAGATGAGGAATGATGTTTTTGTGTGCAATGTTATAATTTGCTTAAAGATAATGAGAGTATAAAAGGCGATTTAGGCGAACTATAAGATTGCGCAACAAAAGTTTCTCTTCTTACTTCTTACAGTGATTACTTGAAAGGAGAAATGTATATGGTAAAAAATTATTCAACCATGTTAGCTGGAAGAAAGCTTTCAGTAGAAATTGGAAAAGTAGCAGAACTTGCTAATGCATCAGCTATGGTAAGTTATGGTGATACAGTTATTCTTGCAACTGTAGTTGCAAGTGAAGAACCTAAGGAGGGAGTAGATTTCTTCCCACTTAGTGTAAACTATGAAGAGAAGTTCTATGCAGTAGGACGTATTCCAGGTGGTTTCATTAAACGTGAGTCAAGACCATCTGAAAAAGCGATTTTAACATCAAGGGTAATTGACCGTCCAATGCGTCCATTATTCCCAAAAGATTATAGAAATGATGTTGTTATTACAACAACTGTACTTTCAGTAGATCAAGATTGCAGTCCAGAAGTAACAGCTATGATTGCGGCATCACTTGTTGTAGATATTTCTGATATTCCATTTGCAGGTCCAGTAGGGTCTGTACAAGTTGGGTTAGTAGATGGGAAACTTGTATTCAATCCAAATCAAGCTGAACGTCAAAAATCAGATTTAGCATTAACAGTATCTTCTACAAAAGATAAAGTAATGATGATTGAAGCTGGTGCAAATGAAGTTGCAGATGACCTTATGTATGATGCAATTATGAAAGCACATGAATTCAACCAACAAGTTGTAACTTTCCTTCAATCTATTAAAGATGATTGTGGTAAAGAAAAAGATGCAGATTACGTAAAATTTGCTGTACCAGATGAAATTTATGCTGAAATCACTTCATATATTGGTAGTGAAGAGATGGAAAATGCAGTATTTACTGATGATAAACAAACAAGAGAAAAACAACTTAAAGTACTTAAAGATATGGTAATTGAAAAATTAACTGAAGCTGGTAAAGAAGATTACCTTGAGTACTTAGAAGATGCTTTTTATCAATTTGAAAAGAAAACTGTACGTAAAATGATCTTAAAAGACCATAAACGTCCAGATGGTCGTAAACTTGAGGAAATTAGACACCTTGCAGCAGAAGTAGATTTACTTCCTAGAGCACATGGTACAGGTCTTTTCACAAGAGGACAAACACAAGTACTTACAGTAGCAACACTTGCTGCATTATCAGAAATGCAAGTACTTGATGGATTAGATGAATTAGAAGTATCTAAACGTTATATGCACCACTACAACTTCCCTCCATATTCAGTAGGTGAAGCGCGTGCACCACGTGCACCAGGACGTCGTGAAATTGGTCACGGTGCTTTAGCAGAACGTGCACTTGTACCAGTACTTCCATCAGAATCAGAATTCCCATATGCTATTCGTACAGTATCAGAAGTACTTAGCTCAAATGGTTCTACATCACAAGCTAGTATTTGCGGTTCTACTCTTGCACTTATGGCTGCAGGTGTACCTATTACAGCTCCAGTTGCTGGTATCTCAGTAGGTCTTGTAACAGGTGAAACTGATGATGATTTCGTACTTCTTACAGATATCCAAGGTCTTGAAGACTTCTTCGGAGATATGGACTTTAAAGTAGGTGGTACACACAAAGGTATTACGGCTATCCAAATGGATATGAAGATTCAAGGGTTAACACCAGAAATTATTAAAGGTGCTTTAGAAAATACAAGAAAAGCTCGTTACCATATCATTGATGATATCATGTTAAAAGCTATTCCAACTGTGCGTGATCACTTATCACCATATGCACCAGTTATTACACAAATCACAATTGACCCAGAGAAAATTAGTGAGGTAATTGGACCAAAAGGTAAAATGATTAACCGCATTATTGAAGAAACTGGCGTTAAAATTGATATTGAAGATGATGGACGTGTATTCATTTGCGGTGTTGATGCAGAAAAAGCACAACAAGCTATTAAAATGATTGAGGGTATTGCAAAACCTGTAGAAGAAGGTCAAGTATTTACAGGAAAAGTAGTTCGTCTTATGAACTTTGGTGCTTTTGTAGAAATCGCACCAGGTAAAGAAGGACTTGTGCATATTTCTCAACTTGCACATGAACGTGTAGCAAAAGTGGAAGATGTTGTAAATATTGGTGATTCAATCGAAGTTAAAGTTATTGAAATTGACAAACAAGGTCGTATTAATTTATCACATAAAGTGTTAGTTGAAAAACCAGAACAACAATAATGAAAAGACCTACTGAAAAGTAGGTCTTTTTTATTTCTTAAATACAAGGAGGGAAAGCCTTGAAATGTAATAGGAAGATACTAGTCGTAAGCTATGTGATTTTATTAGTTTTATGGTTTATAGGAAGCCAAATACTTATAGTAAATGGAGTTTATTTCATATTTGGTAAAGAAGCATATAATAGCATTTATGAAGAACATCGGTATTTTATGAATTTATGTGCTCAAATAATATGTTTAAGTGTAGTACTTGGTATTGATTATAAATATAGACATTTTGAAATCAAAGAATGGGACCTTAAATTCAGCGAAGTTTTAAAATTTAGTGGTATAGGCATTTTAGTATATTTGGCGTGTATTGTTATTAATATGATTTTATTGCCGTATTTCCCGGGTTATACAGCTATTAGTGAAATGTTTACAGGGTATGAACCTATTTTAAGTTTTACTGTCATTGTATTTGTAGCACCTATTTTAGAAGAGTATATATTTAGAGGAAAGGTTCAAAGTTTAATGCGTTCTGAATTTAGTACACCTATTGCCATAACAACTCAGGCATTATTGTTTGGTAGTTTACATGCATTGGCGCTTCAAAAGATTTATGCTGTTATAATGGGATGTTTGTTTGGCATCATAAAAGCAAAAAGCAACAAGTTACAATGTACAATAATCGTGCATATGACAGTAAACTTTATTGGCTGGCTTATTGGATTTTATATAGCCACATAATTTAAGATGATGGTGCCATATTAATAATGAGTAATATATTGAAAGGATTTAAAGAATGAATGAGATTAAAAAGCAAAAGTGGAAAGCAGGCAACATGCTCTATCCACTTCCAGCAGCTATGGTAAGTTGCGGAGATTTAGAGCATACTAATATTGTAACAGTAGGATGGACTGGAACAATTTGTACAAATCCAGCTATGACATATATTTCACTTAGAAAATCTCGTTTTTCATATAATATGATTAAAGAGAGTGGATATTTTGTAATCAATCTTACGACAAGGGATTTAGTTTTTGCTACAGATTATTGTGGCGTAAAAAGTGGACAAGATGTAGATAAGTTTAAGAAGATGTCTTTAACGCCTATTTGGGATGAAGATACAAAGTGTCCTATGATTGGAGAAAGTCCAGTAAGCATTGTATGTGAAGTAACTGAAATTAAGGAATTAGGGTCACATGATATGTTTATTGCTAAAGTATTAAATGTGTATGTAAATGAAGACTTTATGGATGAAAAAGGAAAATTCCATTTAAATGATAGTGATTTAATTGCTTATTCACATGGCACATATCTTACTTTAGGAGAGCCTTTGGGAACCTTTGGTTATTCAGTCCGTAAAAAGGAAGTTAAAAAAGGTAAGGAAAGTAAAAAAACTTCAAAAGAAGTAGTGAATCAAAAAACTAAATCAGTTAAAGAAAATAAAAAGCCAGCAACTAAAGTGCCAGCAAAGAATAAAGGTAAAAAAGCAACTAATCATCAAACAAAACAAGCTAAAAAATCAGGAAGTAAGTCATTTGTTTTTAAAGGTAAATCACGTAAGAAAGACAAATAGTTAGCTTTCTACTTCTGGTTTTATAAAACGTAAATAGGAGTTACCATCAATAGATAAGAGAATCTGTGGTGGTGTCTCCTTTTTTTCATTTCCGATAATATAAAAAGTATAAAAACGATCTAATTTAAGTTCTAAGTTTTTTAAAGTGATAAAGCTTTTTTGGGTAAGATTAATAGTGGTGTTTAAAGAATAGGTATTAATAAGCAGTGGAAAATAAGGAGTCATTTCATAACAAGATACTTTTTTATAAGTATCTTTTTTTGTACTATCAGTAAAATAAAAATCTAGAAGAGGGGTGGCATAGTTAAAGTGACCAAGGCGGCACATGCAATGGTGGGGTGGGATACTACGCTGAATATCTTCTATAAGATAGAGTGTAGTCTTATCATTATGTTTAGGATCTGTTAGAAAGATAAGCGTATAAATTTTATAAGGACTTAGTGAGATATTGCGTTCATAAATAGGGGTTAAGTCATCATGTAAGGTGAGGGTAATAATATGCTCTCCTTGAGAAATAAGCATATATTGGGTAAAGTCTTCATACAATATTGCCTTATAATATTTTTTATAATCAACATAAATATCTATGGAAGGTGTGAAGCATGCAATATGAAATAACCGTAAATAGGATTCATTTGCTTTATTTTTTTTGGACATACATACCTCCTAGAAATCAAAAATAAACTTATTACAGTATATGTTAAAAAAAGTTAAAAATGATAATAGATTAAGTTAAATGGACATACAGGAGAGAAAGATGAATATAAATAAAGTAAGGCATTTGGTAACGCAGGATGAAAGCCTTAAATTGGATTTTAAGCTTAAGTTGTCCATTGAACTAGATTCGGAGAAGAAAGAACTTGTAAAAGATATTATTGCTATGGTTAATACGCATGGTGGGAGAAGATACATAATTTTTGATGTAAGAGAAATAGTGGGCATTGAAGATTTATCTGAAAATATTGAAGAACGTATTCAACAAATTATAGCAAATCGAAGTATGCCGCCTGTGACTATTGCTTTTGATGTTATTTCTTATGAAGGGAAGAAATTAGGAATTATTACAGTTTAGTGAAGTATGCAGGTATCATATCAAATGCTTATGGCAGGAGCTTTTTATATTCGAAAAGGTTCTACAACTGGCAGAGCAACACGTCATGAAATTGCTACTATGCTACAGCAATATGGTATGTTAAGTTTTGAAAATGTGCCTTGTAGAAGTAGTAGGCTTGAAGATTTAGATGAAGACATGATTAAAATGCATATGGAACATCTGTAAGGTACAATTAATGAAAATAGAACATTATTAGAGGCATTAGGAATTATAGCTGTAGACTTGGAAAGTGAGAATTATTATCCCACTTATGGGGCTTATTATTATTTGGGAAGCTTCCACAAGATATATTAGCAGTAGATACTAAAATTGGTATGAAGGTAATAGGGGGAAATATCAGTAGATTCTTTAACGGGTTTATTTGAAGTTGTTTTACTAGGTATGAAGTATTATAGAGAGGAGGTCTCAGAATGAAGCTTAAACAGGTTCAGAAAATATTAAAAGCTCAGTCGCATACAGGAGAAGCATTATTAGAGGCAGAAGTTTCTGCAGCCTGTGGGTGTGATTTAATGAGTGATGTACTTGCCTTTGCCAGTGACCATATTTTGCTTTTAACAGGACTTGTGAATTTACAAGTAATTCGTACAGCAGAAATGCTAGATATAAAGGGGATTGTGTTTGTGAGGGGAAAGGTTCCTACAGAAGATATGAAAAAATTAGCTGAGGAAAAACAAATCTGCTTGCTTTCTACAAATCAGCCACTTTATGTTGCATGTGGTAAGTTGTATAGCAAAGGGCTTGGGGAAAAGGGTGGAAGCTAGATGCGGTTACACTATGAAGTGGAGGGAGAAGATTTTTTACGTGCTGGAGAAGCTTCAGCAGCTGTAAAACGCATATTAAAGCAACTTGGAATAAGCACAGAATATATACGTAAGGTTGCCATTGCAATGTATGAAGCTGAAATGAATATGGTGATTCATGGCAAGGGTGGAGAGATTGATGTAACTTTAACCGGAGAAAAGATAGAAATTACATTAAAAGACAGAGGACTTGGGATACCGGATATTGATTTAGCTATGCAAGAGGGTTATTCAACGGCATCTGCTCAAATTAGAGAATTAGGATTTGGAGCGGGTATGGGGCTTCCTAATATTAAAAGATATAGTGATACATTAAAGATTACATCTAAATGTGGAGAGGGGACAATGGTGTACATTGAAGTATTACTTAAATAGGAGGTGAAAAGGTGCAAAGTCATTCAGTAACCTTAGATAAAGCTAGATGCATAGGGTGCACAGATTGTATTAAGAGGTGTCCGACAGAAGCTATTCGTGTAAGAGGATCAAAAGCAACCATTATAGAAGAACGCTGTATTGATTGTGGCAACTGTATTCGTATTTGTAGAAATGGGGCAAAGCAAGCTGTAACAGATGAACTTAGTTTAATGAATCAGTTTAAATATAAAGTAGTATTACCGGCACCTTCTCTATATGGACAGTTTCCTAAAGCTCCCAATATTACGGCTATCTTGAATGCTTTATATGAAATAGGTTTTACAGAAGTGTTTGAAGTGGCTACAGCCAGTGAAATGATTACAAAGTATATAGGTGATTATTTAGAATCTGCAAAGTATTTTCCTATGATTTCGTCATCTTGTCCTGTAATTATTAGACTTATTCAAAGACGATTCCCATCACTTATGCAGCAGGTACTTCCGATTATTTCACCAATGGAACTAGCGGCAAGATTTATTAAAACGCAGTATAAATTGAGAAAAATTGATGAGTCACAAGTTGGTGTGTTTTTTATTTCACCGTGTCCTGCTAAGGCAACAGAGCTTCATCGCCCTAAGGGTATTGAAAAGTCGTCAGTGGATGGTGTATTTGCTATTCAAAGTTTATATAAACCTATTTTAAATATATTAAGTCATCCTAGTTATAAGGGAGCTAAAAGGCAAAGTGGGGCAGCAGGAATTGCTTGGGCTATGCAAACTGGTGGAATTGATGAAAAACGTATTAAAAATCATATTGCAGTTGATGGTTTGGATAATGTCATTGCCATATTGGAGAAGGTGGAAGACGGCAGTTTAAATCATGTAACTTATATTGAAGCATTAGCTTGTACTGGAGGGTGTTTAGGAGGTGTTTTAAATATTGAAAATGCTTTTATGAGTAGAAATACACTTAAAAAGTGGATTGATGAAGAAGAAAAAGATACGAGAGAAGTTTTATCTAAGTATCAAATACAATTACTTCAGAGCATTCCTTATTTATTTGAAAAGGACTTAACACCACGTCTTGTTTTTACATTAGACCAAGATGTAAATAGGGCATTAGAAAAAATGACAGAAATAGAGCTTTTATACAATAGATTGCCACATATTGATTGTGGTTCATGCGGGGCACCAACATGTAGATGTTTTGCAGAAGATGTGGTGATGCAAAAGTCTAATATAGAAGAATGTATTTTTATTTTACGTGAAAAAATTAAAGAATTATCTGATCAAATGTATCAATTAACGCAAACAGTTATTCCTACAGATAGTAAAAAATGAAAGGTGGAAATTAAATGACAGTAAGAGAAATGAAGGAAAGTATGCACCTTAAATTGCTAGGTAAAGAAACTGGTATGGATGAAGAAGTAAAAGGTGGTTATATTGGTGATTTATTAAGTTTTGTAATGGCACATGCTCAAAGTAAAGATGCATGGATTACAGTACAAGGGCATATGAATAGTATAGCCGTGGCAATTATGACAGGTGTAAGTGCAATTATTTTAGCACAAGGAGTAGTACCTAATTTAGAAACTATTGAAAAAGCTAATGAGGAAAAGATTTCTATTTTTACATCAGAAAAAAGTAGTTTTGAATTAGCTTATGAACTGGGGAAATTATTAGAGTAGGTGAGGCATGAAGGGATATTATGATTTGCACATTCATACAGCTGCATCTCCTTGCGGTGATGAATTGATGTCACCACATAATATTGTCAATATGGCGAAGCTTAATGGATTAGATATCATTGCTATTACAGATCATCAAACAAGTTGTAATGTACAGGCGGTTCAATCAGTAGGTGCACAAAATGGATTACTAGTTATTCCAGGAATTGAAATAGAATGTATAGAGGAATTTCATCTTATTGCTTTATTACCTTCTTGTGAAGCAGCTCATGAAATAGAAGCTGATGTAAGAAAAAATATGTTAAAAGTTAAAAATAAGCCAGAGGTTTTTGGTCATCAATATTGTTTTGATGATCAAAGTGAAGTGATAGATGAATTAGAAGACTTTTTACTTGTTGCAACGTGTCAAACAGCTTATGACATTACTAAAAAAGTATTGGCTATGGGCGGTGTGATTTATCCAGCCCATATTGATCGGGCTAGTTACAGTATTATAAGTCAATTGGGGGTTTTGCCTGAAAAACCATTTTTTACGGCATTAGAAATTTCTAAAACAGCACACTTAGTACAATATAGACAGCAGTATCATGAACATCATATTATTCAATCTTCTGATGCGCATTATTTACAAGATATTAATAAAAGGAGACAGTTCATAGAGCTACCAGAAGTTAGCATTGAGGCATTATTTAGTTGGTTTAAGCAGCTAGTTTAAGATATAGAATAAGGAGGATAACCTATGGGATGTGAAGGTTGTACCAATCAATTAACAGAAAGCTTGTATAAGAAATTAGAACAGTTTATTGATGAACTGCCAGAAAAAGAAGGGGCGCTGATTGCTGTGCTGCATAAAGCACAAAGTATATTTGGGCATTTGCCAGCTGAAGTACAACAATTTGTAGCGCAAAAACTTAATGTGCCTGTTGCGCAAGTCTATGGGGTAGTAAGTTTTTATTCTTTCTTTACAATGACACCAAAAGGAAAAAATCCGATTTCTGTATGTTTGGGAACTGCTTGTTATGTAAGAGGTTCTGACAAAGTCCTTCAAGCTTTCAAAGAAGAACTAGGCATAGAAATTGGTGAAACTACAAAGGATGGGCTATTTTCATTAGATGCATTAAGATGTGTAGGCGCTTGTGGGCTTGCACCAGTTGTAATGATTGGTGATAAGGTATATGGCAAAATCACATCTAAAGAGCAAGTTAAAAGTATATTAAATGAATACCGCTAAATAAAAGGGGGGATGATTATGCCAAAAATTATGTCTTTAGATGAATTGAAAAACTTACGTGATAAAGTTAAGAATCAAGTGGATCTTCGTGAAAAAGGGGAAAAGGTAGAACAAATGGCAGTAATCAGAGTCGCAATGGCAACTTGTGGTATTGCAGCTGGTGCAAGGGAAGTTATGAACTTCTTAGCAGAAGAAGTCGCAAAGCGTAATCTGAATAATGTAGTGATTACACAGGGAGGATGTATGGGGTATTGTTATGCAGAACCTACTGTAGAGGTAAAATTACCAGGACAGGAATCTATTGTTTATGGTCATGTTACAAAAGAACGTGCATTAGAAATATTAGAGAAACATGTTTTAGGTGGGGAAATGATAGAGGGAATCATTCCTGTAGGACACAAATCCCTAGATGAATAATAAGGAGGGAGCAAAATGTCTAAGTATACAATGCATATTTTGGTATGTGGTGGTACAGGGTGTATGTCTTCACATTCTATCGAAATTGTAGAAAATCTAAAGAAGTACATAGCTAAGACAGGAATGCAGGATATAGTACAGGTACTTAGAACAGGATGTTTCGGTTTCTGTGAAAAAGGGCCTATTGTAAAAATTTTACCGGATAATACTTTCTATGTACAAGTAAAACCGGAAGATGCAGAAGAAATTATAAAAGAACATATTGTGAAGGGTCGTAAAGTAGCAAGATTGCTCTATACAGATCCCACTACCGAAAGACACATTTCTGATTCTAAGCATATGGAGTTCTATAAGAAACAGATGCGTGTAGCACTTAGAAATTGTGGCTTTATTGATCCTACTAATATTGAAGAATATATTGCAAGAGATGGTTATGCGGCATTGGCTAAAGTGTTGACGATGAGTCAGGAAGACGTTATTAATGAGGTGAAAAAATCAGGACTGAGAGGACGTGGAGGTGGCGGATTCCCTACAGGTTTAAAATGGGAGTTTGCTTATAAAAATAAGTCTGATCAAAAGTATGTAGTATGTAATGCAGACGAAGGGGATCCAGGTGCTTTTATGGACCGTTCTATATTAGAGGGGGACCCCAATTCAGTTGTAGAAGCTATGGCGATTTGTGGTTATGCTATAGGTGCTCAAAAAGGTTTAGTGTATATTAGAGCAGAATATCCATTAGCGATTAAACGTTTGGAAGCAGCTATTCATTCTGCTAGAGAATATGGTCTTTTAGGTGAGAATATTTTAGGTACATCCTTTAGTTTTGATATTGAGATACGCTTTGGGGCAGGTGCATTTGTATGTGGTGAAGAAACAGCTTTGATTCATTCTATGGAAGGCAAAAGAGGAGAACCAACAACGAAGCCACCTTTTCCAGCAGCAAGTGGTTATTGGGGAAAACCAACTAATGTTAATAATGTAGAAACATTTGCTAATATCCCAGTGATCTTCTTGAAAGGTGCAGATTGGTTTAATAAGATTGGAACAGAAAAATCTAAGGGGACAAAAGTATTTGCCCTAGCAGGAAAAATTAATAATGTAGGTCTGATTGAAGTGCCTATGGGAATTACATTAAGAGAAGTTATTTACGATATAGGTGGAGGTATTAAAGATGGTAAGAAGTTTAAGGCTGTACAAACAGGAGGGCCATCGGGTGGTTGCTTGACAGAAAAAGATTTGAATACACCAATTGACTTTGATAACCTTATTGCAAAAGGTTCTATGATGGGGTCTGGCGGTATGATTGTTATGGATGAAGATGACTGTATGCCAGCTGTTGCTAAATTCTATCTTGAATTTACAGCAGAAGAATCTTGTGGTAAATGTACGCCTTGTAGAGTTGGTACAAAACGTCTACTTGAAATCCTTGAAAAGATTGTAGCTGGCAAAGGCACAGAGGGAGATTTGGTGACCTTAGAAGAGTTAGGCAATACCATTAAAGATACTGCATTATGCGGTTTAGGTCAGACAGCACCGAACCCAGTTTTATCTACACTTAAAGAATTCAAAGCAGAGTATATAGCCCATGTAAGGGATAAGAAATGTCCAGCAGGGCAATGCAGTGCGCTGCTCTCATATATGATTACAGATAAATGTATTGGTTGTACAGCATGTGCAAGGAACTGTCCTGTAAATGCCATTACAGGTGTTGTGAAAAAACAACATACTATTGACCAAAGTAAATGTATTAAATGTGGTGCATGTATAAATAAATGTAAATTCGACGCTATTATAAAAGGTTAGGGGGAGAGGAGATGGCACAAGTTAAAGTTACCATTGATGGAATTACGCTAGAAGTACCTAAAGAATATACAGTGTTAGAAGCAGCCCAAAAAGCAAATATTGATATTCCCACACTTTGCTATTTAAACTTACATGAAACAAGTATGAAAAGTAATAAGGCTTCTTGCCGTGTCTGCGTGGTTGAAGTAGAAGGCAGACGTAACTTAGCACCAGCCTGCGTAACACCTATTACAGAGGGCATGGTTATAAAAACTAATACCATGCGAGTGCTTAAGGCAAGAAAAAAGATTGTTGAACTTTTGTTATCAGATCATCCAAAAGATTGTTTAGTCTGCACCAAGGCAGGAGATTGTGAACTACAGAATTTAGTTGAGAAATTTGGCATCAGAAATAGCAGCGAAATTAATAAAGGTGAACAATCTACTTATCCTATTGATCAAAGTTATTCTTTAATAAGAGATATGGATAAGTGTGTGATGTGTAGGCGCTGTGAAACCATGTGTAATCAGGTGCAAAGTGTAGGTGCATTAGCAGGAGTAGAACGTGGTTTTAAAGCTATTGTAGGTACAGCTTTTAATAAGCCAATTATGGAAACAGTATGCACTCATTGCGGTCAATGTGTAGCAGTTTGTCCAACAGGAGCCCTTACTGAACGTGAAAATATAGATGAGGTGGTTAAAGCTATTGCTAATCCACATAAAAAGGTAATCGTACAAGTAGCACCAGCGGTAAGGGTGGCATTAGGTGAAGATTTTGATTATCCAGCAGGGAGTATTGTAACAGGTAAAATGGTAGCTGCTTTAAAGCAGATTGGATTTGATTATGTGTTCGATACAGACTTTGCAGCAGATGTGACGATTATGGAGGAAGGAGCTGAACTTGTAAGCCGTATTGAGAAAGTACTTAAAAGAGAAACTGATGTGAAACTTCCTATTTTAACAAGTTGTTGTCCAGCATGGGTGAATTTCTATGAAACTCAGTTTACGGATTTATTAGATTTACCTTCTACAGCACGTTCACCACAACAAATATTTGGCGCAATAGCTAAATCTTATTTCTCAGAAAAAATGAATATTCCTAAAGAAGATATGGTAGTTGTTTCAGTTATGCCATGTCTTGCAAAGAAATATGAGGTAGAAAGGCCAGAATTTAATCATGATGTAGATATTAGTATTTCAACAAGAGAACTTGCACGTTTGATTAAGCAAATGAATATTAATTTTGAGAGTCTAAAAGAAGCTGAATTTGATAGACCCTTAGGTGAATCCAGTGGTGCAGGTATTATTTTTGGTACAACGGGTGGTGTCATTGAAGCAGCAGTAAGAACAGCTTATGAAAAAATCACAGGTGAAAGTCTAGAAAAAATAGATTTTTATGAGCTCAGGGGATTTGAAGGAGTTAGAACAGCCACCGTTAAAGCGGGGGATTTAGAAATCAATATTGGCATTGCTCATGGACTTAAAAATGCAAGGATGATTATGGATGAAATTCGTGCAGGCAATCCAAGAAACTTACATGCAATAGAAGTTATGGCATGTCCTGGAGGATGTATTGGTGGTGCTGGGCAGCCTTATCACCATGGTGATGGTGAGATTTTACAAAAGAGACGTCAAGCACTTTATAAAGATGACGTAGCAAATGAAATTCGTAAGTCTCATGAAAATTCAGAAGTAATTGCACTTTATGATACTTACTTAAAGACACCAATAAGTGAAAAGGCACATGCATTATTACACACTTATTATAAAGCACAAGAACGCATCTAGATATAAATTAGATATGAAATTAAAAGGGCTACGCTGATAAAATACGTAACCCTTTTTACAAATGAAGTATGTTTATAAGGGAAAGGAGAGCACATGAAAACGATTTAAATTTGTATTGGAAGTACTTGCTATCTTAAAGAATCTTATGAAGTGATTGAAATTTTTAAAAAGCTTATTGTGAAATATCATCTAGAAGAGGTTATTGAATTGACAGGAGCATTTTGTACAGGAAATTGTACAAAAGCTGTAGCAGTTTATAAAGGCATGGCGGAAGTCAATATGTGTTTACCTTTTATGCGTCAAAAGCAGAAACATTAACTAATATGATTATAATGATTAATGAAAAGCTAGAGATTTTAGAAACTAATCCTTACAAAACTTAAAAAACTGATACAAGAAGAGGATTAAAAATATGAGATTTTTGGGTGGGAAGTTTAAATAAACATGGAGAAGAGCTATGCGGAGACAAGGTAGAATTTTTTAAGGCGAAGAAAGTGCTTTCAGATGGTTTAGGAAGTAGGATAAAAGCTAATATACTTGCCACGCTTATAGTAAAGATTGCTATGACCATGCTATATGCAAAAGGAAGGATTAGCATTAGAAGAAGCAGTGGATACTATCATATATACATTACCTATTTGTTCAGTAAGAAAGTTAGCTTATTCAACTTTTACAATTGTAAAGGTAGATTAAAGTGGCATGGTGTATATTACAGAGTTTGATAATCCAAGTCTATTTTTTATAAGAGAGGATAAAATTTGTTCAAACTAAAGAAATTAATGGACGGCTTATTAAAGAGAGTCATTTTGCCCTGCAGGAAAAAGATACATTGTTTTTTGTAAGTGATGGCGTATTCATGCTGGTGTAGGTATGGTGCTGAACTTAGGATGAAGTTGGAGAGAAGTTGCTAATTATCTTCAGGAGCTAGGAACTTCGATGCTCTCGGCTAAAAAGATTACTTCATCTTTATTAGGTGTATGTGAGGATTTATATATTAATCAGCCAGGGGATGATACAACTGTTGTGACTATGCAGGCTATTAAGCCAAGAGAAGCAGTTTTATTTTCAGGACTGCCTAAAGATAGTAAAAATGATACACTGATTCATGCAAAGCAGAGGAAAAAATTATTTGTGGAGGGATGCGGCTAATATTGCAGCAAGAATATTAGGCAGGGAAATTAAAACAAGTATTGAAAATTGACCGTAGTATTCCACCTATCGGTTATGTAGAGGGAATAGACCTAGTGACAGAAGGCGTTTTAACAATCGGAGTAGCAATACAAAAGTTGGAAAGGTTACAAGGTAGTAATGATTTTGAAATTTTATATGGTAAAGATGTGCTTCAAAGTTAGCAAGAATGTTATTTGAGGAATGTACACATATTAAGTTTTTAGTAGGGCAAGCCATTAATCAGGCTTATCAAAATCCGGATTTTCCAGATACATTGAGTATTAAATTTAATGTTTTAAAAAGATTGCAGATAGTTTTAACTGAACTTGGAAAAATAGTTACAATTGCATATTATTGAGAATGAATAATTTGTAAAACTTATATTATACTATACAGTAGGGTAAAGTTTGGTATATAATTATGTAATATAATACAAAATTTAATTATGGTATAAGGAGAAAGACATGTCAGAAGAAGTAAAAGAATTAAAAAAAGAATATAAAAATGTATGGGAATCATATAAAAGATCAGATTTAGAGGCTTTATTTACTTATGGTGAACGCTATAGACAATTTATTTCTGAGAATAAAACAGAGCGTGAATGTGTACGTAGTATGATTAAAAAAGCAGAAGCAGCAGGATATCGTAATATTGAAACACTTATTGGTGGAGATGTTATGTTAAGAACTGGTGATAAAGTATATGCAAATTATAATGATAAAACACTTATCTTATTCTGTATTGGTCACAGACCACTTTCAGAAGGCTTAAACTTATTAGGTGCGCATTTAGACTCACCAAGATTAGATTTAAAACCAAATCCACTTTATGAAGATACTGATTTTGCTATGTTTAAAACACACTATTATGGTGGTGTTAAAAAATATCAATGGGTTACAATGCCACTTGCCATTCATGGGATAGTTGTAAAACAAAATGGTGAAGTTGTAAACGTAACAGTAGGTGAAGAAGAAACAGATCCAGTAGTAGGAATTTCAGATTTGCTTATTCATTTAGCAAATGAACAAATGGGGAAAAAATTAAGTGAAGCGATTAAAGGGGAAGACCTTAATGTTTGTTTAGGAACTATGCCACTTGAAGGAGAAGAAAAAAATAAAGTAAAAGCAAATATTTTGAAGCTTCTTCATGAAAAGTATGGTATAGTGGAAGAAGACCTTGTTTCTGCTGAATTACAAATTGTACCAGCGGGGCCAGCACGTGATTATGGTCTTGATCGCAGTATGATTATTGGTTATGGTCAAGATGACCGCGTATGTAGTTATGCGTCTTTTGAAGCACAACTTGAAGTAACAAATCCAGTTAAAACAACAGCTACAGTACTTGTAGATAAAGAAGAGATTGGAAGCGTAGGTGCTTCAGGTATGCAATCTAAATTCTTTGAAAATATGGTTGCAGAAGTACTTGAACTTGTAGGCGATTATTCTAGCTTAAAATTACGTAGAACGCTTGCAAACTCTAAAATGCTTTCATCAGATGTAACAGCAGGTTATGATCCAAATCACCCAAGTGTTCTTGAAAAAAATAATGCTGCTTACTTTGGCAAAGGTGTTGTATTTAATAAATACACAGGTTCAAGAGGTAAATCAGGTTCTAATGATGCAAATGCTGAATATGTAGCAGAACTTAGAAATATCATGGCACAAAACAATGTAACATGGCAAACTTCAGAACTTGGTCGCATTGACCTTGGTGGTGGCGGTACAATTGCGTATATCCTTGCAAATTATGGTATGGAAGTAATCGATTGTGGTGTACCTGTACACAGCATGCATGCACCTTGGGAAATCACAAGCAAGGCTGATTTATATGAAATGAGAAAAGCATACATTGCTTTCTTAAAAAATGCATAAATTTAAATGATGCATAAAAAACTTACATCATGTATAAAAGCATATACAATGTAAAATAAGTAGAACACACATTAAAGGAGAATTAAAATGGAAAACCCAATTGTAACATTTACTATGGAAGATGGCGCACAAATGATCGCTGAACTTTATCCAGAAGTAGCACCAGAAAGTGTAAAAAACTTCATTTCACTTATTCAAAAAGGATTTTATGATGGTCTTACATTCCACCGCATTATTCCAGGATTCATGATTCAAGGTGGATGCCCAGAAGGTAGTGGAATGGGTGGCCCAGGTTACTGCATCAAAGGAGAATTTGCATCAAACGGATTCAAAAATGATCTTAAACACACAAGAGGTGTACTTTCAATGGCACGTGCAATGAACCCTAACTCAGCTGGTTCACAATTCTTTATTATGCATGCTGCTGCACCACACTTAGATGGTGATTACGCTGCATTTGGTAAAGTAATTGAAGGTATGGATACTGTAGATTACATTGCTAAAACACCTACAACATACGGAGATAAACCCAAAAATCCAGTTGTTATTAAATCAGTAACAGTAGATACAAAAGGTCAAACATTCGAAGAGCCTAATAAATTCTAGGAGGGAAATATGCCATTTATAGATATGCATTGTGATACGATTGACAGACTCTATAACGACAAAACCCATTTATTTTCTAATGATTATCACATTGACATTTATAAATTACGTGCAAGTAAGTATTTCGCACAATGGTTTGCCTTATATTCAGATATTCAAAAGGTACAAGAGTCTTTAATGGATTATGTCAAGCATATGCGTGATTATTTTCTTCAAGAGATTGAAAGTAATAAAGATCAAATAGGGCTTGCTACAAATTATGAAGAATATATGGATTTGAGAAACAAAGGGAAGCTTGCAGCGTTTTTATCCTTAGAAGAAGCCGCACCTATCGGTAATGATATTAATGAGCTAGATACATTATGGCAGATGGGTGTCCGTATGATGACATTTACGTGGAATCATAAAAATCAATTAGGTGCACCACATAGTATGAAAGAAGGGCTTAGTCCCTTTGGCAAGCAAGTGGCTGATAGGCTCAATGATTATAAAATATTAGTAGATATCTCTCATTTATCAGAACAAGGTGTACGAGATTTAGCTACTATTTATAAAAAAACAATTATGGCATCCCATTGTAATGCATATGCTTTGATGCCGCATAGTCGTAATTTATCTGATGATACGATTCGTCTTATTGCTAGTGCTGGAGGAGTTATAGGGGTTAATTTTTATAGTGTCTTTCTAAACGGCAGTGATGAGAGTCTGGTAGAGGATATTGTACGTCATATAGATCATTTCTATAAAGTAGGAGGCAAAGAAGTTCTAGCATTAGGTACAGACTTTGATGGGATGGATTGTAAACTTGAAGTATGTGATGCAGGGAAAATGGATAAACTAGTAGCAAGATTGTCTAAAAAGTATTCTGGTGATGTAATAGATGCAATAACTTATGGCAATGCTGAGCGGCTTATAAAAGAAAATTTATAAGAAGTCTTGGTAAAATTTCTCAAACTATGTTATAATCGAATCTGAATCTTTCCTAAGGAGGACTTAAAAATGGAAGAAAACAAAAACCATGATTGCTGCGGTTGCGGTGAACACGAACATGAAGGTTGCGGTTGCGGCGGACACGATGAAGAAGAAACATTAATCTACGTAACATTTGAAGATGAAAATGAAGAAGTACCTTGTGCTGTTCTTGACATTTTTGAATGTGAAGGTAGAGAATACATTGCAATCGTACCTGCTGATCAAGTAGAAAGCGAAGAAGCAGAAGTTCTCTTCTATCGTTATTCAGAAGATGGTGAAGAAGTAAAATTAGACGATATCGAAACAGACGAAGAATGGGATGCTGTAGCAGCATTATTTGATTCAAATTTCTTTGCTGATTATGATGAAGAATAATTTATAATTTAACTTAATGACATTGAGCTTAGGTCCTGTTTTTTTATTAAGAGGAAAGACATTCTTAAAACAATGTCATTAAGTTAAGACATTGCTTCTAAGATTTCTTAAAATAACCAAGTACTTATTATAGGTACTTGGTTATTTTTGTGCGAAAAAAGCTTAACAAAGTATAGAAAATTTGCGGCGAAGCCCCTCGTTGAGGAGGTGTTGTGATGAATACACACGCAAATGAACTAAAAAATTGTTTAATAGAAATTACAAAAGAAATGAGTAGCAACCCTCAGGAATTTTCTACTCTGGAAAAAGGTTGTTTTATGCTAAACGAAATGATTATTCCACTGCCTTATTTCAAGGCTACCATCTATAGCTAATAGACGATAATGTGATAGGAAAAAATCATGTATCAATATTACATTTAAATGCTGCTTTTGATGTAGAAACTAATCAGTTTGTAGATGCAGTTGTTCAAAAAGGAATCAAAGAAAATGAGTGTAGTGCGGCTTGTGAGCTTGTAGATAGGCTTTCAGAAAAGTATCCCGTTATCATTATGGCTAATAATGGATATGAGAACTATAATCTATTCGCTCATATTGAAGAACGACTTTTTGATTATGTCATCAGAATCAAGGATGTTAAAAGTAACGGTATACTTTTACAGGAAATCGATGTTCGTTTGGTGATGTATAACTTCAATATGTCTATTACATTAAAAACGCCATTAAAAGAAAAAGGCAAAGAAAAAGACCTAAAGCACCACCTTCAGGTCAATTTCACGCAGGCTACAAAAATCTGTCTGCATTTTTTTAGCTCAGAAAATTGGAGCCAACATATGATATAAAAGCTACAATACGGCGATTTCTTCTTCCCATAAGATCAAATCGTTAAAGGCAACGAATAGCTGCCAGTACTACCGGAGTTTCATTCAATTATAGATTATCATAAATCTAGAAAAATACAACTTTTTTACTCCGCTTTTTACAACGGAGTATTTAGCATGGGCAAAAATAGAAAATCATAAAAATAAACCAAGAATGAAACAGTATTATTTTACTGAAACATTCTTGATTTATAATTAATCATTAAGAAAGATAGCTAACTTAATGACATTAATTCTTAAAAAATGTCTTTTTTGTATAGAAAAGTAAGAGTTTATGAATACTAAACTAAAAATAGATGTTGTATAAAAATATACGCAGGTTGATAACAGTATTATTAAACAAATAGTGATGTATAAAAAAATAACAGGTGACGATACTTTAAGAAATAGAGGTGAAGAAAATGAAAAAATGCATAGGTTTTATACTTGCTATTTGTTTTTTGAGTATAGCTGGTTATTCTTATATCAAATTTAATAAGATTCCCAAAATAGAGGAGGAGAATTGTCCTGTTGTAAAGGTTATTTTATCTAATCAAACATCGTTTAAAATACAACTTAGACCTGATGCAGCACCTAATACAGTGTGTAATTTTATCGACCTTGTAGAATGCGGATTTTATAATGGATTAGGCTTTAGTAAAATTTTACCTAATTATTTGGTGCAAACAGGAGATACAATAGGTAATGGAACAGGTTATCCAGGTTATTTTATTAAAAGTGAATGTAAAGCCAATGGATATCCTAATAATTTGCTTTGTGTGCAAGGTACAGTATGCATGGCACGAGGTCAAAAATTTAATACAGAAGGCTCACAATTTTTTGTATTGTTAAGAGATGCACCAGAATTAAATGGGCGTTATACAGCATTTGGTATAGTTACACAAGGATTGGAGAATTTAATGGCACTGACAACACAAAGTGATTTAACAGTTAAGCAAATGACAGTTGAAAAATTTTATGGAGCATATAAAGAACCAAAAGTATTATCTATGGTAGAGATAAGAGATACAGCACAGTAATATATGGGGGATAGAAAACATTTAGAAGATTATTTAAAACTTGACAATAGGATAGCTTTTAATTTAGAGTAAGTAGATGAGACTAAATATATAGGTGATGAGAGATGAAAGAAAAAGTATATGATAATCAGAGTATATCTGCCTTAAAAGGTGCAGATCGTGTAAGACTGCGTCCTAGCGTTATATTTGGCTCAGATAGTATTGAAGGCTGTCAACATGCAGTGTTTGAAATTTTAGCCAACTCTATCGATGAGGCAAAAGAAGGCTATGGACATACAATTAATGTCACTTTGCATAAAGACCACTCCATTACCATTGAAGACTTTGGGAGAGGGATTCCTGTAGATTATAACGAAGCTGAACAACGTTATAACTGGGAATTAGTATTTTGCGAGCTTTATGCCGGGGGGAAATATAACAATAATAATGGCGACAACTATGAATTTAGTTTAGGTCTTAATGGACTTGGTAGTTGCGCGACACAATATAGTTCAGAGTATATGGACGTAGAAGTAAAAAGAGATGGATATATCTATGAACTTCATTTTGAAAAAGGTGAAAATATAGGTGGTCTTAGAAAAACAAAAGCCGATTACAAACGTACAGGAAGTAAAATTCACTGGATGCCAGACAAAGAGGTATTCACAGATGTACAAATTAGTTCGGCTTATTTTCATGATGTTTTAAAAAGACAAGCCGTTGTTAATAAAAATATTGAATTTGTTTTTAAAGATGAGATTCAAGATCAAAAAACAGTTTACTTATATGAAGATGGTATTATAGGCTATGCCAAAGAATTAGCTGGAGAAAAAGCGTTTATAGATGTAGCCTACTTAGAACAAGAAACAAGAGGACGTGATACAGCAGATCGTCCTGAATACAAATTAAAGTTCCAAGTTGCTTTTGCATTTTGTAATGAAACGAACTGTTTAGAGTACTATCACAACTCAAGCTACTTAGAGTACGGTGGATCACCAGATAAAGCGGTTAAAAATGCCTTTGTTTATGCAATTGATCAATATCTTAAAAACGAGGGTATTTATAACAAAGATGAGAAGAAAATAACTTTTGTAGATATTCAAGATAGTTTAATTTTGATAGTCAATTCCTTCTCAACAATTACAAGTTATGAAAACCAAACAAAGAAAGCGATTACAAACAAATTTATTCAAGAAGCTATTCAAGATTATTTGAAAGAATATCTTTTTATTTACTTTACAGAGAATAAAGCAGATGCTGATAAGATTGCTAAGCAAGTACTTGTGAATAAACGTAGCCGCGAAAAAGCAGAGCGTACGCGTATTAACGTACGTAAACAATTAAGTGGAAATATTGATATTGCCAATCGTATTAAAAAATTTGTAGACTGTCGTAGTAAAGATGTGACAAAACGAGAACTTTACATTGTAGAAGGGGATTCAGCTCTTGGTTCTTGTAAACTTGGGCGTAATGCAGAATTCCAAGGGATTATGCCAGTTCGTGGTAAAATATTAAACTGTTTAAAAGCAGATTATGATAAAATCTTTAAAAGTGATGTTATTGTGGATTTATTAAAAGTATTAGGTTGTGGGATTGAAATTACTTCAAAACATAATAAAGATTTAAATACTTTTAATATGGAAAACTTAAGATGGGATAAAATTATTATTTGTACTGATGCCGATGTAGATGGTTATCAAATTCGTACACTAATTTTAACAATGCTTTATACTTTAGTGCCAACACTGATTAAAGAAGGTAAAGTATTTATTGCAGAAACACCACTTTATGAAATTAATACAAAAAATCATACATTCTTTGCCTTTACAGAAAATGAAAAAGCAGAGATCTTGGATAAAATCAAAACAAAGTATACGATTCAACGTTCAAAAGGGCTTGGTGAAAATGACCCAGATATGATGTGGGAGACAACTATGAACCCAGAAAGTCGTAGACTCATTCAAGTGCTACCAACAGATGTAGCAACAACACAATTTATGTTTGATGTACTTTTAGGAGATGACTTAAAAGGACGTAAACAATTTATTGCAGATGAAGGACATCGTTATTTAGAGTTAGCAGACATGAGCTAAGAAAAGGCGAAAATGTGTACATTAGGAATATTTGCCTTTATGACAAAAGAAAGGACGGGGACGATGAACAAACATGTTTTAAAACAAAGAATTACAGATACACTTGAAAACAACTATATGCCCTATGCAATGAGCGTTATTGTCTCTAGGGCATTACCAGAAATTGATGGATTTAAGCCATCACACCGTAAATTACTTTATACAATGTATAAAATGAATTTAATTAAAGGTGTTAGAACAAAATCAGCCAATATTGTAGGGCAAACAATGAAACTTAATCCTCACGGAGATGCAGCTATTTATGAAACAATGGTGCGTCTTACAAAAGGGAATGGGGCATTAAATGTACCTCTTGTAGATTCTAAAGGAAACTTTGGAAAAGTTTATTCAAGAGATATGGCTTATGCAGCTGCCCGTTATACAGAAGCTAAGCTTAGTGAAGTATGTAGTGAGGTATTTGGTGATATTGAAGAAAATGCTGTAGATTTCGTAGATAACTATGATGGTACTTTAAAGGAACCAGTACTTCTGCCAACACGTTTTCCTAATATTTTAGTGAATCCAAATCAAGGGATTGCGGTAGGGATGGCAAGTAATATTTGTAGTTTTAATTTAAGTGAGATTTGTGATGCCACAATTGCTTATTTAAAAGATGAAGATGTAGATGTACTGCAATATATTTTAGCACCAGACTTTCCAACAGGTGGGACAATCATTTATGATGAAGCAGAAATGATTAGCATTTTAGAAGCGGGTAAAGGAAGTTTCAAAGTACGTGCTAAATATACTTATTATAAAAAAGAAAACTGTATTGAGATTACAGAGATTCCTTATACAACAACAGTAGAAGCTATTATTGATAAAATTGAAGAGCTTGTAAAAGCCGGTAAGATTAAAGAAATCAATGATGTACGTGATGAAACAGACCTTTCAGGTCTTAAACTAACTATTGATTTAAAACGTAGTACAGATTCAGAGCTTTTAATGCAAAAATTATTTAAAGCGACACCACTTGAAGATAGCTTTAGTTGTAACTTCAATATCTTAATTGATGGTATGCCACGTGTAATGGGTGTAAAAGAAGTTATTAGTGAGTGGTGTAAATTTAGACAAGATTGTATTGTACGTAAATATAACTTTACAATTGAAAAGTTAGAAAAACGTTATCATTTACTTTTAGGACTTAAACAAATTTTACTAGATATTGATAAAGCCGTAGAGATTGTACGTCATACAGAAAAAGAAAAAGAAGTTGTGCCAAATCTTATGGCTTACTTTGATATCAGTGAAATGCAAGCTGAATATGTCGCTGAAATTAAACTGAGACATTTAAATAAGCAGTATATTTTAGAGACTTTAAAAGAACTTGAAACACTTGAAAAAGAAATTGCTAGATTAAAAGATATTGTGGCAAATCCACGTAAAGTACGAAAAGTAATCAGTGATGAATTAAAACAAGTTCAAAAGAAATACGGTACACCTCGTTTAACAGAACTTTTACATCATACAGAAGTTGTACGTCCAAAGAAAGAAGAACTCATTGAAGATTACAATGTAAGACTCTTCTTAACAGATCACCAATACTTAAAGAAAATTACACTTGTTTCTTTAAGAAGTAGTGGGGAACAAAAGCTTAAAGAAAATGATGTGATCATTCAGGAATATGAAACAAGCAACCGCAGTGATTTATTACTCTTTACAAATAAATGTAATGTCTATAAACTAAAGTTACACGATATTGAAGATACAAAGGCGAGTCAATTTGGAGTTTACTTACCAAACTTATTAGATATGGAAGAAGGCGAACAAATTATTAGTATGCATGCAACAGCTGATTATAGAGGTTACATGGCCTTTGGATTTGATACAGGTAAAGTTACAAAAGTACCTGTAAATGTGTATGAAACAAAAACGAATCGTAAAAAATTAATTAAAGCCTTTTATGGTAAATCACCTTGTGTAGGTATTAGCTATGTAACAAATGAGGATGTATTAGCGCTTACACGTGAGGATGGTAAAACTGCTTATGTAGCAGTAAGTAGCATTGAAGAAAAGCAAAAGAAAGATGCAAATGGCACTTTGACACTTACTATTACTAAGAAAATAGGTATGAAGAGACTAATGAAGGTTCAAGAAATTACAGAAGAAATCAGTAGCAAGGTTGCTACTGATTTACCTGTGAGTGTACGTGGCCTTTAATAAACTTGTTAGATTATGAGGGGGAAAGTATGAGAACGCAAATTCAAACAGCAAAACGTATTGTTATTAAAATTGGTACATCTTCATTAACACATGAAAATGGAAAAATTGATTTGGAAAAAATGGATAAACTAGCCCGTGTTTTAACGGACTTTAAATAATTCGGGCAAAGAAATTATGCTTGTGTCATCTGGAGCTGTTAATGCAGGAATGCAACGTATTGGAAGAAGCAAAAGACCAGATGATTTATCACTCAAGCAAGCAACAGCTGCGATTGGTCAAGGGATTTTGATGAAAATGTATGAAAAGTTTTTTGAGGAATATAATCAAGTTATTGCCCAAATACTACTTACAAAAGATGTTATTCAAGATGAAATCAAAAGTACAAATGCCAAAAATACATTTGAAACACTTATAGAACTTGGGGTTATTCCAATTATCAATGAAAATGACTGTATTTCAACTTCAGAAATTGCAGGTTATAGATTTGGTGACAATGATACACTTTCAGCTACAGTTACAGAACTTGTAGGTGCGGATTTACTCATTCTACTCTCAGATATTGAAGGGTTATATACTGCAAACCCTAAAAATGACCCATCAGCTAAACTGATTCCAGTTGTAGAAGAAATTACACCTGAAATTGAAGCTTTAGCAGGTGATGCAGGGACAGCAATGGGAACAGGCGGTATGACAACTAAAATTATAGCAGCTAAAATTGCTAAAAAGGCTAAGGCGCATACTGTCATTGCATCTTCTACAGATATAAATGTGCTCCGAGATATTCTTAAAGGTGAAGAAGTGGGTACATGGTTTAAAAACTAGATTAATGCATTGTTAGAAAGGAATTTATAACATGGAAATGGATTTACTCATTAAACGTATTAATGAACTTGCACATAAGAAAAAAACATTAGGCTTAACAGAAGAAGAAACTATTGAACAAAATGATTTAAGACAAGAATACTTAAAAATCTTTAGATCAAACTTCAAAAATCAATTAGCAAATACAAAAATTAAAACACCAGATGGCAAACTTCATCCTTTAAAATACATGCCAGATAATAGCAAAAAGAATCTTCACTAAGAGAAAACATGCGTCTTTAAAGCCTACATATGTTGCTTTAAAGGCGCATTTGCTATTTATGATAGAGTAAGTTAAAATAAAAAAGAAATGCCTACTAAAAATGAAGGAGTAGACTATGATCACATATTTAAAAGGAACATTAGAAGAATTAAATGAAAATAGTTTAGTGATTGAAGCTTGTGGCGTGGGTTATGAAGTGTTTTGCAGAGGAAGTGCTTTTAGCCAACTTTTACAAGATAAATCACCAATAAAAGTATATATATATGAACATATTAAAGAAGATGGGCATGATCTTTATGGCTTTCAAAACAAAGAAGAACGTGAACTCTTTAAAAAACTGATTAGTGTAAGTGGTATTGGCCCAAAAGGTGGTATGCAAGTTTTAAATACTTATGCAAGTCAGGAGGTCATTGAAATTATTTTAGAACAAGATAGTAAAGCATTAAGCAAAGTTAGTGGTATAGGACCAAAGACAGCACAACGTATTATTTTAGAACTTAAAGATAGTATTGGTAAGCTTTATGTACCAGACTTAAGTTTACTTGAAACAGGACTTAAGGATGACACTGCAAAACATGAGGCAATTGAAGCTTTAACTGCTTTAGGTTATAAGGATACAGATGCTAGAAAAGCTGTGGAAGCGATCTTTGACTATAGTTCAGATAGTGAAACACTTATAAAAAAAGCTTTAAGCTTATTAGGAATGTAAGGGGGATAGCATATGGAAAGACGTATTATGTCTTGTGATTTACAATTAGAAGATAATGAAATAGAAAGTAGCATTAGACCCCTTTCATTAGATGAATACATTGGTCAGTCAGCGATTAAAGAAAATATTAAGATTTTCATTGAAGCAGCTAAATTGCGTTCTGAGTCGCTTGATCATGTACTTTTATATGGACCACCAGGATTAGGAAAGACAACTCTTGCAGGAGTTATTGCTTCAGAGATGAGTGTAAAGATTAAAGTGACATCAGGCCCAGCAATTGAAAAACCAGGTGATATTGCAGCGATTTTAAATAATTTGCAACATGGAGATATTTTATTTATTGATGAGATTCATCGTATGAGTCGTCATGTAGAAGAGGTTTTATATTCTGCCATGGAAGACTATTGCATTGATATTGTAGTTGGGAAAGGACCAACAGCCAAATCAATCCGTTTGAGTCTGCCACACTTTACTTTAATTGGGGCAACAACACGTGCGGGGATGCTTAGTTCACCACTTCGTGACCGTTTTGGGATTATTCAGCGCCTCGAATATTATAGTGCAGAAGAGTTAGCCCAAATTGTGAAACGTACAGCTGGTCTTTTAAATACACCTATTACAGATGATGCGGCACTTGAAATTGCACGTTGCAGTCGAGGAACGCCGAGGGTGGCCAATAGGCTTTTAAAACGTGTCCGTGATATTGCGCAGATTAAATATGAAAATAATATTCATACAGAAAGCTGTGAAAAGGCATTAGAACTTTTGAATATTGATAAAAATGGGTTAGATGAAATTGATAGACGTATTATTCATGCGATTGCACTTCAGTTTAAAGGTGGACCTGTAGGCCTTGAAACATTAGCAGCGGCTATTGGGGAAGAAAGAGATACACTTGAAGATGTTTATGAACCATACCTTATTCAGCAAGGTTACTTACAACGTACACCAAGAGGACGTATGTTAACACCAAAAGCCTATGAGGCTTTCCATTTAGAAGAGCTCTAAAGAATAAAAACTTTATAGAATAAAGATTGTAAAATAAATTCAGAAAGTAGTATTTAGTTGAGGGTTATGCTATAATTGTGTGAAGAAAAACAATAACTAGAATAATGAGGTGTTAAAAGTGGCCAAAAATAGAATTGAAGTCATTATTGGCGGAAATATTTACGCACTGCAAGGCGATGAGTCTGAAGAACATATTCAAAAAGTGGCACGTCTCATTAATGATAAATTATTAGAGATTCAGGAAATTGGGGGTAAAAGCAGAATGACAAGTCATAAGGCAAATATGCTTGTGGCGCTTAATGTAGCTGATGAGTACATTAAGACCAAAGAGCAGCTAGAAGCCCATATGACTGAGTTTGAGAGATGTAGTGCTGAAAATGCCGCATTAATAAAGCGTGTTGAAGAACTTTCTTTAGAAATTGCTCGTACCAAAGAGCAGTTAGCAGCAGTAACCCATTCATATCATAAAAAAGATTATACTAACAGGGGAAGATAAACGAAAGTTTCTCTTTCCCTATATTATTTTAATAAGAAAAGGTGAGACAATAGATGAAAGCAGAATTATTAGCACCTGTAGGAAAAATGGAAAATGCCATTGCAGCAGTAGAAAATGGTGCAGACGCCTTATTTGTAGGTGGTAAATTATTTAATGCAAGACAATATGCAGATAACTTTACAGATGATGAATTAGAGGAAATTGTGCACTATGCCAAATTACGTGGTGTACGTGTTTATGTGACAGTAAATATATTAATTAAAGAAACAGAAGTACAAGGTGTATATGAATATCTTAAGTATTTAGAAGAAATCGGTGTACACTCTATTATTGTGCAAGATTTAGGGGTAGCGGCTATTGCTAGAGAGCACTTTCCTAAACTTCGCCTTCATGCAAGTACACAGCTTTCAGCTCATAGTATTGAAGATGTCATGTTCTTAAAATCATTAGGTTTCAAACGTGTGGTACTTGCAAGAGAATTAGGTCTTAAAGAAATCGAAAAAATTGTTAAAACATGTGGTGTAGAGATTGAAACATTTGTACATGGTGCTTTATGTTACAGTTATTCAGGTCAATGTTTAATGAGTAGTTTAATTGGTGGACGTAGTGGAAACCGTGGACGCTGTGCACAGACTTGCCGTATGAAATATAGCTTAATGGATGAAGATAAAACACTTGTAAAAGAAGCGTATTTATTAAGTCTTAAAGATATTTGCAGTATTGAGTTCATTCCAGACTTATAGCTTGTGGCATTCATTCATTTAAAATGGAAGGACGTATGAAATCACCAGAATATGTAGCTTCTATTGTGAAGACTTATCGTAAATATGTAGATCTTGCCTTAAGCGGTGAGAAATATGAAGTATCACAAGAGGATTTAGATATTGTAAAAGGTGTCTTTAATCGTGGTGGATTCTCAAAAGGTTATTACTTTGAACATGGTAGCAAAAAAATGTTAACACCAGTAAGTCCAAAACACATTGGTTTAAAAGCTGGGGTAGTCACACAATTTATACCTAAAACAAAAACTGCAACGATTTTATTAGAGCGCGACTTAAATCCTGGAGATGGTCTTGAGATTATCCGTAAAGGCAAAGAAAGTGTAGGAATGGGTATTTCTAAGAAATGTGAAAAAGGGACAACAATTAAGGCGCAATTTGAACACTTTGTAGAAGTAGGCAGCGAGGTTTATCTTACTAAAAATCATAATTTATTAAAAGCATTACGTGCTACTTATCAAAAACCAATACGTAAGATGCCAGTTCATTTGAGCATTGTAGGAAAAGTAGGTGAGCCTTTATTAGTAAGTCTTACAGTAAATGATGAGACAGTAACTTATAAAGGAATTATAGTGGAAAATGCTATGAATGCACCACTTACAAAAGAACAAGTTGTGAAACAATTAAGTAAGCTTGGAAGTACTTCTTTTGTGGCAAAAACACATGAGATTGAATGGGATGAAAATGCTTATTTACTAATTAGTCAGCTTAATGAAGTAAGAAGACAAGCTGTAAGCTTATTAGAAGCGCAGCTTTTAAAAGTAGAGACAAAAGTACATCCAGAACATTTAAAAGAGCCAGTTCATGCATCAAAATCTGAAGGATCAGTAGGCAATTGGTATGTCCATGTAACGACTTTAGACCAATTAGATGAATGTTTAAAATGGTCACAAATTAAACGTATTTATTGGGAGTGGCAGTATGATAATGCCTTAGCACATGAAGCACTTAAGAAATGTGAAAAAAAGGAAGTTCCTATGTACCTGTCATTCCCATCAATTATCAAAGAAAGTACATTTAGACGTTTTGAAAAAGATATTAAATCATGGGAAGATACAGCACTTACAGGCTACTTAGTACGCACAAATGGGATGTATTATGTGCTAAAAGATAGTAGCAAAGAAATTATTATTGATTATAATTTAAATGTTATGAATCATAAAACTATTAATTTATGGGAAAGTTTAGGTGCAGCAGGCGAAACAGTATCAGCTGAATTAACTTTAGAAGAAATCATGCTACTTGAAGGAAACTTAGAAAAAATCGTATATGGTTATATTCCAGTGATGACTTCACAACAATGTATTTTACGTCATACAAATAATTGTCAAAAGAAAGCAAAAGAAAAGAAACTCTACACAATTAAAGACCGTAAAGATACACCATGGGCAATTCAAACAGATTGTGAAGCTTGTGTGATGCAAATCTTAAGTTATGAGCCAATTGTGATAAAATCAGGTGAGCTGCAGCGTATTAAAAATCAAATGAATGTACGCCTTCAATTTAATAAAGAAGATATGGTTGAAACACATAAGATTTTATCAGCTTATTTAGAAGGAAAAACATTTACACCAGCAAGCCTAGAAGGGATCAACTTTAAAGGAGCACTATAAGGAGGAAATGGTGTGGGCTATTTTAATTTAGTCATTTTATTAAGTCGCTATATATTTGCAGGGTTTGGGATTATCTTTATGTTAGTAGCCTTTAGCTTTATGCGACCATTTGTAAATTATAATATGGGGACGACAAGAGAGAAAAATAGATTTTTAAACTTATGTATTACTTTTGTCCATTTAGCAGGCATTAGTATTTTAATAGGTAAACAAGCTGATGAAACATTAAGAGCACCTATTGCGATTAATGGGCTTGTAATGTATGTGATTATTATACTGACTTTATGGCTTTTAAAGCTTTGGAAAAGACAACATGAACTTGTTTTATGGCAAATTATGTTCTTTATGATGGACATTGGATTTATTATGCTTGAGAGACTGGATCATGATTTAGCAACGAAACAATTATTTGCATATGTAATAGGGGTGGTTGCGGCTTTAATCTTTCCAAGTATTTTCTCTATTTTAATTAAACCAGGTAATAAATATATTTATCTGGGCATACTGATTGTTACGATGTTCTTGCCATTTGTTGCAGGAACAACAATGCTTGGAGCAACTAACTGGGTAAGTATTGGTGGCTTTAGCTTTCAACCTTCAGAAATAGGGAAGGTAGCTTTAGTACTCTTTTTAGCTTCTATGCTCAGTGATGGAGAAAAAATAAAAAGAGGTTATAAAGGTTTGATTTTCCATGGAATAGTTGTAATAGGTGCATTAGGATGTTTAGTATTACAACGTGACTTAGGGGCAGCGTTATTATATTACTTAACAGCATTAATGATGTTATTTATGGCCACACGCAGTGCCTTGTTGCCATGCTTAGGATTATTAGCAGGGGCAGTAGGTAGTGTAGGCGGATACTTTGCCTTTTCTCACGTAAGAGTAAGGGTAGAAGCTTGGCTAGATCCTTGGGCAGATATTAGTGGCAAAGGGTATCAAGTTGTACAAGGACTTTTTGCTATGGGAACTTGGGGATGGCTAGGCAGTGGTTTAACAAGAGGGGTGCCGAATAAAATTCCTCTTGCTACATCAGACTATATCTTTGCAGCAATCTGTGAGGAATTTGGAAATCTCATGGGAATTGTTATTTTACTTGGTTATTTAGGGATTATCTTATTATGTATTCAAGTCGCATTTCGCTATACTCATGCCTTTTATCGATTGATTATTGTAGGGATTGCAACAATCTTTGCTGTACAAGTATTTATTATTATTGGTGGGGTTATGAAACTCATTCCACTTACAGGGATTACAAGTCCATTTTTAAGTGCAGGTGGTACTTCAGCAGTAGTAAGTATGGGAATGATTGGACTGATTACGTATTTTTCTTATAAAGGTAGAGTTAATGATGATGAAAAAGGTGGAAACTAAAGTGAGGAAGAATAAAAAAGAAGTTTCAAGTCAAACGCGAAAACAAATGCAAGTCACGAAAGATCAACAAATTATTTATGTGATTACAGGTATATTTGTGGCTATGTTTGCACTTTTAATAGGTTACTTTATTTATTTTACAGTAGCTAAAGAAAAGCAAATTGCAGCGCATCCACAAAATACAAGACTCAATACTATGGCAGAAGAAGTCATTCGCGGGACTATTTATGACACCAATTTAGAGGTACTTGCTACAACTGAAGATGGTGAAACACGTGTTTATCCTAAAGGTAAGCTCTATGCCCACGCAGTAGGCTATTGTATAAATGGGAAAATCGGGGCAGAAGCTTTAGCAAATTCTCAATTACTTTATCCAGATTATAGTGTGAGCTCATTATTTAAAGCCGCTTTTTTGGAAGAAAAGTTTGAAGGACGAGATGTGGTATTAACTCTAGATGACCGCTATCAAAGTGCTGTAGCAGAGGCGTTAGCTGGAGAAAGAGGCGGCGTTGTAGTACTAGAACCTTCTACGGGCAAAATTCGTGCCATGTATGCAAGTCCAGCATTTGATCCTAACAACATAGTAGAAGAATGGGAATATTTGCGTACAGATGAAGAAAATACACCACTTGTTAATCGTGCCACCCAAGGCCTTTATCCACCAGGGTCTATTTTTAAAGTTGTAACAGCTTTAGCATATATTGAAAAACAAGGTAATAAACTATTAGATTTTACCTATAATTGTACAGGTGAAGTAAGTGGAGATGAATATACCATTGAATGTTATGATCATACAGCTCATGGAGAAGTAGATTTAGAAAGTGCTTTTGCTAAATCATGTAATAGTTATTTTGTAAAACTAGGCGAGCAGCTTTCGGTAGGACAGCTTCGCGCTGCAGCAGAAAAACTTGGATTTAATGACAAATTAGATTTTGATATGCCTTATTCAAAAAGTAAGTTTTCATTAAACTCTAAGGATACTGATTTTGAAAAAGCAGCAACAGCTATTGGGCAAGGTCGTACATTAGTCACACCATTACATATGGCAATGGTGGCAGGAATGATTGCAAATGAAGGTGTAAGTATGAAGCCTTATCTTATGGATTATAGTATGAGTAAGAAAGGCAGTATAAAATTAAAAAATATGCCTGTTTATGAAGGGACTACACTGGATGTAGAGACCTCAAAAAAATTACAAAATCTTATGTTACAAGTTACAGATTATGGAACAGCTAGTTCTTTAGAGTATAGTGGGATGACTGTAGGCGGTAAAACAGGTACAGCACAAAATGAAACTTCAGCAGACCACTCGTGGTTTATGGGATTTGCAAAGGATAATGCAGGTGAGAAAAATGATATTGCCTTTGCAGTTGTTGTAGAAGGAGGTAGTATTCGTGCAGTAAGTGTAGTGCAAAAAATATTAAATGTATATAATCAGGTAAAACCTTAGTAAAAGACCTATTCATTGTAAAAAATGGATAGGTCTTTTTTGATGATTTTAAATAATTACAGTAAATATTGAACTGAAAAGGTGTGAAAATTTAAAAAAATATGATAAAATAAAATTGTATAAGCAAATTATTAATAAAAAAATTGTGGAGGGACAAACATGTGGGAGGAAAAAATCAAATTAGATGATATTAGAGAAATTCGAACAAGAACAACCACTTATTTTGGAGTTGGGGCCACCTCGAAATATGAGTGAAGAGTAAATGCTACAAAAGCTTTACCTATAGTTGCAATTAATACAACACATGGGACAGGAACAGAGGTAAATCGTTTTGCGGTTATGAGTTTAGTGGATAAACAGTAGAAAAATTAGAAGATTTAACGACAAGATATTACTTAACTTATGTGGCAATGATTATAGAAACATGTTTTGATAATATTTTTTTTACAGTTACCTATTGCTAGAGCATCCTTTAAGTGGTATGAAACCGAATGTTATATATGGATTGGTTATTTTATTACCAGCATTTATAGAAAAAATTTATCCAGCATGTTCAGAAGTATTAGAAGAGTTTTTATCGCCAATTGGAGAATGTAAGAATTTAGAACAAATAATGAAAAATGTTAAAGGATTTATAGAACATATGGGTGTTCATGAAAGCTTAAGTGATTTAGGATTTCAAGAAAAAGATATAAAATATCTTATGGAACTAACTGTAGATACCTCAAGCTTAGATTTATTATTACAGTTAGCCCCAATTTATGGTACAAAAGAGTTGTTAAAAGAAGTATATTCATTATCAATGTAATGGAAGATTGATTATAAAACTTAGAATAACTTTTAGTACATAGCTATTATTCTAAATAAAAGTTATTAAATAGTTATATTAAAGTTTAAAGTAGTAAAATTTTAGAACAAGGAGGAGAATGATTATAAACTATAATTTAAATATTCTATAAGGATAATTTGAGATAATTTGAGTAGAAAGGATGATAAAACAATGAAAGAAAGTTTAACTGCAATTGAAGAGTATCGTATAAAATCTTTAAACTTTACAAAATGGATATGTGTAATTGCAGGTGTATCAGCACCGGTTGTACACATATTAGATAAGTTAAAAGGTAGTTTAGAAAATGTATCATGGTTTTTAGCAATATTTAACCTACTTAGTGTAGGTCTGTTGTCAATAGTAATTTTTATTACAGCAAGTCAATCAATTGTAAATGGAAAATTAAACTTAAAAAAATATAATATTGTAAAGTATCTTATTGCAACAATAGCATTATTAAATCCTACTATAATGATATTAATGAATCCTATTACAGATATTTATGTGACGTGTATATATTGTATGTTAATATTAATTTTATTCTTGGATATAAAGGTTATGCTAGGGGTGTCTGCAGGAATGGGAATAATTATTATGCTAGCCTGTATAAAATATCCAACGATGCAAATGAATAGTGACTTATTAGCTACAATATTATTTACATTGATATCTATCAATTCAATTGTATATTTAATTGAAAGTACATTAGCTGTTGCAAAAGAAGAAGAATTAAAGCAAAATCAAAAAAAATTAGAAGCAGTTATAAATAAAGTCGCTGGATTAGCTAATTCATTAGGTGATTCAGTACTTTCATTATCAGCTATTGCAGAAGAAGAAAATGCTAGCATGGTAGAAATTATTGATAACAGTGGTAATTTAGATAGAAATAGTAAAGAAATTTTAGAAAGAGCAGAGAAGACTATAGTGCATCTCAATAGATTAGAGAAAAATAGTACAGATATTAGTAATCAAATGAACATAACTCAAGAAACATCTTTAAATTTATCACATATGTCAATGCAAAATGAAAGTGCATTAAATGAAGTATTAGAAATGAGTAAATTAGTTGCAGATTCTACGAAAAATACATTAGATGTGGCTAGAAGATTACAAAGTGAAACAAAAGAAATTGATAGTTTATTAAATGTTATTAATAATATGTCAGAAGAAACTAATTTACTTGCATTAAATGCAAGTATTGAAGCTGCTAGAGCTGGGGATTTAGGAAGAGGTTTTGCAGTAGTAGCTGATGAGGTTCGTAAGTTAGCAGATAATACAAGATTATCTCTACAAAATGTAAATAAGGTAGTAAGTGTATTTAAAGGAGATGTTTTACAAGTAGAACAATTAGCAGTAGAAAACTCTGAATTAATTGTAAGCCAAAATGGAGTTTTAACTAAAACAGCGGATGAAATTAAAGAGCTTATTGTAAATTTACAAAAATCTGTTGATGATATTGCTAAGGTTAGTAATCTAAGTAAGAATCAAGGAAGTTATATAGGTGAAAGTGTAAAAATAAATAAAGAAATTATAGGAAGTATTCAACAAGAAATTAGACAATTTGAAGAAATTACAGAATTAGTTAAGGCTAATATGCAGTCTATAGCAGAAATTACTAAGAGTGCAGAAAGCTTAAGTGCAATGATAGATGAAGTTCAATCAATATTAGTGGGATAGAGAGCAAAGTTATAGAAAAATAAAGGTTTGTTATTACAATAATATAATTAAGGAGAAAAAAAATGAGCCATGTACAAATAAAAGGGATAGAAGTATATTATCCAGAAAATGTGAGAAATACTGATGAAATTATTGAAGAATTTAAGCAAATAGGAGAGGATGTTGAGGTAAAAGTAAAAGAATTCTTTGGAAAAGAGGAATTACATTTAATTAACAATGATAAAGAAAATAGTGTAACAATGGGAATAGAGTCAACTAAAAAGGTATTAGAAGCAACAGGTATAAAAGGATCAGAAATTGATATGATTGTATTCTCAAGTATGGTGCCAGAATATTTTTCGCCACTATGCTCCTTGATTATACATAATGCAATAGAAGGGAAATCTTCGGCTGTTTGTTATGATATGAATGCTAACTGTATTGGAATGAGCTTGTGCTTAGAACAGGTTACTAGACAAATGGAGACTGATTTGAGTTTAAATAAAGTTTTAATAGTAGGTGCAGATTATGTATCTGTACATACAAGGAAATTAAATCCAATTTTATATCCTAATTTAGGAGATATGTCTTGTGCAATTCTTTTAGAAAGAACAGAAGAAGAATGTGGAATAATTGCAAGTAAACATTATGTCGATAGCAAAAAAATAGATGAAATGAGATATCCTATTTGTGGTATGTCAAACATTAAAAAAGCTAAAAAAGAAGATTTATATGGTAAATGTGAGCTTGGGAACCCAGATTTAGAAGTATGTTTGGAACATATAAATGGTGTAATAGAAGAAAATAATCTTTCAATTGATGATATTTCATTATTCTGCTGTTCTCAGTTTGCTGAGTTTAATTTACAATATTTAGGTGATAGGTTAGATGTGCCAGAAGAAAAGATTCCGTATGTAGCAGATAAAATTGGTTATGGGGGAACTTCATCTCCATTTATGGCATTAAATGAAGCAGTTAAAAGTGGAAAAGTAAAACATGGTGATTACATACTAATATGGACAATAGGGGCAGGAGAACAATACATAACATTATTGATGAAATACTAAAGGGGAAAAAACTTATGAAGAATGATATTGTAAGATATATTAGATATTGGAGTAAGGAGACTCCAGATAAGAACAATTATACATTTTGGTCATATGTAAATGGAGAAAAAAATGAACATCATATAACATGTAAAGAAACTTATGAAAATGCACGTATTTATGCAAGCTACTTAAAAAAGATAGGTTTGCAAAAAGGTGACAGAATAATTATTTTAGCAGAGCAAAGAGCAGAAACAATATATGGGATTTACGGAAGCTTAATGATAGGTGCAATATTTATATTAGTACCTATGGTAAATGATACAAATAAACAACAAAGACTTATTTCAACAATAGAATCTTCTAGGGCTCAATATATTATATATAATGGACAGGAAATACCAAATAGAGAGAATATGTCAGTTGAATTTATTAATACACAAGATATGCTAGATGTTAATGCAGATGAATTAGTAGAGTATAATCCAGATGATTTTCAAGATGATGATGTTGCTTTTTTACAGTATACATCTGGATCTGTTAATGCACCTAAAGGTATTATGTGTACACGCAAAAATATTATGGCAGGAATCAACAATTTACAATCTGTATATAAACTTACACAAGATGATATAAATGTTAGTTGGCTACCATTTTATCATGTTATGGGGCTTGTTTATGGAATATTTTATGCGGGCTATATTAATCGAAAAGAAATTATTATGACAACAGAAGTATTTCAAGAAAATCCCCTTAGATGGTTACGAGGAATCTCAAAATACAAAGCAACATTCATTTTAGCGCCTAACTCAGCTTATATGACATGTGTTAAGATGGCAAATGAAGATGAGGTAAAGAGATTAGATTTTTCAAGCATTAAATATATGATAAGTGCATCAGAAATTATACAAAAGAGTAACTGGGAAGCTATATGGAATACTTTTAAACAATGTGGGTTAAGAAGAGAGGCATTAACACCAAACTATGGGTTATCAGAAGCTACAGGAGGTGTAACAATAGGAAGAAATGGATTGAAATATTTTGAAGCTGAATGGAAGCAACTTCAAAATAACATAGTTACAGAGGTTTCTGGTGAAGAAAAAGTAGGGCGAACTTTATCTGGTGTTGGAGCAAGTTCACCAGTATTGAACACAGTGATTGTTGATATAGATACATTAGAAGAATGTAAGGAGGGGAAGATAGGAGAAATCTGGATACAAGGCGATAGTGTAGCATTAGGATATTGGAAGAATGAAGAGGCTACTGAACAAACATTCAAAGCTACATTGCCTAATCATGAAGGAACATTTCTAAGAACAGGTGATTTAGGAGCAATTATTAATGAAGAAGTATATGTAACTGGACGTATTAAAGAAATGATTGTAATAAACGGTCGAAATATTTATGCTAAAGATATTGAGTTATATGTAAAACAAGCAATTCCAGAGTTAAAATCTGTTGTAATGTACAGTTTTACAGTGCCTATAAGAAAGAGAGAACGTGGTATCATAGGAGTAGAGTTTATTGATAGTGTAGAAAATTATAAAAGATTAGTAACACAGATTAATAGTATTATGTACGAATACTTTAATTTTGAAGCGTATGATATCTTTTTTGTAGCACCTAACGGCTTACCAAGAACAGATAATGGTAAACTAGCAATAATGAAGATTTATCATGCCTATGTAGGAAAGAATTTAGAAATACTATATAGCTCATTAAAAGATGAAAGAGAACATCCAGTATCAGAGTTTAATGAATCAGAGTTCAAAATTAAAGAGATATTTGAAAGTATTCTAGAGACAAAATGCAAATCTAGTAAAGATAATTTCTTGGAATTAGGTGGAAGTTCTTTGGAAATATTCAACTTGCTTATGAAAGTAAAGAAGGTATTTCAAGTAAAAGTTACAGTAAGAGATATTATGAAGAATCCAACGATTGAAGGAATATCTAAACTTGTATGCAAATAGTATCAGTATATTTTATTAAATAATCCCTATTTTTATGTTAATAAATTTAATCTAAAAATAGGGATTATTTATGAATGTGTATGAAAAATAATTAATTCTAGATACTTTTTATAGGATTATTAATCGAAATTATAGCAGGTATGTATAAAGGTTTTGATTTCTTCCCAAGCAAGTTTACTTTCTGGTAAATTAGGGAGGAGCTCTTGGAAACAATGGCACATGCCAAAATAACTTGAAAATGTTACAGAGCAACCAGCAGCAATAGCTTTTTCTGCTACTCTTTGAGAATCATCATAGAGCATTTCATATGTACCTACCTGGATGAGTAAATTAGGAAAGTTAGAGTAGTCTCCATAAAGAGGGGAAAGGTAAGGTGTTTTAAAATCTGTATTAGCTCGGTAGAGTGTTTTGTAAACTTGTTGAGCGAGAGGATATTCTTGCTTCCCTATGATAATATCATTTTTGGCATTAAGAGTATGTGAAAGTGAAGTGTTATTAACCTCAGTCCAAGGAGAGAGCGCTATAACACCTTTAGGAAGTGGTAAATTATGATCCTTAAGATAAAGTGTAAGTGCCAATACCAAACCACCACCAGCAGATTCGCCAGTTAATAAAATATCATCTCCAGTATAGCCTGAATCAAGAAGATAGGTGTAGGCAGTTATACAATCTTCAAGAGCAGCAGGATAAACATACTTTGGAGCAATGCGATAGTCTACATTTATAACTTCTGCATTATTACCAAGTTGAGAAAAAAGAACAGCTAAATTACGATTGGTATCTAATAAAGGCCAAATATAAGCACCACCATGTAACATTAAAATCACTTTGCCATTCTTGCCTTTTTCAGGAATTAGACGTTCGATAGGAACATTATTAATGGTTACTTTTTCTAAAGTATAGCCTTCCGGTGGTAACCAATTAGACGTAATTTTTTCGATAGGAGCAGAACAAAGTTTAAAAAACTCTGATAACATTTGATTAGTAATAGGTGTAGCAGTTTCTAATGTGCCAACTACATTTTGTAAGTTTAGATTTTTCATATGAATTCTCCTTAGTATAAGTTAATAATTTTTTGCTTAATCATAAAGTGGAAATGTGGTTTAGTTTATAGATTATATGAGATGAGTTTCAATAAAACTTTTAATTTGTTGACAAGCTAATTTACTCTCAGGTAATTCAGGAAAAGCTTCTTGAAAACAATGACACATACCATAGTAACTAGAGAATGTGATATCAACACCTGCTTGTTCACATTTTTCAGCAACAAGAACAGAATCATCATAAAGCATTTCACGTGTGATGGCAGTAGTAGTTTTAGCTGAGCCAATGACATTTTTTTTTAATTTAAACTTTCCATAGTATCCTCCTTTGTAGAATGTATAAAATACTCGATTAAAGTGTTAAATGATAAGTAAATACTTTAGTGATGAATTACCTACAAATAGTCTAATATACTTAATAATAAAAATAAATATAAAATTCACTAAATTTTATAAAAAATAAAGAGATAACTCTATGTATTATGAGTTATCTCTTTATTAGTCAAAGTCATATGAATACTGCCGCTGGTCGGACTCGAACCGACACGTACATAATACGCTTGATTTTGAGTCAAGTGCGTCTGCCATTCCGCCACAGCGGCCTATAAATTACTTAGGACAAGTATTATATTAACATGAATCTTAGTATATCGCAAGTGTCATTTTGATTTTAATAAAAAAATGTAAAATTGGATGCATATTATTAGAGTACGTATAATGTTGCATAAGTCAAAGATTATGTTTTAAAATAATAGCCTTCAAAAAAGATAACATAGAAAGGACAGAATATATAGTGGAACAGCAAGCATTAATTCAAGCTGCTATAAAAGGTGATTTTAAGGCGTTTGAAACACTTATAGAATTGTATGAAAATAACATTTATAAGTTATGCCTTAAAATTATGCAAAATGAAGAAGCAACAGAAGCTTTTCAAGAAGTTTGCTTAAAGAGTATGGAAACAGCTGAAACATTATAAGGGTGAGGCTAAACTTAGCACATGGATTTACCGTTTAACAACTAATCAGTGTATTGATTTATTGCGTAAAAGTAAGAAACATACAGGACATCTTTCAATTTTTCAACGGAATGAAAAAGATGAGGAATGGTTATTAGAAGATGAAGCCAAAGACAATGTGGCACTAGAAGTTGAGACAAAAGCATTACAGGAAGTCGTACAAATAGGGTTTAAAGAACTTAAGCCAGAACATCGTGTCATTATTGTACTAAAAGATGTAGAAGAATATTCTTATGAAGAAATAGCAGAGATTTTACAGATTTCATTAGGAACAGTTAAATCTAGACTTTTTAGAGCAAGAAGAGCTTTAAAGAAAATTTTGGAACAAGATAAGGAACCTTATAAATCTTTTTTCGTCAAAGAAATTAAGGAGTGAATAAAATGAAGTGTAATGAATGTCAAGAAGCTTTATCAGCTTACATATTCCAAAGGAAACAACTGAGATGGTTGAGGTGGCAATGGATGAGAGCATACAAAGTCGTAATTTACAAGTACCGGAAATAGCAGCCTATATGGAAGATGAAGCAGAAGAGGAAATAAGTGATGAAATAGGAACTGTAGCCACACAAGTATGGCAGATAGAAACAGATGAAGTGTCTGATTTAGAAATATACTTGAAACACTATTTGATACTTTAGTGGTTCAAGATTTTACAAGAAGTCTTATAAGAATTACAAATACGGGGGAAAATATTAAGATTATCGTAAAAGCCTAAAAACAGACTTGACAGTTTATGGGATTTTTGATACATTAAAAATTAAGAAAGCTATATTATTACGATGAAAAAGAAGAGTAGTAAGGAGTAAGGCATATTAGCGAGATTGGAATGGTGGGAGCCAGTTATGACACTTTTTATGAAGGCACTTTGGAGTAAGTTTTAAGTAAAAGAGGAATGCAATGAATTTCATTGAATTCAATAAGGGTGGAACCGCGGAAGATAACCTTTCGTCCCTTACTGGTAAGGGATGAAGGGGCTTTTTTTATGTTTTTACCTTTTCCCATATATTGATAATTTTAAGGAGGAACTAAAATGCAAGAAAAAAGCATGCAACAAATCGTAGCGGTAGCTAAATCTAGAGGATTCGTTTATCCAGGTTCAGAGATCTATGGTGGTCTTGCAAATACTTGGGATTACGGTCCACTTGGTGTAGAATTCAAAAACAACGTTAAAAAAGCTTGGTGGAAAAAATTCATCCAAGAAAGTCCATATAATGTAGGGGTTGACTGTGCAATTCTTATGAATCCACAAGTATGGGTAGCTTCAGGACATGTAGGCGGTTTCAATGACCCACTTATGGACTGCAAAGCATGTAAAGAACGTTTTAGAGCAGATAAAATTATTGAAGATTACCTTCAAGAACAAGGTACACCAGAAGTAGTAGATGGTTGGTCAAATGAACAAATGCAAAACTTCATTAAAGATAAAGCAATTGCTTGTCCTACATGTGGAGCACATGACTTCACGGACATTCGTCAATTTAACCTTATGTTCAAAACTTTCCAAGGTGTAACAGAAGATTCTAAAAACACAGTATACTTAAGACCAGAAACGGCACAAGGCATCTTTGTTAACTTCAAAAATGTACAAAGAACAAGCCGTAAAAAAGTACCATTCGGTATTGGTCAAATTGGTAAATCATTCAGAAATGAAATTACACCAGGTAACTTCATCTTCAGAACAAGAGAATTCGAACAAATGGAAATGGAATTCTTCTGTAAACCAGGTACAGAACTTGAATGGTTTGATTACTGGAGAAGCTACTGTAAAAACTTCTTATTAAGCCTTGGTGTAAACGAAAATAATATGAGACTTCGTGATCACTCTGCTGAAGAACTTTCTCACTATAGTAATGCAACAACAGATATCGAATTTAAATTCCCATTTGGTTGGGGAGAACTTTGGGGTATTGCATCTCGTACAGACTTTGACCTTACAAGACACCAAGAAACATCTGGTCAAGATATGACATACTTTGATCCAACAACAAATGAAAAATATATTCCATATGTTATTGAACCATCATTAGGAGCAGACCGTGTAACACTTGCATTCTTATGCGAAGCATATGATGAAGAAACATTAGAAGATGGTGATACAAGAACAATCTTTAGATTTCACCCAGCTTTAGCACCAGTTAAAGCAGCTGTATTACCACTTTCTAAAAAGTTATCTGAAGATGCAATCAAAGTATTCGATATGCTTGCTAAAGACTTCAATGTTGAATATGATGAAGCAGGTTCAATCGGTAAACGTTATAGAAGACAAGATGAAATCGGAACACCATTCTGTATTACATTTGACTTCGATTCATTAGAAGATAATAAAGTAACTGTACGTGATCGTGATACAATGGCACAAGAACGTGTGGCTATTGAAGATTTAAAAGCATACATCCAAGAACGTATGGCATTTTAATAGATTATAAAAAAGCACAAGATTTAAATCTTGTGTTTTTGTGTATAAAATAGATATAACTAGGGAAAAACGTTAAAATTATAGCAAATTATCAAAGGAAATAAGTTAAAAAAGTAGTATATATGGAAAATTAGAATATAGCAACTGCAATAAAATATAAAAAATATAAAAAACATACAACACCTAAATTAGTAGAAGCAAATAAAGGATATTACTTAAATATGATGAATATTCCTAGAAAATACAATCAAAATAGTGAATGATGATATAAAATTAACAAAATATTTATTACAAATATATAAAAGTATTTAAAATTATAATATTTTATATTAAAAAGTAAAATTTATGATATAATGTAGGAGAAATAAAGAGGACAAGCATTTCAAGATACCGCCAAGTCTTAAAGTGCTTAGAGACTTTATTATGTGAAAATTAGGAGGGAATATTCAATATGGCAACTAAATGGGTATATTTATTTAAAGAAGGTAACGCAGATATGAGAAACCTTCTTGGAGGTAAAGGTGCTAACTTAGCAGAAATGACAAATCTCGGTCTTCCTGTACCACAAGGTTTCACAATTACAACAGAAGCTTGTACACAATACTATGAAGATGGAAGAAAAATTAACGATGAAATCCAAGGACAAATCATGGAATACATCGCTAAAATTGAAGAAATCAATGGTAAGAAGTTTGGAGATAAAGAAAACCCACTTTTAGTATCTGTTCGTTCAGGTGCTAGAGCTTCAATGCCAGGTATGATGGATACTATCCTTAACCTTGGATTAAATGAAGATGTTGTAGAAGTATTAGCTAAAAAATCTGGTAATCCTCGTTGGGCATGGGATTGTTATAGAAGATTCATTCAAATGTTCTCAGATGTAGTTATGGAAGTTGGTAAAAAATACTTTGAAGAACTTATTGATAAAATGAAAGAAGAAAAAGGCGTTACTCAAGACGTTGAGCTTGATGCAGACGACTTAAAAGAACTTGCAAATCAATTCAAAGCTGAATACAAAGCTAAAATTGGTGAAGATTTCCCAAGTGATCCTAAAGTACAATTAATGGAAGCTATTAAAGCAGTATTCCGTTCATGGGATAACCCAAGAGCAAACGTTTACCGTCGTGATAACGATATTCCATATTCTTGGGGTACAGCAGTTAACGTTCAACCAATGGCATTCGGTAACATGGGTGAAACATCTGGTACAGGTGTTGCTTTCACACGTGACCCAGCTACTGGTGAAAAGAAACTTATGGGTGAATTCTTAATGAATGCTCAAGGTGAAGACGTTGTTGCTGGTGTTCGTACGCCACAAAAAATCGAACAATTAGCCGAAGTAATGCCAGAAGTATTCGAACAATTTAAAGGTGTATGTGCTAAACTTGAAAACCACTACAGAGACATGCAAGATATGGAATTCACAATTGAAGACCGTAAACTATACATGTTACAAACACGTAATGGTAAGAGAACAGCTCAAGCTGCTCTTAAAATTGCTTGCGACCTTGTTGATGAAGGTATGAGAACACCTCAAGAAGCTGTTGCAATGATTGATCCTAGAAACTTAGATACATTACTTCACCCACAATTTGATGCAAAAGCATTAAAAGCTGCTACTCCAATGGGTAAAGGTCTTGGTGCTTCTCCAGGAGCTGCTTGTGGTAAAGTTGTATTTACAGCTGAAGATGCTAAAGAATGGGGAGCAAGTGGTGAAAAAGTTGTACTTGTTCGTCTTGAAACATCTCCAGAAGATATCGAAGGTATGAAAGCTGCTCAAGGTATCTTAACAGTTCGTGGTGGTATGACATCTCATGCAGCTGTAGTAGCTCGTGGTATGGGGACATGTTGTGTATCTGGTTGTGGCGATATCAAAATGGATGAAGCAAATAAAAAATTCGAACTTGCTGGTAAAACATTCCACGAAGGAGATTTCATCTCTATCGATGGTTCAACAGGTAATATCTATGAAGGTATCATTCCAACGGTAGATGCTACAATTGCTGGTGAATTCGGAAGAATCATGGCTTGGGCTGATGAATTCAGAAAACTTAAAGTTCGTACAAATGCAGATACACCTGCAGATGCTAAAAAAGCTCGTGAACTTGGTGCAGAAGGTATTGGTCTTTGCCGTACAGAGCACATGTTCTTCGAAGCTGATAGAATTGCTGCATTCCGTGAAATGATTTGTGCAGATACAGTAGAAGAAAGAGAAGAAGCTCTTGAAAAAATTCTTCCATACCAACAAGGAGATTTCGAAAAATTATATGAAGCTCTTGAAGGGTGCCCTGTAACAATTCGTTTCTTAGACCCACCTCTTCATGAATTCGTACCAACAGAAGAAGAAGATATCGAAAAACTTGCTAAAGCACAAAACAAATCAGTTGAAGATATCAAAGCTCTTATTGATTCATTACATGAATTCAACCCAATGATGGGTCACAGAGGATGTCGTCTTGCAGTTACATATCCTGAAATTGCTAAAATGCAAACAAAAGCTGTTATCCGTGCAGCTATCAATGTTCAAAAAGCACATGCAGATTGGACAGTTAAACCAGAAATCATGATACCACTTGTTTGTGATATTAAAGAACTTAAATTTGTTAAAAAAGTTGTTGTTGAAACTGCAGATGCTGAAATCGCAGCAGCAGGTGCTAATCTTCAATACGAAGTTGGTACAATGATTGAAATTCCAAGAGCTGCTCTTACAGCTGATGAAATCGCTAATGAAGCTGACTTCTTCTGCTTCGGTACAAACGACTTAACACAAATGACATTCGGTTTCTCTCGTGATGATGCTGGTAAATTCTTAGATGCTTACTATGATACAAAGATTTTTGAAAACGATCCATTTGCTAAACTTGATCAAACAGGTGTAGGTAAATTAATGGAAACAGCTATCAAACTTGGTAAACCAGTTAATGATAAATTACATATTGGTATCTGTGGTGAACATGGTGGAGATCCATCTTCAGTAGAATTCTGCCATAAGATTGGTCTTGATTATGTATCTTGCTCACCATTTAGAGTACCAATCGCAAGACTTGCAGCAGCACAGGCAGCTATCGCCGAGTCACGTCAGTAAAAGATGCAAGCTGTTTTTTGGGAACTTTTGAAATCTCCAAAGATTTCATGAGACAAAGTATGAGGATTTATCATCCGGAAAATACTTTCCATTACCCAGAAAAGCTTGAAATAAAGCTATTCCTAGTATAGGGTGTCTGCTTAGACACCCTATATTTTTTACTTAAGAATAATTTCAACCAGGCTGTAATGAGAGCTAGACACAAGAAATTGTTGACTGCATTCGACTAAAATTTTGTCAGAAGTTCGGGAAATCCGAACAGTGAAAATTAACCATTTTGGAAAAAGTTCGGAATATCCGAACTTAGAAGGAGGTTCAAAAATGTCGGAATTTACAGCTAAAAAGCTTAAAGAAGCGCGTGTTAGGGCAGGTTTTACTCAGGATGAAGCTGCAAAGCTCATGAACTTGAAGAAGACGACCATGAGCGAAATGGAAGCTGGGAAGAGAAGTATATCTGCTGATGAACTTGCACAGTTCTCTCGTATTTATGAAGTTGATGTAAGAGAATTACTGTTCCTAGAGTTTACAGAAGCCGGTGAAGAGCAGAGACTTGCAGCTAAGTACAATTCGTTCTTTAAATTACTTGTTGTCTAGGAAAGTCCTACTTTCCTGGCTGATTTTACAAAAATTCCATCAATGAATCATTTTCCGAGGACCATCCAAATATAAGACGAGTTAAATGGACTGATAAAGTTAATTGTCATACAGAAGATACATTTGCCATGAAAACTCTTACGGATATTACGAATTATCCGGATTTTCTGGAAAAAGTATTATCAGTGTTTGAAGGAGGGAAAGAAGATCCAGAAGATGTTAAGGTTATAAATTATCCTAAGTATACGTTAGAAGAGTTTTTCAATCAGGTATATATAAGCGAAGAATCTTACAATGACATAGTGGGTGTGCTTGAAAATAAAAAGAACATTATTCTTCAGGGAGCTTCAGGCGTTGGTAAAACATATATTGCTAAGAGATTGGCTTATTCCATCATGGGTGAGAAAGATGTAAATCGAGTTATGATGGTTCAGTTCCATCAGAGCTATTCCTATGAAGATTTTGTCATGGGCTTTAGGCCTTCGGCGACAGGGTTCGAATTGAAAAAAGGTGCTTTTTATAATTTTTGCAAGAAAGCAGAAATTGATAGCGACAACAAGTATTTCTTCATTATAGATGAGATTAACAGAGGAAATCTTAGTAAGATTTTTGGCGAGTTATTCATGCTAATTGAAAATGATAAGCGCGGAAATAAAAATAAATTGCAGTTGCTGTATTCAGATGAGATGTTCTATGTTCCTGAGAATGTATATATCATCGGAATGATGAATACTGCGGACAGAAGCTTGGCAATGATGGATTATGCGCTTCGAAGAAGATTTGCTTTTTTCAATATTGCACCGGGATTTGATTCAGAAGGCTTTAAAGCGTATAAGACTGATCTTGACAATAGCAAGTTTGATTCGCTCATTGCTTGTGTACAGGAATTAAATAAGAAGATAGCTTCAGATGAATCATTGGGAGATGGGTTTTGCATAGGACACAGTTATTTCTGTAATCTTGAAAAAGAAGATATTACTGACGCTAAGTTGCATGCAATTGTAGATTATGAATTAATACCAATGCTCAAGGAGTACTGGTTTGATGAACCGCTAAAGGTAACAGAGTGGAGCGATAATCTAAGGAGAGCAATCAAGTGATAAAGATTCAAAACATTTATTACATGCTTGCGTATGCTTATCAGGTTTTAAATGAGCAAGGGTATAAAAGTATCGCTACGGAAGAATTTGAAAACACTGCGGATTTGTGCTCAGCAATCTTGGCAAAGGGATTAAGCACACAGATCAAACGTGGATTAGGAAAAGAGTATATACCGGCAACAGAAGCTTTGTCGTCACTGCGTGGAAAGATAGATATATCGGATTCTATCAAAAGCCAGACATTGATGAGAAGACAGATGATTTGTACTTATGATGAGTTTTCAATTAACTCATATATGAATCAGATTATAAAAACAACCGTTCTGGTGCTTTTAAAATCGGATATAAGCTCTAAACGAAAAAAAGAACTAAAAAAGCTGCTGGTTTATATGAGCGAAGTTGATGTACTGGATATTCATTTGATTAACTGGAATCTGCAGTATAACAAGAATAATCAGACGTATAGAATGTTGATCTCAGTGTGTTATCTGGTAATAAAAGGCTTGCTTCAGACACAATCTGATGGTTCAACGAAGCTTATGGACTTCTTTGATGAGCAGCGCATGTGCAGATTATATGAGAAATTCATATTGGAATACTACAGGAAAGAACATCCTGAAATTAAAGCGGCTGCATCACAGATACTATGGCAGCTTGATGATGATTTTAATGAGATGCTTCCGATAATGCAGACTGATATTATGCTTTCTTCTGCTGATAAGACTTTAATAATAGATGCAAAGTATTATGAGCATTCATTACAGCAGCAATATGATAGTTATTCAGTTCATTCCGGGAATCTCTATCAGATTTTACGTATGTAAAAAATAAGGAAGTGGAGCTTAAAAATCAGAATCATGAAAGTGTTTCTGGAATGTTGCTTTATGCCAAGACAGATGAAGTAGTTTATCCGAATCATGAGTATAAAATGAGCGGTAACAGTATAGCCGTTAGAACATTGGATTTGGATAAGGATTTTCCTGAAATTAGAAAACAGCTAGATGGGATAGTTGAAAAGTATTTTTAATTGTATGGGAAAATTTTTTTACAGTCTGATGAAACGAGGAGGAGAATTAATGTTTAATCTTTATTATTTGAATTATACTAAAGCATTTGAAATAGCTATGCAGATAGATAATAAAGTTTTAGAGAAACAAACAAAGGAAAGAAATTTTGAAGGGTCTGCAGACTTGAATGCAAGTGGAGAAACTCCAGAAATTAGCCTGTTGTCAAAAATACTTCCTAAATTAAATGCTGATATCTCTGTTCATGGATCTAAAGCGACAAGGGCGGAAGATACCCTGAAAGTAGTTTCTACTAAATCAACTATACTTAATCCTGTGATTCAGAAATCTGTTGAAGTCAGAAAATTGGGTATTGAACAGGTCGGAAAGCTTTTAAAAATAAGAGATGTATCGTTAAAGATTGCTAATCAGCAAGATATTAGTGGTACAAAAATTCTACTCAGCGGTCTTTTGAAAGATATTCCTGTAGATGGGTTGGGACAGATGGATTTTGGCGCATTATTTAATGTCTTTTTAAAAGATGCATCTTATATTGTTTCCGGCAAACTTCCTGAGAAGGTTAATAAGGATAGAAGAGATAGTGAGAACTCAACAGATAGATTGCTTTTTAAGATTCCTATGCAGATGGAACAAGAAATGGAGAATTCTTATTCAATTTCAGATTTAGAGATTGGTCCAGTGACGCTGATTGGTATATATAGGGGGATATTTAAATACAAAGATATAAGAAAAAAGATAGATATAATATCACAAATGCAGACAGAAAAAGAACCTATCGACATAGATGTTGAGACCGACGAAGAACAGGATAACAAGAGTGATTCATTAGCTGAGCTTGGTCCTGATGATGATGTTCATTATATTGATGTGATTGCAATTATACAGGAATTATTTTGATGAGGTTGGGAGGCTAAAGGCTCGGTGCTAAATAGGATAATACTATATACATATAATTCTAATAATATCGAAGATATTATGGCTGAAATAAATGGGCAACTAAAAATAATAACTTCGAATGATATATACATAGAACTAAAGAAAGAATATCCGTTTAAGGAAATCTTTGAACAATTTAAATATATCGATTTGTCGTTATTGATGCTTGGGGAAAATGAAAGAGCAGATGCTTGGCTTTATTCAGTTATTACTCTTGTACAGGCTTATTTAAATAGTAATAATCATGAAATTAGTTTCATAATGGACAAACGTTATGGAAAGAATGTGCAGATAAATGTTCCGTATTTTATTTCTGGGACAGAACCTCTGGAACAGTACTTGGGGTTGGATCAAAGGATTATTACAAATATTGTAGATATCAGCAATGATGAATTGAACTCTTTAGAAACGTATTTTAACAATAATCTATTTGGAAATGAGAAGTTTAAAAAGAGGTTATTTGAAGAAATTGTTAAGTTCCGTGTATTCAACAAACTTGGAGAGCATAAAATTTTTTCGATTTTTATATGTGGACCTTCGGGTATAGGAAAAACTGAATCTGCATGGCTCTTACATAATAAGTTAGCACCAAAAGAACGATTTATAAAAATTAATTTAGGTAACTATTCTGAGCAAAATGCATTAAGTAGCTTAATTGGTAGTCCCCGCGGTTTTATTGGAAGTAGTAAAGGGGAATTGACTGATAAAATTGAAACAAGTAAATCAAAAGTTATTTTAATTGATGAGTTTGAAAAGGCGTCAGGGAGGTACATAATTTTTTCCTTGAGTTATTAGCAGATGGGAAATTTACAGATTCACTTGGCAGAGAATATGATCTGGATAAATATATAATCATTTTTACGTCTAACTTTTCACCAGACGAGTTTACAAGAAATGTTTCTCCAGAATTAAGGTCTAGGTTCGACTTAAAATATCAAATGAATCAATTAAGCAGCATAGAGAAACATAATTATGTAAACTATAAAACAAATTATTATCTAGCTAAGGTTAAAGAAATTTATAATCTGTCACCTACAAACAAAGAAAAAGATGCGATTTCAGATATTGATTTTTCTGATGTTCATAATTTGAGAGAAATTAATAGATTGATTGAGAATAAGATTACAGAGTATGTTTGTAAGAACTTTAGCGGAGACGGTGTGGAGTAAAAAAGAATGCATTATTTTTTGATGACATAGACGCTTTTAAAGAAAAATTTAAGGAGTATTATCCGTTAGATCGTTGTGAATGTGGCGGATTTCAAGAGATGGAAGTATCTACAGTTGATTTTGCTATAGGTGATAAATTTATCGAAATCACCGGATGTCCAATTTTGAAATGCGGAAAATGTAAAAAAGAAATTGTTGGTCATAGGGTGGTGGATGCAGTATATCAGATTTTTTTTGAATTCGAAAAGCATCCTGGTATAAATACTTGTAAAACCACAATGAGAAGTGATATTAGGTTTGAATATGCTCAGAAAGCGGAATTTATTTATGACAGTAGGGATTTGAATATTCCTGCATGTGATTTTGATTTAGATCCAACTAATAAAGAGGGCTATTCCTTACCTGTATACTTTGATCGAAAAGTATTGAACGGGTTCTATACAGATAATGATTATGAACTTGACTTTTTTTCAGAAAGCTATGGTGAAATAGGGAAAAAAGGAGTGACGGATGGCTTTATGAATGGAAGATCCCATTCGGCATAAACAAGAATGATAGGGTAATATTATTCCTTAGGGATTTAGATCAGATAGATGATGACAGATCTATTTTTATGTTTAAGACTTATAATGTGGATTCTGATCATAAGCTTGTGGAGACGGAATTATATCAAGCTCAAATGAATTGCATTTTTAGTGAGCCTATATTGGAAGAAAGAATAATACAACTCAGAACCGGCTTTTATAACAGAATGATTAAGCAGGTTAATGTTGATTTAAGTCATCTAGAGGATGAGATAAAGCAGAAAAAAGAAAGTGTTGCTAAACCAATTTCTTATTCGGAGCGTGAAGTGTCGACTAATATTATCGCTTTAGATGGAATTCTAAATGAGGGGATTTCATAGGAGGGGCTGAGAGAAATTTCAAGAAAACTAAGTGTTGAAGGAGCTATTGAACAATTACGAACAAGAAAGCTTTTGCAAGGTATTATTGCTAAAAAGGAAGGGGCAGAGAAGGCAAAAGGCATAATAGCACCTTTGTTTCATCTCAATGACTTACGAGTTTGTTTTGCACACTTACTTCCAGAAGAACAAATTCAAAAATATAAGGATGGTATAGTGGAAGCATATGGATTAAATGATTTTTCTGAGTATCGAAGAATGTATGATAGCTTAATTAGTGAGCTATACGAGTTATATAAATATCTGAATTTAGTGGATTTTAGTGATATTCTTGATGATAAATAAATTGAAGGATGTTGATTAATAATGCCATTTCAAATAGTCAGGAACGACATTACAAAAATGCATGTAGATGCCATAGTGAACACTGCGAACCCTATGCCAGGATATGGTGCAGGGATTGATAGTGCTGTCTATGAAGCCGCAGGTAAAGACAAGCTTCTTGCAAAACGTCATGAGATTGGTGCTATTGATCGTGGCACTTTAGTTATTACTGGTGGATATAATTTGCCTGCAAAATACATCATTCATACGGTAGGAACGGCATGGCAGGGAGGAAAAGAGGGCGAAGAGGATATCATTAGAAGTTGCTATAGGAGTGTATTTATGTTGGCTTCGAAGAATGATATCTCAAGCCTTGCAATCCCTCTTTTAGCATCAGGAAGTTATGGGTTTCCAAAGGGGATTGCGCTTAGGATAGCTTTATCTGAGATTGAAGCATTCATGTCTGGAAGTGATATGGATGTTTACCTTGTAGTTTTTAATGAAAAGTCAGTTTCTCTTTCATCAGAATTATATGGCGATATTGATGAGTATATCAATGACAATTATGTAGATGAAAAGAAGCGAGTAGAATATCCTGATCCTTATGGCAGCACTGAAAGGGCTATACGAGGTTCAGAATCATTTGCTGGCGGATTGGCTTCTATTGGTGCTGTTCCTAGATTTTTAAAAGCAAATAAGGCCGAGAAGAGAAAGAAAAAAGGCTCAAATAAAAAAGCTGAATCAATTGAGGCTGCATTTGAATATGAAGAGGAAATGCTTTCTTCTGATATGTGCTTATCAGAGCACCTATATTAGAGGAAGAAAGAAGCCTAGACGATGTTGTAAATAATCTGGACAAAACCTTTATGGAACTTGTTTTTTCATTTGCTGATGCAAAAGGACTTACTGATGCAGAAGTTCAAAAGAAGGCTAATCTTGATAGAAAGGCGTTTTCTAAGCTGAAATGTGGAACTACAAAGAATCCTAGTAAGGCTACAGCTCTTGCTTTAGCAGTAGCTCTTGAGTTGGATTTAGATGATACGAAGGATCTTCTTTCCAGAGCAGGACTGGCATTATCACCTTGCAGTAAACAGGATGTTATTGTTCAGTACTTTATTGAGAAGGAAGCTTATGACATATATGAGATTAATGTAGCTCTTTTTGAACATGGAGAGCAGTTACTTGGAACACAGGCTGTGTAAATGTCGCCTGGCAAGTGACCGGCAGAAACACATTTAGAGATATGATTACCTCAGAAACAAGCAAATAAGCTAATTATGGAGGTAATCACTATGAGAGAAAACTTAACAGAAATCGTATTTATTCTTGACAGAAGTGGCTCTATGAGCGGATTGGAATCAGATACTATCGGCGGATTTAATTCCATGATTGCTAAACAGCAGAAGGAAGAGGGCGAGGCTATTGTATCGACCGTCCTTTTTGATGATGAGACAGAAGTCATTCACGATAGAGTCCCTATTGGTAAAGTAAAGAAGCTTACAGAGGAAGATTATTATGTTCGTGGATGTACGGCTCTTTTGGATGCAGTGGGTGGAGCAATCCATCATATTGGAAACGTTCATAAGTATGCCAGAGATGAGGACAGACCTGCTAAGACTCTTTTTGTAATTACAACTGATGGTTTAGAAAATGCCAGCAGTCATTATTCTTTTAAAGATGTAAAGAAATTGATCAAACGTCAGAAAGAGAAGTATAACTGGG
>NZ_BBCG01000002.1 GCF_001311925.1 Cellulosilyticum ruminicola JCM 14822
CATGGTATAAAAAGTTTAAAAAGTCTAGATACTAATCTTGCGATATGCATGGGAAACCTCCTAATCTGAGTAGTATTAGACTATAGGGGTTTCCCATTTTTATTGAATTTATTACTGGAAAATTTTATTTATAAGTTAACGCTTATGCTTGTTTTATATTATTTTTGAAAGGAGTTTATAATGAAGAAAAAAATATTAACTTTTATATTTAGCTTCATTGCTTTTTTAATATTTGCTTATATACAATTACCGGTTTTAAAACTTGATTTTACTTCCTTGTATATTACGCTTATTATGTTCTTACTTTTATTCGGCTTTTTAAACTTAGATTTCAAGTCTCCTATAGCTGAATATTTCACTAAAATTTCTAAAATCAGTTTTGGGTTAAGTGGACTTTTGGTACTTTATCTTTTATTTGTACCTTTCATCTCAAGCACACCTTTTTTCCATGCAGGTAGCTATAAAAGCTTACTTGGTGAGATAATTGAAAGTGAATTTAGTTCAGACGTTAACCCTGTTAGTGTAGAAGATATTCGTCTTGTAGACAAAGAAAATGCTAATAACCTAGGCGTTAAAAAATTAGGTGAAGTACCTGGACTTGGTAGTATTGCAAGTCTTGGAGATTTTCATATTCAAAATATTGATGGAGAACTTTTCTGGGTAGCACCTATTGTACACCGTGATTTTATTAAATGGATGACGAATTTAAAAGGTTCAACAGGTTACATTATGGTTTCTGCAACCAATCCACAGGATGTACGTTTTATTAAAGATATTGATGGTAAACCAATTAATATTACATATCAACCAAATGCTTATTTGCATCAAGATTTAGCTCGTCATCTCTATACACATGGCTTTGCTAATATTGGTCTTACAGATTTCACATTAGAAGTCAATGATGAAGGCTATCCATATTGGATTGTCACTTTATACGAACACAAAGTCGGATATGCTGGAGCTGATGCTATAGGCGTGGCTACTGTTAATCCAGCCACTGGCGAAATCAATCGTTATTCTATTGAAGATGCCCCTTCTTGGATTGACCGTATTCAACCAGAATACTTCATTGAAAATCAAATTTCATATTGGGGCACTTATGTGAATGGTTACCTCAATGCAAAAATTGCTGAAGAAGGTGTTCTTAAACCAACGCCAGGTACTTCTCTTGTTTATGGAGATGACGGCAATTCTTACTGGTATACAGGGATTACTTCTGCCGGTGCAGATGATTCTACTATTGGTTTCATGCTTGTTAATACACGTACTAAAGAAGCCAAACTTTACAAACAACCAGGTGCTACAGAAACAGCAGCCATGCGTTCTGCTGAAGGTAAAGTTCAAGAAAAAGGTTACTTCGCTACAATACCAGTTATGTACAATGTACTCGGTTCACCAACTTACGTCATTTCACTTAAAGATAAAGCTGGCCTTATTAAAATGGTAGCCTTAGTTTCTGTAGAAGATTACAGCCTCGTAGGTCTCGGTGAAACCAAACAAGAAGCCCTTAAAAACTATAAAGAAGTCCTTAAAGCAAAAGGTAATACCTTAAACTTAGGCTCAAGTTCAGGCTCAACCGAAGTAACCGGTAAAATCACCCGTATCGGACAAGACGTCCAAGGCGGCACAACTTATTACTACTTCACAGTAGATACACTAGAAAATTATATTCTCAACACAACCTCTGCAATTTCAGAAGAAATCACTCTCACTGCAGTAGGCGATACAGTTAATCTTAGCTACGAACTCTATGGCGATACCCTAGATGTTACAGCTTTTGACAACCTTACACTTAAGTAACTTAATATTCCATAAGAAAGGGATTCTTTATGCTATCTTTTATCTCACTAGTTACAATCAAAACCACCAGTGAACTGATGGTTTGAACACACCCTAGAAGGGTGAGCTACGTGCTAATTCCCTAAAAGGGAATACTGAAGGTCTAACATCGCATCATTATCACGGGGCTGTCGCACTAAGCAATTAGTGTGCAGCTCCTTTGTTACGCTAAAAGCACCCCAAAAAAGCCCGAGCAACACTTCCGTGCAACTCGGACCACATACTAGTTTTTAGGACCAAATTTTTGACCCATGTTATTATTGTAACCAACATTATCCTCTGTAACATTGCTATTGCTACATGTAAGTGTCTTTGCATTCTTGCCTACTTCAAGTGGTTGGATACTAGCTTCAAGTAAATCACCACATACGAAATCTAAGCAGCTATTATTTTTGTTTTCATCCATTGGTGATAATTTAGGTGGAATAGTAAGTCCTTCATGTTTGAATTTGTATTGTACGAAGTAAATAGCTTTGATATAAAGTGTTAAACCGATTGCGAAGCAGTCTTCATTACTAGCAATAACTTTAGCAAGTGCTTGAGCTGAGATGCCTTGTTGAATTGTATTGTTTGTATTGAAAGCACCTGTTTCTCTAGCATAACCTGTAGCATCTTTATCGTCACCGATAAATCCCATATAATTAATGTTTTTGATAAGTTTGCAGCATCCCTCTGGATCTTCTACTTTGTAGCCTACGCCATAAGGTGTATAAAGATCAAAAGTAACTGCTGATGGATTTGTACAAGAGTCATGCCCACAACTTTCTTCATCACCCAAATATCTAATTGTCATCATACCAGTTTTAGTTACTTTACAGCAATCACTGATACATTCAACTGCTAATGTTACGTCAATGTCTTTAAGAGTAATGCGGCTTAAGTTAGGGTTACCTTTAGATGATTTAATGTCTGAATATCTTTCACAGTCATCATTATTAAAGTTAAAGTCAATGTCTACTACTTGTAATTGAATTTTTTCTGCCTCAGCTAAATCTTCCTTGCTGATACCATCAAATAAAATATCTGTATAATCTCTAGAATTGCAACGGCATACATCTTCAAGTTCATTTAAGCATACTGTACGGCAAAGGTTAAGGCCGATTTCGTCAAATACAGCTGGAGCCATCATAGTAAGAAGTCTAGGTTCTCCAATAGGTGGACACATTGCTACTGCTTCTAATGGAGACATTTTATTTTCAGCAGGATGACATTGGTCACAAATACCTGCGTTAGGTCGTTGGAAGAATTTCACATCGTTATTATTGTTACAACAACATTTACTCATAGTTTAACCTCCTGTATGATTCTAAGAATGATGTGAATCATAATTTGTCGTTTCCAATACTATAATATGGAAACTAAAGTTGATTGGTGACATTTACGTATAAATTTATTTAATTACCAATATATTTATAAAAGAAGTGTTTTTTAACATAGGAGGTCTGCATTCTAATGCCTTTTATATTCCATAAAGACCACACATTTACTGTTGTCGATAATTTGCCGCGTCATGGCGTATTATATCAAATTTGTGGTAATAATACTTCAAGGCCTATACAACTTCAACCTTCTCCTTGTAAAGACTTCAGTGCTACTCTAGATTCCTCTAATCGTCTTCATCTTTTAGTCATGCCAAATAATACACATTTAAACTATTTGTGTTATGAAAATAATCATTGCCTGAAAAAAAGCCAAGTCGTCAATGCATCCGAGAATTATACACTTTTATCGCCTTCTATCTTTTTAGTAAACAACAAGCTTTATATCACTTACATTTCTTTCGAGAATTCCGCTTATAGTCTAGTTTATCAAAATATAGATGGTTCTATTTTTACAACTCTTTTTACAACGCCTTATGAACCTATGACTCTTAAAAGCTTTGTACAAGATAATACTGTTTATATCTTTTATATCCAACACACTGATGAAAGTTATCTATTAAAAGGATTCGAAATTAGAGGTGACCAAATCAAAGAAACCAATTATGTGAGCAGCTATACACCTCTTCATGATTACAGTATATGCATTTTTGATGATGAGGTGCATATTACTTATTACACTGAAATCCATGCTAAATTCCAGCTCATTTATTATAATGGCTCAAAAGGTATGGCGACTTCTTTATGTACAGCCTCCTCTCTATCTGGGCCTATTATATTTACTTATCTCGGGCACCTTTGGATTAATGCGTATATTAATAAGGACCTCCATACTTTTCTTTCTATAGATAATGGCCTCAGATTTAGTAACCCTACACTTTCTTCTATGCAAGGTAATTTCTCACGCTGCTACTTCCAGACCTTTTCTGAAACTTCCTTTAATGCTATAGAATGCTACGCTCAGCTCAATAACGCCGTTAAAATAAGTACGGTATATGTCACTGACTTTGAACATATTCATCCTGATACGCATATCCCTATTGAATTAGAACTCTACCTAGAAGGGGTCAAACTTTCAGCCGCTTCCATGCCATCCTTAGAAGAGATGCCACCTGCTCCGACGCCATCATCTTCGCCAATATCCACGCAGCCCCAAATGCAGCCTAATTTCAATCGTCTTAAGAAACGTCCAGATCCTATTGCCTCTGCTAAGAATGCTTTTATGGAAGAAGAACTTACTGGTTTTGATTTAGCCCCTCGTATATAAATTAAAATCTATGCCCAAATCAAATAAGGCGGTATCAAAAATATTCCTCACTTTTGATACCGCCTTTTCTTAAGCCTTATTCACTTTTCTTATGAAAAATATCTAATGCCTTTTTATATTTTGCTACCCGTTTTATATCTTCATCTTTCACATATTCAAGTCTACTTAAATCCATATTATTCTCTAAATCTGATAGCTTTACCCAATAGGCATAGGGATTATTACTATCTCTAATCTGCCTTACATAACTGAAATAATCCACTGCTTTATCTCTTGTTAATAAAACAATGGCTTCCACAATATCTTTATCAAAACCCATTTCTAATAACATTTCCTCTGTTACATCTGTATCTTCAATAATATCATGTAAAATAGCAACAATCTTAGCCTTACCTTTTATATGCTCATTATAAGCTACATATATGGGATGTAAGAAATAGGGCTTACCTGATTTATCTACTTGATCTTTATGTTTTTCATAAGCTAACTCTAAGGCCATTCTTAACTGATCCATTTTAACTCCTCTTCAGATTTTTTAATATGAAACAATCTTATACGTTTTCAGCTTCTGCACTTACTTTTGCTACAATCTTTGGTAAATACTTTTTATAAGCATTTTTCTTATCTCTTATATAAATAAATGCAAGCATAACACCCATTCCCAATAAAGCCGTGATAGCTATCAGTATTTCTCCTAATTGTGGCATGATATAAGTTTGTAGTAAATAGCCAATTAAAAATCCTATTACAAGGCCCACAAAAGGTAATCCATACATAATATAAGTAGCTTTTAAAAATGTACTATTTTCTAATGAAACTTCTACTCTTTCTCCTGCTTTACATTTTAGATTGCTGACACATTTTAAATTGCAGCTCTTTTTATCTGTTAACATTTCACATGCGTGACATTCCCCGCACATATCTTGTCTTTCCATTTTTACATAGATATATTTATTTTCTACTTTTTCCACAGTTCCTAATGGCATCTACTTTCCTCCTGTTATAATATCCTTTTTTATAGCCTATTTGACATTTCTCTTTTTATCTTATCACAATTATCTTTACTTTACACAAAATATAATAATTATATTTGCATATATCTTCACTTAATCGTATAATATACTTTATATTATTATTATATAATTTTCATAAATTTAGTCCTTTTTTTATAATTATGCATTACAAATTAGGACATGGGGGGTTAGTATTGTGTCTGAACTTTTAACTTTAAATGATGTTTTAGCAGCAAAAGAACGTATTTCAAAAACTTGTATTCAAACAAACTTAATTTATAGTTATGAATTAAGTCATGAATTCAACAATGAAGTTTACCTTAAACCAGAAAACTTACAAGTAACAGGTGCTTTTAAGATTCGTGGTGCTTTAAATAAAATTAAAAAGTTAACTGATGAAGAAAAGAAAAGAGGTCTTATCGCTTCTTCTGCCGGAAACCATGCACAAGGTGTGGCTTACTCTGGTCATGCACTTGGCATTGATGTCACTATTGTAATGCCTGAAACCACACCACTTATCAAAGTACAAGCCACTAAAAACTGGGGTGCTAATGTAGTACTTTCTGGCAAAATCTATGATGAAGCTTATAAAACTGCAAAACGCTTAGAAACTGAACATGGTTATACTTTTATTCATCCATTTGATGACCCAGACGTTATGGCAGGTCAAGGCACTATTGCCTTAGAAATCTTAGAAGAATTACCAGATGCAGATGTCATCTTAGTTCCTGTTGGTGGTGGCGGACTAATTAGTGGGATTGCAGTAGCTGCTAAATCAATTAATCCTAATATTACAGTAATAGGTGTAGAATCTACAGGTGCTGCTGGTATGCGTCATTCGCTTAACGTAGGTCATGTAGACCCACTTACAAAAGTAGACAGTATCGCTGATGGTGCTGCTGTTAAAGTAGCTGGAACAAATACATTTGAAATCGTTAAAGAATATGTAGATGATATTATTACAATTGATGATGAAGATTTAATTGAAGCCATCTTCTTATTAGTTGAAAAACATAAGATTGTATCAGAAGCAACAGGTGCTCTTCCTATTGCGGCACTTAAGAAATTAGGTATGGAAGGCAAAAAAGTTGTTTCTGTTATTAGTGGTGGTAACATTGATGTGCTTACAATGTCTTCATTATTAAACAGAGGTCTTCATTCTCGTGGCCGCTTATTCTGCTTCTCTGTTAAATTACAAGACACACCAGGTCAACTCGTTAAAATTGCAAATATCTTGGCAGGACTTGGTGCTAACGTTGTAAAACTTGATCACAATCAATTCAAAGCTCTTGATCGTTTACGTCATGTAGCTTTAGAAGTAACAGTTGAAACAAATGGTCATGAACACATTGCAGAAATCAAACGTGCAATGGAAGCTGAAGGCTATGACCTTGAAATCGTATATTAGTAGAATATTACAAAAAGGAGTACATGATTAGTAGTACGTAAAAAGAGAGTATGGCATCGTGATATCGTGATGCCATATTCTCTTTTACGTACTACTACTTATATATAAGATTATTTTGCTCTAATAACTACTACTTTGTAACCATCTGGATCTGTTACGAAGTAGTAATGTGGTACCTGTCCTAGAAGTCCTTTAAGTGGAGTTACTTCATAACCCTTTTCAATGTGTTTGTCTCTAGCAGCTTCTAAATCATCTATTTCTACTGCAATATGGCTAAATCCATTTCCTAATTCATAGCTACCTATTTCGTTCCACTTTATTATAACGTATTTTTATACTACACTTCTATTTCTAACATAACTGGGCAATGATCTGAACCCATAATTTCTGTATGAATTTCTGCTGTTTTTAAGTTTTCTTTTAAGCTTTCTGATACTAAGAAGTAATCAATACGCCATCCCGCATTCTTTTCCCTTGCTTTAAAGCGATATGACCACCAGCTATACATGCCTTCTTTATCTTTATAGAAATATCTAAATGTATCAATAAAACCAGCATTTAAAAGCTCATTAAATTTACCACGTTCTTCATCACTAAATCCAGCATTTCCACGATTTGTTTTAGGATTTTTAAGATCAATCTCATTATGCGCCACATTTAAATCCCCACATACTACTACCGGTTTCGTTTCTTCTAATTTTTTAAGATACACCCTAAAAGCATCTTCCACTGCATGCGATATGAAATTCTAGCAAGTTCACTTTGAGCATTTGGTGTGTATACTGTAATCATATAAAATTTTTCGAACTCTAATGTAATGACACGCCCTTCTTTATCATGCTCCTCAATACCTAAACCATAGCTTACTGAAATTGGTTCTACCTTAGAAAAAATAGCTGTCCCTGAATATCCTTTTTTCTCAGCATAATTCCAGTATTGATGATAACCAGGTAAATCTAACTCGATTTGTCCTGCTTGTAATTTACTTTCTTGGATGCAGAAAACATCTGCATTTACTTCATTAAAGTAGTCTAAAAAACCTTTTTGTACACAAGCTCTAAGCCCATTTACATTCCATGATATTAATTTCATTGAAATCTCCTTTACTCCTTATAAATACAAATAAAAACTATTTTTATCATACTATATTCCCTATTAAACACCAAGCCATATTCTAAAACTTCATATAAAATAAGCCGTTCTAGGAAAATATTAAGGCATAAGTTTATTCTCCTTAATATTTTCCTAGAACGGCTTGTTAAATACATTTATTCAAGCTTTTTTACATGAAGTGATTGAATATTCGTCATAATTTTTGTAATCAACTCTACGCGTTTAAATGGTGTAATTAAATAATAACCCATCTACATAGTCAGCAATTTTCCTAGCAATTTGCGTAGAAATTGTCACAGCTAACTGTGCTGTTTTTTCTTTATCTGCTTCTTTATAAAGTTCTATAATCTCATCTGCTACAACAATGCCTGAAATCTCATTGTTCATGAAACATGCATTACGATAACTTACTACTGATATAATACCCCCTAAGATTTTGGCATCCAATGTCTCATGAGCCTATTTTGTTAAAACTGGCTGTGTTAAAAGCATATTTACCCCATGTTCAATCTTTCTTTATGCCTTTTTAAGCTCACTTTCAAAATTACGAGCAATTTCATACTACCTCCTTTTAATTTGTTTTTATATTATAATATTTTTTACACTTTAAACATCATTTCAATATAGCTTATATGTTATAATAAAAAATATATTAATAAAGGGAGTGATTCATCATAGGCATTATTAAATTAACACATTTAATGGAAGATGTTTTTAATCGTTCTAGTGTTATTTTAGGAAACTATTTCATAAATGTTAAAGGCATTGATGAAGAAGTTCCTACAATGATTTACTAGCACTTTTTAATCATAAACTAAATAGTTTAAATACACCTCATCTGATTTTTAAAAGTACAATCAATAAGGTAACGGCACCTGAACTTAAAGGATTAGTGGCAAACGAGTTTTTAAATCCTGTTTTATCACTTACAAATTCTTTAGCACATAATCAAATCTTCACCGAAAGCTTAAGATTGACTCTAGAATTGGCACAAAAAACACCTGAATTTAACGCATCAGATGCTTTAGCTCTTCTTAAGGCAGATTTATGGTTATGGGCAAAAACTTATATTAGCCACATTGATTTTAGTAGCACCGATGTCCCTAAATGTATGTACTATGGCGACCTTACATTATCAGAAGCTTATTTCTTAGTCCTTCTTGCTTTCCTTGGCTTTGATGTAATTTACTTTAATCCTTGTGGACAAACACTATTAGAAAGTATTGACCAAGATAATATGTCACAACTTATAATTCTCGGTCAGCCCACACCTCTTATGGTATCCTTTGATGAACGCATTAGCAAAGGTGTAGTCATTGATAAAGTCACAACATATGCTAAACAAGCTATGAACGAACTAAGTGATAACCTTTATGGAGACTGTGGTATTTACCGCCCTTGGCAATTTGCCCATGGCACCACCTCACCCGTTGTAATGGATGCCGTTATAGAAGATACACTAACTTATTGGGAAGAACCAGCCACTCTTAGACCAGGTTTTAAAACAGCTGGGGATGTAGTTTATACACCAGTATTTTTCAATAAAATCTCAGGAGTCTATAAAGATCGTACTGTTTATTATGAACTTGTCCAAAAGTTAAAAGATGCACCACTTATTGTGTTTATGGAAAATTTAAACTTCTGCTCTACCGATTTTTCAAGCTTCTCCTATGCTCAATCACGTGCAATTAATTATCATAATGTAGGTTCAAGTAGTTCCTCCTTTAATAAGCATGATTTAATGAGTCTAAAACCTTGTTTAAATCCAGATGGTATCATTAATGTAGAAAAACTTAGAGCGCATGCCTTATATAACAAATGGTCTAGCTTACGTATTGAAACGATTAACTTCTTAATCGGTAAACTTAATGAGTTTATGAGTATGCGTCATACCAATCTCTTTAACTTCCCATTTGGCGAAACTGAGCAGCTTACTTTAATTGCAACAAGCTTTAATATGAATCCTAAAATCTTAGCTCTTATTGACCGATTTGATTTTACAACCCAAATTCCAAAGCTTGTACTATATTTAAATGGCACTATGCCTTGTGATAACAAAATAGCTCTTTTATTAGGTTTCTTGCATACTTGTGGACTAGATATCGTGATTTTCTCACCTAATGGCACAAGCAATGTAAATGCTATGATTTCACCACGTTTTATCAGTGATATTAAACTAGATGAAATGATTAATGATTTTTCGATTAAATCACCACCTAAGAAAGGCTTTTTTAATAGATTATTTAATAAATAAAGGAGTGTTAACCTATGGCAATTTCATTGGAAAATTCAATTAAAAATGGATTAGATGTGCAGCAACTTGAACAAATTGCGCAAAATCCTACACCTACTACACTTTCAGTAAGCGCACCAATTGCGCAACCTGAACTCGTTCCTGTAAAACAAGAAGATGTAGCTGCTTATACTGCAAGTTATAAAGAAAAATTACGTCAGCTTCCAGAAGTTGAAGCTCTTACAAGTGAAATTCATATTGATAATATGGATACAATCCTTGCATTTGGTCAAAATGCTACTCAAGGTATCTCAAAAATTTCAGACAGCTTACTTTCTACTATGAAACAAGTTAAAGCTGAGGAAGCTGGAGAAATGATTGGACAACTTACAAAAGTTATGGATCGCTTTGACATTAAAGAACTTGAAGACATTAAAGAACCAAAAGGTCTTCAAAAACTTTTTAATCGTGCTAAAAATTCTGTAGATGCTATGTTCCAAAAATATGAAAACATGGGGACAGAAGTAGATAAAATCTATGTTATTTTAAAAAAATACGATATGGATATTCAAAATTCTAACAAAGCCCTTAAATCAATGTATGATGCGAATATTACTTACTATGAACAACTTGAAAAATACATTGTAGCTGGTGAAATGGGCCTTGAAGAAATTGATCAAAAACTCATTCCTGAATTCCAAGCTAAAGCAGATGCAGGTGACCGCCTTGCTCTTACTACAGTTCAAAGCTTACAAACAACCCGTGAAATGTTAGCACAACGTGTTTATGATCTCCAAATTGCTGAAAATATTGCCCTTCAAACAATCCCTATGATTCAAGGCATCCAATACAGCAACTTTAACTTAACACGTAAAATCAATTCAGCTTTTATCATTACACTTCCAATCTTTAAACAATGTTTAACTCAGGCTGTTCTTCTTAAGCGTCAAGAATTACAAGCTAAAAGCCTTAAAGCTTTAGATGATAAAACAAATGAATTACTTATGCGCAACGCACAAAATATGGCAACACAAACAGCCAACATTGCTCGCTTAGCAGGTACAAGTTCTGTAAGTATGGATACACTTGAAAACACATGGCATACTATTTTACAAGGTATCGAACAAACTAAAGAAATCGAAAAAGATAACCGTATCCAACGTGAAGCAAATACTGCAAAACTTGAAAACATGAAATATGAACTCTTAAAAGCTAAACGCTAATAAATTTATTACAATAATCCATTGCTCAAAGTAATAAATCAATAAAGAACTGCCACCTTAGTATCTAGACTCTATCTACTAAGGTGGTGGTCTTCTTTTGTTAACTTCTATTTATCCTTTTGCTTTATCTTAAAATATATTTTAAATATTCTAATATAAAATTAAAAATAAGATCATTACACTATTTTTTTAATTATCTCCACTTATTTATGCTCTATAAATTATTTAATATTTTACATTATTTTCATACATATTTAGTAGTTTTGTACTGTATCTTCGGAATTTCTTCTACCATTATTTTAAAATTAAGCAATTTAAAATTGTCATTTTCCTAAAAAAATGTTATAATTTTAAATCATGTAGTATTATATAGGATATATATTATGAGGAGGCTTTTATGGTATCTAAACCGGTGTATGCACCACATTATGACTTTTTATTGACCGCTCAAAAAAAACAGATATGTATAATATGGACTCTTTTCATATGCATAAAAAGTATGAGATTTATTATTTATTAGAAGGATCTAGAAAATATTTTATCGACGATTCTATTTATCTCGTTAACCCAGGTAATCTCGTACTCATTGATGCAGACTCTGTTCACAAAACTGCTAATATGGGGGATATACCTCATAGCCGAATTGTCATAAACTTTAGTTCAAGCTTTATAGAAGATTTTTCCCCAGAAATTAAAGACTTAGATTTAACTTCCATATTTAAAACAAAATTCACAGTTTTACCACTCTCTTTTAAATATAAATTACTTGTTGAAAACATGTTAGATAGACTTGTTAGTCTAGGCAGTTTAGATATGGAAGATGAGCAGCCTAAAGCTTTAGCCTCTAATGATTTGTCTAGTCAAACACCTTATAAAAAACAACTTATTAAACTTTTACTTTCAGAATTACTTATTACACTTAAAGAATACATAGGTATTTTAGAACAAAAAGAATTCGAATCACATCAAATCGTTAATAACAAAGTAGATAAAATATTAAAATATATTAGTGCCAACTACAATCAGGAGCTTACACTTACCTCTATTGCAGAGCAATTTTATATTAGCCCGTTTTATCTTAGTAAAATCTTTAAAAAATCTACCAACCTTTCCATTGTTGAGTATATCAATAGCCTTAGAATTAGAGAAGCAAAAGAACTACTTGAGCATTCCTCTACTAAGATTTCTGATATTGCAGAAATTGTAGGTTTCTCAAGTAGTTCTCATTTTAGTCGTACATTCAAACTTGTAACTGGCTTATCGCCTCAACAATATAAGAAGTTCTATGCTTCTAAGTAATTGTCCACGTCTTCTAACACAAATGCCTCTCCAATTTGACCATTTACTTTCACATCGCTAAGTTCAATTCTTTCTACGTTTCGTATAATGAATCCTGTCTTAGCGATTTTTTCCTGATCTTCTAGCATTTCCGGGAAGTCTGCTGCTGCATCTTCTTTGAAATTAATAGAAATGTTTTTAAATGTAAGGGATTTAACTTTTTGTTCTGGTAAGCCATAAATAAAACCTGCACAAATCTCTGCATCTTTACATTCCATATTTTCAAACTCAAGACTACCAATTAAAGGTGTACGTTCATCTACTGCTAGTTTTTCTTTTGTTCGAACATACTCTGTTTTACCATCCGGATCACAGAAGTAGAATGCGTTTAATGTGAATGGTGTAAGCACACCTTTCATTTGAATGTTTTTCACATAGATTTGATCAATTATAGCAGTATTTCCTCTACCACGTCTTGTTTTAATACGTAAGCCTCTATCTGTATCTTCAAAGAAACATCTTTCTACGAAGACATTTTTTACCCCACCAGACATTTCACTTCCAAGTACTACTGCCCCATGCCCATATTGCATTAAGCAATTGCGGATAATAATATTTTCACTTGGCCTTCTCTCTTTAAGAGGTATACTAATCTTCCCTGATTTAATAGCAATACAGTCATCACCTAATGAAAATTTCACCCCAAGGATTTCTACGCCATTACAAGATTCTGGATCAATACCATCTGTATTTGGAGAATCTTTAGGGTTATTAAGTGTTAAATTAATAAATCGCAATTTGCTGCTTCTAATAGGATGTACTGTCCAAGATGGTGAATTCTTAATAGTGATACCTTCTACTAAAATATCATGACACTCTAGTAAATAAAGTGATCTTGGTCTCCAAGCTTCTCTTTTCACCTTACAATTAATCCACCAGTCACCATTTTGACCATTACCATCTAAAGTTCCCTCACCAATAATGCGTACATCTTCTACTCCGATTCCTGTGAGTAAGCTGGCATAGCATTCTGCTATTTCCCCTTCCCATGTGCCTAAGAAATAGAAGTTTTCATTATCATCTTCTTTTGTAAGTTTACCTGGTAATATTGGATAGGCATCTCTTTCATGATGTCCAAGTAAAGTAGCACCTTCCATTAATTCAATTGTAATATGACTTTTTAAGAAAATAGGGGTTGTTCGATATGTCCCTGCTGGGAATACAATACGAGCACCTTTAGGTGCTGCGGCAATTGCTGCTTGAATTGCTGCTGCATCCATACTCTCGCCATCACCTTTAGCCCCAAAGTCCCTTATGTTAAGTAATGCAGACTCTGAAGAAGTAGTTACTTCTTGAACTACTTCTTCACCAGATTCTGCCTTAATGCTTACTTTATAAGTTGTATTCGGTTTAAGGTTATGGAGTGTATGAATATTTGTTGTAATGTTTCCACATTCCTCACCATTGATACAATATGTATACGCTTTATCTGTATAATGGCAAGCTGTATTTTCAAGTTCAATTGTAAGGCTTGTAGAAGTAATATTTACTACATTCCACATATTAACCGTCTCCTTCTATTAACCTTTGATACCACTACTTGCAATACCTTCGATGAAGTATTTTTGACAAGAGAAGAATACGATGATAGATGGTGCAAGACCAACAAGTGACATTGCGATAACTTTATTCCAGTCAAATGCTCCACCTGTAGCATCCATTGACATTTTAAGAGCGATTGTTAATGGATATTTTTCTACTGAAGAAATATAGATTAATGGGCTCATGAAGTCATTCATTGTCCACATAAATGTAAATAATGCACATGAAATAATTGCTGGTTTGAGTACTGGCATTAAAATTTGTACAAGGATTTGGAATGAATTACATCCATCAATTTCTGCTGCTTCATCCAGATCTCTTGGAACCCCTCTGAAGAATTGAATAAGCATGAATACGAAGAATAAATCAGTTGCAAATAATGATGGTAATACAAGTGGTGCATATGTATCTAACATACCAAATGTTTTCCACATTAAGTAACTTGGGATTCTTAAGATAATATTTGGAAGTAACATTGTTCCAATTACACATGAGAAGAATAACTTCTTAAGTGGGAATTTAAATCTAGAGAAACCATAAGCTGTTAAAGTAACTGATACGATAACACAAATTACTTTTGGAATTACAATTTTAAATGTATTAATGAAATAATGTCCCATTGTATATTGTGTACCTGTTTTCCATCCATCTACATATGGTCCAAAATCAAATGATGATGGCCAGAATCCAATAGATGTAAAAATTTCGGCATTAGATTTGAATGATGCACCAATTAACCAAATAATTGGATAAATCATAAAGATTGCTACAAGAATAAGAATAGCATACATACATCCCATTCTAAAAGCATGCCTTCTTCTTCTTCTTGCTTGACGTTCAAGTTCTGCTTGGCGTCTTTCTTCTACTGTTGCGTTTTGACTAAGTTGGTGTGCCATCTTATTCTTCACCTCCATTATCACTGTAGTATACCCAATATTTTGAGCTCTTGAATGTCATCATAGTAAAGATCATTACTACAAGGAATAATACCCAAGACATTGCACTTGCATAACCCATGTTGAAGTATTTGAATGTGTTGTCATAAATAAGCATTGGTAATAAGTATGTTCCTTTCATTGGGTCCCCACCTGTAATTAAGTATGGTCCATTGAATTCTTGGAATGCATGTACAAGCTGCATGATAAAGTTAAAGAAAATAATTGGTGTAATCATTGGAATTGTAATTGTGAAGAAGTTTCTAATTCCAGTAGAACCATCCACAGATGCTGCTTCATAAAGTTCAGCTGGTACTTCTTTAAGAGCTGATAAGAAGATAACCATTGTTGAACCAAATTCCCACACTCTAAGGAGTACAATAGTAAATAACGCTGGCGTTGCTTGACCGAACCAACTGATTGGTTCCATACCTACAATACCAAATACTTGGTTAACAAGCCCATCTGTTGCAAATAAAAATTTCCAAAGGATTGCAATTGCAACGTTTGAACCTAAAATTGATGGAATATAGTAAGCTGTTCTGAAGAAATTAATGCCTTTTATATTCATATTAAGGATAAATGCAACGAATAGTGAGAAGATGAGTTTTAAAGGTACTTCCCAAATTACGTATTTAGCTGTAATACCAAATGCTTTTAAGAATCCTTTATCTGAGAATAATTTAATGAAGTTATCAAGTCCAACAAAATTTGGTGCACTCATTAAGCTATAATCAGTAAAACTTAAATATAGCGCTGCAAGAATTGGATAAAGTGTAAATACTAAGAAACCGATGAGCCAAGGTGTTACATATAAAAGCCCAACGTAATTCTTTTTATTAAATTTGACTTTCTTATTCATGAAGTCCTCCCTATAATTCCAAGGGCAAGTTAAACTTGCCCTTGATAAAATATCAAACTATTGACGTACGTTTGCTAATGTATCTTGTAATTGACTATACATGTTAGCTGCGATTTCTTCTGTTGTCCCTTGTCCGTAAGATAAGCTTTGAATTGCCTCGTTGTATACTTCTTTCATAAGTGCATTTTCAAAATATGGGCTCATAACGTTTGCACCACATTCATTGATTTGTTTTGTTCCTTCATAAGCTGCACCTTTAAGTTCATCTGTACCTTCTAAAGCTTCTGATGCTGATTTACTTGATGGAATACCTCTTGTTGTACCAAGGATTTTAGCTGCATCTTGATCATTTAACATGAAGTCTAAGAATAAAGCTGATGCTGCTGGAGCTTTTGTTGTTGGTGTGATTGCATACATTAATGATGGTTTTTTGAACCAGCCTACATTTGTTGCACCTTCAATTGATAAAAGATTTCCGATAGCTAATTCTTGTCCTTTTTCAGCTAAAGCAGATTCATATTTACCGATTGAACTACTCCATTCAAGTACACCTGCTACTTTACCGTCTAACCAAGATGGTGTTTGATAAAGTGGAGTTGTTCCAGCTTCATTTGCTCTTTGTTCTTGAGTTCTAATTACTTTGTTATCTTCTAAAGTCTTGAAGAATTCAAGAGCTTCTTGGATTTCTTCTTGTGTAAATCCGATTTGACCATCTTCTGTGATAAAGTCTTTACCTGTTTTTTGTTGCATGTATACTACACATAAGTACCATGCTGGGAATCCGTTTCCTGTATCAAGGTCAAATGGATAATAACCAGCTGTTTTAGAGAAAGCTTCTCCTGTTGCAATTAATTCTTCCCATGTTGTTGGAATTGTAACACCTAATTGGTCATATGTAGTTTTATTAAAGTAGATGCTTCTACCTGTTGTTGATACTGGGATTGCATTAAGAATACCTTTTCTTCTACCAAATGCAAGATCCTCTTCTTCAAAGTTATCTAATTTGATTAAATCACTAAATGATTCAAGATTCATGAATCCTGTACCATCTTTTGATAAACGGCTTAACCAGTCATAATTAACTTGAAGAACGTCTGCTGCTGTCCCACCTGTCATTTGAGTAGTGATTTTTTCTGCATGGCCATCCCAACCGCCATATTCAGCTTTTACTTTAATGTTAGGATATTTTTCTTGGAATAAGTCGATAGCTTCAAGTGTTGCTGTATGTCTATCATCTCCACCCCACCAACAGAATCTGATTTCTGCGTTATCTGTTAATACTGAGCTTGTATCAACTGCTTCACTTGCTGTTGCTGTTTCACTTGCTGTTTCACTTGCTGTTGCACCTGCATTATCAGCAGCTGCTGGTTTTATATTTCCACCACAGCCCACCATAGAGGTTGCTAATAAACATGTTGACATTGCTATTGCTAATGCTTTTTTCATAACTAAATCCTCCTAGTAAATAAGTATTACACTTCTAACATTCAGACATCCTCTAATTTTTTTCTTGTTTTTTTCTGATGTCTTAAATTCTTTTATATTTAAAATTATATATATTTTTTTACAAAGTACCATACTAAAAGTTGTTCTCTTTGCGTTTTTTTTTACATATGTTGCTATGACTTAATGATTTTTATAGTAATTTTATACAATTCGCCCTTATTTGAGTTATAATATTCTCGTTAAAAAACATATTAAGGAGGTATTTCAAATATGATAGTTGCACAAATTGGAAGCAATGAAAGTGCTGATTATCAAAGCATTCAAGCTGCTATTGATAGTATCCCAGAAGATAATACACAACCTATCACAATTTTTATCAGATCTGGCGTTTATAATGAAAAGTTACATATCACAAAACCTTTTATAACACTTATTGGTGAAAATGCTAAAAACACAATTATTTCATATAGTGATTATGCAAAAAAACAATTCCCTTCAGGTCAAAGTTACGGTACTTTTAATTCCTATACAGCATTTATCGGTACAAATGATTTCACAGCAAAAAATATCACATTTGAAAATACTGCTGGTATAGGAGACGAAGTAGGACAGGCTTTAGCAGCTTATGTAGATGGAGATCGCATCGCTTTTATGGACTGCTCCTTCTTAGGTTATCAAGATACTTTATTTACAGGTCCTCTTCCACCTGCACCTGTTATTCCTGGTTCTTTTAAAGGACCTAGAGAAAATGCACCTCGTATTAACGGCAGGCAGTACTACGAAAACTGCTTTATTAAAGGCGACATTGATTTCATCTTTGGCAGTGCTACTGCTTTCTTCCACAACTGTACTATTTTCTCCAATGACATAGGTAAAAAAGTAAATGGCTATATTACTGCACCTTCTACAGCAGCTGGTCAAGCTTATGGCTATGTCTTTGATTCATGTAAATTAATTAGTAATGCCCCCAATGAAACAGTTTACTTAGGACGCCCTTGGAGAAATTTCGCTAAATCTGTATTTATTAATTGTGAAATGGGTCCACACATTATAAGTGAAGGCTGGCATGACTGGAATAAATTAGATAGTCACAATACTTCTTTTTTTGCAGAAGGTTATAATACAGGTTCAGGCAGTAACTTTACCAAACGTCCCCACTGGATTCATGAAATCATAGATTCTGCCTATTATAGTCGTGAAAAAGTTTTAAGTGGTGAAGATCATTGGACTCCTTGGGTTTTATCTAGTATCTAATCTATACTTACCCTATAAGTATTTATCTCGTAACTAAAAAGTGATATAAAAAGTATCGTACCTTTTTATATCACTTTTTGGTTGTATAAATATTTTGCCTATATGCAGTTTTAACAATTTAAAACTTCTTTATCGTGCACTTATTTATCTATTATTTTCTGTTGTAAATTAACTCAGTTTTCTTTTAAAATATTTCCTTTAAACGTTTTTTACTAATATTCCTTTTCTTTTGTATATGAAATCTTACTTTTTTCATACTTGGCATCATACCTAATGCCTTAGCCTGTATATCATAAGTTAAATCAATATTATCCCACTCATTTGCCATTTCATTGTAGATTTCATTCCAGCTATGATATCCTATGGCATTTGTACTATAACCTTTTACTACTTTTTCTCTCATATATTAAGGGATACTTTTCTACACATAATCAACTATTTTAATTACATTCCCACAACTTCCCGCATATATAAAAATATTTCTTCATTAAAGAAATACATTGAAAAATTAGTCTTTAAGTACTTTTTTCTAATCAAGTAAGACAAGCGTAAGGAAGTAGTATAAATTATTTATGTAAAGATATTATTAAATAAGACTATTTATTAAAGCATAATCTGCTTTTGCTTCCACTGGTTTAATCTCTTCTCTTAATACAGTTACTTCAGGTTTATTTACTTTCATCCAATCAATGATACGTTTAAAGTTTGCCTCATTATCTTGAAGATTAGTTTTTTCTAGCTCACCATTTTCGTCAAGCCTTGTCCCTTTCATATGTAAAGCGCAAATTTTATGACCAAAAATCTCAAAGGCACGATTCCATAAATCTTCTTGGCCTGCTATATTATCTTTAGTAAGCAAGTTAACTGGATCAAAGATAATCTTAAGCCTTTTAGATGGTACACGTTCTAAAAGCTCTTTTGTAAGTTCTGGTGTATTTAAAGTATGAAGTGCTACTGGTTCAATAGCTACATCGAGTCCAATTTCTTCACCTTTTTTAACAACTTGTCTCACAGAATCTACCAGTCCTTCAAAAGCAGCACGTCTTTCTTCATCAGAGCCATGAATATCAAAATGAGTTGTTTCTGAGCCAATACAATCTGCACCTAGTGCTTTGGCAATATCCATCCCTAATAAAAAGCGATTAACGTGTTTTTGTCTTTCTTTGGCATCTAATTTACCAAGTTCTACATAGCATCCAAATACTGAAATTTTAATATCATATTTTTCACAGGCTGCTTTAATATCTTTTATTAATTTTTCATCTACTTCTTCAATGCTGCCTACCCCTTCAATAGCTTTTGGAATAGCCAGCTGAATATGATGGAAACCATCTGCTACTATACGGCTAAATAAATCTTCAAGTGATGATTTGCCATAGTCATGGGCACGTAATCCAATATACATCTTATATCTCTCCTTTTGCTGCATTTAATAAAAGCACTACTTTCAGCTTAAAGTAGTGCTTTTTATGAGGGCGATTTAAAACTTATTTACATGTTAATTTTTTAATAGTTCAGCTTTTTAAACTTCAAATAGTTCATTATTTCATTTGTAATACTTTTTCAAGGCTTTCATATTGCTATCCGATCTATACTAACCTGTCGACAATTAGCGAAGCTCTTTAGTTGCAATATGATCCATATCATCAAAGTTTTGGTTTTCTCCAACCATTCCCCAGATGAATGTATAAGCTTTTGTACCTACACCGCTATGAATTGAGAAGCTTGGTGAAATAACTGCTTCTTCATTTTGCATAACAATGTGTCTTGTTTCTTGTGGCTCACCCATCATATGGAATACCACATCATTTTCTGACATATCAAAGTATAAATATACTTCCATTCTTCTTTCATGTGTATGAGAAGGCATTGTGTTCCATAAGCTGCCGCTTTGAAGTTCTGTCATTCCCATTGAAAGTTGGCAGCTTTTGCAAACTGCTGGATGAATGTATTGATTAAGTGTTCTAACGTTAGCTTCTTCTGGAGTTCCAAGATAACGTTTATTAGCTTCTTCATAACGAATTTTGTGCATTGGATACACGTGGTGTGCTGGTGCACTATTGATATAGAATTTAGCTGGATTTGCAGCATCATCACTTTCGAAAGAAACTTCTTTAGTTTCTTTACCAATGTAAAGACCAGATTTAGTTTCCATTTCTACTCTTTGGCCATCTACTACAATTGTTCCTTTACCACCAATGTTGATTACACCCATTTCTCTTCTTTCTAAGAAGTAATCGCTACCAAGTTCTTTGCTCCCTTCAATAGCAATTGGGCTTGTAGTAGGCATAGCCCCACCTACAATAATTCTATCCACATGGCTATACACAAATTTAATTTCGCTAGGCACAAATAAATTTTGAATAAGAAAATTCTCTCTCATTTCCTCTGTAGTCATTGTTTTAGCTTCTTTTGGACTTACACTATATCTTACTTCCATAATTTGTTCTCCTTTATAAGGAATACCCAAGGTCGGTCGAAACCTTAGGCACTCCTTTATAAAATTTAATTACCACTCATACTACTAAGCGCACATTTCATTTTTATAAACACACTACGAATTTGGTTTTAATATGATATTCTTATACACTTTTTACTACATTATTGCCTTGTTAATTACTACTTATTATTATCTTGCTAACCAACCACCGTCAACTGCTACTGTATAACCATTTACATAGTTAGAGGCTTCTGATGCTAAGAATACTGCTGGACCTTGCATATCAGCAGGTGTTCCCCATCTTCCAGCTGGAATACGATCTAAGATAGCTTCGCTTCTATCTTGATCTGCTCTAAGTGCTGCTGTATTATTTGTTGCCATGTAACCAGGAGCGATTGCATTGATATTGATTCCTTTAGAAGCCCATTCATTAGCTAAAGCTCTTGTAATGCCCATTACTGCTGATTTAGAAGCTGTATAAGATGGTACGCGGATGCCGCCTTGGAATGAAAGCATAGATGCGATGTTAATGATTTTACCACCATTACCTTGTTCAATGAATTTTCTAGCTGCTGCTTGGCAGAAGAAGAATACTGTTCTTAAGTTAATATTGATAACATCATCCCAGTTTTCAACTGTAAAGTCGATAGCATCTTCTCTTCTGATGATACCAGCATTGTTTACTAAGATATCAAAACGGCCGAATTTTTCCATAGCAGTACTTATGATTCCTTCGATTGGATCTGTTGTCATAAGATTGGCAACCACACCTATGAATTCTCCACCTTTTTCTTCGATAGCTTTTTGTGTTTCTGGCATTTCTACATAGTCAACGCCAACTACTTTTGCGCCTGCTTCAACATATGCAAGACAAATGCCTTGGCCTAAACCTGTAGAAGCTCCTGTTACAACTGCAACTTTACCTTTTAAACTAAATTGATCTAAAATCATGTTTCTTTCCTCCATTTATCTATTATTAAAATATATGGTAAACTTAATTAAACTAAGCTTGCTTTATTAAAGTGTTACACCATCTTTAAAGATTGCTAAATCGCGGATACCATGTTGTTCAGTTTTTGACTGAATCTTACCTGAAGCTAAGTCTAAGATAAATGCATAAAATTCTTCAGATACCTCTTTCATTTCTTTACCTAGTAATAACTGACCAGCATTGAAGTCAATCCAATTTTTCTTTTTAGCAAAGAGTTCATTGTTGCTTGAGATTTTAACAGTTGGTACTGGTGCCCCAAATGGTGTGCCACGTCCTGTTGTAAAAAGTACGATATGTGCACCAGACACAGAAAGTGCTGTAGACGCTACAAGGTCATTTCCTGGTGCTTGAAGTAAATTAAGTCCTTTTTCACAAACGCTTTGACCATATGTTAAAACGTCTACTACTGGTGCCAAGCCACCTTTTTGTGTACAACCTAAAGATTTATCCTCAAGTGTAGAAATACCACCTTTTTTATTTCCTGGAGATGGATTTTCATAAACTACTTGATCATGTTTAATAAAATAGTTTTTGAAGTTATTAATAAGTGAAACTGTTTTATCGAATACTTCTTCATTAATACAACGTTTCATAAGAAGTGTTTCTGCACCAAACATTTCTGGCACTTCTGTTAAAATAGTTGTACCACCTTCACTAATTAATTTATCAGATACAGCTCCTACAAGTGGATTAGCTGTAATTCCTGAGAAACCATCAGAGCCACCACATTTAAGTCCGATTACAAGTTCAGATGCTGGCACTTCTTCTCTAGTAAATGTACTAGCATATTCTACTAACTGCGTCATCACTTCTAAAGCTTTTGCTACTTCATCTTCATATTCTTGACAAATTACAAATTTAACACGGTTTTCATCATATTCACCAATTACTTCTTTGAAACTTTCAATCGTATTATTTTCACATCCAAGTCCCAGTACAAGAACTGCTCCTGCATTGGGATGATTTACGAGTCCTGCTAACGCTTTTTGTGTATTCAAGTGGTCTTCACCAAGTTGTGAACAGCCATATGGATGTGTGAATGTATGAATTCCTTCTACAGAACCTTTGATTAATTCTTGACTTTGTCTTTCAATAATTTTTGCAATATCACTTACACATCCAACTGTTGGAATAATCCAAACTTCATTACGAATACCCACTTTGCCATTTGGTCTTTTATATCCCATAAAAGTTGATGATGCGTGCATTTTCATAGGTGTTACTTCTGGCTCATAAGTATATTCAAGAAGATCACCAAGCCCTGTTTTTAAATTATGTGTATGTATCCAGTCACCAGCTTTAATATCGCAAGTTGCTACCCCAATAGGGTTACCATACTTGATTACTTTTTCACCTTGTTTGATATCTACAAGTGCTCTTTTATGTCCAGCTGGAACTGTTTTGGTTGCTACTAAAGCTACCTCAACATTATCTTTTTCATTAATTTTAATAGAATCTAACATAGCATTATTCTCCTATCAGTTCTTCTAATGCTTTTCTCATACCAACTTCTGCAATTTTATTTAAGTGAGCTGTAACTGTTTCATTAAAGTTTGCATATTCACCTAAATCTTTGCCCCAGAATTTAGTATTTGATGTAAAGTCTTTTACAAGAGTTGCTATGTCTACTTTACCTACTCTAGAAGCAAAGAATTCAAGTACATCTTTATCATCTCTAATAGCGTAAGTTTCTTCGCCACGTTTACCCATTAATGCACCATCTATGATTTCTGTGCCTTGGTAGAATGCCATAAGTGCTGCAAATGAGAATGTTAAGTATTTAGGAATAGCACCTTTTGCCACATAATAATCATGGAAGCTTACAAGGTTTCTAGCTTTCCATTTAGAAACTGAGTTAAGTGAAATAGCAAGTACGCTGTGGTCAATGAATGGATTTTCAAAGCGTTCAATAACTGAATTTGTAAATGCTACAACTTCATCATATGGAAGATCTACTGTTGGAACGATTTCATCGAATAATAAGTGTTCCATGTATGTACGAATTGTTTTATCTTCCATACATCCTCTTACGATGTTTTGACCTGCAAGGTATCCAGCAAGTACTGTGCCAGTATGTCCACCATTTAAGATACGCACTTTACGATCTCTATATGGTTTTAAGTTATCTGTAAATACTACGTTACATCCAGCTTTATCAAGTGGTAATGCATTTGCAACTGGTGTGACATCTTCTTTATTTTCAATAACCCAAAGACCAAATGGTTCAGCTACATCTAATAATTCATCTTCGAAACCAAGTTCTTTGCAAAGAGCTGATGCTTCTTCTCTTGGATAACCTGTTACAATTCTATCTACTAATGTACTACAGAAAATGTTTGCTTCTTCGACCCATTTTGCGAAGTCTTCGCCAAGGTTCCAAAGTACCACATATTTAAGAATACATTCTTTTAATTTACCACCGTTATTTTCAATAAGTTCTACTGGGAGGATTTTTAAACCTTTTGTCATATCACCATTAAAATATTTATATCTATCAAAAAGAAATTTTGTAAGTTTACCTGGGTAAGTATTTGGAGGCGCCAGTTCAAATTTATCGCTTTCATCGTATACAATACCTGCTTCTGTTGTATTCGATACAACAAATTCAAGTGTATCCACTTTTGCAAGTGCAGCATATCTTTCATATTCTTCAGTTGCAGCTACACTGTCAGATACACATGTCACAATTCTTTTTTCATTAACTGTTTCACCATTTGCTTTACCACGAAGGATTACAGTATATGTATTATCTTGTTTTTCAAAACGTTCTAAGTTGCCAAAGGCAATTGGTTTAACTAATGCTACAGACCCATCGAAATGACCTTTTTCATTTGCAACATCTATCATTTGTTCAACGAATGCTCTTAAGAAATTACCTTCACCAAATTGTACTACTTTAAGTGGGCGATTAGATTTATTTACTACTTCATTCACTTTTTTCATAATTTGTTTTACCTCCGTTTTATAGGCCATTTTTGTAAGCCTTACATTTGTGATTGTAATGACAAATGTTATAAAAGTCAATAATTTTTTCAAATTTTTTATTTGAAGTTGACTTTATAGCATTTTAAAATTATAATCTTTTTGTAAGCACTTACATAGTTAAAGGAGTGATATTGAATTGAATATCTATGATGTTGCAAAAGCAGCTGGCGTTTCAATTGCTACTGTATCTAGGGTTCTTAATGGCAGCCCTAATGTAAGAGCTAAAACAAAAGAAAAAGTATTACATGTTATTGAAGAAGCAGGTTACACACCTAATATTTTTGCAAGAAGTCTTGGCCTTAATACAATGAAAATGATAGGTGTCTTATGTACAGATGTTTCTGATATTTATTATGCAAAAGCTGTTTCTATTATTGAAAATGCTTTAAGGGGTTATGGATATGATTCTATTCTCTGCTCTACTGGTAATAAATTGGAAGATAAGCAAAAATGTATGGATCTGCTACTTGCAAAACGAGTGGATGCTCTTATCTTAATCGGTTCTACCTTTAAGGAAGCTGCTGATAACTCACACATTGAAAAAATTGCAGAAAAAATTCCTACTATTATCATTAATGGGGTCATGGATGTACCAAATACTTATTGTGTAGCATGTGATGAATTTAAGGCCATGTATGATAATGTAGTTGCTCTATATAAAAAAGGATGTCATGAAATTTTGTACCTTTATGATGCAGAAACTTATAGTGGTACACAAAAATTAAATGGCTATAAGCAAGCACATAAAGATTGTGGTTGGCCTGTGGCTTCTGAGCTTATTATAAAGGTTAATAAAAATATGCAAGAGATTGAAGAAGCTCTTAATAGTCTTTTAGAAAAAGGACATACTTTCTCTGCTGTTTTAGCATCTGAAGATCAACTTGCAATTGGTGCAATGAATGCTTTACTTAAAAAAAATCTTAAAGTACCTGAAGATATACCTATTATTGGATTTAATAACTCCATGCTTTGTGAATGCACCTATCCGCCACTAACAAGTGTAGACAATATGGTTGAGACACTTTGCACTATGGCTGTTAATGTCCTTACAGACGTATTTGAAGGGAAATCTGTTACTCATAAAATGATTCTTTCAGGTAAACTGATTGAACGTGGCACATTTAAAATTTAGGATTTAAAATTTTTTGCTTTTAAATATTTACTTTTATTAAAGGAGATTTAACAATGAAAAACTTTATGGATCAAGATTTTTTACTTGCTAACGAAACAGCTAAAACTTTATATCATGATTATGCAGCAGCTATGCCTATTATTGACTACCACTGTCATATCAATCCAAAAGAAATTGCTGAAAATAAAGAGTTCAAAAACATTACAGAAGTTTGGCTCGGTGGTGACCATTATAAATGGCGTGCCATGCGTTCAAATGGTATAGAAGAAAAATACATCACAGGTAATGCATCTGATAGAGAGAAATTCCAAAAATGGGCTGAAACACTTCCAAAAGCTATTGGCAACCCACTTTATCACTGGACACATTTAGAACTTCGTAAATACTTTGGGTATGAAGGTGTTTTAAATAGTGAGACAGCTGAAGAAGTTTGGAATCTTTGTAATGAAAAATTACAATCAGGCTTAAAAGTAAGAGATATCATTAAAGCATCTAATGTAAAAGTAATCTGTACAACAGATGATCCTGTTGATAGTCTTGAATATCACACACAAATTGCAGAAGATGAAACTTGTGAAGTTAAAGTTCTTCCTGCTTGGAGACCTGATAAAGTAGTAAATATTGAAAAAGAAACTTTCATTCCTTATATCCGTCACTTATCAGAAGTAAGCGAAATCAACATTACAAACCTTGAAAGTTTATTCGTTGCATTAAATGTGCGTTTAGACTTCTTCCATTCTATGGGCTGCCGCGTTTCTGACCATGGGCTTGACTATATTGTATTTAATCCAGCTTCTAAAGAAGAAGTTGATGCGATTTTTGCCAAAGCTTTAGCTGGCGAAAAAGTAACATATGATGAAATGGAAAAATACAAAACAACATTAATGGTATTCTTTGGTGAAGCATATTATAAACGTAATTGGACTATGCAACTTCACTACGGTGCTATTCGTGATAACAACAAAAACATGTTTGCGAGTCTTGGCCCAGATACAGGTTTTGACTGTATCAATACACGTAACTGCGCTGAAGGAACTGCAGCATTTCTTAATGCACTTCAAGAAAAAAATGCTTTACCAAAAACAATCATTTATTCATTAAATCCTAATGATAACGCTTCTATTGGTACAATTTTAGGATGCTTCCAAAACTGTGAAACTGCTGGTAAAATCCAACAAGGTTCTGCTTGGTGGTTCAATGATACAAAACAAGGAATGATTGATCAAATGACAAGCCTTGCTAATCTTTCAGTGCTTGGAAACTTCGTTGGTATGCTTACAGACTCTAGAAGCTTCTTATCTTACACAAGACATGAATACTTCAGACGTATTCTTTGTAATTTAATTGGCGGATGGGTTGAAAACGGAGAATATCCAGCTGATATGGAGGCACTTGGACAAATTGTGCAAGATATTTCGTTTAACAACACTAATACATATTTCGGATTTAACGCTTAATAATAGGGGCTCTTCGTGTGGTTGCGGGGGCCTTTTTTTTTTGTAGTGGGCCCTTTTGTTAAGTATTATTTATTTTTCATTATTATATGCTTTGTAGATTTTTTCCATATGAGTATCTGTAATGTGGATGGCTTCTGAGTATTTAATAGTAGACATGTCTGTTAGGCTGTACTTTTCTGCAATATTATCGTATTGTGCATTTGTTGCTTGTTTTTCATTTATATAGTAGATTGGTTGGTCACTATCAAATGATGTTACGCTTTTTACTTCATCTTCACAAATAGCTTTGCCGTTTTCCATTGAATAATAGGCTATGGTATGAGTTATTTGACTGTCTGTAGTAGATTCGTTTTCTGTTATAAAAATATTGCCTTTTTCTAAATATGAGAATCCTCCGTATTGACCAAAGTGCTCTTGATTTTGTGCTACTACTTGAATAGCTTTTCCATCTTTTATGGTATATAAATATTCACCATCCATTTGTGTATCTCCAAATATAACAACCATTTCTTTGATATCATCTTCATTTAAATTAATAAATGCAACTGAAAAAACTTTCTTTCCTTCTGATAAATAATTTTGAAGTACACCTACATAAAGATCTGCTGTATTTTGTTCTTGAGATGTTTCTAATGTTGCTATATTCTGTTTTTCATCTACTCTTCTACAAGCACTCATTACAATACATACTAAGATTATTAATAAACTAACAGTGCCTTTTTTCATACTTTACTCCTTCTATCAAATTAGTGAGTATAAAGTCTTTTACACGCTCTAAAATTATACTAAAAATTTCTTTTCGGCAAACATCTTGTATTCTTCTTGTTTTTAAACCTGGATTTCGGTTAACATATGCTTTAGCAGAGGCATCTGGATCTGCACTTTAATTATTTTACTCATTCAGACATCCCCCTTATTTTCTATCTTTACTTAATTCTATTTATATTATAAAATATACTGTAACTTTATATGTATAACTTTGACATTTATCTTTATGAATTTTTTTAACCTCTTTGAAATAGCTTGTTTACTTAGAGATACACCATTTTGAATAGAAGCCCACTTTTCAGCAATCACTCAAAGCTTATAAAAAAGGTGCAGGTCTTGATAATTCTTACGATCCTTACAAAGTTGCTTACGGCTCTATGCCTTCCATACTTCCTGTAATAAAGAGATTTAACAACTCTACATTAACGGACACTTTTGTTATGTCTATAAATTTGGACTGATCACCAATGGTCTTGAATTTATTAGAGATATTTCTTTTTATAACAAAGACTTCCTTGAAGCTCACCCTGAGATTATTGTTGATAAAAAATCCGATTCTCCTGATGAAAATAAATCACTCCATGATGCAAGGCCCTTATTCCTGTACTTATAGTACTTTTTACAAAGCTTTGCTTCATGATTTAAAATTTAAGAAAACCTACATTCCTCTCAATAGTCGTTCTAAAATTCAAAACGAACAATGTCCTATTAATGAAGAGGGTATTCCTTGTGGCCCTACTGAGCCAAGTCTTCCTATGAAATATGAAAGTATTGCTCAAAGGAAAAATGGTCTTATACGCTATAAATTTGTTTGCCCAAAATGAAATGGGTAAAGGTAGCCAAGATTAAGTATAAAGGTATCAACCATTTCAAAACAAACTTTTGTATGGCTGGACGTAAAACTCAAAATGCAAAAAAACTTTATGCTGACCTACTTTTATCAAGTATTACACAGCTTATTAAACAATATTATTAGCTGATAAAATCCATCAGCATCAATACATAAGAAGTTTAAAACCACTTATTGCATAATTGGATAGCCATTTTTTTAAGGTAAAAACTTACCTTTATTTGTTGTACCAATTTTTACTTATTGGGCAACTAAATATAGCTACCAATAATAATTTTTAAATCTTGCATCCTCAAAGCCATTGTTATTCATTTTTAAATAGTAGTTTCGCAATTACCTAATAAATATTTACATCTACATTCAGTATTAAATATTTTAGTATATGCATTATAAAAGGATGCTATCTTAAACCTATATAGCATCCTTTTAATTCATTATCTTCTTCATTAAATTATTTTATCTTTTGTGCTTTAAAAGGCTCAATCTCTTTTTTTCTAATTACAATGTTTCATATTATTACGATTATCTGCACACTTTAATGCGTACACAGTTACTTTTTGCTCTATTAAGTTTGCATTTCATTTGACCTATATAATCATAAACTACTACAGCTCTATTTTTAAGATAGCCTTTGCCGTCACAGCAGATTCTTACTTTAAATGTGATATAACTACTTGGCCAACTGCTAATGTGTTTAGATAAATACCTTTTTCAACATTTAATTTATGACCTGGAATACCATTAATACGTGTGCTGCCATAAATAATTTCCATTTCTTTTGGTAATTGATCATAAATCATAACATTATTAAGCATAATGTCACCTTTATTAATAACTTGAATTGTAAATGTAGCTACATCACCTACTTCTAAATGGTCACGGTCTACATATTTTACAATATCAATACATGGATTAACTATTCTAATATTTACTGAACTTACTGCTGTATCGGTTACTACTACAGGTGTGATGCCAACATATGCAATAGCTTGAACTGTAGCAATATTTGTAAATATTGGTAAAAAAACTGGTGGGAATACTGATGGAGGTGCTGATGGGAGTACTCTTGGGATGCTTGCGCCTGATTCCCATGTATTTTCACACTTTTCTTCATATCCACATTCATCTTCGTATTCGCACATATCTTCTATATTATTACATAGTGGCTCTGTATCTTTGATGACTACTTCAACAATAATAACTACACTTGCGCCCATAGCTAATGTACCAATATTAACGCCCTTTTCAAGGTTATATTTAACTTTCCTACCATTAATCCAAGTTCTTAATATACATACGTTTCCAAAAATGCCATCTGTTACTTTTACATTATTTAATATAGCATTACCTATATTAGTTACTGTAATTATATAGTTGTATGGTACACCTGGTATAACTGGATTTGTACTTGCTACTTTTGTAATTCTAATTGCTGGATTGTTTACAGCTATAGTAACGACATTTTCTGGACTTGTATAAGTTATTCCATCATATGAAGCATTAAACTTATTTACGATTTGGCCATTGGCAGGCTCACTTGCAATTTTTACATCAAATGTTAAGTTAACTGTACCGCCAGCTGGAATAGTTGAAATTGTAATACCTCTAGTAATATCGCCATTAACAGATATGCCATCTTGTGCTAAGTTGTTTTGATAAATTAAATTTGCTGGAAGTGTATCTATTACATCAATAGTTGAAATGGCTGTTGTATCAGGATTTGTAATACTTAAAGTATAAGTATAGGTATCTCCTACTGCACCATTTACTATACTTGCTGTTTTAGCTAAACCTAAGTTACCTACAGAAATAGTTGTTGTTGAAGTATTATTATTTGGATTGCTATCAGGTTCTGTGCTTCGTACAATTGCTGTATTCATTACTGTATCAGTTACATCATCTGCTACTGTACCTCTCAATAAAATAGTTTGCATATCTCCACCTTGAACTGTGCCAAGATTTAAGCTGCCCATCCAATTATTCCATGTTGTACCGTTATTTAAGCTATACTCTACATTACTAAGTTCAGATGGTATATTATCTGTTACAACAACATTTGTTGCTGTCGTTAAACTAAGATTTTGAACGTCTAAAGTATAATTTACTACGCCACCTGGTACTACAAATGGTTGTGCCGTTTTTGTAATACTAAGATCTACGAAGTTTGTAGCCTCAATACGCCCATTATTAATTTTAGCTAAATGACCATTATTACTACTATCTTGTACAGGTGTATAATCATAATTCATTGATGTACTGTTATCTATAGTACTAGATGATGTTCCACTAACATTTGCTTCATATTTAATCATAGTTTTACCTCCACCTAATATATTGGGTACAGTAAATCTTTCTTTTGGATTTACCGTTACATTTGGAGCGCCATTTATTATGACTGACTCTTCAACAAATTCTAATCCCTCCGGCAGGATATCTTGAAATCTTGCATTGATTAATGAACTTTCGCATGTATTCATTAAAGTAACTGTATAAGTTATATTTTCTCCTACCTGTACTGGCTGTGGTGAAACACTTTTAACAGGTTTAAATTCATCTTTCGTAATTCTATATCATCAATAGCATAATCATTCCCATTCTCTGATAATGGTCCTTCACTTATAAATCTTACTTCTATCTCATTATTATCTTGAGAATTAAATGCTGTACCAATTTATCACCACTGTGGCAACTGTGTTCTTACACGAATTATATCTCCTAAAGTGGCCATATAGAGTGTCTCCCCTATACCACTTAAGATTTGTATACCTAATCTTGGTAGCGTTGTACCTACATCATTTACATAATGTGGTAAACAAATAGTTGGTATTTGGCTTTACTGCCACACGTTGTTAGAAAAATACTTCTCTTTGATTGGCTCCATTGATGACTTGAAATCTTCCTTCTTCAATTCCTAATGTATGGTTTCTACGAATGTATATTCAATAGTTCCAGCCAACAAATTGTTATTTGTTAAATTTTATCCTGATACGGTGGCCACCGTGATTTACCTCATTCTTAAAAGTTTCTTTAAAGACAACCCCTCTTGTAATATCATATGACCAATTTCTTATTTTTGTACTAAATATATCTATTTTTTCATTGTTGTTTAGTTACTAACTTTTATTTCCATTGACATAAAACAGTTACTATGTAAGGCTAAATTTCCATAATTTTAGACATGAAAATAGCCAGCATCCTGATGTTTAATATATTAGACCATACCAAACACAAAGGAGCTGGCTATGGACAATTATATTACTTTATTCGAAAAATTTATAGGTCTTATCAATTGGAAATTACTTCAAAAACATACTGTTAAACTAAATACCGATTTTAAAAAGAATAAATTTTTTACACATGAACACCTTGCAAGTATGATTTATTTTCATATTTATGAACATAATGGACTTCGTGATTTAAAACAATTAACTCTTGAAAAATTTGAAATAAAGATAAGCTTAATCAATTTAAAGCATAAAATAAAAAATCAGTTATTCAAATATGTAACCAAGATGCAATGCTATAAAACAGCATTATTTAGTAGTTCCTAAAACATGGAAAAGCGAATAGCAATCCAAGTAATTATACCCTTAGTGCATCTAATTTTACTGGATAAATATAGAAATTATCTATTTGAATCTGTAAAGCATATTTTAGAAGTATAAGTCAATGGAAATTTTAGTTAGTAACTAAACATTAGTGAATATCAATTATTTTTACACTTTTTATTTTTTTTGATATAATAGAATTTGACATTACACACAGGAAGGGTAGTTGATATTATGGAATTATGGGATATTTATGATAGTAATAAACAAAAAACTGGCCGTACAATGAAACGTAATGATTGGTGTTTAAAAGATGGCGAATATCACCTTACTGTACTAGGAGTTATTGCTAGGCCTGATGGTAAATTTTTAATTACAAAACGTATTATGACTAAAAACTGGGCTCCCGGATGGTGGGAAGTTTCAGGTGGGGCTGCCATAGCAGGTGAAACTTCTAAAGAAGCTGTTATGCGTGAAGTTTTAGAAGAAACTGGTCTCGATGTTTCTAACGCTGAAGGTGGTTATTTATTTTCTTACAAACGTGAAAATCCAGGAGAAGGTGATAACTACTTTGTAGATATTTATCGCTTCATTATGGATTTCAAAGAATCTGACCTTCATTTACAAGAAGCCGAAACAGCTGGATATCAACTTGCAACAGCTGATGAAATTGCCGCTTTAGCAAATCAAGGAATCTTCTTACACTATGATAGCATCAAAAAAGCCTTCCAATTATAATTGGAAGGCTTTAATAGTTATAGGATTTTTATCTACAACACCTACAATAATTATTTACTGTTAGAGTATTACGTGTTCGTAAAACTGTAAAATCTACTCGTGCAATATTAGTATTACTTTGACTTGAATCTGAGGTTGTACTTGTTACTATTACAATATTCGCATTTTCTCCCGTTAGAGCACCTGTTACTATACCTTTTATAGTAATTGTAACTGTTGAGCCTGCATTTAAGTTACCAATACCATATATACCATTCCATACACGCCATGGGCCATTATTTACACTATATAATTTTTCTGTAATCCCCATAGGTATTGTATCTATTACAGTTACATTTTCAGCTATGTCTGGTCCCTGATTCGTTACTGCTATAGTATATACAATCTCTTGACCCGGATAAAAGGCAATTTTATTCGCCTTTTGTGTAACAGTTAAACGTGCTTCTTGGATTGTTGCAATTGTTGTTGTAATTGTAGATGCGTTATTATTTGGATTTGGATCTGGGGTTGTCGCACTTACTCTTGCTGTATTGGTGATTTGTCCTAATGCTGTAAGTTTTACCGTTCCTCTTATTAAAATCGTTCTAGATGCACCATTTCCTAAATTTCCTATTGTATATGGTGAACTCCACGTAGTCCATGTCATACCATTATTCGTTGAATACTGCACTCTGGTAAGTTCACTTGGTATTACATCCGTTAAAGTCACTCCCTGTGCTGTGCTTGGCCCTGCATTAGCCACTACTATTGTGTAAGTGAGCCGGCTTCCTGGGGCAACTGACTGACTGCTTGCCGTCTTGGTAACACTTATATCTGCTGATTTTTCTTGACCAATAGTTGTTGTAACACTATCTGTATTATTACTTTCATCTTGATCTGGTGTCACTGAACTAACTGTAGCTGTATTTGTAATCTGTCCTATAGTGGCCGCATCACTTACAACACCTCTAACTAAAATCGTTCGAGATACACCCATAGCTAAATTTCCTATTAGATATGGTGATTCCCAAGAACGCCATATGCCTCCATTATTTGTAGAATACTGCTGATTGATAAGCACAGTAGGAAGCAAATCTGTTAGAGTTACTCCTTGAGCCGTATTAGGACCAGCGTTACTTACTACAATTGTATAAGTAAGTATGTCTCCTACCTCCACATTCTCAGTATCCGCCGTTTTAGTAACACTTATATCCGCTGATTGCTCTGGTATAATACTGGCGTTATTACGGAAGAAACATTATTAGATAAATCTGGATCTATTGAAGTTGAAGTAACTTGTGCCACGTTATTTACACTACTTGTTGTATTGCTTCTTACTGTACCCCTTAATAAAATTGTAGTAGAAGCTCCATTTGCAAGCGCACCTATACTATATGATCCCATCCAGTTTTTCCATGTTGTGCCATCATCTATTGAATACTGCACGTCTTGAAGATTTACTGGTATAACATCGTTTAAAATCACACCAGTTGCATTACTTGGACCTGCATTTGCTACAACAATACTATAAGTAATTTGATCCCCAGGAGCAAGACTTGTGCTTGTAGTTGTTTTAGCTACACTGATATCAGCCGCTGCTCTATTAATAGGCGTTACTACAGTTGCTGTATTATTATTAGGATTTGGATCTGTAGTTGTAGCTGTAACAATAACTGTGTTATCAATATTGCCTACTGCTGTACTCTTTACAGTACCTCTGTATAAAATTGTAACAGAATCACCATTTGCTAAATCTCCTATACTATATGTGGAAGTCCAGTTACGCCATGTAGTACCATTATCTATTGAATACTGTGGATTAGATAATTGACTTGGTACATTATCAATTACCCTAACCCCTGTAGCTGTATTAGGCCCTGCATTAGATACCACTACAGTATAATTTATAGTTGCATCAGGACTAACACTGGTGCTATCTGCCATCTTTGTAACACCTATATCCGCTGTTGGCGTCGTTGCAAAGGATACATCGAAACTAATTGTATCCCCCGCTTCTCCTACATTTGAAATACGAATGCCCATATCCGTACCATCTTCAAAGAAAATTGGGAAATCACTTGTTCCAGCTTCAGTACGTCCAGACTGTTGTGATAAGAAAGCCTCTTCTATATTGCCATCTGATGTAATAGTTGCATTCTTTACATATTTTCCTGACATATTCATCTTCAATTGATTTGTAGCAAACATTACACCTGGTCTAAATATATAAAGTTCCCATGGCTTACCATCAGCATTACCTTTTCCTGCTTTTTCTTCACTTACTCTATAAATGAGTAAGCCGGTTCCAGGTATATTACTATCTATACCTGCTTGGGTTTTAATACGATATTCTAATACTAAATATTGATTAGGATTAGATGTTTCAATCTTACAGCAGTTCATTAATGCACCAGCTGGCTCACTAAGAGGTATGAGTGTTACTCTCTGGGATAATTTAATGGTAGGAATATTAGTAATCCATTTACCATATTCATATTTACTATAAGCTGAAGTATTTGCTGGTGCTACTGTGCTAACCCCCATAGTATCCCATGTCCATACTGGTTTCTCATCTTGATTAGTATATGGATAATAATCTTCAAAACCCATTTGATGTAACATTTCATGTACAAGTAAACCTGTAAATAATGTATCATCAATCATAAATGCATATTCATCCACAGTCTTTCCACCAATTTTAACATCTGCACTTTCCATAGATGCATTATGTGGTGCTAGTAATGTGCCCCAGTAATTAGCTGCTGTTGGACCATGTATCACAAACGTAATGCTATCTACACTTCCATCATTATCAATATCTAAGTTTATACCTGCCTCTTCTATTTCATCTCTTACTGCAAGCACAGCATTTTTCAGCAGTTCTATTTCTCTTGTTCCCCTTGTATCTGTGGTATAACCATTTGGATTAGTTGCCTGATCATAGGGCAAATAATAACTTCTAGGATATACATCTTCATAAGACACTACTGAATTCCAGTTTTTTGAATAAAAAGTTGAAGTCACATTTACTTGACTATATGATGTTTGATGAAAGAAATTATATACAGAATCTGCGCCTTCTTCTGTACTATTAAAAAGTGCGTCATAATATGGTATAGTTCTTGTAAATTCTGATTCCCCTTGAAATCTAATAAAAATAACTATGTTGTTAATATTTCCTTGTAAAGGCATGCCGGCACGAATTGGAGTTATATAATCCATGTTAAATAAATATTTCATATACCTCTCATCTCCTATTACTTAGAACTATCTCCTATAAACATTTTTTTGACATATTCTCCTTTCTTTTCCCTATCAATACATTTTATGAAAATAACTATAACTTGTTCCTAAAATATTGGTACAACTATTAACTTTTGAACACCCTTCTAAACTTGCCAGCATAAAAACTATAAATGTTTGTTATTTTTTACTGCATGTTCTACTTAAAAATGTTATAATAATCTCTGTACTTATTTTAGAACTTATTTAAAGCGTATAATATTGATAGAAAGGCAGATTACAAATGAAAAACTTCATGACTGAATTTAAAAAATTCATCAGCCGTGGCAATGTAATGGACATGGCAATCGGTATCATTATTGGTGGTGCCTTTACAAATATTATTTCATCTTTTGTAGCAGATATTATTAACCCTATTTTAGGCTTATTTGGTGGTGTTAACTTTGACCAATGGCAGCTTCACTTACTTGGTGACGTGACTTTAAACTATGGCAAATTCCTTACAGCCGTTATTAATTTCTTAATTATGGCACTCGTTCTTTTTGTAATATTAAAAGCTTTTAATAAAACAGCACAAAAACTTACAAGACAAGCTCTAGATGCACCACCAACAACTAAAAAATGTCCTTACTGTAAAAGCACAATCGATATAGCTGCTACAAGATGTCCACACTGTACATCTGTACTAGAAGATTCAGCTTTCATAGCTGAAAATGCTTAATATAAAAGACGCCCTAGCTTCCTTCTAGCTTTGGGCGTCTTTCACTATTCTAATAAATTTATAAAAATTCTTATTGATTCATTTATAATTTCTATTTTACATTAAATTTCTCAATCATTTTTTGAAGAGACTCAATCATACTTGTTAATGTGCTACTAGAATTGTGTATACCATGAATAGATGCACTTTGTTCCTCTATACACGCTGAAGACTCTTCCATGGAAGCCGCATTTTCCTCAGCAATAGATGAAAGTTCTTCCACATTACTACTTACTATATTTTTTCTTTCTATTATAGCTTTTCCTATTTTTTCTAGCTTCTTAACTATTGTCCCCATACTTTCAGTAGCATCTACAATTTCACAATATTTCTCTTGTGTCATTTTTACATCTTCTATTTCCTCATCTAATATATGTTTGATATTACCTGTCACTTCTACTGCACTATCTATATCTTTTTGTAAGTTCATTATCTGACAATCTATTATTTGAGTTGAATTTTCCGACTCCTGCGCAAGCTTTTTAATTTCTTCTGCTACTACTGCAAATCCTCGTCCATTTTCACCTGCTCTTGCTGCTTCAATAGAGGCATTTAATGCAAGCAAATTAGTTTGCTTGGCAATTTCTGCAATCATATTACTTGCCTGGCTAATCTCCTTAGAACTTTTATGTGTTCTTTGCATATTTTCATACGTTTTAGTTGTTGCCTCATAATTAATCTTTATTTTATGTATTAACTCTTCTAAAACATTTCTTCCTTCGTCTATAGCATTAGACATTTTAATAGAAGCATTGCTAAGTAAATTAATATGTCTTTCTTCTTCATCTATTATATTTCCTAAGTCTTCAAGCTGCTCTCTACAATTTACTGTATTTTGAGCCTGAGTAGTCGCTCCTTGTGCAACTACTTGTATTGTACAAGCCATTTGTTCTGTAATTAAAGAGACATCCGAACAAGTATCTTCTAAATTGCCTGATGTCTTATAAACTTCTTCTGAAATATTTGTTGTAGCAATCACGACATCTTTTAAACTTTCTTGTATACGCTCCATAGCCTTAGCTAATTTACCTATTTCGTCTTTTCGCATGACTAAGGCTTGTGATATTGGTTTTGTCAAATTAAGCTGTGCTATTCTATTTCCTTCTTCAACAATCCCCAACATAGGCTTTATAATAGATCTTCCTAGGAAAGTAAGCACAATAAAGCCTACAATACAAGCTATTAATAATATCAATATAATTTGATGCATTAATTCTTCTTTTTGTACATTAAGTAATTTATTGGATTGTTCCATAGAAATGCCCACAAAAATAATCCCTATAACCTTTCCATCTTCTCCTACTATAGGTTCATAAGCTGTAGTATACTCCTCACCTTGAATATCTGCTTCACCAATGTACTGCTGTCCTTTTTCAATAACTTCATAAGCTGGAGACTTAGTATCTAAATAAGAATTAGCTATTCTTTTTTCCGTTTCTTCATCTATAATACTCGTTAATATTCTGCAATAGCCCTTATCATCATGAATAAATATAGTTGCAACAATCCCTAAGTCCTCAGAAATCCTATCAATCATCTCTTCTTGACTACTTACTAAACTACCATCTTTTCCTTTTAATTCTCCTTCTGAAAATGTAATACCTCCCATTGTACTTTCAATGTAACTTTGAACCGAATGAATATCTCCTTTTAATTTTTGCTCTAATAAGTTACTCTGCATTTTCCCCATCATATAATCAGCATTTATAATATCCAATGTACTTAAAAAAATCATTGGTATTAATGCTGTAATTACAAAAATAATACTAAGTTTATTAGTTAAATTTAAATTTTTCATTTAAAACTCCCCCATACTCTAAACTATTTTTAAAATTTTTTAGAATATTTAATTTCACTTTGTATCGACATTTTTTATTTCTTTCATTAGCATTATTATCTAATAAAATATATTTATTAAACAAAAGGGCCCACCACAAAATTTGGTTCTTACTCAACTTTGTGTATTTTAAAGATGGCTCGACAAAAAAGTGGTATTTTTAAATGCCATTTTTTGTTGAGCTATTTCCTATGTTTTTATGTTTTGATAGACTGATATTATATCACCGAAGAGTAACATTATAAATGAAATACAAAGAATTAAATAAGTACTTTCTCTTATAGGTGTAAGAATAAGTAATGATACTATTAAAAGAATTTACGATAAAATTATTATTGAGGATAATCCTGAAGTTGAAGCTATAGGTATTGATGATGTTGCTATTCGAAAAGGCACACCTATGCTACAGCAATTTATGATTTAAATGACCATCACCTCATTGCGTTACTAGAAGGACGAGATGCTCAGACATTAAAGACATGGTTAAAAGAACACAAAAAAATCAAACTTATTGCACGTGATCGAGCAAGTGCTTATGCTAAGGCAATTGATTAAATATTGCCTACATATACTCAAGTGGCAGACCGATTTCATTTACTTCAAAATTTAATCAATCGTATAAGGGACTTATTTAAGGTGAAATTGCCTAAAGAGATATTTATAAAAGATGGCAAGAGCTTGAAGGTAGCAATACTAAAGTTATTGCAGATGAATTCCATATAAATTTAGTTACTGCACGAAAATATGTTCAGATGACAGAAGAGGATATCCGTTTATTAGACTCCCCTAAAAAGATGATTATCTAAATATTATCTATAAAATGTTTTATGATAAAATAGATTCTGCCGTCATTTTATCATATGTCTTACGAATGGGCTATGATGGGAATTTAAAGACATTAGAAAACTATATCGCAGTACTTGCTAAAAATAACTTTAATAATGCATTGCATATAAATTGGGCATATAAAACAGAATACCCTAAAGAAATAATCGTTATTAAACGGCATCAAATATTAAGCTCTATTTTACGAAAAAGTTCAGGGAATATAGATACTGATGGGATAAAAGAATATATCGAAATCATTAAGAACTACTATGAGATAGTTAGTCTATTAGAAGATAGATATAATAGTTTTTATACGATACCTATGGGAAAAGACTCCAATCAATTAGATGGATTTATTAAAGCATATGAAACATTTTATATTAAAGTTTTTGTAGAAGGCATCAAAAAAGATATCGCCCCGATCAAGAATGCGATATCTCATAACATAAGTAGTAGATTTGTTGAAGGAAACAACAACAAATTCAAACTCGTTAAACGTATTTTATATGGTAGTTCCAATTTAGTCAACCTTTTTTAAGAAATGTTATGTAACATTTCAACTTAAAAGTACGAACTTTAGTTTACAAAACTACTAAAGGTGAATGTATTATATTAACACATTCACCTTTAGTAAAGTAGGTGCACTTATCCAAAGTTGAGTAGGAACCTAAAATTTGTAATGCTCCCTTTTATTTTTATCTTAAAAATTTATTTGCTCATACTTACTACTGAACCCTGATATTTCTCATCAATAAAATCTGCAATGTCTTTACTTTGTAAAACTTCTACTAAAGCTTTAACATCTTCTCTTCCCTCATCGCCCTCACGTACTACTAATACATTTGCATAAGTTTGTGCTGCTACTGAATCTGATTCTTCTTTTGCAAGGGCATCATTTACATTTAATCCACCTTGAAGTGCATAATTTCCATTAATTACAGCGAAATCTACCTCTTGTAAATTACGTACAAGCTGTGCTGCTTCAATTTCTACAATATCTACATTGTGAGGATTTTCAATGATATCTTTTTTAGTTGCTGCAAGTCCCGCATTAGGATCTAATTTAATGATGCCTTGTGTTTCAAGAAGTAATAACGCTCTTGCTTCATTAGTTGTATCATTTGGTACACCGATTTTTGCTTCCTCTGCAATTGCTGCTAAATCTGAACTCTTGCCTGCGTAAATGCCAAGTGGTTCATAATGAATAGCTGCAACAGATACTAAATGTGTCCCCTTATTAGCATTAAAATCGTCTAAGTATGGTTGGTGTTGAAAATAGTTTGCATCTAATGCCCCATCTTCAAGAGATGTATTTGGAATAACATAATCTGAAAACTCTTTAATTTCTAAATCATATCCTTTTTCTTTAAGCAAAGGTTTTGCTTCTTCTAATATTTCTGCATGAGGTGATGTAGAAGCCCCTACTATAATTTTACCTGTTTCTACTGTATTTGTGTCTTCTCCTGTTTCTTTAACTTCATTCGCTACTGATTGATTATCATTTGTAGTTGGTGCTGCACCTGCCCCACAGCCTGTTAAAAGTGAAAATGCTAAAAGTGATACTGCGCTTAATAAAATTGATTTTTTCATCTAAATCCCTCCAATAATCTATTTTCTTTTATCTTGTTTATTTGCTATTTTCATACCCACTTCTTGAATGCATTGCACAATTAAAATAAGGAGTATAACTGTTACAAACATAACGTCTGTTTGGTATCTATAAAATCCATAGCGAATGGCAATATCCCCAAGTCCACCTCCACTTGTAAAACCTGCCATAGCTGAATACCCTAATATAGTTGTGGCACTAATTGCTGCCCCTATCCATAGTGAAGGCTTCGTTTCTGGTAACATAACCTTCCAAATCACTTGCATTGGTGATGCCCCCATGGATAATGCTGCTTCAATAATTCCTTTATCTAATTCTTTAATCGAAGACTCTACCATACGTCCGATAAAAGGTGCTGCTGCTAAGACTAATGGTACTACTGTTGCTGTAGAACCAATTGTTGTTCCTACAATCTTTTTGGTCAATGGTTGAATAAATATAAGAAATATTAAAAAAGGTATTGAACGTATAATATTCACTATGAGATTTAAAATCTTATTGACTACTTTACAAGGCATTAAACTCGTATCTTCTGTTACTACTAATGCGATTCCCAACGGCAAGCCAATAACATAAGCTAAGAAGGTTGAAAAGAGAGTCATATAAAATGTTTCTAAAATCCCTTGTAAAATCATTACAAACATATCATTATCCCACATAATCATAAACCTCCTCTACCACAAGTTGTCTATCCTTTAAATTTTGTATGACTTTATTAGCCAACTGCTCATTTTCTGGTAATTGTATTACCATTTGTCCTAAGGCTTTATCGCCTACACGTTTCATGTCTGCATACATAATATTAACTGGCACCTGACACTCCAGAATCATACTTGCAATAGCTGGATCATATGCCGAAGTTCCATCAAATACAATACGGCAACATCTCTTACCTATAAGCTTTTCATCTGGTATGCCATTTGGATAAACCAGCTTCTCTCCTACTTTGCTCTTAGGATGTGTAAAGACTTCTTTCACTGTCCCCACTTCTGCTATTTTGCTTTCTGCAATAATGGCAACATGAGTACAAATTTGTTCAACTACTTTCATTTCATGGGTAATAATTACAATGGTAATTCCTAACTTCTCATTAATCTCTTTTAACAAGGCTAAAATTGCTTGAGTTGTACTAGGATCTAATGCAGAAGTTGCCTCATCGCATAAAAGAACTTTAGGGTTGGTAGCAAGGGCTCTTGCAATAGCTATTCTTTGCTTCTGTCCACCTGAAAGTTGTGAAGGATACGCATCTAATTTGTCACCTAATCCTACTAGTTCCAAAAGCTCCTTAGCCCGTTTCTTAGCCTCTCTCTTTTTAATACCTGCAATCTCCATAGGGAAACATACATTTTGTAATGCTGTACGTTGCATGAGCAAATTAAACTGCTGGAAAATCATACTCATAGATTGTCTTGCCAGTCTTAATTGCCCATCTGATAAAGTAGCTAAAGACTTGCCATCAAATAAAACTTGTCCTTCTGTAGGCCTTTCTAAATAATTGATACAACGTACTAGTGTACTTTTTCCTGCGCCACTCATGCCAATAATGCCATATATTTCACCTTTATAAATTTCTAGATTCACACCACTTAGTGCCGTAAATTTCCCTTGGTCAGATTCATATATTTTAGTGATATTTTTTAATGCGATAATTGGCTCACTTATATTCAAGCTTTTTCACCTCCATAATAGACAAAAACTTCCTTATCATATGATAAGAGGTTATTTATATACAAATACTCCATCTTATCTGTCAGAGTATTATTCTGTAGGATTTAGTACCTTACATTATTTGCTGATTGCTGAAACTTCATCAGGCCTTTCCCTCTATTCCTCTAGATAAGTTTTTATTCATTCTTTAACTTTTATTAATGAAATTTAGTATAACCACTTTTTCCAAAAAAGTCAATTATTTTTATATGATTAATCAGTTTTCAAAATTATTTCTTATTTTCTTTAACAATTTCTGCTATATATCTTTTTCAATAATTTTAAATTCTTTTAGCTGTATCTTCTGTTTTCCATCTTTATGAATACTTTCATAAATCAATTTAGCTCTATCTCTACGTCCTAACATCTCACTAGCACGTTCACTATACGCCAGTTCTATAATGCCACCAAACATATTAGAATGCTCTGCATGCTTGATTTCTGTAATTTTCATCTTGCAAAATATTCCATTAAAAACATTTGTTTTGCCTTATCTTGCGCCAAAATATTATCGCCTACTGCTATATGATGTACTGGCTTAATTTCATAAGCTAGTTGTCAACCTCTATGATTTGTAGATTTTCAATTCCACCATACCTTATAAGTAGTATTTTCTTTTCCTCTATTAGCAACTTTATTTAGCATTGTTCATATACTATATAAATCTACTTTTACTATGGAGGATTCCTATGCCTTTTAAAAGAAGTCGTCAAATCTTTGTAGAATATCGTGATAAGGTTACAAAAACTACACCTACTCAAAATCGTACTTATACAATGACGCATTCTGATGAAACTGGTGACCTTTTTGTAACCATCGGTTTAATTTATGCAGATGATATGACCTATGAAATACAAGATCAAGTTTACTTACGTTTTACACCTCTAGCAGATAAATGGATACTTTTAGGTGAAGTTTTAATTGATAGTGAAGATTTTGAAGGTAATAAACAAGTGCGTTATGATATATTCAAACGCAAAATGCCTCTTGCCTTACAAGCTATCTACACAGCTGACAAAGCATTCTTTGATGCCTATCCAGAGCTCAAAGATGCACCCATTCTTATCCGCTTTAAATCTACAGATTCTAAATACGATAAACTCTATGACTATGGTTCTATTGGGAATTATACAACATTCCAAAGATATCGCCCATTCTAGTCTATTGAATAGCTAAATAAAAAAGATGGTATCGCAAAATAATATTTTTTTGCAACACCATCTTTTCTATTTCTAATGCTTTAAAATATAGTTGTTTTATGTATTTTACTATCTAACAGTAATACTTTCATCCATGTACTTAATAAGTGGTTCTAAAAAGAATGCTAAAACTTTTCGCTTACCAGTTTTAACTTCTGCTGTTACTGTCATGCCTGGTGTAAGACTCATCATCTTACCATCTATATTAATCATTAAATCTTCTAATTCAACTTTCATACGGTACACATATCCCATACGCTCATCTTCTATAGCATCTGGACTTATACTAATAATTTTACCTTTTAAAACCCCATATTTTTGATAAGAAAATGTATCTACCTTAACACTTACTTCTTGTCCTATTTCTACGAAACCTATATCTTGATTTGGTAAAAAGGCTTCTATGACAAGAGGTGTATCATCAGGTACAACAGTCATAATTGTTTCAGCTGGTGTAACTACACCACCTAATGTATTAGTAACTACGCCTTGAATCACCCCATCTACAGGCGCTACAATTGTTTTATACTCTTGCTTCTTTTCCATCTTATTCAGCTGTGCTTCTAATTCTGCAATTTGCTTATCTTTTTCTACAACTGTCGTAATATCTGAACTTGCTTTTTTATTTTGAACCATCTTTTCTGTTAATTCATTCATTTCAATTGTTAGCTTAAGCTTTTCAATCTTTGTTTTTTGATCTTTAATTTTTGCCTTAGTACTTTCTTGCTCTTGAGCTATTTCATTAAACTTGATTTGCATTTGAATACGTTCTTCATTAACTTTGAGTTTTTGCGTCTCATATTCTTTCTTTGCTAAATTCAATTTATCCTTTTGCTCTTGCCACTGAGCCTTTGTCATAGCATCTCCTTCATATAATGCCTGATAATCCTCATTTTCTCGTTCCAAAATTTCTAGATTTAATTTTAGTTTTTCAAGAGTAACTTTTTCAGTTCCCCCTAATTCCATAAGCTTCTTATATTCTGCTTCCTTTTGTCCTAGTAGCTTTAAGTCTTCTCTCAAACTATTTAATGTATTTTGCTCTGCTATGAGCTGTGATTTACTTTGAGAGACTTCTAATGCTGCTGCCTTTTGTTGTACTTCATATTCTCTATTATTTAACTCATTAGCCACTATAATATTAGATTTAAGTTTTGGATTTACTGTACTCTTTTCACCTTTTGAGTCTTCTCCCATCAAAATTTCTTTTTCTAATTTCAGTGTATTAATCTCATGCTGCAAATTTTGAACGTCTATATCATTAAGGGTTGCATCTAATTCTAGTAAAACATCCCCTTCTTTCACACTTTGACCTTCTGTTACATAAATAGCTTGAATAACACCTTCTTCAAAAGGTTGAATAACTTTTATCCTACCATCTGGTACAACTTTTCCTCTAGACGTAGATACCATATCTACCTCTGCAAAGTACATCCATAAGATTGTAATCACTAAAAATGCTACGATACTCCATAATAAAATACTGCTGCTTCTAGAAGGTGGTATTTCGATAATTTCAATTGCTTCTGGTAAAAATTCATATTCCAAACGATCACGCTTTTTCTTATTTAAATTTATAATTTTCAACATACTTGCCCCCTTTGTTGCTGACTATGTAAGTAATGATATAGTCCTCTTCTTTGAAGCAATTCTTCTTGTGAGCCGTATTCTATAAGTTGACCTTTATCTATAGCCATAATCTTATCTGCGTCTTTTAATGTTGAAAGTCTATGGGCAATAATAAGTACTGTTCTACCTTCACAAATCATTTTCAAGTTCTTTTGTATAATACTTTCTGATTCATAATCTAATGCAGAAGTTGCTTCATCAAATATTAAGATTCTAGGATTAGTTAATAAAGCTCTAGCAATAGCTACTCTCTGCTTTTGACCGCCTGATAAACCTGTCCCTTTCTCTCCAATCATTGTGTCATAACCTTCTGGAAGCTCCAATATAAAGTCGTGGGCTCCTGCAATTTTAGCTACTCTTATAATATCCTGCATACTACTTCCTGGGCTATGAATACTGATATTCTCTCTTACAGTCCCATTAAACATAAAATTTTCTTGTAATACAACACCAATTTGCCTTCTAAGCCAGGCTGGATCAGCTAAGGCTATATCTACTCCATCTATTAATATTTTTCCAGCTTCTATTGTATAGAGTCTTTGAATCAGCTTAGACAATGTACTTTTTCCTGAACCACTTCGTCCAACGATTCCTACTGTTATACCTGGTTCAATGGTAAAGCTCATGTCACGGATTACCTCACTGGCATCTACACGATATCTAAAACGTACTTTTTCAAAACGTATTTGTCCTCTAATATTAGGTAATCTTGTCTTAGAAGAATCTATAGAAGGCTCTGGCACTGTATTAAAAATATCTCCAAGCCTTTTAATAGAGATGCTTATCTGTTGAAATTGCTGCCACATTTGTACAATACGAAGTACTGGTCCACTTACATTTCCTGATAACATTCTAAAGGTGATAAATTGTCCAACCGTTAAATCACCTTTCATAACTAATGTTGCGCCTACCCATAAGATTAATACGTTAAAAATCTTTTGTATAAACTGAGCCGCTGCTCCTGCATTACCACCTAAAATAGCTGTTTTAAAATTAGCCTTTGTAGATTGTGCTAGTAAGTTCTCCCATTTCTTTTGCACACTTGGTTCTAAGGCAAAAGATTTAATAGTCTGTACGCCTGTTACAGCTTCTACCATATATGAGTTAGATTCCGCACCACATCTAAATTTCTCATCTAAACGTTCTCTAAGTAATGGCGTTACAATAATAGAAATAGCTGCAAATACTGGTAATGAAGCAAGTACAATCCAAGTAAGTTTCACACTATATAAAAGCATAACACCTATATATATAAATATAAAAGCCACATCTAATACAGCTGTTAATGGTGCTCCTGTTAAAAACTGTCTTATATTTTCAACTTCTTTTACACGTGCAATGGTATCTCCTACACGTCTTGACTCAAAATATCTTAGAGGTAGCGAAAATAAATGTTTTGCCAACCTTGCCCCCAATATAACATCTATCTTACTTGTTGTATGTGTGAAAATATAAGTTCGAAGTACACTCATAATCAGTTCAAATACATAAATAATAGCTAGTGCAAATACAAGTACATTTAATGTAGACATGCTGTTATGTACAAGTACTTTATCAATAACAACTTGCATCATAATCGGTGTAAAAAGTCCAAAAATCTGTAAAGTCAAAGCTGCAATTATGACTTCTATAAGCTGTTTTTTGTATTTGATAATACTTGGAATAAACCATTTAACTCCAAATTCTCTTTGTTTATTGATAATATCTCTTGTTGTCATTAATATAATGTGCCCATTCCACTCTTCCTCAAAGGCTTCTGGCACAATTACCTCTGGTGACCTTTTCTGTGGACGCAAAATTAACATCTTTTCCTCTTGAATTCTAGCAACTACTAAAAATCCCCCTGTTTTAGTTTCTGCAATAAAAGGTGCCCGCAACTTTTTTAACTTCTCAAATTTAACATTCACTGCTTTCGCTTTTAATTTCACCCTTTTAGCTGCCTTTAATATGTCTACCTCCGTCATGCCATCAGGCCCAACAGCTAAATCATGTGCAATTTGAGCTGGGTCTATACTTATACCATGAAATCTTGCAACAGTTACAAATACACTTAACCCCTCATCCATACGTTTTGGCGTTCCTTCTCGTTCTTGTTCCATAAATCCTTCTCCTATTTATTATAATATTCACAATATCGTATTTTATATTTTACATTTTCTTTTAATTTTAGTCTATATCAAATAACATATTAAACAAAACAAGAAGACTTCTATATTCTTATAGAAGTCTTCTTAGCTTAGAATTAGCTAATTTAATTAATTATTTCGTTTCTTAAAACCTCTACTTATAATAAGTACTATGCTTACTGCAAGTAATACACCCATAGCAAGCCATATACCTAATACTTTTACTATAAAAGCTACAAACCATGCAATCACACATTGTAATATCACTACAATAATTGCTCCGCCTCTTCCAAGTTCACGTTTTACTGCTGCAATAGCTGCTACACATGGTGTATAAAGGAGGGAAAAGATTAAAAATACTAACGCTGTACTTGAAGTAAAGAGTGTATTTAATCCTTCTGTGCCACCCCCTAAAAGCACTGTTAATGTACTTACTACACTTTCTTTAGCTGTAAAGCCTGTAATAAGTGCAGTAGAAATACGCCAATCATTGAAACCTAATGGGGCAAATATTGGGGCAATCAGTCCACCTGATAAAGCTAACATACTATTTGCAGAATCTGTTACTACATTTAAGCGTGTATCAAAACTTTGTAAGAACCAAATGATAATAGATGCAATGAAGATTACTGTGAAAGCTTTAGAAATAAAGTCCTTTGCTTTATCGCCAATAAGTTGCATAACACTTTTTACACTTGGCATACGGTAGTTAGGAAGTTCCATAACAAATGGAACTGGTTCTCCTTTAAATGCTGTTTCTTTTAAGATAAGTGCAACGAAGATAGCTACTACAATCCCAGTTAAATATAAACCAATCATTACAAGTGCTTGGTATTTAGGGAAAAATGCTGCTGTAAATAACGCATAAATAGGTAGTTTAGCCGAACAACTCATAAATGGTGTTAAAAGGATTGTCATCTTTCTATCGCGATCTGATGGCAATGTACGTGTCGCCATAATGGCTGGTACAGAACATCCAAAACCAATAATCATTGGTACAAAGCTTCGTCCTGATAACCCAATCTTACGTAATAATTTATCCATTACAAAAGCTACCCTAGCCATATACCCACTATCTTCTAATATAGATAAGAAGAAGAATAATACAACGATAATTGGTAAGAAGCTAAGGACACTTCCTACCCCAGCAAAAATGCCATCAATAATAAGAGATTGCATAACAGGGTTAATTTCATAAAGGATTAACGCATGATTACAAACATCTGTAATCCAGCCGATTCCCATTTCCATCAAATTTGATAAAGCTGCACCAAGCACACCAAATGTAAGCCAAAAGATTAATCCCATAATTCCCACAAATGTTGGAAGAGCTGTATACTTACCTGTAAGAATCTTATCAATGGCTACACTACGTTTATGTTCTTTGCTTTCATGAGGTTTTACAACTGTACGTTCACATACACCTTCAATGAAGTTAAATCGCATATCAGCTAAGGCTGCTAATCTATCTGTGCCACTTTCTTGTTCCATTTGATAAATGATATGATTTACCATTCTTTTTTCATTTTCATCTAATTGTAACTTTTCTAGAATTAACTCATCACCTTCAACTAACTTAGTCGCTACAAATCTAGGCGGTATACCTACTCGTTTTGTATGATCTTCCACTAAATGTACGATACCATGAATACAACGGTGAATTGCTCCGCTTCTCTCTTCATTACAAAAGTCCATACGCCCTGGATGTTCTCTATATTTAGCTACATGAATGGCATGTTGTATAAGTTCATCAATCCCCTCATTTTTAGCCGCTGAAATAGGCACAACCGGTATACCTAATAATCCCTCTAATTCATTAATCATGATTGTTCCGCCATTTTCTTTGACTTCATCCATCATATTTAATGCCAATACCATAGGAATATTTAATTCAATAAGCTGCATCGTTAAATATAAGTTACGTTCAATATTCGTTGCATCTACTATGTTAATGAGGCCATGTGGTTTTTCATTTAATATAAAATCTCTTGTTACGATTTCTTCGCTTGTATAAGGTGATAAAGAATAGATTCCTGGTAAATCGGTTACATTGGTATTTTTATTTTTACGAATCATACCATCTTTACGATCCACTGTTACCCCTGGGAAGTTACCCACATGTTGATTGGAACCTGTTAATTGATTAAATAATGTTGTCTTTCCACAGTTTTGATTCCCCACTAAAGCAAACTGTAACACTTCATTATCTGGTACAATTCTACCGCTTTTTTTAGTGGATATTTTCCTATCTCACCTTTTTGAGGATGGGCAACCACTTTAATTCTGTCTTTATACTTCTTAATGTTCTCATGAGCTGTATGTATATCTTTTAGCGCAATACATGTTGCATCTTCTTTACGAAGTGTCAGTTCATACCCTCTTACCCTAATTTGAATCGGATCTCCCATAGGTGCCATCTTGATTACCGTAATTTCTGTTCCCGGTGTTAAACCCATATCTAGTATATGTCGTCTCAGTGATTCACTGCTACACGCTACACTTTCGATAATCGCATCTTTACCTATTTCTAAATTCGCCAATGTCATATGCTATTCTCCTTAATATAAACTTTTATCTGCTACTCAATCCTAACCCTTATCATGCAAAATGTAAATATTGATATTATTCCCCTTATTATTATATTATAAATCAAAAAGGGATTATTATATTTTTTTAACAATAATATAATAATCCCTTTTGTACTTTAAACATTATTTATCTTTAATTGAATGGCAGCTACTACTACAACTCTCACAACCACAATGACATTTTCCTGATGCCTTATCTTTAATCATTTTACGAATAACTGCGCCAATTGTTAAAACTAAAAGTGCACCGACTATAACTGTTCCCATATTTTACCTCCTGCTTTAACATGTAGATACATTATCCTTAATGTATTTATACTATGCTGTCATATCTACTTGTAATATTTTACTCTCTTTATAAGGTTTAACAAGTAGGTAAAGGAACCCAACTATACTAAGTACTGCTACTATTGTGCCTATTCCAAATGTGCCTGTTGTAATAAGCATGCCGATTTGATAAACACATAATGATACAATATATGCTAAACCAGTTTGATAACCAATTGCAAACCAAAACCATTTTGCATTATTCATCTCTCTTTTGATAGCGCCCATTGCTGCAAAACAAGGTGCACACAAAAGATTAAACACTAAGAATGAATAAGCTGCTACCATGCTCATACTGCCTGCAAGTGTGCCCCAAATTTCACTACCATCTTCTGCCACTTCTGCAAATCCATATAACACACCAAATGTACCAACTACATTTTCTTTTGCTACAAGCCCTGTAATAGCTGCTACAGCTGATTTCCAATCTCCCCATCCTAGAGGAATAAATAACCAACTAATCACACTTCCTATAGCTGCCAAAATACTATGATCCATTTCTATATCTTCAAGCATTCTAAACTCACCATCAACAAAGCCAAAGTAAGTTGTAAACCATACAACAATTGTTGAAAGTAAAATAATTGTACCTGCCTTTTTAACAAATGACCATCCACGTTCCCACATACTTCTTAAAACATTTGTAACTGTTGGCATATGATAAGCTGGAAGTTCCATAACAAATGGTGCTGGATCTCCTGAAAACATTTTTGTTTTCTTTAAAATGATACCAGAACAAATAATTGCCATAATCCCTACAAAGTATGCACTTGGTGCAACCCACCATGCCCCATCAAATAGAGCACCTGCAATAAGTGCAATAATAGGAAGTTTGGCGCCACATGGAATAAATGTAGTTGTCATAATTGTCATCTTTCGATCGCGATCACTTTCAATCGTACGAGAAGCCATAACCCCAGGCACACCACATCCACTTCCGATAAGCATTGGAATAAACGACTTACCAGATAAACCAAACTTACGAAAGATTCTATCCATAATAAAAGCTACTCTTGCCATATAACCACAAGCTTCTAATAAAGCAAGGAAAGCAAACAAGATTAACATTTGTGGTACGAATCCAAGTACTGCACCTACACCTGCGATAATTCCTTCAAGAATTAATCCTTGTAACCAATCTGCAGTGCCAATAGCTTCAAGTCCTGCACCAATAATGACAGGTACCCCTGGAACTTCTAGTCCAAATAAACTCCATCCATCACCAAATACACCATCATTTGCCCAATCTGTTGCCCATGTTCCTACTGTTGTAACAGATACATAGTATACTAAAAACATAATGACCGCAAATATTGGAAGTGCTAACCATCTATTCGTTACAATCTGATCAATTTTATCTGATACTGTAAGCTTTCCTTTACTCTTCTTTGTTAAACAGCTTTCAATAATTGAAGAAATATAAATATAACGTTCATTTGTAATAATGCTTTCTGTATCATCATCCATTTCTTCTTCAATGAATTTAATCTCTTCTAATACATCTGGTACTTTACCCATTTGACTTGCAATTTTATCATCTCTTTCAAGAAGTTTAATGGCGAAGAAACGTCTTTGCTCTCTTGGCACACTGTTACCAAGTTTATCTTCAATAGAATTTAAGATTCCTTCTACACGGCCATCAAATTTATGAACCACTGGTGTAGTTGCTTTATTTTTTGCAAGCTTCACAGCTTTTTCCGCTGCTTCTTTAATGCCAGTTCCTTTGAGAGCGGAAATTGAAACAACCTCACAGCCTAGTTTCTTACTGAGTTTATCAATATGTATTTTATCGCCTGATTTTTCAAGAACATCCATCATATTTATAGCCATAATAACTGGAATGCCTAATTCGATAAGTTGTGTTGATAAATATAAGTTACGTTCAATATTGGTGCCATCTACAATATTTAAAATAGCGTCCGGTCTTTCTCCAATAAGATAATTTCTTGCAACGACTTCTTCTAATGTATATGGTGATAATGAATAAATCCCTGGAAGATCCATAATGATAACATCTTTATGACCTTTTAATTTACCTTCCTTTTTCTCAACTGTTACACCTGGCCAGTTCCCTACAAATTGATTAGCCCCTGTAAGGGCATTAAATAATGTAGTCTTTCCACAGTTTGGATTACCCGCTAATGCAATTTTAAATGCCATGTTGCTCTCCTTTCTTCTCCTCCATTTAATCTCTTAAAGCTATTCTACTTCTATCATTTCTGCATCTGCTTTTCTAAGAGAAAGTTCATAACCTCTTACTGTCACTTCAATTGGATCTCCTAATGGTGCTACTTTACGTACAAATACTTCTACGCCTTTTGTGATTCCCATATCCATAATACGTCTTTTAACTGCGCCTTCTCCAGTTAACTTCTTCACTTTAACTGTTTGCCCACATGATACTTCTTTTAAAGTCTGCATCTTCTAACTCCTTTTATATTTCTCACTAATTTTTATACTAGAATCTTATTAGCCATCTCTTTATTAATTGCTACTCTCGATTCTTTAATATTAACAATCATATTTCCGCTGATTTCAGATACAACTGTTACAATACCACCTACTACAAAGCCTAAACTCTCAAGAAATTTTTTAGTCTCTTCTTTTCCACCTACTTTTTTAATAACGCTAGGTTCTCCTGCTTTTACCATTGTTAAAGGCATATCCTCATCCTCTTTCTATATAATCCAATTTTAATAATGATTTTCATTTTTCTTTTCATTTTTATTATATCCATAAACTTTTAGTTTTTCAATATCAAAATGATATTTTTTATCAATAATCTTTAAATCTCAAAATTAATTACACACAAAAAGAGCCCTCACGAGTTCGTATTTACCCTCGTGATGGCTCTTTTTCCACTTACTAGCATTTAATTTTTTATTCTATATAACCTTCATAGACCATTTGAAGCACATATTTTCATGAGATGATATAAGATATTCATCTAATGGACATGCTCCCCAACTATCATCTCCACCTATTCCCATTTGTTTAAGACTCATTTTAAGGACAGTGTGCATTGATTTAGGTAATTCATAGTGATGTGTGGCATTTTCTAATTCATGAGGTGTATAAGGAAGCGCTGAAAATTCCATTTCCTCTGATTTGATTAAAAGTCCATTTCCTCTTTCATCTGTTACCTTAGCCCATCTTACACCTGTTTTATTACCACATTCTTGTGGGATGACATAAGGTAATACATTATCTAATACTTTATTTTTAAATATACCAAGTCTTGCCCCTTCCTTGCGGTCTCTGTAATTTTCATCTGGGCCATAACCATACCAAGTGACATGATTATATTCATTTGGCAGCTTCATAATCATGCCAAACTCTGGCATTTCACTTAAACCTACAGTACCTTCATATTTCATTTCTACTTGAACTTCTCCATATCCATAAGTTGTATAGGTTACCTGACAAGTCGTTGCTGGAACGGTAGGCAATTGGTACACATAAGTAATGACAGCTTTTGTTTCATCCCAGCTTGTTATAATATCTTTCACTGTAGGATATAAACTAGCAATTTTCCACTGTGCATAACGATGTGCCATCTTATTTCCATTATCATTATCTGTAGGTGCATGCCAGAAATTAGGCATCGGCATAGCTGAAATACATTCTTTACCTTTGTATTTATAAGAAATCATACCACCATAAGACTTAGAATAAATAATATGGAAATGTTCACCTCTTACACCAAAGTTCACATCGCAATCTGCTACTATTACCTTTTCACTTATTTTATTCTGCACTTCATCTTCTACTTTATAAACCATTTGTCCAAAGGCTGCTTCATGCCCTCTTTTAGCCCATAAATTATCTTCTTTCAGGCATAGTTTAGCGGTGATTGCATATTCTCCTGGTAGTATCATTTCGTCTATAGGTAAATCTATTTGTTTTGTTTTACCTGCTGGAATATCTATTGCTAATGTACCTTGATTATAAAGTTTACCATCTCTTAAGACTTCAAAATCAAGTGTATAATCTTCAGTACCTATAAATAAATGTTTATTAGTAATAGTCACCTGATTTTTAGAAACTTCTATACGAAACATTTGATAATTATATTTTACTTCTTGCATTTTAGGTGATACTTTTCTATCTGCAAATATAATTCCATTTACACAGAAATTATAATCTGTAGGACGATCTTCAAAGTCTCCACCATAAGCTAAATACTTTTCTCCATACTTTGTTTGCGTTAATAAGCCTTGATCAATGAAATCCCAAATAAAGCCCCCTTGATACATTGGGTATTTCTCTGTTAATGCTACATATCGCTCCATACCTCCATTAGAATTTCCCATAGCATGTATATTCACAGCAAATAAATGGCTTTTTCGGATTATCTAATAAATATTTTTCAATATCCCATGTTTTAGGATACATTTGACTTTCTACATCGCTCGTCTCATTAAAACTTCTATCATGAAAAATGCCTTCATACTGCACAAGACGCGTTCCATCATTAGCTCTAAAATACTGCGACATTTTATAAATATTTTCACCACCAAAAGATTCATTACCACAGGACCATATTAAAATGCTTGGATGATTCTTATCACGTTCTAACATAGATTTGGCACGGTCAATAGCTGCGCCTTCCCACTCTAGTTTAGAACCAGGAACAGCATGTTCTGGTTTGATAGCCCCCATCTTTTGCCAAGTCCCATGACTTTCCAAATTAGCTTCATCAATAACATATAAGCCATACTCATCACAAAGCTCATAAAAATAAGTTTGATTTGGATAATGACAGGTTCTCACTGCATTAATATTATAGCGTTTCATCGTTTGAACATCCCATAACATTTCTTCTTTGGTGACACATCGTCCATTATAACAGCTAAACTCATGTCTATTTACACCATTAAAAACAATACGTTTACCATTAAGCTGCATAAGCTTATCCTTCAGTTCAAATTTTCTAAAACCTACTTTTTGTGTCACTATTTCTATTGTTTGACTACTTACTTTATCTTTAACAAAAAAGATTATTTCATATAAATAAGGACTTTCAGCACTCCATAAATAAGGTGCTTTTATATCCTCTTCAAATTGAACTTTGGGGACTACCTCTTTTACAGCTGTTTTCACACAGTTTCCCTCTGCATCTCTTAGCATAAGCTCTATTTCACATGAAAGATTACCTTCTACTTGTAAATCTACCTTAAGCTTGGCATCTTTATACTCTGCATCTAAATCTGTTTCTACCTTTAAATCTCTTATATGGGTTCGAGGTACAGTATAAAGATAAACCTCTCTAAAGATTCCTGAAAACCTCCAAAAGTCCTGATCTTCAAGCCAACTGCCACTACTCCATTTCACGACCATAACAGCTAATTTGTTTTTCCCCTTTTTAGTAAACTTAGTTAACTCAAATTCAGCTGGTGTAAAGCTATCTTCACTATAACCTATAAATTCTCCATTAAGCCATATATAAAAAGCTGATTCTACACCTTGAAAAGAAATATATAATGGTCTATCTTCCCATGCCTTAGGTACTTCGAACTCTGTCACATAGCTTCCTACAGGATTATAAATAGAAGGAATTTCAGGTGGTGCTAACTTTTCATGTCCATCCCAAGGATACATTGTATTCACATATTGTGGCTTATCATATCCTTGTAATTCAATATGCCCTGGAACCTGTATGCTTCCCCAGCTTGTTGTATCATAGTCTACCTTATAGAAATCTACTGGTGCTATCTGTAGATTTTTGGCATAGGCGAACTTCCATACCCCATTTAAAGACTTTTTAAAACTACAATGATCCACCCTAGCATCCTGCATTGTGGCGAAATACTTATGATCAGAATGAGGTGCCATACGACCCATTTCAAATACCTGTGGATTTTGTAACCAACTAAACTCATGTTTCATCATATTATCCATTTTCCCCTCCATGTATATGCTATTTTCCTTAGTTATCCCTAACACTATACACTCCTCTATCACTAATGCCTATAACTTATATAGTAATAACTATTGTTCTTATTATACTCCTATAATATGGTGTATTCATGTAGAAACATTTGCTTCGTTGTCGATTTATTAAATAGATTATATTATTTTTGCTAAACACCTTTACATTAAATACATCTTTGCCCCTCTTATAAAAAGTTCTAAAACAACTCTTATAAAAATAAATAGCTAAAAAATAAGGAGCTAACTTGAAATTATAATCCATTTCAAGTTAGCTCTTTTGTTATGATATATAAGTGTAGATAAAACTATATACAGTCAAAAATCTACACTAATTATCAAAGTGGATATATTAACTTTTCTTTTCCGCCTTTAAGATATCCAAATATTGAACTGAGGTATTGTCAGCTTAGAAACTTCCTATGGAGCAATTTCTAAGCTGACAATAACCCAGCCACCTATTTGGTATACCTTAGAATCCTCCAAATCCTATATAAATTGCAATAATAATTGCAATTGTACATGCAAGTGTTGTAAGGGCGATTACAAATCTTTTAATTACTTTCCAAATAAATAATAAAGCTAATGCAAGTACAAGGAATGTCCCTAAAATAGAATATGTTTTTTGTTCTATTGGCATTTCTGCCACATTATCTGGTGTTGTTTCATATAATAGCATAAAGAGTTCATATAAAACTTCTGCACTTTCTGCTTTTGTAATTTGTGTTTTTGGTGTTAAGCTGCCACCAGCTGTAATTAAACCACTTTGTACAGCTAAAGCAATATCATCTATTGCCCATTTGCCAATTTCATCTACATCAGCAAATTTTAAATAATCTTCTGTATGCTCTGGATATACATAACCTTTTTGATCAGCAATTGTTCTTGCACATAAAGAAATAACTTGCTCTCTTAAAATTTTTGTATTTCCTTTAAATGTGCCATCTTGGAACCCTTTGATAATGTCATAAGTTTCACCTGATGCTACATATGAATAATATGCATTATCTACTGGCACATCTTTAAACTCTGTTTGAAGTGAGGTATCTAAAGCAAAGAACATTTTTACAAGTGCCTCAGCAAACTCATAACGTGAAAATGTATGCTCTGGATTGAAACAATCATTTTCAAGTGTTAAATAACCTTTAGATACCATGAATTTAATAGCTGACTGTTGTTTACTTGGTAGATGTGCAATATCTCTGATTTTCACATTGTTATCTACTATTTTATAAATTCCTGAGTATTTTGTTCCAAATGAAATGCTACTTGTAGCATTTTCATATTGTCCACCCCAGTTTTGCTCTTCTTCACCATTGATTTTTACAACTGTTGTAAACTCATCTTTTGCTTTAAATGCAAATGTGATTGTTTGCTCAAGTTGTGGAATGATTTCAGCATTTTCATTAATAAAGCTGATGTCATAGCCTTTTTTATCATGTAAACGTTCAATTCTAATTTTAAGTCCTGCAAGAGCTTCTAAATCTTCTCCTGGAATATATATGTAACTATTTTCATCAATTACAACACGAAGTCCTGTTACACCTTCTAAATCATCCATTTTTTTAGGAAGTTGAATGAAAATAGGCTTTTTAAAGTTTGTATCTTCTACTTGTAATTTTAAAACTGTATTTAAGCTTTTATTAAAGCTCATATCATTATCATTTAAAAGTTTATTAAACTGATCTTTAGCAGTTGTCATAGATGATTTCATTTCTTTAATAAGCTCTGGTTTAACATCAATAACATTTTCTTTAGCCTCAGTTTTTGTAGTTGCTAAGTTTTCAATAGCGTATTGTACATATTGTGTGACCTCACTTTGTCCTGCATCATTAAGTGTGACTGTCCCATTTACTTTGCCTTTTATACCACTAATAGCTTTGTCTAAATAATCCACATAGTCATTTACGCCATTTAATTTATTCACTTTTTTATACTGAATATCCACATTACTTTCAGCTTGTTCCTCTTTTTTATATAAAGCCACTTCATCACTTGATAAAATTTGCTCACTTGGGTAAATTGCTTTTGTTGCGAAGTAGTTACCATTTTCTTCGCTAAGTACAAGTTCAAAAGCTTCTTTTGCTAAATGTGTTTCTTTTTCAGCCTCAGACCATTTATCCGCAATTTTAAGTATATCAGCTTTAGGTGCTGACCATCCTATTATGTAATATTGATTATCACCTAACTCATAAACATTACTTATTTGATATTGCATAGCATCATCACCAAAGTAATCATTTTCATTAATAAGCTTTAACCATTTTTTCTTTTGTCCGCTGCGCATTCTACCATATGTATCTTTCATACCAACTGATTCAAACGCTCTACTTGCTACTTCAATCTTATGCGTAATAGCTTCTACTTGCTCTAAATCCTGTGCGCTTACTTCTGATGTTACCTCTGCTGCCTCATTAGAATCACTACTTGCTACTTCTTCTTTAACCTCTTGAGTACTTTCTTCACTAGTTAATTCTGAAACTTCCTCTTGAGTTTCTCTACTTTCCTGTATTTGATTAAACTTCTGAGTGAAATCAACTAACTTTTGCTGATCTACCGCATTGTAGCCTAAGCCGCCAATGACACCAATTGCCACAAGCGTCCCTAAAAATTTTGCTTTCTTCATTTTTTACCTCCAAGCCTCTTATTTTAGTTTTATATCATCTTATTATCCCCTGCGTAAAATGCTATCTGTTTTAAACTATAGCCATTCCATTATATAACATCTTCAAAAGTATTCAAGCACGTTTAATTACACTTCTTGCTTGCAGCACAATTAATCACCTGTTATATTCTATTTACTACGATTTCTTCTTCACCACATAATATAGACTGAATTTTCCATTTTGCTTTTATAACGCCAGGCCCATTCAATTTGTGACACTTCTTACATGAAAAATTTATTACATATAAAAAAAGCCCTTAGCTTGATACTATCAACTAAGAGTCTTTCTTTTATTTCTTACTTTTAACTAGCATTTTTCTGCAATTTGGTAAAGTAATTTTTCTGTTTCTTCCCAACCAAGACATGGGTCTGTAATAGATTTACCATATACTTGGTCTGGACCGATTTTTTGTGTGCCACCTTCAATGTAACTTTCAATCATGACACCTTTAACAACTTTTTTAAGCTCATCATTGTATGTTCTACTGTGAAGGATTTCATTGACAATACGAACTTGTTCCATATATTTTTTACCAGAGTTTGCGTGGTTTGCATCAATGATAGCTGCTGGATTTTTAAGATTTAATTTGTTATACATTTCAAGCATAAGCATTAAATCTTCATAGTGGTAATTAGGCATTGATACCCCTCTTTTATTAACAGAACCACGTAAGATAACGTGTGCAAGATCATTACCATCTGTTGTTACGTCCCAACCACGGTAAATGAAGTTATGAGATTTTTGTGCTGCAATAATAGAGTTAAACATAACTGATAAATCACCACTTGTAGGATTTTTCATCCCTACTGGAATGTCAATACCACTTGCTGTAAGTCTGTGTTGTTGGTTTTCTACTGAACGTGCCCCAATTGCTTCGTATGATAAAATATCATCTAAATATCTGTGATTTTCTGGATAAAGCATTTCATCAGCTGATGTAAGCCCTGTTTCTTCAATGGCACGTACGTGCATTTTACGAATTGCAATGATTCCTTCTAATAAGTCTGGTGCTTTATTTGGATCTGGTTGATGAAGCATCCCTTTATAACCTTCACCTGTTGTTCTTGGCTTATTAGTGTAAATTCTAGGGATAATCATTAATTTATCTGATACCTTTTCGTTAACTTTTGCAAGTCTGCTCACATAATCGCATACTGCATCTTCATTATCTGCAGAACATGGTCCTACGATAACAACGAATTTATCTGATTCTCCTGTGAAGATTTTACGAATTTCTGCATCTCTTTCAGCTTTGATTGCTTTAACTTTTTCTGATACAGGATATTGTTTTTTTACCTCCATAGGAATTGGAAGTTTTTCTTTGAAATTCATACCCATTGCTCTTTCCCTCTTTCTTTTATAGTATCTTTAAATTTTATGTATGCACCTAAAATTTATTTTATTCACTTTAGCACTTTAAAGTGTGTAATGATTTTTATACATTATATTAATAAATTATACTTTTTTCAATATTTATTTTAACTTTTTTTATTTTTTTGTAATTATTTATCGTGTTTTTATCAATAATTCATCCATTACTAAATTCACTAAATCATCTATGTTGCACCTTTATCTTCTTTAATAATGGTCACCATAACTTAGTGTATAGGCCCATGCTGAAATGCAGTTATCTTTCCCATTGCCTCTAGCACCACCATCTGTATAAACCATGATTTCTCTTTCCATCTTTACCTTCGTTTAATCTAATCTTTTATATTTCACATACTATAAAGTCTTGATTATAAAGTCAATAACCCTTTAAAAAACTCATAATTTTTAAGTTAACTTCCAATTTACACAAAATCTTTTTGCTCCTCTTGTTAACTTTTAAATTTTATGTTTATTTTATGCACTTCTTCTTTTAAATATATACAAGCAAAATGTTCCAATCCTTTGATATTCTTGAAAGTTTCATAGAATATTTTTTTAAGGGGTAAAGGCTTGAATTATCCCGCTACGGGACTATAATGTAGTTATCAACAAAAGAAGTTGATAATAAATCTAAGGAGGTCTTGTTTATGTCACATCAAAAATCAATTAACAAACGTTTAGCAGCTAGTAAACTTGCAGGAGCAGAAGGTGCTACTCCTGAGACTAATTCAAACAAAAAGTCTTATGGGTCAAAAAACAAGAAATCAAAATAATTATGGTTCAGACATTGTTTTCTAATCACAATGCAAACGGTGCTATTCTCTAGTTTGACTAGTCCATAACACCCGTTTACATATTTTACAGATTTTATGACACTATCCCCCTATTCTCTTCTCTCTCCTCCTTTATATCTTCTATCATTTCTTTTGATATAATATTGGAATCATATGCGTTAACTATCTAGACTTTTTAAACTTTTTATATCATCTATTATCGAAGAAATTGTAAAATCATCTGTTCTTATGAAACGTCATTCTAAGCTTTTACCTGAAACCTTTGGGCTTGTTAGACTATAAAAATATTACTGAAGAAGTGATTGCTGAAAAGTGTGCTTCTATTCAAAATAGTGTATCTCTAAGTAAACAAGCTATTTTAAAAAGGTTAAATGAAAGTATTCCATTTCTAAAAAAATTACTACAGAGAGCATTTGCTTTAATCTATGCTAATGCTTTAGAACGTCATTCCTCTTTATTATTGAACTACTTTTCAGATATTAAACTTTTAGATACTACAACGATTTCTTTACCTGATCAAACTGTTGATGATTATGCTGGTATGAGTGGTCGAAAGTAAGCGGTAAATAGTTCGTACCTCGAAAACTAGTAGTTTTTTGAGACAATGATATAGAACTTTAATAAACTATTAGTTTTTAGGAGGTGCTCCATCATAGATAAAACTACTTATCAAATACGACTTAACAACTAGGCTGCACTCATTAATGAGTGCAATAACAGTAACATGACTAAAAAAGCATGGTGTATTGCGAATAACATTAACGAAAAACAATTTTTTTACTGGCAAAGTCGTGTACGCATGCAGCTTGTTCAAGAATTAGAGCCAACATCAACTTTAACTCCAAAGCCTATGGCCTCAGATCGCATACCTGCTCATCTAGTTCGATCTAATCCTGATGCTGTTTTACATATAAAAGATTTTACTTTAGAAATCAATAATTTACTCTCTCCTGAGTTATTAGGTTTGTTGATTCAGTCGGTAACCCATGCTTAATGATGTAAAAGGGTTTGACAAAGTATACCTAGCCTGTGGTCATACTGACCTTAGACTTGGGTTATAAACGTTTAGAAGCTGGACGTTTTCAATGGCCTAGCACGGAAAATGATGTATTAAGTATTACGCACGAGCAATTTCAATGGCTTATGCAAGACTTGGCTATTGAACAGAAAAAAGTAATTCCAAAAGTTGCCTTCTGTGGATAAAATTTTTGATTTTTTATAAAAAAGTTCAAAAATCCTATACCTATAAGATCTAATAGGTATAGGAAACGATACCTATCTATCAAGATTTTTCATAGCTTCCTTTATAGGGTAGCATAAATTTTTATAATTGAATAGAAATTTTTTAGACAGATGCAAATCTGTCTATTTGTAGTGTCTAAAAATAGAAAAAGAGTACGTTTCTAACACAATGTTAACTTAATGACATTGCCTTTTTAAGGCATCTCTTTTTTGATTTATTCTTATTTATCTTAAAGCGTAATCCAGTTGCAAGTAACATCATCATTCCACCTATAATCAATGTTTGAAGCTGTACATTTTCTCGTATACCATCTGAACCTACAACACTGGAAAGCATAAATCCTAAGCCCCAAGCAAATAGAATGGTTGTTAACTGCTTAATATTCTCTTTATTCATTGTGTCTCCTATGTGTCTACTACATTCCTTTTGCTTTAGCTGTACAAGCTTTCATAGCCTCAAATACTGTACTTCTAAGTCCTTTTTCTTCTAATACACGTACAGCTTCTATAGTTGTACCTCCTGGTGAACATACCATATCTTTTAATTCTCCAGGATGTTTTCCTGTTTCTAATACCATTTTGGCGCTTCCCATAACTGCTTGGGCTGCAAATTCATATGCCTGTTTACGTGGCATGCCATCTGCTACTGCCGCATCTGCCATAGCTTCAATAAACATATATACATAAGCTGGTGAACTACCACTTACAGATACGACAGCATCCATTAAATGTTCACCTACTACTTCAACTTTCCCAAAGCCTCTTAAAATATTACAAACATAATCAAGTTCTTCTTTTGTAACTTTTTCACTTGCGCAAGCTGCTGTCATACCTTCTCCTACAAGAGCAGGTGTATTAGGCATTGTACGCACGATTTTAAGTGCTTTTCCAAATAAACCTTCAAGTCTTTTAAGTGTTTGACCTGGTGCAATTGTTATGATTAGTTTAGTTTCATCTACAACATCTTTAATTTCTTTAATAACTGTTTCATAATATTGAGGTTTTACAGAAAGTACAAGTACCTCAGATTTTTGTGCTACCTCTTTATTATCTTTTGTTACTGTAATGCCTAGGCTTTCTTTAGCTGCTTCTAAAGCTACATCAAAAGCATCTGATGCAATGACTTCATCTTTTGTAAAAATGCCATTGGCTATAATGCCCCCCATCATAGCTTTTGCCATATTACCCGCGCCGATAAAACCGATTTTCATATACCCATCTCCTCTTTAGCTTTATTATTTTAATGTAATGAATTTCTCTATTTATGAAATTCCTTCTTTTATAGTAAAACTAATTTTTACTAATTTCAAATTAATAATCTATATTCTTACTAAACTCACTTAAATCATACCTATTTTGCTAAAAAAACTTGTGCGTATTAACCTATAAAATTATTAATACAAAAAAGCTGCAACGAAATCCCAAACCATTTCGCTACAGCTACTTTTATTTCTTCTTTTCTTCAAGTGATCTCAGTTTTTAACAAGCCTCTCTTAATGTTGGTAAAGCTCGTTTAAGGGCCATACTAATGTAAACTGACGCCACAGATTTAATAAGATCTCCTGGAATAAATGGCACTATTGCACTCATTACTACTGTACCCATACTAACTTGTTGATAGTAACTCATGAAAATAGCCCCTAAGGCATAAATGATTGTAAGACCTACAAAAATAGTCACAACTAAATATCGTTTAAAACTTACACCCTTTCCTTTTACAATGCTCATCACAACTGGTGCAATCCAAAAGCCAAAATAATAGCCACCCGTAGGCCCTAAAATCTTACCTATACCAGATGCCCCTCCTCCAAATACAGGCAATCCTATGCTTCCCATTAACAAATAAATCCCTACAGTTATAAAAGCTTCTTTAGGTGTTAATGTAAAGGCAATCATATTAATAACAATGGTCATTGCTGTTACCATAGCTGGTGTAAAAGGTAACGGAAATGATATGTATGCTGATACGCAAAGTAAAGCGATACAAATTGCAATTTTAGTTAACTGTCTACTTTTCATATTTAACACTCCCTATTAAAATATTACAAAAATTTATTATATTTTTATAATAACAAACAAAAATGTGATTGTAAACTATATATCATAACATTTGTTTACAATCACATTTCATTAACCTATTTAGCCTTCACCATAGACATATAAATAGTTTTCATATAATTCTTCGCAAGTACGTTCACTTAAATAATCTGCAGCAATATAAAATTCTTCTACAATATCATCTCTACTTGCTTCTACCTTTGTTTTACCAAAGAGCTGGTCATTATCTTGTATTTCAAAGAGCCAACCATGCCATTCCATTTGGGTTATATACATTTTTTATCCTTTCTATTCTAGCCCTGCATGTCCTTTTTTTGTTTCTTTTTTAAGCGGTTATTTTGTATATCCAAAATAACTGCAAATGCTAAAAGTCCTATTAATGTAATAAGTGAAACATCATCTACAAATGGTGCTCCTGTCATTAATGCAATACCAAAACGTAATATACACAGTGTTATAAGTAATGCACAATATTTAATAAGATATTTTTTCATATGCTCCCCCAATATCTATGTATGCTAATAAAATGCTTTGCCAAGCACCTTATTAGCCTTATCATTCATTATATCATATATACTACTTTTGCTTTAGTTCTGTCCGCCTAAACACATTTCTACCCAGTTCTCTGTAATGTGTCTTACGTACTTCCAGCCTTGATGCTCTAACCACTCTAAACTCACCTTGTTTAAATCCCATTGTACTAGAATCATATACTCACCTCGTTTAGAAGCATAACCTTATTTTCACCTATTTATACAAGCATCCCACTTGATTTCCAAGGTTCTTATAAAATAAGTTATTATATTATACGTACTATCAAGAGCTATTGATACAAATTTCTACTTTTTACAACAAGTTTTCACACTTATTTAAGCTACCTATAAACTAAGCAAATAATTCTTGTAATCTTGCTGTTTCAATACCTACACCTATGATACAAATACGTCCTGTATATTCTGCTGGTCCTGTTACTACACTTGTTTCTTCTGGTACATAATTAAAGTGTAACCATGTACCATCTTCAGCTTCTACAATTCCCTTAGCTCTTAAAACTGTGCCATAATTCCCCTCCAATTCAAAAGTTCTTAAGATATCTTCAAGACCTTCCTTTGTAAATTTACGACAAGTTTCAGTTCCCCAACTAATAAATACTTCATCTGCATGATGATGCTCGTGATCATGGGTATGCCCTTCACAACAATCGTGGTGATGATGTACTTCGCTATGTGTATGTTCACTTTCTTCGCAGCATTCGTGATAATGCTTATGTTCATGATGTCTTTCTTCCTCACATGCATGACAATGACATTCTCCTTCATGATGATGATAATCTTCATGCGAATGATGTTCTTCGTGAGCTTCTAAAATAGTTGTAAAATCACATTTTGTGAAAGCGCCTAAAATTTGTTTACCTGTTAATTGGTCCCAAGGTGTTGTAATAATGGTTGCCTCTTGATTGACTTTACGGATTTCATTTATACATGTTTCAAGTTTACTTTCTGCTATAGTTTGTGTACGGCTTAAAACAATGCTTTGTGCACTACTGATTTGATTTTCATAAAACTCTCCATAGTTACGAAGATACATTTTGCATTTATTAGCATCTACAACAGCTACACTATATTCAATCTCAATACCATAGCTTTCTGGTAAATTTAAAATAGCATTTTGCACATCTGAAAGCCTACCTACACCTGATGGTTCAATGATAATACGCTCTGGAGAATAAGTTTCAATCACTTTTTCTAAAGCCTTCTCAAAGTTTCCTACTAATGAGCAGCAAATGCACCCTGCATTGATTTCTTGAACTTCAATGCCTGCTTCTTTTAAAAAGCCCCCATCTACACCAATTTCACCAAATTCATTTTCGATTAAAACTAACTTTTCACCTTGAAAAGCTTCTTTAATGAGCTTTTTAATAAGTGTTGTTTTACCTGCACCTAAAAAACCTGAAATAATATTAACTTTAATCATGTTTTGTCTCCTTTAATCTATAATCTTATCATTCCTATAGCTTACTGTTTCCATTAATAGTTCATATAAACTAAGTTATCTTCTGGCATCTTCATTGGTTTAAACGATTCAATGACCATACGGATTTGTTCTTTCGTACCTTCCTTAGTTTTAACTTTTATATACTCAAGATGCCCAACTATTTCACCCCAGCACTGTTCTTTAGTTCTTTCCAAATTATCACCAACACATACAAATCCCATAAAGGAAATATCATCAGTACAGCATGTCATCCCGCATCTTCCAAAAGCATAGCATTTGTGTGGTGTCATATAACAAATGAAACCTTCTGCCTTAATCTTCTTATTTTGATAGTGCTCTTTATTTTCTATAGCATCTATATACCAAATGCCATAATCATCTAACTTACTTCAATAAGTGGTTTATTAATATCAAATGGTAATTCCTCATTTTGAACAATTGAGAGCTTACCATCTACAGATTCAAATGCTAATTGAGCTTCTGGATTAACCATTTTAACAATACGTTTGATGCTGCTTTGTTTAACAGCTTCGTTGCAACGATTAAATATAATAAAATCAGCTGCTCTAAAATGCATCATCATATATTCCTTTATATTATTAAACTGTAATTCAAACTGACTCGCATCTACTAAAGCAATATTGCGCATTGCTACCCAGGTATCTGGAAAAGCTAGGCGATTAAATAAATCTAGAATCCACATACCATTCATTTCAATATATACTTTATCTGGCTTATATTTTGCATCGCACTCCGCAATGAATTCCGTAGTTAACTCTTCTTCTTTTTCAATATATACAATATCTGTATTGGCTTCTTTTAAAAACTTAGGGTCATATTCTTCTTCCCCTTCTTCACAGGCAATAATAAGGCTCTTTTCATTGGTACGAAACTTAGCCTTTTCAATGAACTCTGTAATAATTGACGTCTTACCGCTTTCTAAAAATCCTAGCAAAAGATAAACAAATACTTCTCGTTTTGCCATTTTTTCACCACGCTTTTCTACATACTGTAATACTTCATTTAAATGGTAGTCCTTACCTTTTATTTTGTCAATATATTAAATTTATTTAAACTTTACTACACTTTAAAGCTGTATTGCAAAATCACAATATTCAGTTATATATTAGTATATAACGCAAATATCCACCTAACTATTTAGTACCTTCACTTTAAATTACTAATAGTTACGTGGATATTTAGTTAATTTTATTTTATTCCTAAACCTAAATGATTAAGTATCATTTATCTCTTAACTCAATCTTCCTCCTCTAAACTTAATCTCTTCTAATTTATCCGCTACTTCCTGCTCTACTCTATAAGGTCCCACCTGAACTTTTCGCTGCTTTCCTTTAGATTGCCCTTCCATTATTTGCTCAACATTTCTCATAATAATACCAAGCCTATTTGTAAACATAGTTCTCATCTCCTTAGGAATTTGCTGTCCCTCTTTATCTAAGCTTAGTGTATGCCTTTTTTAAGATTAACTCAATGTCACAGTTTAACACTTCTGTCTTTAGTCATACTGTCTTTCATTAAAATTCCTACAGATAAACCACATAAACCATAGCCTACAAAACATATTGCTGGAATAGGAACTAATGCAATGATTAAGTAAGTAATCAAACATAAGCTGCCACTATAAATTATACACCTACTAAAATCTATTTTTTCTCCATACTTACCATATACAACTCGTGAGGTTCCCATTAAAGTAGCAAACAGCATCGGCCCTGCTAAATCGCCAATGACTTTACTGACTCCTAATCCTCTTTCCGCCAAAATAGATTCCCATTGTCTTACAGCTTGTTCACAGGCTCCTGCACACACCATTAAAAGTACCATTAACCAAAAGACTTTACTAATTCCTTTAAAGTTAATTGTCTTTCATATACATCCCTCTTCATCTTTATCTCTATTTATGAGTTTATCTTTATATAGTATATTATTTATATTCAAAAAAATTAAACAAAAAAATATAGCCGCCTTACCATTTGCAGTGATAAAACGACTATACTCTTATCTTTTAATCAACTATTTTTTCTTAGAATACTGATTTTAGAGCTGGATAAATTGCTTTGAATTTTTGATATCTTGCTTCATATTTAGCTGCAAGAGCTTCATCTGGCTTAATTGTTTCTACAATCTTAACGATTTTTTGACTTGCTTCTTCTACAGATGCAAACTCACCGCAAGCAACTGCTGCTAAAATAGCACCACCAAGTCCTGGACCTTCATCATTATCAATGACATCTACTTCAACATTTAAGATATTTGCAATCATTTTTTTCCATAGTGGGCTCTTAGCACCACCACCACAAATCTTAGTTCTTTCAATGTTGATACCTAATGATTTAGCAACTTCAAAAGAATCTCTAAGTGCAAATGCTACACCTTCTAAGACAGCTTGTGTCATATCTTCTCTTGTTGTATTTAAGCTCATTCCTACGAATGCCCCTCTTGCATTAGGATCATTATGTGGTGAACGTTCTCCCATTAAGTATGGTAAGAAAAATACTTCATTTTCACCTAGTTTATCAATTCCCTCTTGCTCTTTAGCATATTCTTTTGTTTTGATGATTTCATCCATCCACCATTTATTACAAGAAGCTGCACTTAGCATACATCCCATTAAATGATATCCGCCATCAGCATGTACAAATGAATGTAATGCATTATGATCATCTACGCGGAATTTACTACTTGCAATAAAGATTGTACCAGATGTACCAAGTGAAATATTACAGCGTCCTTCACCAATAGTTCCTGTCCCTACCGCTGCTGCTGCATTATCTCCAGCTCCCGCCGCTACAACTACATCTTCAGATAGTCCAAGACTAGCCGCCACTTTGGAAGAACAGTACCCACCTTTTCATAGCTTTCAAAGATTTGTGCAAGTTGTTCTTCTTTGACATCACAAATTTCCATCATTTCTTTAGACCAACATTTGTTTTTAACATCGAAGAGTAACATTCCTGACGCATCTGAAACATCTGTGCAATGTACACCTGTTAATTTATATGCGATGTAATCTTTAGGAAGCATAATCTTTTTAATACGTGCGAAGTTTTCTGGCTCTTCTTCTTTCATCCAAAGAATTTTAGGTGCTGTGAAACCAGCAAATGAAATATTAGCTGTGCACTCTGAAAGTTTAGCTTTACCAATCACTTCATTTAAATAATCGCTTTGTTTGGCTGTACGGTTATCATTCCATAAAATAGCTGGACGAATAACTTCATCATTTTCATCAAGCACTACGAGTCCGTGCATTTGTCCACCAAAGCTCATACCTTTTACTTCTTTAGAATCAATATCCTTTATTAAAACTTTAATACCTTTTTGAACTGCTTCCCACCAGTCGGCTGGATTTTGTTCTGACCAGCCTGAGTGTGGGAAGTAAAGTGGATATTCAAGGGATGTCACATTTTTAACTTGCCCTTCTTCATTCATAAGAAGAAGTTTTACTGCTGATGTCCCTAAATCTATACCAATATAGTACATATTTCTTCCTCCTAAATCCTAGAATGGATTTTCTGTTGGGTATCTGTCACCTTTTGCTTGGTTATAACCAATTTCATCTACATCTACACCAATGTATTTGAATACTTCATAAAGTGTTTTACCGAAATGACCAAATGCTACTGCACCATGGTGTGGGAAGTTTTTCTCGATAAGTACGTGACGGTAGAAACGACCCATTTCTGGAATTGCAAAGATACCGATTGCACCGAATGAACGTGTTGCAACTGGTAATACTTCACCTTGTGCAATGTAAGCTCTAAGTTTAGTATCCGCTGTACTTTGTAATCTAAAGAATGTAATATCTCCAGGGATGATATCTCCTTCAAGAGTTCCTTGTGTTACTTCTTCTGGAAGTGTTCTAGCCATAATCATTTGATATTTCATTTCACAGAATGATAATTTGCTAGATGCAGTATTTCCACAGTGGAATCCCATGAATGTATCTTTTAATGTATAGTCAAATTTACCTTTAATATCTTCATTATATAAATCTTGTGGTACAGAGTTATTAATATCTAATAATGTAACTGCATCATTACTTACTACTGTTCCGATGAATTCGCTAAGTGCACCGTAGATATCTACTTCACAAGATACTGGAATACCTTGTGCTGTTAAGCGGCTATTTACGTAGCATGGTACGAAACCAAATTGTGTTTGGAATGCTGGCCAGCATTTACCTGCAATAGCTACATATTTACGGTATCCTTTGTGTGCTTCTACCCAGTCTTTTAATGTAATCTCATATTGAGCAAGTTTAACAAGGATTTCTGGTTTTTTATTACCAACACCAAGTTCTTCTTCCATTTCTTTAACGATAGCAGGAATTCTTTCATCCCCTTCATGTTTGTTGTAAGCTTCGAAAAGATCAAGTTCTGAGTTTTCTTCGATTTCTACACCAAGATCATAAAGTGGTTTGATAGGTGCATTACATGCAAGGAAATTAAGTGGACGTGGTCCGAAGCTTATGATTTTAAGTGAATTTAAACCAATAACTGCTTTTGCAATTGGTTCGAATTCTGCAATCATATCAGCACATTCTTCTGCAGTTCCTACTGGATATTCTGGGATATATGCTTTTACATTACGAAGTTTTAAGTTGTAGCTTGCATTAAGCATACCGCAGTAAGCATCCCCTCTACCTTGAACAAGGTTATTTCCGCTTTCTTCAGCAGCTGCTACGAACATTTTTGGTCCTTCAAAATGTTTAGCAAGTAATGTTTCAGAGATTTCTGGTCCGAAGTTTCCAAGATATACAACAAGTGCATTACAGCCTTCTTTTTTGATATCTTCTAAAGCTTGCACCATATGAATTTCACTTTCAACGATACAGATTGGACATTCATATACATCCATGTTTGGATATTTTTCTTTACATGCAGCAATAAGATTTTGTCTTCTTGTTACTGATAAACTTTCTGGGAAACAGTCTCTACTTACTGCTACAACCCCGATTTTTGCGTTTGGCATATTGTTAATGATATTTTGCATAATGGTATCCCCTCTACTATGTATTATTTATTTTAAATGTTTATATCTATCTTTCTGCTAATTAATATTTATTAATCTAAATTTTAATATTTATCTAATCTCAATATTTTCTCCAACTAATCCTACGAAAGCACCTTCAATATGTGCATCTTCATGAGCGATGAGCCATTTATTGCGATGTGTCATAAGTTTATCATCGTTGGCATTTCCAATATCTCCTGTTTTTTCATAGTTTGTTCCCTTTGGTAAAATAATGACATTTTTAAAGCCATTGCCATCTACACCGCATGGTGCATAGTGAAGCGTTGTAGCATAAAGTTCTACAACTGTTCCTTTTGCTACAAAGAAAGCTTCAATTTTATTTGTATCATATGTAAAATCAGAAGTAATATCTTGCATCTTACCTACTAATAAGATTAAGTCTGTTACAGCAATATTAATTTCTGAATCTCTATGATATTCTACTGCATTTAATTTTTGGTTGTGACCATTGCAGTATCCAAGCTGAATAGGCATTTCCCCATAGGCTTTTTTAGCGAATTCTTTAGCTACTGCTGTTTGTTCAAGTTCAAATACAGAAGGCTCATAAATCACATCTTCTGGCACTGGACTATGTTCCATTTCTTTCATAAGTTGTGTGCAGTCATAACCTACTAAAACTCTACCATAAGCTTTAAATTTTTCATCTGAAACTTGATATTTTTCCATATTCCCCTCCGTCAATTTATCCAAAAAAGTAATGCTACAACCTTTATTTATATAAAAATTGTAGCATTTTAATATTTGTCCTTCTACCAAAGTCTTAACTATTTAATGGCACTTTTTTGACATTTGCGATATTCACTTGGCTTTTCTCCATACTTATCAAAGAACGCTTTACAAAAAGCCTTCTCATTTGGAAATCCATTATTTAGTGCAATTTCACTTAGAGTCTCGTCACTATTAAGCATTTCCTTGTAAGCACTTTCTAAACGAATTTCTCTTAAATAATTTTTGAAATTAACTTTAGCATATTGTTGAAACATACGAGATAAATAGGCTGGGGCATAACCAAATATTTTTGCAACCTGCTCTAATGAAAGTTTTTCTGCATGATGTTCTTTAATATAAGCTGTAACCTTAGAAAGGCGATTTAATTTCTTATTAGATAGAATTAATGCTTCCGCTACATTTTCCACACGGTACTTTGTAACTAGTTCATACAATAATTTAAAATACTGGCTTTGTACCTCAAATTCATAGCCTATCTCCTTAGCCTTATACTTATCATAAATCTGCTTAATGAGATTCATAATAGCCTTATCTTCTTCTCTTGGACTATGTGAAAACAATATGTACTGATCTTTTATATACTTTTCAAAAGTTGTTAAGGGAATCTGCAAGACAATTGTATAGTTTGCTTCTGGTGCAACTACTGAATGTATCTCATTGGAATTTAAAAGCATAAACTTACCTGGCGATAAATGATACTGGGTATCATTGATATAATAATCCATTTCTCCTTCATACACTGCAAAGATTTCTACAGATTGATGCCAGTGCTTGGTGACTTTATAATTCCCCTCTTGGCCTTCAAATAAAAATACACGAAAGTTTAAATCTTCATTGGGCATAACAATTTCATGTTTAAAATCCATATTTCATTTAACTCCATATCTATATTTAATATTTGTCAGTGACTATATTTCCTATCTATGTATTTAATTATAATAATACGCAATATTTTAAACAAACATTATTTTATACCTTTTAACAAAGTCATTAATTATCTATTTTTATGAATTAATGTCTCATTACTGTACATTCTAATGAATATATATTTCAAAAAAGGTAGATAAACAAAATGGTTATACATAGTGATATGGCATTTATAATTATTTCTACAGTCCTTGACTTACTCATGACACTAGGACTTGCATTTTTTTATGGCGGGCTCGTTGAACTTAGATTTAGATGGCTTAATAATTCTTAGCTACTATTATTTTATGACCTTAAATCCATTACAATCCTAATCATTTTAGTGAATCTGTCAGTTTTTAGACACTTTCATTAAAACATCCAATACATCTAAAGAGTGATGCGAATGGATAAACGTGTTGCTAAAACTAAATCTTGTATCTTTGAAGCCTTTTATCAGTCATTGGCTAAAAAAAGTTATTCTAAAATTAGTTGCTCTGTTCCAGAAGAACTTCTTATAATCATATCTGTATGAGCTTCATTGAACTTTAAAAATGGTATGAACGAATCTCAAGAAGTTATAGAACATTTCTTTGAGCTGCTTCTCTTTTCTCTCCGAAATCCTTCTTCTTTGAAATCTACCTTACCTTAAATATATCAAAACTCATATATATTAAGCTATTTTACCTATTCTACTTAAAATAGCTTTTTAATTTACTGATTACTCTCTACCATATGCAATAAGTGAATCTCCTTCTTTTACACCAAGTGCAACTGTATAATATAAAATTTCACCATCGAAAGCTGCTGTATATCGTTTTAAAACTTCATCTTCTAAGTTACGTATTTCCCCAAGTATTTCTCCCTTTGAGACATATTTTCCTAGTGAAATCATCGGATACCAAAAACCATTTGCCTGTGCAACCTCATAAATTACCTGCGTTATTTCTTTTTGACTGCTACGTTCTTCTTTAAAATCTATAATTTTTAAATAATCCATTAAATGATAAACACATTTTTCACAATGAGTCACTTCGCTTTCCTGCCATTTTCCTTCGCCACCAATTTCTAACAATACAGCAGGAATATCACATTGAGTCCCATAACTATATAATCCATCTTTTGCTATAGATTGTACGCGATAGGAAACCGGTAATCGTTTTGCCGCTTCTTTCGCTATAGCATTCACACGTTCTTTTGCTTCTACTGGGAAAAATACCAATGAGCTCATCTTCTCATTATAATCGCCCCCATGTAAATCAATTAAAAAGTCTGCATGATAATAAATATCTTTCTCAATAGCATAAGCTATTTTTTCACTTATAGTTCCATCAGCTCTTCCTGGAAATACATTATTTAAATTTTTACCATCCATTGGAACTATTTGTTTAGATTCTTCATAGAAACCTTCCTCATTAATTAATGGTAATATAATAACTTGTCCTCTCATTTCTTGGCAATTTAAATTCTTATATAATTTACGTGCAGTTAGCATGCCTACATATTCACATCCGTGTACTCCTGCTGTAATAACCAAAGTCTTTCCGGTTTCTTTACCACATATAACATACATAGGCAAACTATGTGTCTCTGTAATTTTAAATTCGCTTTTCCATTTCTTATTTTTTTGTTCTAACATACTTTTTAAATCCATACTTTTTTCTCCTTATAATCACTTTAATTAAATAGGCTGCTTAATAAAAAAACTGCCGCTTACTTAGTTTTCTGCGACAGCTTTTTATATTTATTATTTGCTATACTGACAAGCTACTTGATGTCCTACTCCAACTTCTTTTAAAACTGGTTTCTCTTTTCTACATTCCTCTTTGCAATACTTACAGCGACTTTGGAATGGACATCCTTGCGGAATGTCTAATGGACTTGGTACTTCTCCATCAAGTGCTTTAATCTGCTTATCTTGACTTAAATGTACACTAAATTGTGAATCTATTAATGCACGCGTATAAGGATGCTTGGCACCATCTTTTATCTTTTCACCTGGAATTACTTCTACAATATGTCCTAAATACATTACTGCAATCTGATGTGAAAAGGAACTAATAAGTGCAAGATCATGGCAAATAAATATAATAGTAATATTTTTTTCTTTTTGCAGACGTACTAATAATTGGATAATATTTCTTTGAATAGACACATCTAATGCCGATGTGGCTTCATCACATATTAAAACCTCTGGTTCTAAAGAAAGTGCCCTTGCCAGGCTGATTCTTTGACGTTGTCCACCACTCATACTATGAGGATATCTATACATAAAGTCTGCTGGAAGTTCTACCATCTCTAGTAATTCTTTAGCTTTAGTTTCTTTCTCACTTCGCTTAATACGTTTAAAGTTTAAAAGAGGCTCTGTCAAAATATCTATTATCTTCATCTTAGGATTAAAAGATGCCATAGGATCTTGAAATACCATCTGTATATTTTGACGGTTTAACCATGCTTCCTTTTTTGAGAAATGCACAATATCTTTATCATGATAAAGGATTTTGCCACTTGTAGGTGTTTCAAGCTGAGTGAGTAGTCGTACAAAAGTCGATTTACCACAACCACTTTCCCCTACAATACCTAATGTTTTTCCTTTATATGCTGTTAGATTAATATCATTACAAGCTACCAACATCTGATTTTTAGAGGTTTTAAATTGCTTCACAATATGCTGCGTTTGTAATACAATTTCCAAGTCTTTAAACAAAGCTTTCTCCCTCCATTTCTGGCACTGCGGCTAATAACTTTTTGGTATAGTCACTACTTGGATAATTAATGACTTCATCTCTTGTTCCCATATCTACTACTTTACCCTGTTGCATGACAACAATTTTATCTGACATATAAGCTGCTACACCTAAGTTATGAGTAATCATAATAATACTTGTCCCAAAATTATCTCTAAGTGCCATCATTTCACGTACAATTTGTGCCTGAGTCGTTACATCTAACGCACTAGTTGGTTCATCTGCCAGTAATAACTTGGCATTAAAAGTCATGACCATGGCAATACCAACTCTCTGACGCATGCCACCACTTAACTGATGTGGATAGCTGTTCATGATATTTTCGCTATCTGCCAGCTTCATTTTATCTAACATACTTACTGCTTTATCCCATGCTTCTTTTTTAGACATTTTAGTATGCATCCGAATATACTCTACATATTGACTGCCTATTTTTCGAATAGGATTTAAAGTACTGCCGCAATCTTGGAAAATCATAGATATTTCTGTACCTCTAAGCTTTTGCCACTCTTCACGAGATTTCCCTAATAAAGATTGATTATAAAATAATATATCTCCACTACTTATTTTACCTTCTCTAGATAGTGCGCCCATAATGGCTCTAATCACCGTTGTCTTCCCACTGCCACTTTCCCCAACGATACTAATGATTTCCCCTTCCTCTACTGAAAGATTAAAATCCTTAATCATTGGCAGCTCATTTTTATACTGTACAGCTAAATTCTTAATCTGCAACATATGATTACTCCTTTACTGTACTGGTGCAATATCTTTAGTTAACCAATAGTAATCCATAGGGTACATTTCTACACCTGTTAACGCAGTTGATGAAAGGAGATATGTTGTTTCATATCCAAAGAACACTGTAGCTGCATCATTCATAATAAGTTGCTCAATTTGTATGATTAGCTCTTTTCTTTTAGCTTCATCAAATGTTCCGGCAAGTTCATCTAATAATTTATCAACTTCCGCATTATTGTAGCCTGTTGTATTAGTATGTGATGCACTATACCAGTTTTCACGGAGATATTTTTCAGGATCTCCAGTATTAGCAACTAATACATTCCAAATCAATAAGTCGTATTGACCAGAATCTCTCATATCTAATAAAGTTTCATAACTTACAGTATTAAGTGTTACTTTGATTCCTACTTCTTTTAAATTAGCTTGTGCTGCTTGGGCATAGACATTTAATTCCTCACGGCTTGTATAAATCACAAAGTTTAAATCAAGGATTTCACCATTTGGCTTCTCTACATAACCATCATTATTAATATCTACATAGCCAGCCTCAGCTAATAATGCTTTTGCACTTTCTACATCATAAATATTTTCATCTACAAGTTCATCAAATCCAAAGTCTAATGTTGGTGGGATTGGCGCTTTCCCTGGTATTGCACCACCTTCAAGTAAAGATTCACAATATGTTTTTTATCTAAACTACGAACAAGTGCTTGGCGTAATTTGATATCTCCTAATGCGCCATTTTGATTCATAAAAGCATAAGTTGATCTTAAAGATGCAAGGCTTTGAATATTGTAAGCATCATTATTTTCAAATGTGGCAAGATTTTCTGTTTTTAAATTATAGGCAAGCTGCACTTCTCCTGTTTGAAGTGCCATAGAACGTGTTGTTTGATCATCAATACACTTAAACGTAACTCTATCAAATGGTACTTCCCCATTCCAATAATATTCATTTCTAACTACAACACAATCATTTGTAGGATTAAATGATTCTACTACATAAGGCCCCGTACAAATTGGCCCATCTGTAGCAAATTTATCTTGATCCGCATTTGTATCTACAATTAAGAATAATGGGTCTGCAAGACTTCCTGTCAATGTTGCCACAGGTGTTTTAGTTGTAATGATTAAATCCCTACCATTTACTTCTATACTTTCAGGCTCAAAGAAATCTTTAGCACGAGTACTTTTTTCAAAGGTACGCTCTAAAGATGATTTGACACTCTCAGCTGTCATCTCTTCCCCATTAGAGAACTTTACACCTTCACGAATTTTAAATGTCCATACTTTACCTTCCCCACTATTTTCCCAGCTTTCTGCTAAGCAAGGTACCATCTCTCCTTCTTGGTCAAAGCGAACTAAAGTTTCACCTACCCCATATCTTGATACAACCCAACTAAAGTATTGCTCTGTAGGCTCTAATGTGTCTGCAAAGCTTGTAACACCTATTGTTGTTTCTTTACTTTTTGTTGCTGTTTGCACCTTATCATTTGTAGTATTTGTATTTCCACAACCTACTATTGATGCCATGCATAATGTCATTACAGCAATTTTCTTTAACCAATTTCTTCTCATCTTATATCTTCTCCTTTTCTAGTTATGCTTAGGGTCTAAAATATCTCGCAGGCTATCTCCTAGCATATTAAAAACAATTACAACAATAACTATTGCAATCCCTGGATACACCATAAGCCAAGGTGCCTTAGCTAAGTATGTTCTACCTTCATTAAGCATAATCCCCCATTCAGGTGTAGGTGCTTGTGCCCCAAATCCTAAGAAGGATAATGAGGCAAGTTCTAACATCATTGTTCCTATTTCAGTAACTACTGATATCACCATCACATTTATAATGTTAGGTAGTATATGCTTAAAAATAATTTTACTTGTCTTCGTTCCATTTATTTTTGCCGCTTCTATAAAGGTACTTTCTTTCACCCTTAAAACTAAACTTCTTGAAAGGCGTGCATATTTAGTCCAGCTTACTGCTGCTATAGCAATAACCGCATTGACCATATTCGGCCCCAATAAACCAGCTATAGCAATAGCTAATACTAATCCTGGGAATGAAATCATCATATCCGCTAAGCGCATAATCACTTCATCTACTATTTTGCCAAAGTACCCTGCTATCACACCTAAAGTCGTTCCTATTACAAAGGTTATACTCAGTAAGCAAATTACCATTGTAAGAGAAGTCCTTGTTCCATAAATTACACGAGATAATACATCTCTTCCTAATTTATCTGTACCACATAAATTAATCTTATTAGGTGCCTTCAAAGAATTTTGCATAATTGTTTCATATGGATCATACGGTGCAATCCATGGCGCAAAAATAGCAATACCTATAATCACAAGGGCAAGTGTAAGAAATATAGTAAACTGCATATGTTTCTTTAGAAATTTAATAATTTCCATTTATCTCCCCTCCTTTAGTCTAGGATCTAGGTATGCATAAGATAAATCAACTAATATATTGATTCCCATATAAATTAATGCAATCCATAAAACGTAGCCTTGTACAAGGGGGTAGTCTCTGCACGCAATAGCCTTTATAGCCATATTCCCCATACCAGGCCAGTTGTAAATAATTTCAACAACTGCCGTTCCTCCTAGTAAACTTCCAAAAGATAAACCAACTAATGTGACAAGTGGTAATAATGCATTGGGTAATACATGGCGCCATAAAATAGTACACTCTTTAATCCCGCGCATACGTGCACCAATTACATAGTCTTGATGTAATTCTTCAAGAATTGTTACTCTAACCTGCCTTGTATATTTAGCAGCCATAGCAATTGCTAACGTTACTGCCGGTAATATTAATCCTTTAAAATCTGTGCGACCTCCAGAAACAGTGACCCATTGGAGTTTCACACCAAAAAAGCTTAAGAAAATTAAGCCAAGCCAAAAATTAGGGATTGATACGCCTAGAAATGTAAGGACCCTTACAAAATAATCTGGCCACTTATTTTGATAGATAGCAGCTATTATTCCAAGCGGAACTGAGATAACAATCATTATAATTAATGACATAGTAGCCATTCTAAATGTTGGCCAAAAACATTGCACAAGCTTATCTACCACAGGCATTTTCATAGAATAAGACATTCCCATATCACCAGCTAATACACCCCTTAACCATCTGCCATATTGTACTAAGAACGGTTTATCAAGTCCTAGCTCTATACGTGTTTGTTCTAAAAGCTCTGGACTTGGAATATTTCCACACTCAGTCAGCATGATTTCTGCTGGGTCACCAGGTGATAAATATGTGAGTCCAAATGTAAAAAAGCTAATTCCAAATAAGACAATTAAAACTTGAATAAGTCTTTTGATAAGATATTTTTTAGACATTTTTCTCCTTTCTAATTTGTTTAAGCTACCAATTATCTGATATAAATACCCGGAGAAAAATGCATACAAAAAAAGCACTCATAAAATTATGGGCGTTTTATAAACACATATATAATGCTTCTTATTCACCGTAAGAATCATATCATGTCTATTACAAGCAGTTCTCCTGACTTAAGTTCTTCATCCTAAAATGCCTTCCCAAACCATATACTCAGTGACATAATATTTTAGGACTCCCTATTACAGTGACGGGATCGTACAGGAATTGCACCTGTTTCTCTATTAATTCTTGCGAAACTTGTAATACTTGGTTTTTAACTACATTTGTAATTATCAATCTCATTATAATTTTCATTCTTATCATTGTCAACATTACACTATCGTGTGCTATATTCTCTTAACGCAATCAAATATTTATTCTTTATTATTATAAACAAATACCCTAAAATAATTGCTTTCATATTTTCATCATTTCTTTTAAAGTAATCGCCTTAATTTCTTTGATTTCTGACTTAATTCCCTCATGTTGTTTTAACTATGTTTCTAAATTCATAATGCCTTACGCTCTCTTTTCTCTATATATTTTTCGTTTTTCTTATGCTTATTATATCTAGTTTTCCACCATAATTTGGTACCTAAAGCTATATTTTATCTCTATTTTAATTATTTTTTTAATTAAAATAGATTCTCATTTTTATTTTTAAGACAAAAATTTTTTACAAAAAAAATGCACTCACCTTTATTAATGAATACATACTCCTTTATTAATCCATTCAATTCAACTATGATTATGCGTTTAATTTTACAAGTAATGTTTCAAGGTCTAATCCATGAACTGCACAAGCTTCACCTAATGATTCCATTTGTAAAAATGGGCATCCGAGGCAGTACATACCAGCTTCCATTAATATGCGAGTATGTTCTGGGTTAGCTTTTAAAACATCTCCGATAATCATATCTGCAAAAAATTCTTTAGGGATAAAAATATACATCCACCTGATGTTGAAGCCCTCATTCAAAAGAATGTATTACCTATTCGTGAAAACCACTCTGCCCCCCGCAAGATCAAATTAAAAAAAGCGGTAAGCTTCAATTATAGAGTAGCATAAAATAGGTATTTATCAATTTTTTAGACAAAATAAGTATTCTGTCTATTTGCCATGCTTAAAATTATATATTTAGACAAAACTTAAGCTATAAAAAATCATCTACAAATATTTAACTATTCGTAAATGACCTTTTTTATATAATATCACTTAACTAAATGACATGGTGTTTGTGGCATCCTTTTTTATTTGGTTTTAATATTTTTGTATTCTTTTATGCCTTGTAAACTTAAGACAATGAGGCCTCCTATTAAAAAGAATATAATGCTGAAATTAGCCACACTCATAGGTAAATAGTCACCTTCCATTGTTGTGGGACCTATACAGATGGAATATAGAGAGCCTAGCATTAAGCCTAAGATAGTATAGATTGTCTGAGGGCGATAATGCCTTAAGGCTGCTTTAACCCCCTTAATAACCACTACGATTCCTGTTACTACCCCAATGCTAAATATAATAAGTATAGGCAAAAATCTAAAGTTAAGTGTCAGTACTTCTTTGACTGCACTCATAATAGGTATATACAGTCCAAATATAAGGATCAATGTTGAGCCAGATATTCCTGGTAAAATCATAGCTGATATAGCAATCATACCCACTACAAATACATAAATAATAAGGGGAATGCTTAAGTTATTTAAATTAATCCCACTGTTGCCCGTAAACTGCGTATTTAAATACGTAATCACTACTACAATAACTACTCCTATTATAGTACAAATCAAATTTAAATATTTTCCTTTTAAGACTTGCCATTCCTCTCTTAAAATAATAGGAGTAGAACAAACAATAAAACCTATAAATAAAGAACTCACTTCATAAATATATGTTTCAAATACAGCGTTTAAAACAAATACTGCTGCTACAAAACCTATAATCCAGCCAAGTCCTAGATTAACCAAAAATTTTAAAGCTTTAAGCTTGGCATTACGGCTCCTTGAAAATATAGTACTTAAAGAATTGATAAAGTTATCATAAAAGCCCATTAGGAAAGCAATTGTACCTCCTGATACTCCCGGCACACTATCTGCTAAAGCCATTAAGAAACCACCTACAAAAATTAAAAGCATCTTACCCTTCCTTTACATATTATTTAGATATCTTAATTATTGTAACCATTCTCTTAGGCATTACTCATCTTTTAATATCTACCTATTAGGAGTATATTAAAAGATATTAATTTTAAATATCTAATGATATAATTGAATTGAATTTTAAAATTATTAAAATTAGTCAGAATGGAGGTAATTCAATGAAAGGTATTATCTATTACTTTTCTGGAACTGGTAATAACTATATGACAGCCAAAAAATTAAGTAGTCTGCTTCCCAATACTACTTTTAAAGAAATTACAACTTTGCTTTATGATAAGGTATCTATTAACAATTATGATTTAATAGGATTCTGCTTTCCTTCGTATTACTCTCATATTCCATCTGTTATTACCCAATGTTTTCAAGATATTTACTTAAAACCTTCTCAAAAAATATTCACGATTATTGGCTGTGGCGGTAACCGTGGTCATGCTACAGAAGATATCCGTAAACTTATTAACGATGCTAATGGCACTGTAAGTTATGAATATATGCTTATATATCCTGGAAGCTATATTATTTCCTATGATGCACCTCCTAAACTTTATCAAAAATTAGTACTTGCTTTATCTAACCGCAAGATCAAAAAAATCAGTAATGATCTCTTAATGAATCATCCACCAATCATATTATCAAAGGGACTATTTTATAAAGCAGATGACGAACCTCGTCTTCAAAAAGCCATTCAAAATTTCGGTCCTCAGGCACGTACATATACAGTTTCAGAAGATTGTAAAGGCTGTGGTATTTGTCAATCCGTCTGTCCTATGCATAATGTAAGCTTAATAGATGGCAAACCTACTTTTGGTACATCTTGTGAAAAATGTATGGCCTGTATTCAATGGTGTCCACAACACGCTATTGATTGGCAAGGTCTCGCCCAAAAGCGTACAAGATATCATCATCCAGAAGTTACTTGCAAAGAACTTACTAAACATCCTTAATGTAAAAAGAAGCTATCGCAAAATAACATTCTTTGCGATAGCTTCTTTTTTACATAGACTGTTGCTGAGCCATTTTATTTCTATTTTTTTTATATAATTTCTTCTTTTTGATGAAGATGATTATAGCACCTATCATCAATGCTATGCCACCTATTAAACACACAACTTGTTTAATAGATTCTTTACAAACAATACAATATATACTTCTTTCCCCTTGCATTTCTACAATCATATAACTGCCATTTTTCTTAGCATTTACTTTCTTCCATGTTCCATCATCTTCACATTTATAAATCTGGGCTTTTTGCTTCTCACCAACTAATAAACGCAACTCATAGGTTGGTACTTTCTCTTTTTCATCACCTTTATTGTCACTTACTAAATTATCACTAAGGACAATTTCCCATATCTTAGCTTTTCCACCAGCTTCACTAGGCGGAACCACTTGTGTATCTGTTACACTGAGTACTGCATCTCCATCAAAATTACCTGTTACTAAGGCAAGTGCTTTACCTTCTTCACTTGTAGTACTTTCAACAACAGTTGTATATGATGTATAAATAGCCTCTAATGTAGTGCTAAATGTTAATGTCTTATAATTAAATTCTGGCCATCTTCCATAATAGCCTTGTTTTTCTGGTACTTTTGGCAACTTACTTTCATCTACGCTTTCGCCAAACTTAAACGGTACTCTTTTTACAACTTTATCATCAACTACAAAAGTAAGTGCTAATGAAGTAAATTCTTCAGGTAAATCCGGAATCTTGCTAAACTCTTCATATGCTATAGGACTCGCCTTGTCTTGATAACTAATGCTATCAATACCTGCTACTCCTCTATTTATAAAATAATTATTAGCTTGATTTTTCATATTTTCCACACTACCTGCAATAGCGCCTACACATTCTTCATAATCTTCTATTTCTACCATAGCATAATTATTTGTCATCTTGCTACCATAGCCTGCTATGCCTCCAATGTTGCTACCACCTGAGAGCACACACATTGCAAAGCTTTCTTTAATATGTGTATAGGAAGCCCCTGCTATACCACCTATATAATTTCCCGCTGTGCTTTTAATTCTTCCATAGCCATTGCAATCTATTACAGATCCTAAATCCATACGTCCCACAATGCCACCAACATAGTTCTTCTTACCAGTAATCTCACCTTTATTAGTACAATTCCTTACAACAGCTCGAGATAAGTATTGGAATTTCATAGAATTTTGCCCTTTTTTAATAACATCATCTTCAGGGTCAAAGTCATATTCAATAGCCATAGAACCCGTGATACCTCCTACATTGACATCCCCTTGTACTTCAGCTAAATTACTACATTTTGCCACTTTTCCTTGAGTATTATTAGTAGTATCTTGGTCTGAAATATCCTCATGAAATTCATTCAACTTCTCCTGCACATCTTTCTCTTCATTTGCTTCTGCATTTTCTAAAGTTACATCAATAATGAGATTCATGACGACATAAAATTGGTCACTAATACTTTTTAAATCATCTAATAACAAATCATTATTCACTTGCATTGTATTATTTAAATTACCAATAGCATCAGAAATATTTCCCAGACAATAATTCAAATCATCTGTAGTTTGTCTATATTTACTGTCAATATTTGGCAAAGTAATACTTGGCTTATCTACTAAGTTAGTCACAATATCTTCTATATCTTTTGCCATATCTAATCCTTTTTCACTTACCTTATGTAAAGTATCTACTGCTCTTTGAATTTTATCTGTCATCTTATCTGCTTGAGACACCGTTTTTCTAGTTTCATCCAATACATTTTGAAAGTCAGTTATAACATAATCTGTGTTTTTAGTAGCTGCAACCAACTCTTGTACAGCTGTTTCCAACTTATCTCCTGCTTCATTTAATTTCTTTATTTGAATCTGATTATTTATACGTTGCATAGCCTGCTGCATATTTACCATAGCTTTTGTCGTTTCATCTAATAACTGGAACATACCTTTTAATACATCACTGATTTGATTTTTAATATCTTTAAACTTCCTTGATTCATTTTCTTCTTGTAAACCTTTTAATGCCTCATTGATTTGCTTTGTGACAGCATTTAGTTTTTCAAGTGCTTTGCTCATATGATTAAATCCTGTTTCTAATTCCTTAAAAGCCTGTTTAACCTCTTCATTAGATGTAGCCTTTTCAATATGCTCTAAACCATTATTAACTTCTTTCATACTTTCTTGTATCTGACTAGTTGCCTCCTTAGCTTCATTCATCATTTTTTCGAAATCACTATTTAGTATATCGCTACTATCAATAGCACCTAATGCTGTTTCTAAATGTTTCATTGCCTTAGTTAACTTAGTTGAAGCATTGTGCAGATTTTCTAGGGCCTTGCTCATTTCATCTTCATCTATTGCTTTTAATACTTTTTCAATGGCATTTGTAACTTCACGGGTTGCATGACTAACTTCCTCTAAAGATTCACTTACATCACTTAAACCTTTTACAAGATTATTCCAACCTTTATTTTCTTTCATCCATTTTTCAAGTAATTCCATACCCTCTTTAAGATTTGTCACATCCCTACTTATAGTGCGAAAACTATCTGTAAGTTCTTCAAATCTTCTAGATAACTCTTTAAGAGCACTTTCCATTTCATCCTTATCCCCTATACTGTCATTTAATGCAGTTATAGTCTGAGAAATGGTTTCTAATGCATTTGTATATTCCTGACCATTCTTTTTAAGACGTTCTAATGTTTCATTTAAAGTATCTAAAGTTTTCTTGCCTTGGTCAGATGTAAGTTCTAATTCATCTAAAGCTTCTTTTAACTCATCTATAGCCTTGGTAATATCATCTCCTATGCCGCTTCCCTTATCAAATACATCTGTAAGCTGATTTAAAGTGTCACTGACTCTGGCACTCATATCATTGACACTATCGATTGTTTTATTATATAAGTCTTCTGTCTGATTGGTTAAAGAGTGAGTACTGTCAATAGCTGAGTCAATATAACTTTTTGTAGATTTAAGTTCATCACCCATTTCATCGGAATATCCATTAGCATGGTCAATAGCTTTATTCATCAATCTCTGTAATTTATCAAGTTCATCTTGTAGGCTATTTAATTTCCCATCAGAAAATTGTAATGTAATATATGGTTCAGCCTGGCCAGTAATACCCCCTACATCTTTACGTCCAAAGATTTCACCATAATTATAACAATTACTAATATAACCTGATTGTCTACCAGCTATGCCACCTACATTGTAACCAATATGTTCATATCCTATGGCACCATAGTTTTTACATTCTTGAAGAATACCTGTAGAAAAACCTGTTATTCCGCCTACATCTGTATTGGCCGCTATATTTTCTGAAGAATTTAGTTTTAAGTCTGTAATATTCCCTAAGTCTTGCAAAGTGAGTTCAACTTCACTAGCTACATTATTCACCTTAGCTTTATTAGTACTTTTTAAGATAGTCCCTAGATTTTCACCAGCTATGCCACCTACATAATGGGTTCCCGCTACAATCCCTTCCATGGTACCACCAATAATTTTACCTTCTACCTCATTAATGCCTACTAAACCACCTATATAGCTTTCTCCATCTACACGTCCTACGAAGGTACAATTTTTAATAAGTCCTTTATTTTGACCAGCAAGACCACCTATTGTTTTTTTGCTGCCATTCCCTATAACATTTCCTCTGATAATAAGATTCTTAACATTTCCTCCCTCCTCTATATAACGAAAGAAACCTTGATTACTCCCATTACCAGATAAATTCATCCCACTAATCATATATCCATTGCCTTCAAATGTTCCACCAAATATAGGTATTCCTTTAAAGTCTATTTCTGAAATATCTATATCTTTTACTAACTTAACTACCTTTTCTTTGCTCCATGTATCTAAAGTACAGTTTTCTGCCAACTTGATTAAATCTTGTGCAGAGCTAATTTGAATACTAGTATCCACTTTTCCAAAAAGGGTACTGCTATTTCCCAATATTGAAAAAAACAAACATACACTGGTCAAATATGCAGTCCATTTATTTCGTCTTTTCATTTTCAGTCCCCTCCTTCTTTTCTCCCTCTACTGCTGCGCTTAAAGTTCCTTGAATCGTTCCTTTGAAATCACCATCAATCATACCTGATACATAACCTTTTACATAGCCATCCATAGCAAAGTTCCCTTTTAGCCCTCTCCCATGATCGGGTAAATTGATAGTAAAGGCAGTTTTTTCAATAATAAAATCACCTAATACAAGAAGCTGTGGCAAAACACTCATAACTAATATAATTGAAATAATTGTTCCTCGTCCTAAACAAAGTCCAATAGAAGAGATTGCTTCTTCAGAAGATAAAAATCCTATAAATACACCTGCTGCCGCTAAAATACATCCTGATGTAATAATAGTTGGAAAGCATTGATTAAGTGATTCAATAATTGCTTCTTTTCGAGGCATCATACGCTTTAATTCTTGATACCTAGTTGTAATAACGATAGCGTAATCAATATTTGCCCCCATTTGGATAGAACTCACAATCAAATAACTTAAGAAAAACATATTCTTTCCCACAATAACAGGCTCTGAGAAGTTCATCCATATACTCCCTTCTATAATCGCCATAAGCAAAATAGGAAGCCCCGCTGATTGGAAAGTAAATATCAGAATAATCGTTATAAAAAGAGCTGATAAAATATTAATAATCATATTATCACGAGTAAAACTAGAGCTTAAATCGTAATCACTTGTAGAATCTCCTATAACAAATCCACCTCTTTCATAATACTGATTAATAATCTCATGCAGTTTATCAATCTTACTAAAAGTCACTTCTCCTTCTTCATCTAAATTCGTATGTAATAAAATACGGCTATAATTCTTACCTTTTAACTGTAATTTGGCATCTGTAAGCTGTTCATTAATATCCTCAAGTTCCTCTGCCATATCTCCCTCTAAGGTTATATAGCCTTCTTGCTTTTCTTCATATAAGAACCCAAACATATCAATAAGTGGTACACTATAATGATCAATGCCTGCTACAATCTTGCCATAATTATCATCCTTAGCTGCATACGCTGAATAAAGCACATTAGCTACCTCTATATCTAAGTCTGTAATCTCAGCAAACTGACGTGGCGTTAGACCTTCTGTCAAAATATAACCATCCATAGCTTCAGTATTGGCTAATGCCTGCACAGAATCTACGAAGTCTAATTGCTCCATTTCACGAATCATACGTTCCTCTACATCATAATTTCCTGCTGGCACCATAACGACTAATAAATTATCATCCCCAAATGTATTTCTTATTTTTTCTTCAGATATCTGAGTATTATTTCGCTTAATAGTCGTTAATGTTGAGTAACCATATACATAATGACATCGGTTAGAAATAAAGAAACTTCCTACTAAAAATATGATAAAAATAGGTGGTAAAATAAAATGTAATTTCATACTGAGTTTACCCCAAATCGTAATATTGGGCACAAAATTTTTATGATGGGTTTTATCAATCCAAGGTGAAAATAACATAAGTAATCCAGGCATCAAAGTAAACACAGATAATAAACTAAATAAAATCGCTTTAATAAGCACACTACCTAAGTCAAAACCTAATTTAAACTGCATGAACATTAAAGCGCCCATACCAGATATAGTTGTCAAACTAGAAGAGGATATTTCAGGTATAGCTTTACTTAAGGCCATAATAACTGCTTCTCTTGCCTCTAAATGCTCCCGTTCTTCTGTATAACGATGGCATAAAATAATGGCATAATCTATAGCTAATGCTAATTGAAGTACTACTGCAATGGAATCAGATACGAATGAAATTTCACCCAATAAAAAGTTAGTTCCCTTATTTAAAATAGCTGCTACACCAAAGGTAATAATCAAAACAGGTACTTCCATATAAGTCTGGCTTGTAAATAACAGCACGACTAAAATAATAATTGCTACAATCACCATAACGGTATTCATTTCATTTTGAATAAGTTCTGCTTTTCCTGCACCTACTGCACTAGAAATATATGTATCATATGCTGCTAATTTTTCTTTTACCTTGTTCATAGCTTCTACACTAATTGTATCCGTTTCTTCCCCATTAAATGTTACATTAAACAGAGCACTAGCTTCTTTATAATGTGCACTTGTATCATCAAATTCTACAGATTTTACACCATCTATAATTACCAATGAATCTGCAATTTGCTTTGCCTTCTCATAAGATACATTATCCACCATAATCTTAGCAGAGCCATAGGTGATAAATTCATCATCCATAATCGTTAAGCCTTGTCTTGTCTGCGTTGCATCTGGCAAATAATCTGTAATATCATTGTCTACATGCACCCATGTAGAGGCAATGGCGCAAAAAATAATAGCAATAACAAATGCTAAAAATAATCCTTTTCGCTTATCTACAATCAAAGTTGCCATCTGCTCCATAAAACTCTTCTTTTCTTCTTTCATACTATGTCCGCCTCCCTTTATAGGCTTATGCAAAATAACCATATTTAAGCACTTACATTTGTAACTTACATCAAACTCATTATATTACTACCTACTAACATTTTAAATTTACAATCTAAGGAAACTGTAAATAAAACAACTATTATTCAAAATAATCTAATTCATAATTTATATCACTTAACTAACTTGTAAATTTTTTACTTATATTATAGACTTATCTATATCAATATCACATTAATATTCATCTATTAATAACGCATACTGTAAAAAGGCGATGTTGTGAAATTATAAATTATTTCGTAACATCGCCTTTTATTTTTATTTTTATTTTTATTGTTTATTTTTATCTTAGTTATGGCATAATGACCGTATCTATCACATAAATAATACCATTTTTTGCATCCATATCTGCTCTTAACACTTTTGCACCTTGAATATAAATATCTTTTCCCTTTACTTCTACTTTAACAGGCTTACCATTCAACATAGTGATTTCTTGATTATTTAATTTAGCAGCTTCTTCTGATGGTAATTTTCCCTTTGTGATATGATAAGTAAGTACATCCTTAAGCTGATCTTTATTTTCTGGTTTTAAAAGATTATCAAGAGCACCTTTTGGTAATTGTTCAAAAGCACGATTGTTTGGTACAAATATAGTATAAAGCCCTTCATCCTTTAATGTATCTGTAAGCCCTGCTGCATCTAGAGCTTTCATAATTGTTGAAAACTGTTTATCATCCTTCTTTAATACATCTACTATATTTTTATTTTGTCCATTTTGCATATTAGACTGTGCATGCACCCCTATGCAGAATAAGAATATAAATGCAAACACTGTGCAGAATAATATACCTTTACTTGTTCTTTTCATTTCTTCCACTCCTTAAATTGTTTAAAATTAACCTCAATTAATTTATCCAATTTAAGCGGAATTATTCTATCTGAGATAATTTCATAATTTTTATCCCTTGATTTTACAATGTTTATATTGCATATAAAAAACAGCCTACCATTCATACCAGTGCATGATTCTTCTTAATATACCTCTCGTATATTCAATCATCCTACTTATCCTCTCTACTTAAGATTTCCTTTGTTATTTCTTCTATCCTTTTTGCAATTTCTAAAGCTTCTTCATCTGTTATATCTTTATCACTAGATATAGCTGTAACTGTTTTTCTAATCTCTGGATGTAACCTTGCAAATAAATCTGTTTCACTACTTTCTACCTTGTTATATAGTTTAAATAGTTCCTGAACATCCTTATGATAAAGCTCTGCTAAACCTATTAGTACTGCTTCTGATGGATTATTCTCTCCTCGCTCTATTTTCGCAATATATCCACCTGATACTCCAACCACTCTACCAACTTTATGAATTGACAAACCTGTTGCTTTACGCAATTCTCTCAAAACAGATCCTGCATCCTTCCATGCCTCACTTTCATTATGGCATCAATTATAAAACGAACAAAAATTGATAAAGAAACTGGTAAAGAAATTGTTTTACATTGGCGTGCTCAAGATACTATCAATGGAAAACGTGTTGAATTTACTGGGAAGACTAAAAAAATCGTAGAAACCAAATTAGAAAACTATAAACTTCAATTCCATACTTATGGAAATATCTTATCTGATGAAAGTTATACAGTTGCAGAATGGACATACAAACATCTATTTACAATAAAAATTCATGAAATATCCGTTGGAACTTTTAATCTCTATGTTATGGTTTATAACAAATATATTAAGCCATCTGTTCTAGGGAATACTCCTCTTATAAACGTTACCCAAATGCAAGTGCAAGAATTTTTAAATGCACAATCTCATCTTGCACACTCCACAATCAAAAAATCTTATCTTGTACTCTCTGCTGCTTTTGAATCCGCAATTAGAAATAATTTAATACGTATTAATCCTGCAAAAGGTGTAGTCGTTCCTAACAAAAAGAAGCCTAAACGACAAGTAGAAATCTTAACAAAAGAACAACAGCGTGCTTATATTCTTGCTACAGAAAAAGAACCTTATCGCCTTTTATTTTTAACTGCCCTTTTTACTGGGCTCCGTCAAGGCGAACTACTTGCACTTCGTTGGCAAAATGTTAACCTTAAAACTGGTATTCTAAAAGTCTGCAAAACCATTCGTACCTATAATGAATATGATATCAATGGTAATTATGAAAAGAAACTTATTACCAAAGAACCAAAGACTCGTTCAGGTATACGTGAAGTTCCTTTACCTTCTTTTCTGATTGATGAACTTAGTCACATTAAGCCTAAAGGTACTGTAAAAGATATTTCTTCACGTTATGTATTTGAAACACCCATTGGAAAGTCTATTCCTTCACGTACTATAATCGATATTCACAAAAGACTTTGTAATCATGCAAAAATCAATCCTATTACAACTTATATTAATGGTTTAGAACATACGACCTACCGTGGCATCAATTTCCATGCTTTAAGACATACTTTTACTACTCGCATGATTGAAAGCGGCGAATCTATTAAAACAATTCAAGTACTTCTCAGTCATGCTGATATTCAAACTACTATGAATATCTATGCTCATGTCTTACAGGATACCAAAATAGCATCTGCCGATCGCCAAAACGCTTTATATTCAGAGCTTACAAGCTAATTATTTTCCCTCATTTTTCCCTCACTTTATTTTTAAATAGAATTAAATCAATCTAAATACAACTAAAGATATTTAAATATTTTTTGGACTATACTTACTTAAATTTAATAACTAACACATCAAAAAAAGCCCTCCAAGCCTTGAGATTATGGGCTTTGAGGGCTTCCTATGTAGAAATTTAAAATACCACAAATTAACGTGCAGAGAAGGGGACTTGAACCCCCACGAGATAATCTCACTAGAACCTGAATCTAGCGTGTCTGCCATTCCACCACCTCTGCATGTTGTTTACTGCTTACTCTTATTTTATTAGAAAATATCATCATTTTCAACTAAAAAATATCTTTTTATAACTTATTTTAATGTAGTATTAACAATTTGTTAAATATTAACCATTTTATAGTTCTTATTTTATGCATGCTTAAGGTGTTACTTATATGATTTAGTTCAATAAGTAACACCTTTCTAAATTACCTTAAATTTAATTTTCCGTATTTTTTCCTATTCTGAAGGTATACTTTAAAATTATTTAACGCAGGTATGCGTAATCTTGAGCCATAGATTGTAGGAATGATGATTTTGTTTCCTGATATAAATGCCACAAGTATAATGTGATTTTCAATCTCATAAAAATTCTCTGTGAGATGCTTAGGTGGCGTATGTAAGATTCGCCCTCTAAGTGTAAGCTTGGCTTCTCCTATATTATCTGGTAACGACCCATCTACACGCACTGCCCATTGCTCTACTGCATGATTTGTTACTACAAGAGGCATTTTATAGAAATCAATTGCAGGCACCTTTTTAATCATCTTTTCACCTACTTTATTAATTTCTAATGCATTAAACCATTAATGCATTTTCCACTAATTTGTAGTCTCCTATTAATAAATATCCATATATTATGTCATTTATTCCTAATTTGCCATATTTCCTAAACGCCAATAAGAAATATCACTTATCCCTAAAAGTTTCGCTAGGTCTACTTTAGCCGTAACGCTTCTTTCATCTTCATACCAGATTACATTTGAGATATAGTTAGCTACATAAGTCGCATAAGTGTCCTGACTCATTTCATCAAATAAGCTTTTGGTACCAGATTGATTTAAGCGATTTTGAATCTGTGTATAACTTGGTATATAGGCTGTGCTATTAATTACCTTATTATTTTTAATCTGTCACTGCGTACTAGCATAACTAATTTATAATGCAATCTTATCTTTACTTATAACACTCACAGCTTCTGTTAAGGTTGCATATACCTCATTAATTGGTGTATTCTTAATTCCCATTTGTTGATCTGTTTGTGTTAATTTCTTAGCACCATAATCACAGGTCATTAGAATAACATGATCTGCTACGCTGCCTATACCTTTATAATCATATCCTTTAAAATATGTAATTGGCTGCACCGCTACATTTAATTTTTTCCCTTTAACTTTAAGAGCTGATTTAAGCTCTTTTAAAAAAGTGACATAAGGCTGTTTAAGACTGGTATCTGTAAATTGTTCAAAATCAATAGTTACCCCATCCAAAACTAATGGCATCATATTCCTTAATTTTATCCATTTGGCTACTTGAATTAATAGCATAACAAACATGCTGCCATTTTAAAGGTATTTCTAATTTAGCTATGCGGTTTAAAATAACCTTAGCACTTTTATCACTTAACTTTCCTGTTGGTTTAAAACTATTTTCACTTGTCCCACTCATTAAATTTAAAGTTTTTATTAGCAAATTTTATAGCTTTTATCAAGCTTTTTTACATAAAAAATACCCAAGTACCGATTTAAATACTTGGGTATTTAAGAAGTATTCTAAGGTCAATGTCTTAACTAAATGACATTGGAGTATTAATCTCCTCTTTTAATCACGCTGTTCCAATTAGCTATATGCTTCACTAATGTTTATATATTATGATAAAATTTGTTTAATTTTATCATTAATAGGAAATACCCCATAGCATAATATCATTCCAGGCTGCTTAATTAGCTCAACTAATTTCACACTACCACCCATAATCTCTTGTAATTCTTTTTCTGTTTCTGTTGTAAAACCTTTTACATTTTCTAATGATTGCATTTCTTTCTTCATCTTAACTCCCCCTTTTTATAATATATTCTACTTATACTTTATATACAATATACTATTGTTAGTAGTCAATATCTTAAGTGTTATATGATTTCTTGTAGAATGAGATGTATTAAAATATGCTCCAATAAAATTCTTACATAATTTACTGCTTATATTCCTATCTTAAATCACGCTATATAAAAGTCAATATTTTCTTAATATATTTTTTTAACCCTATCTCCTATGTAACAAAAAAGAGAAAATGCCTTTTTCTGCATTTTCTCTTTTAAACTTCATTATTGATCAAGCGCTTGTGAAATTTCATTTACCATTATCTCTGTAGATGTAAAGCCTCCGCCTGATGTATACCATACATTAGCATCTAAATAAATGATATGATTATTTTTATAAGCATTTGTTGTTTTAATTAGATCATTATCAAATAGTTGTGCTGCTGATGTTCCGCCTCCAGCTACAGCCGCGCGGTCTACTACAAATAAGTAATCCGGATTTTGTTCAACTACATATTCAAATGATGCATTTTGACCATGTGTTGATACAGCAATTGTTTCATCAACTGGTTTTATACCAACTGTATCATGGATGATTGCAAATCTTGAACCTGGTCCATATACACTAAATGCACCGTCATTAGCAAGAGCAATAAGTCCATTTACATTTTTTTCTGCTGCTTTAGCTTTTAACACTTCTACATCTGCTTCTACTGCTTCAATTTTTTCTGCTACTTCTGCTTCTTTATTAAAGATTTCACCTAAGTAGTTCATATTTGTTTTAAATGATTCCATATAATTGGCATTATCTACTGCTAGATTAATTGTTGGGGCGATTTTGCTAAGTTCATCATAATAACTAGCTTGTCTACCACCAATGATAATAAGTTCTGGCTGAAGCGCATAAATTGCTTCCATATCTAACTCTTTTAATGACCCTACATTGGCTATATTTTTTCCAATATTTTCACTTAAATATGCTGGAAGTTTACTACTAGTTGGTATCCCCGCTACTTCTACGCCTAAAGCTTGAAGTGAATCTAAAATCCCAAGTTCTGCTACAACGATATTTTTAGGATTTTTAGGAACTTCTGTTTCTCCTGAGTTATGTTTTACTATAACTGTTCCTGCTTCTACTTGATTTTCTACTGCTGTTACTTCTCCTGATGTGGCTACTTGATTTGCCCCACATCCTGTGAAAGCTAATGTCATCACTGCAAGTACTGTAAATACTAATTTTTTATTCATTATAATTTCTCCTTTTGTCTCTATATCTATAATTGTTTACTATAATTTATGAGTTTCATTCTCATTAAAACTTTTTTTTTAGTAGACCCTTAGAATCTACTAAAATCTATCTTTTAGAAATATATACAAATGTTTTGTCCATTAATTTCTTGTACATTAAATAGCATTTCGTAGATTTCTTCTAAAATTTCTTTTTGAATAATTTCTTGTGTAGGTCCTTCTTTGGCAATCTTACCATCTTTAAGGGCTACAATATAATCTGAATAACATGAAGCAAAATTAATGTCATGGATTACAATAATAACTGTTTTACCAAGTTCATCTACAAGCTTTCTTAAAATTTTCATAATCTCTGCTGAATGCTTCATATCTAAATTATTAAGTGGTTCATCTAATAAAATATATTCACTATCTTGAGCAATAACCATTGCAATATATGCTCTTTGTCTTTGTCCACCACTGAGTTCATCTAAATAGCAATCTTGAAGATCTGTGAGCTGCATATAGCCAATCGCTTCATCAACTTGTTTTTCATCTTCTGCGCTTAAATTCCCCCCACAATGAGGGAAACGTCCGAAACTTACAAGCTCACGAATTGTAAGGCGCATATTGATATTATTAGATTGTTTTAAAATCCCGATTTTCTTTGCAAGTGCCTTTTGATCCCATGTAGTAATTTCTTTACCATCGATTAAAATTTCACCACTATCACGTTTCATTAAGCGTGTCATAATAGAAAGTACTGTACTTTTCCCTGCACCATTTGGGCCAATGAAAGAAGTGATTTTTCCTTCTGGAATTTCCAGTGATACATTATCTACTACTTTTTTACTATCATACATTTTTGAAATGTTTTTCACTTGTATCATTGTGTACGTCCTTTCATTAATAAGTAAATAAAGTAAATACCACCGATAAAGTTAATAATGATACTTACGCTGACACCAAACTTCAATAAGTGTTCCGCCACATACTGACCTCCGACTAAAGCTACAATGCTTATTAAAAGAATCGTAAAGCTTAGTGTACTATGTTTATACGAATGCATCATATATCTTGCAATATTTACAACTAATAGTCCTAAAAAAGTAATTGGTCCAACAAGTGCTGTAGATGTGGCTGTTAAAATAACTATTACTACAAGCATACGTTTTACTATTTTATCGTAATCTACACCTAAGTTAATAGCTTGGTCTCTCCCAAGTCCCATAACGTCTAATACTTTCATAAATCTTGCGCTGTAGATGAATGAACCTACTATAGCAATTGTTGCAAATGTTAATACCTTTATATTGATATTATTAAAACTTGCTTGTGATTTATCTTGAATTGTTAAAAATTCATTTGGGTCCATTAAAACTTGCATAAATGTTGTTAAACTTTCAAATAAAGTTCCAATGATAACCCCTATAAGTAATAAGAAAAAGATATTATTATTTTTCTTACTAAATACAAGTTTATAAAAGATCACTGATGTCCCAAGCATAACCCCTGTTGTTAATAAGAAGTTTGTATTGGCATTAACGATTAATTTATGTGTTGAGCTGAATAAAAATACAACTGTTGTATTTAGTAGCATATATAATGAATCAAGCCCTAATATACTTGGTGTTAAAATATGATTATTGGTAATTGTTTGGAATACCAGTGACGAAAAGCCTACTGCTGCTCCAGTTAAAATAATGGCATATACTCTTGGAATACGTCTTGAAAGGGCATAGCCATAAGCATTTGGATTAAGTTCTGTTAATAAATATAATGCAATAAGTGTAATACTTGCTATGATTAACACGACTAAAATCTTTTTATCTTGGGCTTTAACCTTCATTTTTTGCCCTCCTTAAAATAATATAAAGGAATAACGCACCACCACTTGTTCCTACCATCATACCAATAGATACCTCAAATGGATAAATAATAAGTCGTCCTACAATATCACAAATGAGTAAGAAAATTGGTCCTAAAAGTGCTGTATGATAAAGAGAATTCTTTAAGTTATCTCCTTGGTACATTGTAACAATATTAGGAATAATTAAACCTAAGAAAGGAATATTCCCTACTGTAATCATTGTTACAGATGTAATAAGTGCTACAATTCCTAGTCCTACATTTACAATGAGATTATAGTTAAGTCCTAGGTTTGTTGCAAAATCTTCTCCTATTCCTGCAATTGTAAATTTATTAGCATATATAAATCCTACAACTACTACAGGTACACTTAAATAAAGCAGTTCATAATTTCCTGACATAATGAGTGATAAGTTACCTTCCATCCAAGATGAAATATTTTGTACTAAATCGTATTGATAAGCGAAATAAGCTGTGATTGAGCCTACTACTTTCCCTAACATCATCCCTACTAATGGAATAAATATCACGTTTTTCACTTTGATTGATTTAATCATTTTCGTAAAGACAACTGTCCCTACCATAGAAAAGATAAAAGCAATCATCATTTAGCCATTGTTCCCGCTTCACCAAACCAAATCATTCCTACTAAAAGACCTAATTTTGCAAAGTCTGTTGTCCCTGCTGTCGTTGGTGCAACGAACTTATTTCTACTAATTTGCTGCATAATAAGCCCGCTGACGCTTAATCCTACCCCTGCTACAATAATAGCTATAAGGCGTGGCAGCCTACTAATCATTAAGAGCTGAATCTTATCTTCTTTTAAAGTTAAAATATCATTTATTGTAAGGCTGCTTACCCCTACAAATAAAGAAATAACTGCTAATATAATAAGTATGGCTACAAGATATCTTTTCTTTATCCTATGCTTCACCAGTAAGCCTCCTTTTGACATCTTATATTTCATAATGATATAATATTTAAGTTGAGATATTGATAATCAGTTTCACTTATAATAATATCTTAACAAGAAATCATTATCGCGTCTTATAAAATATTTAGATTCCTTGTAATATCTTTAGGTAAATAGGAGGACAACGTGTTAAATCTTGAATTAATAATGACTACAATGGAACATTTTCACCATTGTACACTTTTGCCTATTCGTTTTTTTACGAATCTAAATGCTATATCTGATATTTACCGCTTTGGTTGTTCAGATATGAATTTAGATATTCTAAAAAAATATACAACAAAAGAACTATTAACTTCGTTAATTTGTTCACTGCCAGAAAAAAGGGTAATTCACCACCCACTAGCAAAAGATATTTACTTGACCTTCTATCCTTTAAATATGTCGCATATTAAAGAAGGCTGCTTTGTCATTGGTCCTTATACAACCAATCTTAAAAGTGACTCACAGTTAGTCTTTAAACCTCTTCATTGTATGCCCCATTTATTAATCCTGCTAGACAGCCTATATGCTCACGAAACTAAGCTTGTATCTAGTAAAATAGAAGGTTCTCATCAACATACCTTAAATAAAGAAACTATAGATGATTATAGCTATCATGTTACTAAGGCCATTATCTACATTGAGCAAAATTATGATAAGCCCCTTACATTACAAAAGGTAGCCAATTATCTTGGTATTAATAAAAGTTATTTTTGTACTATTTTTAAGCAAGTCATGAAACAATCTTTTTGCACATATATACAAAACTTTCGCCTTGAAAAAAGCAAAGGACTTCTTATTAATACAGATGATTCTATTTTAAATATTGCTCTAAATACTGGTTTTAACAGCTCCAGCTATTTTAATAACATCTTTAAAAAAAATGTTGGACAAACACCTCTTGAATATCGTCAATCTCATCGATGATCCATTTAAAACAACATACAAAAAAGGAGACATTATTCAAATGTCTCCTTTAAATTCAATATTATATTTTACCTCTATATATAAATTTCTAACTAAATAACTACTAAAATCCCTATGCAAATTACTATTGCGATACTTAAAATGCCTGCTACTAAGATGCCTAACTTTTGTATACCATTTAGCTTGAGTTTATCTTTAGGCTCTTGGTACTGTTTCATCTTAAATCTCCTTATTTGTTTATATACTCTTTAATTTTCATCCACTCGTATTCAGCTGTTAACGGTACACTACCCTCAAAGTGTCCTAACCAGCTATCAACACCTGTACCAGGCCATGTATTCATCATAAGCTTACTAGGTGTTTGAGGAATATTGTCTGTTGCTGTATATACTGGTTTTCCATCTACATACCAAGTAATTGCCTCTGGTTGCCATTCAAATCCATATTCATGGAATCCTTCTGAAGCATCAAATCCTAAATCATAAAGATATTCATGTTCACCTACACCATTTGTAAAATAGTTAAATTGCACTTTTGTTGTATCTTTTCCTAAAAACTCGATATCAATCTCATCCCATGGATTATTATCACTAGGGCCTGTATATGTAAAGAATGATGAAACAACACCTATATTTTTAATAGGTTTCATACATACTTCATACATACCATAGTGGAAGAATTTTCTTGTACGGTATTCTCCACCTGACCATTTAGGTGAAGCACCTTCTCCATCATCATTAATGCTAAGTTGCATTTTTCCATTATTAAATTGTACATTGCTCTCACGCCATGTACAATCAAACATGCTACCATTACTCCAGCCATTAGCTTTTTCCATTAATGTATCATCATAAATTTCAAATTCATTTTCAAAATCAGCCACTTTATCTAGTTTCTTTATGTCTTTGTCCCCATCTGAGATTGCCATATCTACTTGTACACTTTGTGTTTCTTGTACACTATTGATATTTTGACACCCTACAAGCATGAAACCTAGCCCAATTAAAATACCGTATTTTTTCATGTATTTCTCCTTTCTAGAATCCACTTTTGTCTATATACTATAGTATACGAGAACACTCTACTTGACGTAAGCCCATAATATTACGATAAGACTTGATAAAATTAACTAAACTAATTTTTATTCAGACATTCTTGAGATAAACTGATTTTCATCCATTTCACCTTTTACTAAACGCGCTAATGCATCATAATAAATAGTACTTTGATCTACATTTAAAATCTGATCATACGCAGGATGTTCTCCTTTTTCTTCGTTAATTTTAGAACAACCATATAATGTTTTAAACTGTACAGGGTTTATCACTTGATCTTTATAAGCTGGTAATCCTACACCATACTTTGTAATAGCTAACTGTGAAATATCATACATCATATCTAAATATAATTTCTTTAATTCTTCATCTTCAGCCATTTGACTATTTTTACTAATAACCATTAAATCTGAATAACCGCCTATATTGTAGCCCGGATTATCATTTGGAAACGGCATAACTTCTACTTCATCTGCTATAATCGATTCGTCTCCTGCAATTCTAGAAGATACCCAGCTGCCATATACAAGCATTGCCGCTCCTCCTTGTACAAACAAATAACTTGCATCATAAGCATCATTGTCCATATACGTAGTTTGCCATGGATTTAAACGTGAAATCTCTGCCATCTTCTTAGCTGCATTCTTAAATTGTGGTGTATCAAACTTTTTCATGTCCATTGCAGCATCATAAATACCATTTATATCTCCTTCACCTAAAACAAGTGCCATATAATATAAAGAGTTTAACCACTGCTCTTTCATTCCTCCTGCTAATGGCGTAATATTATGTGTCTTAAATACCTTAATTGCATTAATAAACTTTTCATAAGTTGTAGGATATTCTACACCATATTGTTTAAATAATGCTTTATTACAAAATAGACCAACATTCCATCCATATATAGGTAATGCATAAATTTTATTTTCAAAAGTCATTCCATCAAAAGCCTTTGGCAAACAGGTTTCTTCAAAATTTGTTTCTTTTACACTTTGTGTAATATCTGCAACTAAACCTAACTTCACATACTTTTCTAAATTACTATAACCCCAAGTAAAAAATATATCTGGTAATTCATTTGTAATGGCTGCGTTTTGAATATTTGATTGATAAACTTCATTCTTAAAACTTGTAATTTCAAAGCCTATAGTGTCATTTTCATATTTTTGGGTCACTTCTTCTAACATTGTCTGCATATCACCATGCAAAGTCCATATTTTAATAATCTTTTTTTCTTGATTTAAGCGTGCATAATTATTTTTCTTTTGTACATCTGCATGAATCCTAAATAATAATATACTTAAAATAAGCCCCAAAAATACCACAATTCCTACAATGATTCTATCAATTATTTTATCGTCTTCCATTTGCCTATCTCCTTATTACTCTATTTTATATATGGAATTATAAACACACAAAACAACCTTGTAAAATACAAGGTTGTTTTTATATCATTTATTAAGCTTTTACAGCTCCAGCAGTCATACCACTGATGAATTGTTTTTGAAGACCGAAGAAAATCATAAGTGGTGGTAATGTTGTTACACAACCAGCTGCCATTAATAAGTCGTAACGGTTTTGGTAATTTCCAACATATAGACGAATACCAACTGGGATTGTAGCAACATCTGATGAAGTTGTTAATACCCAAGCGAATAATAATTCGTCCCATGCCATAAGGAAAATATAAATACCTGTTGCAATAAGTCCAATTCTAGCGATTGGTAAAATTACTTTTAAGAAAGCTTCAAATCCACTACATCCATCGATGATAGCTGCTTCTTCTAATTCTTTTGGAATCCCAGCAAAGAAACCTCTTAAGATCCAGATACTAAATGGAATGTAGAATGCTGAATATACTAAGATTAATCCAGCGTATGTATTGATAATTTGAATTCCTAAAGTGTCTTGAATTTTAATAAACATGAGATAAAGTGGTAATAAGAACATAATCCCTGGTACCATTTGTGTTGCAAGTACAGCTGCACCGAATATCCCTGAACCTGGAAATTTAAATCTTGCTACTGCATATCCTGCAAATGTTGCGATACCTAAAGCTACAACTGTTGTAATTCCACATACAATTACACTATTTTTGAAGTAATTGAAGAAATCAACGTTTTTCCACATATCTACATAGTTTTTCCAATGGTTAGGTATACCTATTCTACCAGTGGCAATATCACTTTGTGTCATAAATGATGTTAAAATCATCCATGCGATTGGAAAGAGGGCTGCTATTACGAATAGCCATACAATAGCAGTTCCAATTCCATCAATTATTCTTTTTCTTCTCTTATATTCAGATAAGCTTTTTGTTTTATTCACTAGTCATTCACCACCAAATCATCTTGGAATACTTTGTACCATAATGCAACTAATCCTAATACACAAATCATAACGATTACTGTTGCTGCTGCACCAGGACCGAATTGCCAGATTTGGAATGAGTTACGATTAATATTTGTCATAAGTAAGTCGCCGTATTTTCCTGGGAAACCTGCTCCGTGACCGAACATCATGGCTACGATATTAAATGAGTAAATATAGTTAATAATACCATTTAATATTTGAATTGATAAAACAGATCTTAATAAAGGTAAGGTGATGCTTCTAAATTGTTGCCAAGAATTAGCACCATCAATTTCTGCAGCTTCATAATAATCTACAGGAATTTGTTGTAAACCTGCTAAAAGCATAAGCATTACGAAAGGTACTGTTCTCCAAATTGTAGGGATAATAATTGCAATAAGGACTTTAGGACCTGTTAACCAATAAGGACCTTCTGGAAGGAAGTGGAATATATCTACAAGAAGTTTATTGATTACCCCGTCTTGTTGCCACATGAATCCCCATAATAAACCAACAACGAATGATGGTACTACCCAAGGTGTCATTAATAATGTTCTTGCAAGCCCTTGGAATCTGAATTTTCTATTTAGTAATATTGCTAATAATAAACCAATACCAATTACAAGGAAACTACAGATTACTGAAAAGATTGCTGTATTTCTAAGTGCATCAATAAATCCTGAACGAATTGTACTTGTAGGATCAAATAACACAGTCCAATAGTTTTGAAGTCCTATAAAAGGTGCCCTTAAAAACTTTTTAAGTGTAAATTGATTAAGTTTTAAAAATGACATCCAAATCCCCGAAACGATAGGGACTAAGTGAACAACAAACATTGCAATGAGTGCTGGTGCAATTAAACCATATGCAAGCTTATTTTTCTTGATTTGTGATAACAAACTTTTTTTGACTGTGCCTTTTTTATTTAGCCCTTTTGCTACTTTACTCACTTTTTTTACCTCCCGCACCAGTGTATTTAATGCATGTAATTTATTGTTCGTTGTAAATTACTGTACATTCACTAGCTGTTTGATCTAAGATTTCTTTTGTTTTAGCTGGATCGTATGCACCGAATACACCCATAACATTGTCCCAAACATTACTTAAACCTTTTTGAAGAATTGTTTCTGATGGACCCCAACCTGCAACTGATGGATAAGCTTTACCAAAGTCAGCTTGTTCTTTGAAAGCCTTTCGCATTTCTTCGTTTGCAACGAATTCTGTTTCATAAGCTGCTTTAACTGTTGGTAAGTTACCACATTTTTCTTGGTATGCAACTTGTGCTTCTGGTGTCATTAAGTATTCGATAACTTTGTAAGCTGCTTCTTTGTTTTTAGATGTTTTAAATACTGATAATCCACTGCCACCGAAGAATGCATATCTACCTTCTGGACCTGCTGGGAATGGTGCTGTTCCAACTTTTTCAGCAAGTTCTGGTTTTTCTCTTCTTAAAGTTGCGATTTCATATGCTCCAGAGAACATTGTTCCGAATTCACCTTCATTAAATGTAGCTTCGATTTCAGCTGAGTTTTTCTCAAGACCTGCCATACTGAGTAATCCTTCTGTTGCAAGTTCTGTGTAGAATTGAACACCTTTAACAGCTTCGTCTGAGTTGATTACACATGTTGTATTATCTTCAGCGATGAATTCTCCACCTGTTCCCCAAATCCATGGTGCAAAGTTGTGGATAACGTTCCAGTCATTTTTACCTGGCATACCAAGTGGTGTGATTTTTTTACCATCGATTTCCACATCTTTCATTTTTGTAAGAGCTTCTTTGAAGCTATCCCATGTTTCGAAATCTGTTTCTGGATTTACACCAGCTGCTTCACAAACGTCTTTTCTGTAGAATAATGCTCTTGTATCGATGAACCATGGAGCTGCATACATTTCATCTCCAGCACCTAAGATTTTTGTTGTTGGAAGTGTAGCCTCATAGAAAGCATCTGCTCCACCAAAACGATCATAAATAGGTGTTAATTCTTCTAAAGCCCCCATAGCTGCGATAGCTGCGATTTGTGTTGTACCAAGTTGTGTGATATCTGGACCTTCACCACTTGTAGCTGCTGTTGTTAATTTTGTCCAAGCTGAACCCCAGTCTAATACTGTTGGTTGTACTTCAATATCTGGATTTGCTTCTAAGAATGGTTTTAAGATTTCCATGAAATCTTCATCAGGTGTACCACTGTTAGGCATAATCCACATTGTTACAACTGTTTTTTCTCCAGTTTGAGATGCGCTGCTGCCTTCTGCACTAGCATTTGCTGTGTTTGTTGTTGTGCCACCGCATCCTGCTAATGAAGTTACTAATAATGCTGATACTAAAAGCTTAGATAATAATTTTTTATTCATATTTATCTCACCCTTTGTTTGAATTTGATAAATAAATTATAAATCTTATACAATTATTTTTTAACTTCATAAAATTACGATAATCCATAAAAAATTATCTTTTATATATTTTTTTATGACATTATACAATTAAACAGGAATATAAAGCTTTATCATTGTATATTCTTTACATTTTGATTCTATTTCTATGACTTCTTTTGTATCTTTTATGTCATAATTTAGGCAAAGTCGTGCGATAATTGCTTTTAGTCCAAATCCTGATTTTGCTTCCAATTTCTCACCTTTCATAATTTTTTCAATAACTTCTTCACTCATTCCATTTCCATCATCTTCTACAGTAACAATCATTCTGTTGTTTTTTCATCAAAACTTGTAGAAACATTAATTTGTACAGGTACCCCTGCTTTTTTTACACCATATTTAAGACTATTTTCTACTAATGATTGAATTGTAATCTTAGGAATTTTAAATTCTAAAGTTCTTTCATCAATATTATAGTGCATTACTACACTATTTGGTTTTCTAATAATGACAATCTTAATGTATTCTTCTACAATCTGTATTTCCTCTACAATAGTTATACATTCGTCTCCACGACTTAAACATGCTCTATAATACTTAGCTAACGTTTTAATAAGCTCATTGGCTGTGTCTTTCTCCTCTATAGCCACCAATATGCTGGCTGCATTTAAAGTATTATATAAAAAGTGTGGTTTTACTTGATGATTAATAATAGAAAGTTCTAAACGTTTTTGAAGCTTTTCTCTTTGCGCTACATCTATAATCAGCTCATTAATTTGCCCCATCATCTCATTAAGGGCATCACTAATGTCATACACCTCTAAATAGCCTTCTTCCATATAGAAGTCTTGATCTAATTTCTTTTCTTCACCAACAATTCTGGCTTTATTAGCGATGAATTTTAAAGGCCATATTACTTTTCGTTTAATAATTAAAGAGGCAATAATAATAAAAATAATATTACTCATTACTGCAAAGATTAAAATAATACTAATGTTATAATTTGTACGCGACTGATGATTAAGCCCTACAATATAGCCTTCTATAATCGGCATTTTTTCTACTACATAGTAATATTTTTTGTGATTTCTTTTAATATAATAATACTTATTTTCTTCCCATCTAATTTCATCTTTAGCCTTAATAACTGCACTTATCCTACTTTCATCTGCCATGCATAAGGTTTGTCCTAATCCATCTTGAATAATAATATCTAAGGTAATATTGGCTAAAATATTATCACACTCTTGCTTAAGGTTATCTTGATTTAAATAAATAACAATATAGCCTAGAGGCTGCATATCTTCTTTAGAATTAATAAGGCGTGTCATATAAAGGGTAGGCAGCTTACTTGGTTGTAGTATATTTTGTCCTATTTCCCAGTAAGCTGCTCCCTTTTTATTTTTGACTTTTTCTAAATTAAGTTGCTTGCTAAACGCTTCATTATCCTTGTTATATGCAGGCTCTTGATACTCCGAATATACATTTCCATACAAATCCACAATATGAATGGATTTAATATCGTCTCGATTAGTAATTTCTTTTCTTAGAATTTCTCTTAAATTCTTACCTCTCTCACTTGAAACTTCTTTTAACAAACTTTGCACATTATCATTAATAACAAGGTTATAAGAGACTCTTTCACTTTCCATCATCTTTTTAGATAATAAAAATGAAAATGTATTAAGTGCTTGCATGTCACTGGTTTGGAACTTATAATCCACTTCTTTTTGCAGAGCTAAATAAAATATACCTATTCCCAATACTAAAGAAATAGTCATTGTTACAAGATAGCTTTTCATAAGCACCCAGCTAATACTATTAGTAGGTTTTCTCTTTAAATGCCTATTCATTTATTCATACACTGCCTTTTTATATTCGTTAGGGGTCATATTTGTATATTTCTTAAATAACCTTGTGAAATAAGTTGTATCTGTATAACCTAATTTTTCACCTACTTCATAAACACGATAATTTTTTTTCTTTAAGCAAGAATTTTGCTCTCTTCATCTTCATGCCTGTTACATAACTTAAGAAATTTTCGCCTGTTTCTTGTTTAAAGAGTGTACAGAAATAATTTTTACTAATAGCTAATTTCTCACTGATAATGGTTAAATTAATTTCTTCATCCACATGCTCAATAACATACTGACAAGCTTGCATAACTATATTATCTTTGTACATGACTTTACTTTCCTCAAACATACTATATAAACTACTGATTTTCTTATTAAAACAGTCAATAAGTACTTCTTTTTCTGTTTGCTCATCTTGTCCATAATCTAAATAGGCATCTACATTTTCTAGTTTACCCAAATATATAAATCGTTCTTTAATTTTTACAACAATCTCTTCTAGGATATAAGAGAATCTTACACACATACTTTCTCTTTCTAAGTCCCCATAACTTCTTTCTTCTTCCAAAATATTGTGTAAAATTTCAAAGGCTCTTTCATCACTTTGCATAATATATTTAACAAGCTGTTTATCCTTATCTCTAGAAAGCTGACGTTTCTTTCTCTTCTCACCTTTTAATTCAGTAAATACTTGTAACATCTTTTTGTTACGTTCTTTATCCATAAGTTTTTCTTTTGCTTTCTCTAAAACTAATATGATTTTTTCTTCTTCTAAAGGCTTCAAAATATAATCTAATGCACCATATTTAATAGCGCTTTTGGCATATTCAAATTCACCATAAGCAGTTAATATAATAACTTCTAAATCATTTTCATCTTCTCTTACCTTTGCCATAAATTCCATTCCTGTCATAATAGGCATCTCAATATCTACAATTGTTAAATCTATTTCCCTTTTTTTAAGCTGCATAATAGCCTCTTCACCATTTTCAGCTTCACAGACTACTTCAAAACCTAGATCTTCCCACGGGATTAATTCCTTAAGCCCCTTTCTTACAATAGGTTCATCATCTACTAATTGTACTTTAAACATTTGTTCACCCCATAAATTTTAATTTTACATAATCGCATTACAATTGTGTAACATTTTTACATAATTATACTATATTTTTTAACTTCTTATGTAAATATTAAAACAAGGAGCCCCTATAAAATCTTTATAGTAAGCTCCTTAATACTATTAGTTTTTCTTATACCTAATTTAAAACAACTTTAATTTTGTACTGTTTGCCAGTATCTAACTCCTCAATCATATTACGCTTGATTACAACTTTGTTCCCATCAATGATATATGGCCATTCATTGAAGTATACTGATTCAATTTCACATTCATTAGATGGTTTGTTGCCATTGTTGATGTATGTTACTTCAAATTGTCTACCATCGTATGTAAAAGCAATACTTACTTTATTATCTTGGTCAAATTGTTCTAAAAGCAATTTAGGTTGTAATACGAGATCACCTAATTCACCTTTTACACCAAACATTTCAGTTACGACAGTATACATAAGCCAGCTTGCTGCACCTGTTAAATAATGATACATTCCTCTACCACGTGTATTAATATACTCTGGTACACCTGGGTAGATTCTACTTGCATTGAAGTTAGTACAATGTTTGTAAAGTGTTTCAATTACTTTATAACCTTCTTTTATAAAACCTCTTTGATATAAAGCATTAGCATACATAATCGCCATGTGAGAGAATACAGCTCCATTTTCTTTATGTCCATAAGCGAAACCAAACATTCTTCCTAGGTCTGTTTTAACTTCATGGAAGTCTGTATTTAATTTGTAACCGCCTACTGCTGCATCATAAAGATATTTATCTACTGCTACAGTGATTTCTTTAACTTGCTCTTTGGTTGCAATGCCTGACATTACTATAAACACTTGTCCTGTAAGCATCATACGTACATTGTCGTCAAATTTACCCTCTACACGGTTACTATGATTGTCATAGTAACCGTTATACCAGCTACATGCTTCGCCATCTGTGATCCACTCAGCTTTTCTAATGTGTTCAAACATCCAAGCTACTTTTCTATCAAGATTTGCAGCCAATTCTTCGATATCTACAGCTACTTTTTTACCGCTTACTGCATGTCTTACTTGTTTGCAGTATGTTGCTAATAATTCATTTTTACCTGCTACATCATCATAAATAACTTCTGTTTCTTCAATGAGTACTTTTAATTCTTCTGCGATTTCAATTTCATTTTTGTTTAAGCGTGCTTTGATTTCACGAAGTAGCTGTGCAATTGCTTTCATATTACCAGCATAAAGAGCTGTAAATGCTACACTTTCCCCTTTTTCATCTGCCATATCTAAAGCATCATTCCAGTCAGCGCCATGTAATTTAAGATTATTATGTTCGCCAACATCAAAGAATGCTGTTAAATGTTGTACAAGGAGATGCTCTAAAATAGTACCTTCATATTTTTCTTCTCCATTTTGTACACGTTGAATATTGCCTTGTGCCATATTCCATAATTCATCTTTAGCTGTACCTCTTTCAACCTGTAAGTCTTTGAAATATGCTTGATTTTCTAAAAGGAATGCTAAATCGCCACTTTGTTGTAAGTAAAGATTTACTGTTAAGAATGGCCATGCCCCATGATCCATCCATACACGTGTGATATTATTTCTATCTGCAATAAATTCACCTGGTTTAGTTCCAATGATTGTTGCATTTGTTCCATCGATTCTAACGCCGCCAAAGTTATCTTTTAACATTTTACGAACGCTACTTGGATCCATGAATAATAATGCTAAACAGTCTTGCCATAAATCACGCCATCCGCGTCCACCTTTTCCATAGTCATGGTGTGGCAAGAATGAACAGCCATAGATTCTACGAAGCATTGGTTGGAAGTTTACCCAGTACATCCAGTTATCAAATGTTTCGTCTCCTGTATGGTAATTAATATTGATTTTTTCATCCCAATAAGCTTTTGTTGCTTCTAATGCTTTATCGAAGCTTTCTCTACTTAAGTATTTTTTAGCCATCTCTTCGTAGTTTATGCCTTCTTCTGCAAAGCCGATTGCTACAATATAAGATTTACTTTCACTTGGATTTAATTTTATTTTTGTAAAAGATAATGCACCGATTGCTTCATACCCATCTATTTTTACATTTGCACCAATAATTGGCTCTTTACTCTTCATAATTGCTTCAGGTACTTCAAATGATCCACCTTCTCCAATGTAATCTTCTACAACGGGGAAGAAACCTACTGGCATTTCACCACTTTCTGTAGCTCCTGATACACCATAAGTTATAGTATTAACTTTATGTCCTCTTTCATCAAATGTTAAAGTAGGATTTACAAGTACACTATATTCTGTAGTTTGAATACGATGTAAAAGTGAAGTTACATGTCTATGGTCTCTTAAATTTGTTGCAGAACGGCCATAAAGTGGAATAGCTGCTGTAGGTCTTAATACTAATTGTTCATTTCCAATATTAGTAATTGTTACTTTCATAAGCTCTACAGTATCTTCTGTAACTTCTCCATTTGCTTCTACTAAGTTTGGTACAAATGAAGTAACTTCCGCTTTAACACCCATCTCTTCAGATATACGTGTTACTTTATGCCACATAATTCCTGCTTCTAATACTGTCTCATCTTTATCATCTGTAAATAATTTTGCTTGTTGCATAGCTGATGCGCCAGTTACTGACCAAGCCCCTTTTCCATCTACATCAATCCAGAAATTTCTAGAAGACTTATTGTTATGTAATTCTTCTGCACTTACTGGTGCAAGTAAAAATGTATTTTGTCCCATTTTACAGTCCCCGTTTAGGATAGGTGTCACGCTAGACATGACACCTTTCTCATTGGCAATTGGGAAGTATGCATAACTATTTTGATCTGGATTTACCATTTTGAATGAGCCTTTATAATCTATAAATCTATAACCCATGGCCTAAAGCCCTCCTTTCTTTCTGAGCTTATTAATTAAAACTTAATGTAACTTGATGTAATTTACCATCATTTACTAATTTCACACGGTTTCCTTCTACTGCACTTCCGTCTACAGTAAGTGAGTAGTTGCTATTAGCTAAACGAGTAAACCCTTCTGGTTTTGTAATATTGATTGTGTATTCAGATGTATAGAATCTAAGTGTGTATTTTACATTAGTTTCTTTTTCATCTAAGATTGGATCTAATACAAGTGATTCATTGTCATATTCGATACCTAACATTTCGAATAATGTAATTGTAAGCCATGTAGATGTACCACTAAGTGTTGGCCCAATGTTTTCACCTGTTTGGCTGTTATTGTATTGTGTACACCATCTTGGATTACCACATTTTTTGAATGGATCTTCTAATGTTTTGTATGGTAATACCAGTTTAACCATCCAGTAACCTACATCTCTAAGTCTTTCAGCAAGTTTTACATCTTCTACAACTTTTGCTGCTTGCAACATAGCTGCTGTTGCCATCATTGTAGCATGTTTGAAAATACCACCATTTTCTCTATCCCCAGGGAAGTATTCTCCTGTTGCTGTACTCTTAGCAATTTTTGAAAGATCTGTTGGGCTCATAAGTTTAAGTCCAAATGGTGTTTTTAAGTATGTTTCAATACGATCTAACATTACTTTAATTTGTTCATCTGTTGCTGACCTCGATAATACTGACCAGCTGAATGAATTTAAGAAGTATGTACCATTAATTTCTGGATCTGAAGAAAATCCATCATTGTTAGCACCTAAGTATGTGATTTCATCACCGAATCTGTTGAATAAGATTCTTGCGAAGAAGTCATCTTTCCATGCATATTTTTGGATATTTTCAGCTAATTTTGTATTTACAGCTGTTAAATGTAGCATATATGCTTCATCATTTTGGAATTTAGCGAACTCTTCCATTTCGTTTATAGCTACTTTTAATAAGAATGCATTCATAATACTTTCTGAGTAACCTTTGAATGGCCCATCCATTTGTTCTTTTTGTGGACCTGTTAAGTAGTTATCATCTACTTTTAAGCAGTCATTCCAGTCTGCGAAGTCAATAAGTGGAAATCCGTGTTCACCTACTGAGATTTCAGATGAGTATTTGATAATTGCTTTTAATGTGTCATATACACTACGTTTTTTACCATTTGATTCTGGGATTTCATACATTTCATTTAAGAATGCTTTATCTCCACTATAGCTTACATAACGGTAAACTGCTTGTACGAGCCATAAACCATCATCTGACCATTTACCTGCTTCTTTACCTTTCCAAAAGAAGTTGTGGTAGCAGTATCCATATTCGAATACTTTTTCAATCCATTCGCTTAATAATGATTTTGTATATTTGATTTCACCCATAGAAATTAAGTAATATTGAGAAACGAAGATATCTTGGATTTCTCTGAAACCAATTTCACGGTAACCTTTTTGTGTAAGATCAAATGAACGTGATACGAATGTTTGATATAATACTTGGAATGGTAAATTTTTATTTACATAGCTATCGAAATCAGCATCGCTAGTTTCTACTTGTAAGTATGTGCTATATTTTTTGTATCCTTCTTGTTGCTCTCTTAAAGCATTATCAACAACTTCTTTTGTAGCAAATTTATTTTGTAAGTTTACAAGTTCTTCATCAATAACGTTTGATGACACTTCTTTATTATCAAATTTAGAAACGAGACCTACGAAATGATCACCATATACTGTATCATTTGCATCGATTTCTAAGTTACATCCTAATGCGAAGAAACCTGGTCCTTTTGTATTTAAGTTATTAGAAAGTTTTCTAAGTCCTTGTGGTTTTAATAAGTTACCGCTTCCTACGAACTCACTGTATTTTGTACAAAGTTCTGTAGCGTATTTTTTAACACCTTTTTCAAATGCCATGAATGTTGTGAAACGAACATCTGCTCTAGCATTGATTGGATAGTAGCTTGGTGCATAACCGATTAAGTTACCCTCTTCATCATTGATTACTCTTGATTGCATGATAACTGTTGAGTAAACAACGTCTTCCATTAATGCTCCTGGTGCAGTTGTTGCAAGCATACCAGTTGTTACAAGTTTTACATTTCTTTTTGTACCTGTTGTATTTTCAATTGCAATACGTTGTACTTCTGTTGCTACTGGTAACCCTTCATATTGAGGAACTAAGAAAATAGTTCTTGTGATTTTAAGACCACATTTTGTTGTGTACTCAATAACTGTGTAGTTTTGACCATGTTTACATGTAGCTGTTTCAATATTTTCATCTAATACATCTGCTGAGTAGAAAATTTGTTTTCCGTTTTCTACGATGTAGAATTGTCTATTTGCTGGAAAACCGTTTTCTTCTGGTAACATATCCCATCTTGTAGCTAATACTTGAGTTGCAGCATGTGCTCTAAAGCTTCCTGCACCGAATCTATCAACTACACTTTTAGGTGTTGTTTGAAGTGCTACTTCAAAATTCATACGGTCACCTAATAACATATTTGTATAGAAGTGAGGGCCTGGTACTGGTTTTGTTAAGTCAATAACGTGTTCACCTTTTTCATTGATGCTTCCAGCCCAAGTTTTATAGTTTTTACAGATTTCAACCATTGTTTCTGCAATTTGAGCCTTTAATGTTTGCTCTGTAACATTACCATCTTTGTATGTATAATAACTTACTTTATTTCCATCAATATTAAATAAGTGTGATGCTTTTCTATCTAAGCCATCTACATATTGACTTACTACTTCATCTTTAAGTATTTCGTTAATTGCTGGTACATAGAAAGCAAATCCTCCTACAGCAATTACATTATTTAATGCTATATCTATAAATTGGCTGTCATATACTAACTGTTCATTTAATTGTGCTTTAAAATAGTTTTGTACTTTCTCGTTTGTTGTGCCTAATACGTCCCTTGCTAATGTTTTAGTTAACATACATTTCTCCTTTATACGTTAATTTTATAACTGTTATTTTAATAATAAGATATTCTAACTTATAAGATAACCGTATAATATTAAGCTTTTTCATAAAATAATTACTATCTTTTTAGTGTCTTTGGTTAGTTTTCATCAAACTTAGAGAATAATCTTTGTAACTTATACCAAAAATATCATCTTCTGTTTTTTATACTTATTAACAGTATAAAAGTTGTCAGCAAAAGCTGCAATGTCATTAAGTTAAGATGACAAAAAAGATCTCTATACTAATCAAATGGTATAGGGATCTTTTTTGAAAAAAATATTGACAAGTCTAAAAAAATGTAGAAGTCATAATTGCAAAAAATCTTATTCCTATAAGGCCTGACAGGCCTAGGAAACGACATCTAACTATCAAGATTTTTCATAGCTTCTTTTATAGGGTAGCATAAATTTTTATGATTAAATAGAAATTTTGAGACAGATGCAAATCTGTTTATTTGTAGTGCCTAAAAATAAAAAAGAAGTTGCAGAAATGAATCTTCAACTTCTTTTTTCTAAAGAGTACGTTTCTAACACAATGTTAACTTAATAACATTGGAAAAAGCTGACAACTCTTTTTATATAATAGGATTTGATTACTTTTTTATTATACTGGAAAAGGTTCTGATTTATCAATGCACTATGTACCTATAAAAATACATATTATTTTGTTTAATTGTTACCATAATATGGTAGCCCTAATTTTATGTCTATCTTTTATTAGCTATTTCCCTAAAAAGATTATCAAACTATACTAAATATTATAAATCTTCCCCAACAAGCGCTTCTAAAATTTCACAAGCGTCTTTTACAAAATCACCACACATTTCAAAATGACTACCTGAACGATTCTCAAGGAGTGTTCCACAGACGCTTGAGCCATGTTTATCTTTAAAACGTGTTGAAAACTCTTTTACAAGTCTGAAAGTCTTAAGTCTTGCTTCACCATCACTAGCCTCTGTACGTCCATATAATAAACTAATAACCATATAAGCTCCTGTTACTGCGCCACATTCACCTCTCATGCCGCCCATGCCACCACCAAATCCTTGAGAAACTTTAAGCGCCATGTTATAGTCCATTCCCAAATCTTTTGCATATGCAGCAAATACAGCCTGTGAACAAGAAAATCCCTCTTTAAATATTGCTAATGCTTCCTCTACTTTACTCATCTTACTTCCTCTTTTCTATAGTTTTTCTCCTACTTATTATACAATCTTTTGTATATATTTTAAATTTATATTAAATTATAAAAATAGATACAAAAAGGCACATACACAACGTACGCGCCCTTGTATCTATAAAATGAAATACAATTAACTTTATGGTATCTTCATTATACTTAATCCACTTAAATTTAACAATAGTTAAAACGAATAAATTTTCAAATAATTTGATTTATTTTCCGTCAATTTGACGTAAAATAAAAATCATGCCTCTTCATTATAGTTTTGTGTATCAAATCTATACATTTTAAACATATTCCTAGCATATGCTTCAACTCTACCATATGTAAATAAAAATTTTTTACTTACATCTTACTTAACTTTAATTTTATTAAGTTAAATGTAAAAATTATTTACTTACATATAAAAAAGCTGCCCTGGAAACTTTCTAAGACAACTTTTCTATATAAATTTTATTATTCTTCTACAGTTTCTTCTACTGCAGCTTGAATAGCAATTGCTAATTCATCTAATTGTTTTTGATCTACTAAACCTGGTGCTTCTGTCATTAAACAGCTTGCATCTTTTACTTTAGGGAATGCAATTACGTCACGAATGCTTTCAGCCTGAGCCATAAGCATAATCATACGGTCAAGACCGAATGCGAGTCCTCCGTGTGGTGGTACACCATATTTAAATGCATTTAATAAGAATCCAAAACGTTCTTCTGCTTGTTCATCTGTGAATCCAAGAAGGTTGAACATTCTTTTTTGGATATCGTTTTGGTAAATACGGATACTACCGCCACCAAGTTCGCATCCATTAAGTGCAAGGTCATAAGCTTTTGCTCTTACTGCACCTGGATTTGTTTCCATAAGTGGTAAATCTTCATCCATTGGCATTGTGAATGGGTGGTGCATAGCTACATATCTTCCTGCTTCTTCATCATACTCAAGAAGTGGGAATTCTGTAATCCATACGAATCTGAATTCATCTTTATTGATAAGATTAAGTCTCCTAGCCACTTCAAGACGAAGTGCACCAAGTGTAGCAAATACTACTGATGGTTTATCCGCTACTACTAAAATAAGGTCATCTTTATCTGCACCCATTTTTTCTTTGATAGCTGCAATTGTTTCTTCATTTAAGAATTTAGCGAATGAAGATTTTTCTTCTCCATCTGTTTTAATTTGATGCCAAGCTACACCTTTAGCTCCAAAGTCTTGTCCGTATTTAACTAATGCATCAATTTGTTTGCGTCCTAAGTCTCCCATACCTTTGGCATTGATAGCTCTTACTGTGCCACCATTTGCGATAGCATTTTCAAATACAGCAAATCCACACCCTTTAACGATGTCTGTTAAATCGTTAAGTTCTACACCGAAACGAAGGTCTGGTTTATCGCTACCGAAACGATCCATAGCTTCAGCATATGTCATTCTTTGGATTGGAAGTTGTACTTCGATACCCATAGTTTCTTTGAATACTTGATGAATAAGTCTTTCGTTTACACCCATAACGTCATCAGCATCTACGAAAGAAAGTTCCATATCGATTTGTGTGAATTCTGGTTGACGATCTGCACGAAGGTCTTCGTCACGGAAACATTTTACGATTTGGAAATATCTATCATACCCTGATACCATAAGTAATTGTTTGAATAATTGTGGTGATTGTGGTAATGCATAAAAATTACCTGGGTGTACACGAGATGGTACTAAATAGTCACGCGCACCTTCTGGTGTTGATTTTGTAAGCATAGGTGTTTCGATTTCAAGGAATCCTTCTGTTTCAAGGAAACGACGTACACTTTGTGCTACTTTACTACGAAGAATAAGATTTTTTTGCATATCAGCTCTTCTAAGGTCAAGGTAACGATATTTTAAACGAAGTTCTTCTTTTGTATCAATGTTTTCTAAGATTTCGAATGGTGTTGTTTCAGCTTCTGAAAGGATGCGAAGTTCTTTCACATCAATTTCGATATCTCCTGTTTGCATTGATTTATTTGCATCTGTTCCACGAGATACTACTGTCCCGCGAGCAGCGATTACATATTCACTTCTAAGTGTTTCAGCTTTTTCAAATACTTCTTTCTCTGTGTTTTCATTAAAAGATAATTGTAAAAGACCTGAACGGTCACGAAGTGTGATGAATAAAATTTGTCCTAAGTTTCTTCTTCTTTGTACCCATCCCATTACAACAACTTCTTGGCCAACGTTAGCGGCACTGAGTTCTGTACAACGATGAGTTCTTTTTAAACCTTGCATTGATTCTGACATAATGAGCCTCCTATTTAGGGTACTTAATGAGGAGGGCCGGGGCCGGAGGTGTGAGTGTGAGTGTGACTTCCGATTTCTAACTGCGTGTTTTGGGAATAACTAAGCTCATTTTTTGATAAACGTGCTGAACTCCCTCCGCTATCGCTTCGGTCAAACAGCAGCACTAAGTGCCATCAAAAATTGGCTAAGTTATTCTTCCAAAACACTCCGTAATGAAATCTTCAGTCACACTCACACCTCCATCCCCTGGTCTCCTATTAAGTAAAATTTTCGTCTATGTTTTTAGATGATGTTTTTTGCTTGACAGATAGGTCAAGTGCTTTATCTGGGATTTTGTTAATGTGTTGTACTTGATTAGACTGGGTTGGCTTGTAAGTTTACTTGGTGTAAACTTGAAGCATATACCTTTTATGTTTACCTGATTGGTTATGCTTTCGAGTTTATGTGCTCGTTTCACCGCACATCGCCTAGTCTTTCTCACCGTAAGCCTAGTCTACTTGCAAGCAGGTTAAAGGGTAAAATATTAGTCTTCTACGCCTTTGATTGTGTTTTTTACTACTTGTACAAATTGGTTAAGTGGAATAGTTACAGCGTCTCCTGATTCCATTTCTTTGAGTTGGATTTCGCCGTTTTCTAGTTCGCTTTCGCCGATGATTGCTGAGTAGCGTGCGTTAATTTTGTTTGCATATTTCATTTGTGCTTTGATACTTCTTGCGAGGTGATCTGTTTCTGCGCTGATACCTTCTTGTCTTAATAAGTTAACAAGTTTGATGGCTTCAACTTTGGCTACGTCTCCTCTGAATCCAATGAAGATATCTCTTGCAGCTGGTTTTAGTGCGTCTTTGTTTTCTGCATCGCGAACGATTACGAGTCTTTCCATACCTGCACCGAATCCTACTGCTGGTACGTGTTTGCCTCCGATTTCGTCTACGAGTCTATCGTAACGTCCTCCACCGCAAACTGTTCCTTGTGCTCCGATATCGTTTGAAACGAATTCGAATACTGTTTTTGTATAGTAATCAAGACCACGTACAATACCTGGGTCAATTACAAATGGAATACCCATAGCTGTAAGTAAGCTTTGAAGTTCTTCAAAGTGTGCTCTACATCCTTCATCTAATGAATCTAATGTAGTTGGAGCATTTTGTAAGTGTTCTTGACACTCTGGGTTTTTACAGTCTAAAACACGAAGTGGATTTTTTTCCATTCTTTCTTGACAAAGAGGACAGAGATGTTCTCTTTTTTCGTATAAGAAGTTTTTAAGTGTTTCATTGTATTTTTTTCTACATTCTGGTCCACCTAAAGAGTTAAGATGAAGCTCTACTTTGTTAATTCCTAATCTTTTAAGTAAAGTTGAACCTAAAGCGATAACTTCAGCATCTGCTGTTGGTGAATCTGTTCCAAACATTTCTACACCGAATTGGTGGAATTGTCTTTGACGACCTGCTTGTGGTCTTTCATACCTAAATGTTGGTGAGATGTAGTAGAGTTTAGTAGGTTGTGTATCTGCATACATGCTATGTTCTAAGAAAGCTCTTACTACGGCTGCTGTACTTTCAGGTTTAAGGGTAATATCATTATTTCCTTTGTCTGTGAAAGAATACATTTCTTTATTTACAACATCTGTCGTTTCACCAACGCCTCTTTTAAAGAGGTTTGTGAATTCGAACATTGGTGTTCTAATTTGGTTAAAGCAGAAATCGTCACATAAGCCTCTAATGATTTCTTCCATGTCTAACCATTTTCTCATTTCTTCTCCAAAGATATCTTTGGTTCCTTTAAGGGCACGAAGTTCCATAACTTACTCCTTTCATTTGTACATCTTATTAAATAACTAATTTATGCAATAAAAAACGCCCCTGACATAACTGTCAGGGACGATATTACCGTGTTGCCACCCTGTTTCAAAGTATATGCTTTTATAGTATAACCATAAACAAAAATACTTTGCACTTTATAAGCGGATAACGCTGCTTAGGCGTCGCCTCCTACTTATAATGTTTCAGAGACACTCTCCAAGATGTCTTCAAAGCTATTTGTGAACTTTCAGCCTGGATTCACTCTCTGATGGGTAAGCTTCTACTTCTTCTTGTCATCGATTTAATAGTGTATTATTTTTATATTGTACCAAAGTTTCTGCTTTAGTCAACCCCTTGCACTATTAAAATAATAAACTATCTACTGCTTCTACAAGTTCTCCGATAGAAGGTTTACTAATTTGACGATCTGCACCAACTCTTTCACCTTTGTGGTGTAAATCTGCTGTAATAAGTGATGAGAAGATTACAACTGGTAATGTATTTAAAATACCATCTTCTTTAATTTTACGTGTTACAGTATGTCCATCTAAAATAGGCATTTCAATATCTGTTATTAATAAATCAATCTCTTGATTAAATTCATTACCATATTTTTCTTTAAGTTTATAAATAGCTTCTAATACCTCTTTACCATTATCAAACTCTACAATATTTGTGTAACCTGCTGCACCTAAAGTTTCTTTTAAAAGTTCGCGAATTGTTTTTGAATCATCTGCCATGTAAATACGTTTAGCTTGACGTTCTTGTTTTAAAACGATACCATTTTTCATTTCTGCCATTTGATCTTTTGATAAATCAGCAATAATTTTTTCAAAGTCTAACATTAATAAGATACCATTGTCGGTTAAGATATTTCCTACTGCTAATGAAGCTCTTACTAATGAGTCTGGTTTTGTAATATCAGACCATTTAATTCTTTGAATACCTGCAATGCTGTCTACAGCAAACATAACTTGTTTTTTATTGAACTCACAAACAAGTGCCATTTTTCTCTCTGATAAGTCTGTTTGTTTTTTATCTAAGATATAGCTTAAGTCTACAACTGTCATAACTTGGTCACGTACATTTGTAAGTCCTAAAATGCTCTTATTCTGATCTGCTGCTGGTCTTACTTCACTTAATTGAATAATTTCTCTTGCCTTTAATACATTAATGCAATAGCTATTTCCATTTACAACAAAGACAATGACCTCTAACTCCCCAGTTCCTACATCTAATAAAATTGCTTCTTCCATGTACTCACTTCCCTCTCTATATTCAAATACTTACCATAAATCTTTCAATTCGTATTTTGTGACATTATACTCTTATATGTATCGGCATAAATTTCTATAACCTTAACCCAATTCTATGCACTAAAACAAAAAGGGGCAGGCACATCCTCATGTACCCAACCCTTTCCGATTAGTAATCTCCGTTTTCCTGTATTTTTGCACCTGTTACAATTGCAATACTTCTGCTTACACCAAGTCTTTCTGCTCCTGCTTCTACCATAGCTTTTGCAGTTTGTGCATCTCCGATACCACCTGATGCTTTTACTTTAATGCGTCCAGCTGCTACTTTGCTCATAAGACTTACATCTTCAATTGTTGCACCACCAGTTCCAAATCCTGTTGATGTTTTAATGAAGTCTGCTCCTGCTTCTACAACGATTTCTGTTACTTTCTCAATTTCTTCACTTGTAAGATAACATGTTTCTACAATCACTTTCACAATTGTATTTGGATTTGTTTGTTTACACGCTTTTACAACTTCTTCAATATCGAATTTCACATAATCATACTTTTCATCTTTTAATGCACCTACATTGATAACCATATCAACATCTGTTGCACCATTTAAAATAGCTTCTTTTGCTTCAAAAGCCTTAGCTGCTGGTGTTTCGTTTCCTAAAGGAAAACCTACAACTGTTGTAACGCCTACACCTGTATCTGCTAATAATTGATTTGCCATACCTACATAGCAAGTAGGTACACATACTGTTTTAAAACTATGTTCAATAGCTTCATTACAAAGCTTTCTAATATCATCTTCTGTAGTTGTTGCTTTTAATGCAGTATGATCGATTAATTGTGCTAAGTCTTTCATCATATAAGCCTTCTTTCTCTTATGAATTTTTGTCTCACTGCCTATTCTCTCACAGTGCTTTCTAGTCTTTACTATATTATCATAGGCACATTTGTTGTACAAGCTTTTAACCTGTATTTTTCTAAAGTCTTAATAAAATTACATTAATTTGCATATCTTAAACAGCTCGTCATATATATGTATTAGGACATCTTATTTAAAAGGAGGGTACTTATGTCTAATCCTAAGTTTTTAGTATTTAAGCTTAAAGACCTTAAAATTCCTGTTCTTATTATTTTAGTTGCTATACTACTACTTATCTTCTTACTCTTTAGAAATAAAGCAAGTGCTCAAACATTTGCACCAGCAGATACGTATCAAGATGGACAGTACATAGCAGGAATATCTCTTTCTGACACAACAATGGATTTGGTTGTACAGGTTACAGATGGACAGATTACTTCTGTATCATTAACTGACTTATCTAATGATTCTACTAGCCTTTATGATGACCTTGTAGCAAGCATCGACTACGTAAATACTTATGTTACAGCTACACAATCTACTGAACTTCCTGCAAATGCTACAACTTCTCCAGCTACTAATATGTTAATGGATGCTGTAAAAGTTGCACTCTCTGATGATGCAAATGCACAAGTTCTATCTACTTATGAAAAACTTGACATTTCAAACCAAGATGATATCTTCGTAGATGAATTTAGTGATGAAGATTATACACAAAACACAGAATCCAATTCAGCAGATTCTTCTACAAGTAATGATGAGGCTGCTGAAATTACACCAACAGATACGGATGTAAGTTCAAGTGCAGATTCATCTCTAACAGATTCCGCTCCTACTTCTATTATGGAAGAAGATATTGTAGAGTGATTCTTTCTTATTTTTATTATTCATAAGTGCATTTTAAGAAACTATTTTAGATTCTCTATAAATAGTTTCTTTTTTTATTATTTAGCATTCCCTATATTTCACGCCTTTTCTATATATGATTTTATAAAGCTTTCAATATATTCAGCTGTAGCTTCTATACCTAATACACTACTATCTATAGATAGTTGATAGAGCTGTGTTTGTCCCCATTTATTGCCCGTATAGTAATTGTAATAAGTTGCACGTTTCTTATCTATTTTATTAATCTTTTGTTCTGCTTTATCTTGTGGCAAATCATAATATTTAATAGCATGTTGAATTCTTGTTTCAAGTGGTGCATGCACAAATATATTGATACAATTTTTACAGTCTCTTAAAATATAGTCGGCACAACGCCCTACAATGACACAACTTTCTTCTTCTGCAATTTTTTTAATAATATTAGATTCCAAAATAAAAAAGTTTATCATTAATAGGTAAATCTAATATAGGTGCTGCATGACTCCCCATCATATAGCTTCCTGAAACAATAGAATATAACAAGCTACTTACTGCTGTTTCATCTACTTTTTCAAAAACCTCTTTGCTTATACCGCTTTCTTTGGCTGCTAAATCTATAATTTCCTTATCATAAAATTTAATTCCTAGCGCCTGGGCAAGTTTTCTTCCTATCTCTCGTCCACCACTGCCATATTCTCTCCCAATTGTAATCACTAACTTCTCTGCCATACAAATCCCCCCTTGTACTGCTTACAAAGTGCCAATACTTCATATACAATACCCATTATGTACGTATAGAAAATTATCTATATTATATAATTTATTATACTATTCAATTATATAATATTCAATTTAATTTAAAATCCCCCCTAAACCCCTAAATATTTTCCCCTCTTAAATCCCGCAAATTATTCTCGCTGCACATTAAATAAGACATCACAGCTATATCTTTAATTCCTACTTTATATAATTCTTTAACACGTTCAGGGATAATACCTCCTAAAGCTACTACTGGCGTGCTTATCTGTTCTTGGATTTCTTTAAACCATGCAATACCCTTTCCTTCTATCGCTTTGCATGAGGGATGAAAAACTGGGCTTAGGATCATATAATCTACTTGCTGCTCTGCGATTTTAGCTTCTTCTATATTGTGTATAGAAATACCTACCAATTTACCTTGATGCCACCTCTTAAATACTTCTTCTTTCCTATATTTTTTCCATAATTCATAAGGTAAATGAATCCCATCTGCCTCTGTTTCCTGTACCAATTTAAAGTCACTATGTACAATAATCTTTGTTTTAATTTCACTATATTTTTTCTTATAATCCATAAGTTTCTTAACACGCTGAGTTTCAAAGTGCCCTTTGTCTCTAATAATAATATACTCTACCCCTTCTCTCATACGTTGTCTCATACATTCTTGCCACATTTCTTCACTTAAATTTCCTTTATCACTTATGAAATAAATCATTATAGGCCCCTTTCATTTAATTATTTTGTAAGATAATAATATTTTTTCTATAATACTATAAACTTCTTCACAAATATTATCGATAATCCAGTATTCATGTTTTTACTAGAGAGGTTTAACATATCACCAACCTTAATATTAGAACAAAATAAAACAAAGTCAAATGCATTAGTCTATTATAAATGCTCAAAAACAAAAAACACTTTATTGAGAAATTATAATAACCCTATATTAATAATCTTGTTTCTAAAATTGAAGAAATTAGTGCTTCAAGTAATAAAGCAAATCTCTTTTTGCCGCATCATTAAATACTACAGAAGAAATCTCTTCTGCTTTAAAAATCATTAATGATGTATCTGAACAAACAAATCTGATTGTCCTTAATGCTTCTATTGAAGCTACCCGTGCTGGGGAATCTGGTAAAGGTTTCGTTGTAGTAGCTTCTAAGATTAAAAAGCTTGCAGAATAATCAAATAGTTCAGCTGACTATATTAATACAAGCTTACATAACATTAACTTAAATACAGATGAATCTTTAAATGCACTTAATGAAACAGAAGTTATTGTGAAAGATAACCTTGAGTTTTTATCTCCTACACAAAATGACTTTGATAAAATGCGTGCTCTTCAAAGTGATATGATTCAACAAATCATGGATTCAGAGCAGCTTATTTCTAACTTAGAAAATGAGATCAACCTTGTAAAAACATCAACAAGCACAACTTATGAAGGTAGCCTTGCAACTTGCGCAAATATAGAACATATTACAGCTACTTTAGAAGAACTTACAGTTTCATTCCAAAATATTTTAGTCTATGCAAACCTCGTAAAAGCTAATTCAGATGAACTTATTGCACTTCAAAGTCAATAAAACTACTTATCTTAAATAAAAGCCTATAAATCAAAAGAGTTGAGATGAAAATTAATTTCATCTCAACTCTTTTTTGTCTACTTCATTAAATAGTCGTTATTATTTTTTAGCTTTTGCTTGTGCTTCAACTTTAAGAACTGCTTGTACATCTGTCCATGTTAAGCTTCTAACATTTGGTGTTCTACTATCTGCTGATATTGGCACTTGAAGTTTACCTGAATTTACAAGTTCTCTTGCAACTTTTTCTTGTTTTTTATCAATTTTATATCCTGTAAGTTTCCAGTTTTTATCTACTTGTGGTTTGATTATACCTTTTTTCACAGTTTGAATATATTGACCGATAAGTTCTCTAATACTAGCAACTAATTCTGTGCTGTTGTCGTATACAACTTCTACGTTTTCTTCACCCTTAAATAAATCTGCTAAAAGGATGCTGTCACAACGATAGTTATTTACTGTTAAGTAGATTACGTCAGTATCTTTTACTTCGCCACCATTTGTATATTTTAAATTTTTAATACGATTTCCAGCTTCTTTAGAAATGTCGATATCATATTTTACACCACTGAACATATCATAGTTGTACATTCTAACATTTTCATTGAATGATACATTTAAATCACCTGGTTTAAATGTATTGTAGTAACTTGCTGACCATTCCATGTATTTTTTAAGTTGTTTACCATTGATTTTAAGTGTTTTTAATGTATTATCATATTTATACATATTAGCTGTATCAGCACGTTTAATTTTACCTGGTTGTACATTAGCTGATGTGCTAAATAATGCTGCTCCACTTACGTGATGTGCTTTAGCTGGGATTTTACCGCTTTTTTCAGCATAGTAAGTTTGAACTTCTAAGATTAAATCGATAAGTGCATTATCCTCGATTTGTCCTTGACATACACCTTGTATATCATCTTTTTTGATAAGTGCACCACCTTTTAATTCACCAATTATTGTTTCAGCATCTTTTACTGCTTTTTCATGGTAAGGTGTAAGTAATCTTTCAAGTTCAGCATCTTTTTCTACTTGATCTGTACTAACAAGGCGAGATATCACTTTTTCTACTTTTTTATTATTATCTACTGTAATATCTAATACAGAAACATATTGACCATTTGTTCCCGGTTCTGTAATAGGGATATTTTTTACTCTTTCATCTTCGCGTACAGCATGCTCATGTCCAGCAATTACTGCTGCGAGTTCAGGACATTTTTCAGCGATTTCAGCTGCGCTATCATCACCGTATTCTCCATCTTTACCCATATGCACTGTAGCAATCATAATATCTGCAAGATTACCTTCTTTGATTTCTTTAATTGCTTTTTGAGTTTCTTCTAAAGGCGATGTTACTTTATAACCTTTTAATTTAGTTGCATCCCATTTTACAATGTGTGGTGTTACTGAACCAATAATAGCTACTCTAATACCGTCTCTTTCAACGATTTTATAAGATTTTCCCAATCTTTCACCTGTTGGTTTATATACGTTACCACATAAAACAGTTGTATCTTCTAAATCGGCTAATATCTCTTCTAAGCGCTGGATACCATAATTAAATTCATGATTTCCTAAAGTCATTGTTTCAAAATCTAATTTGTTTAAAGCAATAATCATAGGTTGTGGATTTTCTTTATCATCAATAAAAAGTTGTGATGAATTTCCTTGAATTAAATCCCCATTGTCTACGACGATTGTATTTGGATTTTCTTTTCTAAATCCATTAACAACAGTTGCAACTCTTGTTACCCCACCTTTTGTAAGTTCTGAGTTTGTTGCATAGTCGTAACCATAAAATTGATTATGCACATCTGATGTTGCAATGATTTGAATTGTTTTGTTGTTACCATCATTTGCAAAGATAATTCCCCCTGAAACGATTAAACTCATTGCAAGTGCAACTGTCATACATAGTTTTAATACTCTACCACCATTTAAAAACTTTGCCATTTCTATTCTCCTACTTTCTAGCATAACTTTATAAAACTTAATGTAAATTAGTTTACATAGATTTTTACCACCTTGGATAATTATACATACTTTTTAAAATATATCAAACTATTATATATCATTTTATTAATTATATAATTTTTTGATATATTTTGAATTTTTTTCAAATACTTTTTAACTTTTCCCTTAGTCTATACAGGTCTTTTTGAATGATGTAAAATAAGAGTATTATTACTTAAGAGGAGAATTATATGAAAACATTTGAACTCATTGCAACCTCTACCTTCGGTCTTGAAACTATGGTAAGACGTGAAGTAGAAGATTTAGGTTATGAAATAGATAGTGTTAGCGATGGTAAAGTAACTTATACTGGTGACGTAGAAGCAATTGCCCTCTCTAACCTTTGGCTACGTAGTGCTGACCGTGTACTTATCAAAATGGGAGAATTCAAAGCAACTACTTTCGTAGAATTATTCGACCAAGTTGCTGCACTTCCTTGGGAAAAATGGATTACTAAAGATGCTAAGTTTACTGTAAATGGTAAATCAGTTAAATCTAAATTATTTAGTATCTCAGACTGCCAAGCTATTACTAAAAAAGCTATTGTAAAACGTTTATCATCAGCTTATGGTATTGATTGGTTTCCTGAAACAGGTCCATCTTATACAATACAAGTTTCTATTTTAAAAGACGTAGCAACTTTAACAATCGATACAACTGGCCGTGAAGGTCTTCACAAACGTGGTTATCGTGTAAACAATGTAGAAGCACCACTTAAAGAAACTATGGCTGCTGCACTTTTACAAATCAGCTACTGGAAAAAAGGACGTATTCTTTATGATCCATGTTGTGGTTCTGGTACATTCGCTATTGAAGCTGCAATGTTTGCTAAAAACATTGCACCTGGCTTAAACCGTCAATTTGCTTCTTCTTACTGGCCACAAGTTCCTAAAAAACTCTGGGATGAACTTCGCCAGGAAGCCCGTGAAGCAATTGATACAAAAGGTAGCCCTATTATTTATGCTTCTGATGTCGACCGTAACAATATCCGTAAAGCAAGAGAAAACGCAGAAGCTGCTGGTGTAGGTGAATATATTCAATTCTTCACAAAACCTGTTCACAAAACAAGCTTACCACACGGTAATTATGGTGTTGTTATCGTTAACCCACCATACGGTGAACGTATTAGTGATATATCTCGTATTGAGCAAATCCACAGAGACCTTCGTAAACTTATGGATACAAATCCTACTTGGAGTTTATATGCCATTACAAGTGTAGATACATTTGAACGTGACTATGGTAAAAAAGCTAATAAAAAACGTAAACTCTTTAATGGTAACTTAAAAGTTGACTTCTATCAATACTTTGGTCCAAGACCACCTAAAGATGGTGAAAACTTTAAAGCCATTTAATATATTTAAACACAAAGACATAAGTCCATGTATATTGAGGCTTATGTCTTTTTTGTAGCTTATTCTTCTATTTTATCTTTCGGTATACTTGCAGTAAACTTACTTCCTTCTCCTATTTTACTTTCTATATGAATCTTAAGATTATAAAGCTGCGCAATATGTTTTACAATAGATAAGCCTAAACCAGTACCTCCTCTTTGACGTGAGCGGCTCTTATCCACACGATAAAACCTTTCAAAAATATGTGGTACACTCTCTTCTGGTATCCCAATCCCAGTATCTTCTACACTAATAAAATCTTTTCCAACTATTACTTTTACTTTTCCATGATCCGTATATTTAATTGCATTAGAAATCAGATTCATTGCAAGTTGTTTGATATGATCTTCACTAATATTTTTCACCTTTAGTCTTAACTGTATCTCAAGACTTATTTCGATTGCCTTCTTTTTAGCTTCGCTGCCAATTAAATCAATCACCTCATTAATAATATCTACTACATCTGCTTCTCCATATTGACGTATTTCCATATTTTCAATCTCAGAAAGTATTAGAATATCTTGAATCAATCTATATAGCCTTTTAGTTTCTATATCAATAATATTTAAAAACTTATAGGCCACCTTAGGATTTTCTACAGCACCACTTTGAAGAGTTTCTACAAAGCCTTGAATGCTTGTAAGTGGCGTCTTAAGTTCATGAGAAACATTACTTACAAATTGTGAACGCATGTCCTCTAGTTTTCTAAGCTGTGTAACATCCCTTATGACAAGTAAATATTCATAAGCTTCTCTTACTTTTCCTATAGGTACTACACTTAAAAATACAATCTGATCATCCAAGGCTACTTCAACCATATGGCAACCACCTTTTTTCAAAGCTTTTAATGCACAGCTTCTTAATTTTTCATGACATGCACAGTCTTTTAACTTTGTCTTTTTCTTTAAATCTTCCTGTAAATGAAGCATTTCCTTAGCTAATCCATTAATTTGACCAATGTCTCCTTCTTTATTTAGGACAACAATACCTTCTTCTAATGCTTCAATCATTATTTCTAACTTTTCCTTTTGATGCTTTAATTTACGAATTGTACTTCCTAATTCCTCTATCATATAGTCAAAAGCTGCTGCTAAACTTCTTACTTCTTCTATTTCATAATCACGAATAGAATAAATATACATGGTATCTGTCTTAAATTTTTTAGCATCATCTGTAAGCTGTTTAACAGCTACTTCTATATGCTTTATGAGTCTATAGATAATAACATACAAAATAATACCAATCACTATGATTTCAATTAATATACGATAAAGTGTATGATTACATATCAAACTTATTTCATTCATATTATGTATCTTACTTTTTATATCAGCAAACAATAATAATAATTCTGTAGAAACCATTACTCCTATACTCATAAATGCCATGAAAATAGGAGCTATTATCTTCTTTATCATATGCTACTCCCTTATAAACTTATAGCCTACACCACGTACTGTTTCAATAAATCCTCCAAGTCCATGTTCTTCTAACTTGGATCTTAAATAGCGAATATGTACATCCACCGTACGTGTTTCACCATAGTAATCATAACCCCATATTTTATCTAAAATCGTTTCCCTTGTGAGTACCTTTCCTTTATTACTCATTAAAAGCTTTAAAATTTCAAATTCCTTAAAAGTAAGTTCAATAATTTCTCCTTTAAAAGTAAGTACACGACTTTCAACATCTAATTCTAAACCTTTATATCTTAACTTATGTACCTCTACTTTAGAGTTCACAGCACCTCTCTCGTTACGTCTTACAATGGCTTTAACTCTTGCCACTAATTCTCTTACACTAAAAGGCTTTGTAATATAATCATCAGCTCCCAATTCAAGCCCCAATATTTTATCAATTTCCTCACTTTTTGCACTTACTAAAAGAATGGGGATGTTTTGAATCTCTATATTCCTTCTAAACTGTTGCAGTGCACTGATTCCATCCATTCCAGGCAACATAATATCTAGTAAAATTACATCTATCTTTTCTGATTCAATATAAGGCTTTGCACACTCTACACTTGTAAAAGTTTCTACTAGAAATCCATTTGCTTCCATATTATATCTTATAAGTTCTAAAATATGTTCTTCATCATCAATTACCACAACCTGCTTTTTTTCCATTTTTTCACCTCTTTTAGATTTCCTTCTCTTTTTAATATATTACAACTTACTTTTTCTTTAAAGTAAATTTTACATACACTTTTTGATTCGTTGTTGGATATAATAAGCTATGTAGATAGTTATTTCTTTTTATTTAAAGGGGGACTTTATAATGGCAACTTTGCTTACCAAACAAGAGCTTAAAAATCACATCTTAGATTTCCGTGACCTTCTTGCTCACTTTGATTATTCCTCACTTAAAAATGTTACCTTTTTAAATTTAGATGCATTTTACGCTTATATGGATAATGTAAAAGGTAATCCTTTTGAATTACAATATAATGCTTTACAAAAAGAACTAGACTTTATACAACCTTATTTACCCTTTATCACAGGTAGCCGTGCTTCAGAATTTATGAATGCATTAGGTAATGCTGCCAATGATGCAGAAGTTGATACCATCAAAAAAATATTTACTAAAAAACTTCGTGATGATTTTATCGCCTTCTCTCGTACTGCCACAACTGATGATCAATGGTTACACATTATAAATACTTGTGAACAAATTAGACAACGTAAGGAAGAAATGCTTCTTGCACTGAACTAATTTCTATATCATAATAAACTTAAGTAATAAAAGATTTTCTTTTATTACTTAAGTGATATTTTAAATTACATAAGAACTTTAACTTTAAAGAGGATTTTCATATGCAAACCCAACGATTTTATAGTCTTAATAATTTCATGCGTCAAAGACATGGTGAAAAGGTTATTAAGCTCTCTATAGATGCTGGCTTCACCTGTCCTAACCGTGATGGCCGTGTTGCCACTAAAGGCTGTATATTTTGTAGCAGCCAAGGCAGTGGTGATTTCACTCCAAAAACAAAAGGCGATATTACAAGACAGCTTGAGAGTGCTGTTTCTCTCCTATCTGCTAAATGGGGTGATTCAAAAAAATACATTGCCTATTTTCAATCTTATTCCAACACTTATGCACCTGTAGAAGTTCTTAAAGCTAAATACGAAGAAGCACTAAGTTTCCCTGGCGTCGTTGGCCTTGCTATTGCCACTAGGCAGATTGCTTAGATGATGAAATCATTGAGTACTTATCTCAACTCAATGAGCGTACACACCTTTGGGTAGAACTAGGACTTCAAACAATACATGAAGATACAGCTAAACTAATCAATCGCGCTTATCCACTAATCTGTTTTGAAAAAGCCGTACAAAAATTACATGCACATAATATTGAAACTGTTGTCCATCTAATTTTAGGTTTACCTCATGAAACCAGAGAGCAAATGCTGGAATCTGCAAAATACGTAAGTAAACTCCCACTCCAGGGCATTAAACTTCACATGTTACATGTACTAGATAATGCCCCTTTAGGTAAATATTATTTAGAAAATCTATTTCCAATTCTTTCTGAAGAAGAATATATTACTTTAATTGGAGAGATACTTTGTATATTACCTCCAGATTTAGTAATCCACAGACTCACAGGAGATGGTCCAGCAGCACATCTTATTGAACCATTATGGACTAAAAATAAGAAAAAAGTTCTTAATGATTTAAACCGTTATTTAAAAGAGGCTGACATCTATCAAGGTAAATCTTTAAACACATATTGAGTTTAATCTTTTTTAAGATACAATATATAGTAATAAATGTTGTAAGGAGGCACACCGTGAATTTAAATCATGAAGATTTTACAATCAATAAACTCATCATCCTCTATCTGTTATCTCAGGTAAAAATGCCTCTTTCCTTATCTCAAATGTCACAGATTATCCTTGAAAGGGGATACACAGACTATTTCTCACTTCAGCAATATTTAACTGAACTTGAGAACTCTAATTTCATTGAAAGTTATAAACAAAATACCACTTCTTATTTTGAGATTAGTGATAAAGGTAGAGAAACGCTAGAATTCTTCGCTTCAAGAATCCCTGATTTTATCAGAAAAGAATTAGATGCTTTTATAGAAAAAAACTGGCGTCAGCTCAAAAGCGAATTTGATATTCATGCCGAATATATGCCAAATAAAAGTAATGACTTTGTTGTACACTGTACAGTAACAGAAAACAATTCTACACTTATTGATTTAAGTATCAGTGTGGGTTCTAAGAAACAAGCTGTAGAGCTTTGTAGCAACTGGAGAGAAAATGCTACAAACCTTTATGGCGAAATTTTACAAGCACTAATGAAAACAGACTAAACGCAATTGCTTTTAGTCTGTTTTTCATTTAGTTATTTGCTGAATAAATTGTTGCTTCAACTTCATATCCTTCTTTTAAAAATTCCTTATTTGAGCCTGTATAAAATTGTGTGTAAACTGATTAAAAGCTCTTTCCTAAGGCAATGCTTATAAAAAATCAAATGTATCTTAGGGCGGAGATTTTTATGCCAGTATTACCAAAGGATTTAGTAAGAGATTTTATTAAAGATCAACATTTTACTAACACAGATGATGTATTAAATTTATTAAAAGAAATGTTTAAAGATGTACTTCAGGAAGCCCTTGAAGTTGAATTAGAAGAAAAATTAGGATATGACAAATATCAGATTTCAGCTAAGACTACTACTAATAGCAAGAATGGCTACAGTAAGAAAACTGTTAAATCTGAATTAGGTTCTGTTGAGATAAATATTCCTAGAGATTAAAATAGAGAGTTTGAGGCTCAAATCATTCAAAAGCATCAACGTTGTATCATTCATCAAATACGTGCGAGTATGAAATATGTTGCTTTTGGAGATCAAAAAGCTTTTGCAAAAGATTTAAAATCAATCTACTCTGCAATAAATGAAGAAACAGCTTTAAATAATCTATTAGAATTCAAGGAACAATGGGATAAGAAATATCCTAGTGCTATAAAGAGTTGGGAAGATCACTGAGATAGCTTATTTACACTATTTATGTTTCCGCCTGAAACTAGAAAAATCATGTATACAACAAACATCATTGAAAGTCTAAATAGTCAATATAGAAAGGTTACTAAAACTAAGCTTATTTTCCCAACAGACCAAAGTCTGCAAAAAATGTTGTATCTCGCCACGATGAAAATTACACAAAAATAGACGCTGAGATATAGACGCTGAGATATAGAGGCTGGAATTTGGTACTAAATCAGCTTAATATTTTATTTAGTGATCTATTGCAAATGGTTACAGGCATTATCACTTATCTTTTGCTACATCTTGCATGGCATGAAGTACCTAAAGTACAAAGCTTAATCATACTAAAAAGAAAGATATCCAACTTACTATTAAAGTCATTTTCAGCTTGTAAAAGCTACTTTCAAATATTTTTCAACAGTTAGTGAATACTGGAAAATTTAGAAGTATGTCAATGGAAATTTTATCTTATTTTTCTACAAAACTGCTATATTAATAAATATAACTATACGATTATAAACAAAAAGAGTTATGAGACTAAAACTCATAACTCTTTTTGTTTATATCGGGGTGACAGGACTCGAACCTGCGGCCTCCTGATCCCAAATCAGCGCTCTAGCCAAACTGAGCCACACCCCGACAAAGAGCGCGAAACGGGACTCGAACCCGCGACCCTCTCCTTGGCAAGGAGATGCTCTACCAACTGAGCCATTCGCGCATATATTATAACTTTTATCAAGTGCTTGTTTTCCTCACCTGACAAAAATTATAATATCATATTAACTTTTAAGTGTCAACACATTTACAAATAATTTTCAAGTTTTTATTGATAATTTTTTATTAATTCGATTTTTTCATCAATATGTTGTTTTAATCGTTTTGTATAATCACAGCGTGGTTTTACTTCTCCGAAGTATTCTAATAAAATTTGATCAATACTACTCTGTGCTAATTGCTTATCCTCATAATTATCATCTTCAAAAATGGCTTCTCTTCTAAATCTTGTAACGCCTTTTATAGCCTCCTCAAAATTTATTATAGGTGATACTTCTTTAACATTCGATATTTCGGAATTACTTTTCGCAGCCCTTACAACATCCTCTAATTGTTTAGCTTGTACAGATTTTACAACCTCACCATTTACTAAACAATCATAACGTTTGCTACTCACCTGCATGGTGCTGCCTAGTACTTCTTCTATTTTTCTTTGATTCACTGTTTCTTCCTCTTTTTCAGTCAGAAACTTTCCCATAGTTTGAAGTGTATTATAAATGTCATCTGTTAGCCTAATACGTGGCTCTCTAGCTTCTACACCGTTATCTTCTTCAAGTGATAAAATTGCTTTCTCTCTTTCTTTCACTTTTTTATCATCATCTTCATCTAACATAGATAATTCTAATCTGCCTTGTCTTAAATAGTATTTATCAAATTTATTCATAATCTCCCCCCATGTATATATCAATAAATTTTATTCTACTACCTCTACTTTTTCTTCAATGATTTTCCATAACTCTTCTCTACCTTGTTTTGTCTCTGAAGAAAAGGCAATAAGTTTATCTTGAGGTGTTAATCCTAATCCTTTACGAATTACAGATAAATGTTTTTGAACTTGACTACGTTTAATTTTATCCATTTTTGTAGCTACTACGATTACTTCATCATGATAATGTGAAATCCAATCATACATCATCTTATCGTTTGCACCTACTTCATGTCTGATATCAATTAATAAAATGATTTTTTTAAGGTTTTCTCTCTCTTGAAGATAACCTTCAATAAGCTTACCCCATTTTTCTCTTTCTGATTTAGATACTTTAGCATATCCATATCCTGGTAAGTCTACAAACATATAAGTATCTTGAACTGAATAAAAATTAATTGTTTGTGTTTTACCTGGTTGCGAACTGGTTCTAGCTAATGCTTTTCTGTTTAATAATGTGTTAAGAAGTGATGATTTCCCTACATTTGACTTTCCTGCAAATGCGATTTCTGGCATTTCATGTACTGGGAACTGTGATGCTTTCCCTGCTGTAATAACCATTTCTGCTTTTGTTACGTTCATTTAATTTCTCCTTTATGCTGCCTCTTTTATGCAAATACATGTGCAAGTACATCATTCATTGTTGTAGCATACACAATATTTAAGCCTTCTATAATGCTTGCATCCATTTCATCTACATTTTTCTTATTTTGTACAGGTACAATAATCTCATTAATATTAGCACGTTTTGCAGCAAGTAATTTTTCTTTTAAACCACCAATTGGTAAAACGCGTCCTGTAATTGTAATTTCACCTGTCATAGCTAAATTAGCTTTAACTGGCTTTTCTGTAAGCGCTGAAATCATAGCTGTTGCCATCGTGATTCCTGCTGATGGCCCATCTTTAGGTACAGCACCTTCTGGAATATGGATATGTAAATCCTCTTTTTCATAGAAATCTTCTGCTACACCTAATTTATCCGCTTGTGAACGGATATAACTTATTGCAGCTTGTGCAGACTCTTTCATTACATCTCCTAATTTTCCTGTAAGTTGTAATCTTCCTTTACCTTTCATACGCCCAACTTCAATAGATAATGTGTCGCCACCCACACTAGTCCATGCAAGACCTCTTACTATACCTACTTCAGACTTTTCATTTTTCTTATCATAAGTATAAACAGATGCTCCTAAGTAATCTTTTAACTTAGCAGGTGTAATTTGAACGACTTCAACTTCATTTTCTACCATTTCACGTGCTACTTTTCTACAAATCTTAGCTAATGTTCTCTCAAGATTTCTTACACCTGATTCTTTAGTATAATTGCTAATTAAATATAACATATTAGCTTTGCTAATCTTTACATTCTTAGTTGTTAAAGCATGTTTTTTTAATTGATTTGGTAATAAATATTTTTGGGCTATCTCTAATTTTTCTGATTCTGTATAGCTATTTACTTCTATTACTTCCATACGATCGAGAAGTGGTTTTGGAATCGTTGATAAAGTATTTGCTGTTGTAATAAATAAAGTTTTTGATAAATCTAAAGAAACCTCTAAATAATGATCTCTAAATGCATTATTTTGATTACTATCTAAAATCTCAAGAAGCGCTGCTGCTGGATCACCTTTGAAATCTCCTGACATCTTATCTATTTCATCTAATAACATAAGTGGATTCATAGTTTTAGCTTCTGTCAAGCTATATACAAAGCGCCCTGGAATAGCCCCTACATAAGTTCTTCTATGTCCTCTAATCTCAGCTTCATCACGTACGCCACCTAATGAGACACGTACATAATTTCTACCAGTTGCTTTCGCAATAGATTTTGCAATAGAAGTTTTACCTACCCCTGGTGGCCCTACTAAGCAAATAATAGGCGGTTCACCATTCGGTGCTAACTTTTTAACAGCTAAATATTCAAGCACACGCTCTTTAACCTTAGTTAAGCCATAGTGCTCTTTTTCAAGTACTGTAGACGCTTTTTTAAGATCTAAATTTTCTTTAGTTTCTGTGCCCCATGGTAATTCTAATACAGTCTCAATATATCCTCTAATTGTACCACTCTCCGGTGAAGCTGTAGCAGTTTTCTTAAGTCTATTGATTTCTTTTTCAATCTTATTTCTAACTTCTTCTGGTAATTCAAGCGATTTAAGTTTGGCTTCATATTTATCTAAATCTGCTTGAAGCCCATCTTTATCACCTAATTCATCTTGTATAATTTTGATTTGTTCTCTTAAGAAGTATTCCTTTTGAGATTTATCAATATTCCTTTTAACTTTACTATAAATATCTTTCTGAATATCTAAGATATCAATCTCTGAATTTAATATTTCAGCTACCTTATACATTCTCTCATTCAAGTCTAAGCATCCTAATACTTCTTGTTTTTTCTCAACTTCTACAGGAATATGCCCAATCATAAGGTCAATCATTTCTACGCTATCTTTAACCCCTAATATACCATATAACACTTCATCCGTAATACCTGGGCTAAGCTCTGCATAGCGTTCAAAAAGTTCACCTATTGTACGAAGTAATGCTTCATATTCTGTATCCATTACTTTCTCTTCTTCAATAACTTCAATGTTCGCTGCTATAAAGTCATCATCTGTAAGGCTAACAATCTTAGCACGTGATTTACCTTTTACAAGGATTTTAACTTGTCCTTCAGATATTTTAACCATTTGTTTAATGTGTACAATAGTACCTACTGTGTATAAATCACCTTCTTTAGGATCATCCACACTAGCATCTTTTTGTGCAACTACAAAAAGCATTTCATCATCTTTCATAGCTTCTTCAATAGCCTTTAATGATTTGGTACGGCCTACATCAAAGTGCATTACCATTTTGGGGAAAATAGTAATTCCTCTAAGTGGTAATACCGGAATTGCATTTATTTCTTTATTCATATATCCACCCTCTTTATTTTTGCATTGTTTCTACTTGGGCATTAACCTAAATTATATTCTCTTACGCATGAATGGCACGATTTGCTACATCTATAATGTTTTCTCCAAAAACATATGTGATCATTTCTTCTACGGTTTCTACAGGTATAACATCTATATCTATTTCTTTAAATAATTCTTGCATATTATCTTTAGGAATAATTACTTTTTTAACACCTGCTTCCTGAGCTGCCATAATTTTTTCATATACTCCGCCAACCGGACAGACTAGTCCTTGAATAGATACTTCCCCTGTTATAGCCACTTCATTTGGAATAACCTTATTAAATATTGCAGAATATAACGCACATAAAATGGCTAATCCAGCTGATGGGCCATCTACAGGTAAACCCGAAGTAAAGTTAACATGTAGTAAATATTCGTCTATATTTACATTATATCTCATTTCTAAAATTGTGAGTACATTTTCCATAGAATTTGCGGCCATGCTTTTTCGCTTACCCGTACTACTGCGCATCTTTAAATCTTCTTGTTCAATAATACCAGTAATCTTTAGTTTACCCCCTTTTTGCTTCATATGAAAAGCTATAGCTTCTATATCCAATAAAAGTCCAGTATTTAAACCAGTAACAGCTAATCCATTTACCTTTCCTATGCTTGCTTTAGCAGCATCTACTTTTTTGCTATATCTTTTATGATAATGCCCTGCTTTTACAACCCATTCTACATCCTTAGCACAAATTTTCATCTTACCATCTAGCTTCACTAAACTATATGCAGTTTGTAACATATTAACTGTATCACGGCCATTTTCGCAGTACTCACCAATAAGTGTTCTAGCTTCATTTTCTATCTCAATATCCTCTTTAGCTACCGTATGATCTACAATAGATAGAATATCATTATAAGATAAATCTTTAAAGAAGATTTCCATACATCTTGAACGAAGTGCCGGAGGTAGATCTTCTGGTCTTTTAGTTGTAGCACCTACTAAACGAAAATCTGCTGGTAATCCATTTCTAAATACATCATGTATATCTTTAGGAATATTCTCATCTTCCTCTGAATAATAAGCACTTTCCAAAAAGACTTTTCTATCTTCTAACACTTTAAGAAGTTTATTCATTTGTACACCATGTAACTCTCCAATTTCATCAATAAATAAAATTCCTCCATGTGCTTTCGTTACAGCTCCAGGTTTAGGTTGAGGCACTCCTGCTTGTCCATAAGCTCCTGCCCCTTGATAAATAGGATCATGAACAGAGCCAATAAGTGGATCTGCAATGCTTCTTTCATCAAATCTTAGCGTTGTAGCATCTAATTCTATAAACTTAGCATTCAACGCAAAAGGGGATCCTGGTGAATACTTTGCAATCTCTAAGGCAATTCGTGCTGCTGCCGTCTTACCAATACCAGGATTTCCATAAATTAAAACATGCTGGGGATTTGGACCACATAAAGCAATTTTAAGTGCTTTCATCCCTTCCTCTTGCCCAATAATATCTTTTTCTTCTTTTGGTCTTAATCTTTCAGACAAAGGCTCTGTTAAACTTATTGCTCTAAGGGCCCGCATCTTTTCTAACTTTCTACTTGACTCAGTATATATGTTAGCTTTAGTAGTTGTTTGACTTTTAAGTTGTAATAAGAAATACATTCCTATTACACATGTAAAAACTAGTTGTACACCTATCATTAATTTTTCTAACATAAAAAGTCCTCCTGCTCATAGTAATATACTTTATTCAAGTATTGCCCATAAGCAAAAAAAGGATACAATTTATAAAATAGAAATAGGTGCCTAAAAATATTTTCTTAGACACCTATTTTAGCTTAATACTACGTCCTAGCTTAGAAAACAAACTTGTATTTGCATTTAAAGTTAACTTTAAATAATTAAGCTGACTCATTATTAGATTTTTTATTTTTATCTCTAGGATTTGTTCGATCATTATAAACAAGTGTAGGTTGCTTACCTTCCTTGATTACTTCTTCATGGATAATAACTTTTTCTAATGCATCACCCATAGAAGGTGCTTCATACATAATATCTCTCATAATGTTTTCGAAGATTGCACGAAGTCCCCTTGCACCAGTTTGTCTCTCAATAGCAAGTTCTGCTACTGCAACTAATGCATCTTTATCAAATTCTAGATTGATATTATCTAATTGGAATAATTTCTTATATTGTCTCTCAAGAGCATTCTTAGGCTCAGTTAAGATTTTTATAAGTGCATCTTTATCTAAGCTATCTAATGAAACGATTGCAGGAATACGTCCAATAAACTCTGGAATCAAACCAAATTTAATAAGATCTTGAGGTTCCACTTGTCTATAGATTTCTCCTACACTTTTATCTTTCTTACTTACGACATTTGCACCAAATCCCATTGTTTTCTTACCAGTTCTGTTTTCAATAATCTTTTCAAGCCCATCAAAAGCTCCACCACAGATAAATAAGATATTAGTTGTGTCAATTTGAATAAATTCTTGATGTGGATGTTTTCTTCCACCTTGTGGTGGTACAGATGCTACAGTTCCTTCTAAAATTTTAAGAAGTGCTTGTTGTACACCCTCACCACTTACATCACGTGTAATAGATGGATTTTCAGATTTTCTAGAAATCTTATCAATCTCATCAATATAGATGATACCCATTTGGGCTTTTTCTACATCATAATTAGCAGCTTGGATAAGTTTTAATAAGATGTTTTCAACATCCTCACCTACATAACCAGCTTCTGTTAATGAAGTAGCATCAGCAATAGCAAATGGTACATTTAACATTTTTGCAAGTGTTTGTGCTAAAAGTGTCTTTCCTGAACCTGTAGGACCTAAAAGTAAAATATTACTTTTTTGAATCTCAACATCATCATTTTTACTAGGTGCTTTATTAATACGTTTGTAATGATTATATACAGAAACCGCCAATGCTTTTTTAGCTTCCTCCTGACCAATAACATATTCATCAAGATGTGCTTTAATTTCCTGTGGTTTTGGAATATCCATTAAATCTGATTCTTCATAGCTTGTTTCAAGCTCTTCTTCAATAATTTCTGAACATAACTCAATACACTCATCACAAATATATACATTCGGTCCTGCTATAAGTCTTTTAACTTGTTCTTGTGTTTTACCACAAAATGAACATCTAAGTTGTTTTGTATCATCAAACTTTGTTGGCATTCTGCACCTCCTTTTTACTATTTAGATTCAATTACTCTATCAATTAAACCGTATTTAAGTGCTTCTTCTGCTGTCATATAATTGTCACGCTCTGTGTCGTTGCAAATTGTCTCATAATCTTGACCTGTAAATTCAGCCATCATTGTATTCATACGTTTTTTAATACGAATAATATGTTCTGCTGTAATTTGAATATCTGTTGCTTGACCTTTTGCTCCACCAAGTGGTTGGTGAATCATAATTTCTGCATTTGGAAGCGCTAAACGTTTGCCTTTTGTTCCTCCTGCGAGTAAAAAAGCCCCCATACTTGCTGCCATACCCATACAGATTGTTGATACGTCACACTTGATATAATTCATTGTATCGTAAATAGCCATACCAGCAGAAATTGATCCACCTGGGCTATTGATATAGAGCATAATATCTTTATCTGGATCTTCGGCTTCAAGGAATAATAATTGAGCTACTACAAGGTTAGCTGTTACTTGATTAACCTCATCTCCTAAAATAATGATACGGTCTTTTAATAGTCTTGAATAAATATCATATGAACGTTCACCCCTATTGGTTTGTTCAACGACCATTGGAACTAAACTCATTTTCATAGCCTCCTCACATCATTTTATATTGCTAACTATAATCTTTATTATATATTGTACCAAATATTTCTGACAATACACAAATGCCGAGTTGTGAAATAACGGGATTACTCCCTTTATTTCCTAACTCGCATTTTTAAGATTACTTATTATTTTTCTACAACATTGGCAGATTCTGTAATAACTTTAGCTGCATTTTGAACTTTGATATCTTGTTTTAAAGATTCTAATTGGAATCCATCAAATGATTTTTTGATATCTTCGAATTTCATGTTGTAGTGTAATGCCATTTGTTTTAATTCTTCATCTGCTTCTTCATCAGAAACTGTGATGTTTTCTAATTCTGCAACTTTTTCAAGTACAAGACGTGTAGCGATTTGTTTTTCAGAGTCAGTTTTGAAGTTTTCTCTGAAAGCATCCATTGTTTGTCCTGTGAATTGTAAGTATTGCTCTAATTGTAAACCTTGAGCTTGCATACGGCTAGCGAATGTTTGTACGTTTCTATCAACGTTTTCTTCGATCATAGCTTCTGGTACTTCAATGTTAGCATTTTCTACAGCTTTGTCAATTGCTTGTTGTTCAGCAGCTGCTTTGTTAGCTGTTTGTTTTTCTTTTTCAAGTTTTGCCTTAACATCAGCTTTATATTCAGCTAATGTTTCAAATTCTGAAATATCTGCTGCAAATTCATCGTTGATTTCTGGTAATTCATTTACTGTGATAGATTTAACTCTTACTTTGAACATTGCTGGTTTACCTGCAAGTGCTGCTACATGGTATTCAGTTGGGAATGTAACGTTAACTTCTACTTCTTCACCAATGTTTTTACCGATTAATTGATCTTCGAAGTTATCGATGAATGATTTTGAACCAATTACTAATGGATAATCTGTTCCTTTCCCACCTTCGAATGTTTCACCATCTACGAAACCTTCGAAGTCGATTGTTGTTTTATCTTGTGGCATAACTGCTCTATCTGTTACTGTGATTTCACGAGCATTTTTTTGTGCTTCAGCAGCTACTTTAGCGTCTACTTCTTCATCTGTAACTTCAGCTTTTTCTACTTCTACTGTTAATCCTTTGTAATCTCCAAGTGTTACTTCTGGTTTAACTGTGATGATAGCTGTATATTTCATGCCTTCTTTAGACATTTCTTCTACTACTAATTCGTTATTTCTGATACGTGCAGCCATTTCGATTTTGTTTTCTTCTACTGCATCGAATAATGTTTCATCGATTAAGATGTCTGCTGCTTTGTTATAGAATACTTCTACACCATACATTTTTTCAATCACAGCTTTTGGTACTTTACCTTTACGGAATCCTTGTATATGGAAGTCTTTTTTCATAGCTTCATAAGCTTTGTCGATTGCTGCAACAACTTTAGCGCCTTCTACCTCTACTGTAAGTTTTACTTGGCTTTTTTCCATTTTTTCTACTTGTGTACTCATTAAAATTTATCCTCCTTAAGGTTAAAATCACATGTTTTAATAATGTATACGCATAAATATAGCATTTTAAACTAACATTTCGTTATTATACCATAGTCTTATGAGAAAATCTATAATATATTTTACAATATTTCATATTAATTTTTTATTTTTTTGAAATTTTTTAGTCTTTTTGTTTTATAAATTTATAATTTAGCACTTTCTAGGACTCTCACATATTCCAAGTATTACATCTAGAATTACAGTATGCCCTGCAATATAATATTAATATGTAATACTTTGTAATATGTACTTTGATAAGAGGAAAGGGTAATAGCATGGATCAATTTTCCCGTAGCTATATGTCTCTCACAACTTTTGACAAAATATATAACACTAATATTAGACCAAAATTAGAGGCAATAGATACTTTTTTAAAAACAACACCAGCACCTTATAATATCGATGAGGTTGCAAATCTTTTTGAAATCTCTCCTCATAGTATTACTCAAATTATGACGGAGCACAATCTAACTACCTTAGACCGTACAAGTATTTTTATGCTTATATGCCACTTGCCTCATGACATCTGTCACCTTATTAAACGTCAATGGCAGTATCAAAATGCATCATATTATACGTCAGAAATGATTGCGCATATTTATAAACTTAATATTCATAAAGTAACAAGTGCCTTTGAGGAGTTACGCATCAGTGTTGCTCATGAAGAAGATTTAATAGAGATTTTTAAACGCATACATATTTCCATATTTAAATTCTAATATGTATATCCCTAATAAACTACTCTATTAATATGTCGTTCTTATAAAATTTATACTTTATTTTAAAGGTGTTACATGTAGTGCACATTATACTTGTAACACCTTTATATATTATTCACTTACAATCATAGCTTTAGCTATCTTACAAGCTGCTTCTTCACCTTTAATGACACTTAAGATAGCAAGTCCAAACTCTAAAGCCGCACCTGCCCCTTTTCCTGTAATGATTTTATTACTTACTACTGCACGTTCATTGACAACAGTTGCACCAGTTAATGCATCTTCACACCCTGGATAACAAGTTGCTTTTTCACCCTCTAATAATCCAAGTTCACCTAAGATAGTTGGTCCCGCACAAATAGCAGCAATCCATTTACCTTCTTTTTTAAATGCTTTTAAATTTTCTACTAATGTTTCATTAGCTTTTAAATTATCTACACCTGGAATTCCTCCTGGTAATACCATCATATCAATTTCATCATGATTCACTTCATCAATTGTTTGATCCATATTAATACTAATTTGACGAGCACTAGCTACAGCTTTACCTGTTACGCCTACCATACTTACATCCACGCCGCCTCTTCTTAAAACATCTACAACTGCTAATGCTTCTACTTCTTCATAACCAGTTGCAAAATATACTGCTACTTTCATTTATAACATCCTTTCTGTTACATTTTTCTCTTATAATATGTTTCCTATACTATTCTAATACAATATATTTCTTTTATCATTACTTTTTATGCTATATACTATATTTATCACGCATAAAGGAGCATTTATATGGAAATAGAACGCAAATACTTAGTCAAAAACTTACCTGATCTTTCTCTTTATACCTATAAAAAACTGACACAAGCTTATATAAGCACTAAACCAGTTATAAGATTACGTCAAATGAATGAAGATTTCTTCTTAACTGTCAAATCTGCTGGACATCTTATACGTAATGAATTTGAAATGCCTATTAGTCACGAAGAATATCTGTCATTATTAAACAAAGTTGAAGGTACTGCTATAGAAAAAACAAGATATTATATACCACTTACCAATAATCTAACGGCCGAATTAGACTTATATCACGGTTTTTTAGAAGGTTTGCTTACTGTTGAAGTTGAATTTAATAGTGAAGAAGCCGCTAATATTTTTACTGCCCCAAATTGGTTTGGTGAAGACATTACTTTTGATGCACGTTACAAAAATAATCAGCTTGCTTTACACGGTAAGCCATAAAACTCAAATCACTTTATTAAAGCAAAGAGGTGCTGCAAAAAATTTCTATTACAGCACCTCTTCTTATATTATATTTATTAATCTGCAAAATAATAAAAAGCTGTAGATCAAATTCTACAACTTTCAAAATACAGGGCTAGAAGGATTCGAACCTTCGAATGCAGGAATCAAAATCCTGTGCCTTACCGCTTGGCGATAACCCTATATACCGTATCCACAGGGATTCGAACCCCGGACCCACGCCTTAGAAGGGCGTTGCTCTATCCAGCTGAGCTATGGATACACAGAGCGGGTGATGGGAATCGAACCCACGTAGTCAGCTTGGAAGGCTGAAGTTCTACCATTGAACTACACCCGCATATCACTTTATACTTTTATTATATCACATGCGGGCGAAGGGAGTCGAACCCTTACACCTCGCGGCGCTAGATCCTAAGTCTAGTGCGTCTGCCAATTCCGCCACGCCCGCATATTAATTAACTACTTTAACATCTTATCACATTGTGACTTGATTGTCAAGTAATGAGCCACCGGGGAATCGAACCCCGGACAACTTGATTAAAAGTCAAGTGCTCTACCGACTGAGCTAGTGACCCATGGTTAGGTAAAAACCTAACTCAAGCAGGGCTAGAAGGATTTGAACCTTCGAATGCAGGAATCAAAATCCTGTGCCTTACCGCTTGGCGATAACCCTACATTAACAGTTATGAAATTCATAACCCAAGGTGGGTAATGGGGCTCGAACCCACGACACCTGGAACCACAATCCAGTGCTACTACCAACTGAGCTATACCCACCATATACCGTATCCACAGGGATTCGAACCCCGGACCCACGCCTTAGAAGGGCGTTGCTCTATCCAGCTGAGCTATGGATACACAGAGCGGTGATGGGAATCGAACCCACGTAGTCAGCTTGGAAGGCTGAAGTTCTACCATTGAACTACACCCGCATATCTCATATGTTTTATCAACAAGCGTTTCGCTCTTGGCGTGTCTCGCTCACTGACAAAACATATTATATCTAAGACCTTTGCATACGTCAACACTTTTTTTAACTTTTTTATAAAAAACATTTCTACACGCCGGATGCATTGATATACAATGGTTTCGATCCATTTGCATAATTGCAATATTTGTTATTTTTTTATTTTCTATGTCTAAAATAGCATATGAATATCCAAAACCATCTCTTGGTTCACTCATACTTCCTGGATTTAACACAATAAAACTCCCATGCTTTTCTACATGGGCGCAGTGAGAATGACCACATACTGCCGCTTTTGCTTCATAAGCCTGGGCGTCTAACATAAGATTTTCATAATCTCCCCACTTTACATCATAGCGATGACCGTGTGTCATAAATATAGGTACGCCTCCTACTTCCACAATTTTTGTATAGTCATCTCCATATCCTAACCCATCACAATTGCCATACACTGCATGTATAGTAAGCTCTGGATATAATTTTTGAAGTCTTCTTGCATCATCAATATTGTCTCCACAATGTAAAATAGTCGTTACACCTCTTGGAATCACTTGTTCTAATACTTCTTCCACATTACTAATATTTCTATGTGTGTCACTTATTACTAATACTTTCATTCACTAACTCCTTTATTGCGTACCCTAAAATTAATCTAACATATCTTTAATCTTTTCTTTCATAGTGCGAAGTGCTTTTGCGCGGTGGCTAATTTTATTTTTTTCTTCCATTGTAAGTTCAGCAGTTGAACGTTCAAGTCCTGGTACGAAGAATATAGGGTCATATCCAAAACCATTTGTTCCTTGAGCTTTATATCCAATATAACCTTCAATTGTTTCTACCGCTGTTTGTGTTTCTTTTCCCTTCATAGCCATCGCAATTGCACATACGAATCTTGCTGTACGTTCTTCTCTTTTAACATCTTTTAAACGATCTAAGATGATTTGGTTTTTCTCTGTATATGGTGTATCTTTCCCTAAATATCTTGCTGAATATACACCTGGTTCTTTATTTAAATAGTCAATTTCAAGTCCTGAATCATCTGCTATAACTATAGCATCTGTGTGCTGCTTTAAAGCTTCTGCCTTAATAATAGCATTTGCTTCAAATGTTGTTCCATTTTCTTCGATTTCCATGTCTAATCCTACTTCGCCCATTGTATATACTTCTACTGGTAAATCTCCTAGTACTGCTTTGATTTCTTTTACCTTGCCTTGATTTTGAGTTGCTACAATTATTTTTTTCATATAAGTATCTCCTCTTTACTCATAATATGTTTTATAAAAAAGAGGTGTTTAACCACCTCTTCTTGCATTGATTATATATTTACTTTAATACAATTTGCTTACTTTCTGAAATAAGAATATCTATATCTAAAAGTAAAATAATATGCTCTTGTTCTTTTATAATGCCATTTACACAACTTACTTTATCTACTTCAGTAATTTGTGGTCCTTGTTCTACGTCCTTCGTTTCTATTGTAAGTATTTCTAAGACTTTATCTACCATAAAACCTACTCTAACATCTTCTAAATTAAGCAATATAAACTGACAACTACTCTCATCTTTAAATGCTTCAAGTCCTAATCTTGTACATAAGTTTACAATTGGATAAACAGTTCCTCTTACATTAATAATACCTTGAATGTAAGACGGCACTTCTGGCACCGTTCTAATTGTACTATAATTTAGGATTTCTAATACACTCATAATATCTATACCAAATTTTTGCCCTTGTAATTGAAATACTACAATTTGCTTCGTAGTCATAAAACAGCCCCCTATATCTAATTAATCTTTTTGGTGAATCCAAGCTAAATATGCATTCATAAATTTATCAATATTTCCATCCATCACGGCTCCTGTATTACCAGTTTCTTCGCTTGTCCTATGATCTTTCACCATATTATATGGATGGAATACATAAGATCTAATTTGACTTCCCCATGCAATATCTTTCTTTTCTCCACGAATTCCATCTAATGTATCCATGCGTTCTTGCTCTTCTTTTTCATGAAGTTTAGCCTTTAACATTTGCATTGCTTTTTCTCTGTTTTGAATCTGAGAACGTTCATTTTGACATTGTACAACGATTCCTGTTGGTATATGTGTAATACGTACAGCTGAATCCGTTGTATTGACGTGCTGTCCACCAGCTCCTGTTGAACGATAAGTATCAATACGTAAATCTTCCATACGTACTTCTACTTCAATTTCATCTGTAATTTCTGGCATTACATCACAAGATGCAAAAGATGTGTGTCTTCTGCCTGAAGAATCAAATGGAGAAATACGTACAAGACGATGAATACCTTTTTCTGATTTTAAATAACCATATGCATTTTCACCACTGATTTGTAAAGTAACTGATTTTACACCAGCTTCATCTCCATCTAAATAATCTAGTACTTCCACCTTGAAGCCACGGCTCTCTGCCCATCTTGTGTACATACGAAGCAGCATTGCTACCCAATCACAAGCCTCTGTTCCGCCAGCTCCTGGATGAAGTTCTAAGATTGCATTATTTTTATCATACTCACCATCTAATAGTGTAGCAATAAGCATTTCATTATAATCTTCTTCAAATTGTTTTGCACTTTCCACTGCTTCGCCTGCTAATTCTTGATCATCTTCTTCATTAGCCATTTCAATGAGTACAAGTACATCCTCATAATTAGCACAAAGCTTATCATACTTTTCTGTTGTATCTTTATAACCTTTAAGCTGCTGCAAAGTTTGTTGTGCACGGTCTATATCATTCCAAAACTCAGTTTGCATAGATAATGCTTCCAGCTCTTCTATTCGCTTTTTACACTTATCGATGTCAAAGAGAGTTCCCCATTTCTATTAATTTTGTTTTGTATGGCATTAGCGACACTTGTAGCTGTTCCATTTCTAACATCTTATCACTCCTTATTGTCTATTCTCTTTAATCATATATTGCCTTCTAGTATATATTCAACACTTTTTTATCTTTTTATAAACTTTTATTAAACCAAAAGTACATAGCATTTTTTCTGCTCATAAAAAAAGCAGCATCACAATCTGTCGTGATACTGCTTTACATAGCGGAGATAGGACTTGAACCTATGACCTTCGGGTTATGAGCCCGACGAGCTGCCAACTGCTCCACCCCGCACTATTTATAAACTCAGTATAAATCTATTTTTCTATTTGTCAAGGCTACGGTTTTGCTCTAATAATAATTGTATCAGAATCCACCATTCCTAATTGTTCTCTAGCTACACGTTCTATATATTCAGTCGACTCCATTTCTTTTACTTCTTGTTTAAGCTCTGTAAGTTTATTTTTTTGTTTTTCTAATTCTGCTCTATTATTTGTAATATCAACTTCTATCTTTCTAGTCAACTTATTAATCTGATATGTACTAATCATTAATCCTGTTAAACAACAGATTGTAATACCAAATGTAATCTTTTTAACAAGCTTCTTTTGTTTCATATACATCCCTGCTTTTGTATTATTTTTCCTACTTACATCTTAGTAAATTCACAGTATTTTGTAAATGGATTATTTACAGTATTTTATATAACCTATTTAGCTGTTTTATTTTTATTAGCTGCATCAAGTTTTTTAATTGCCTTTTCTTGTTTTTCTGTTTCTCGTTTAAGTTTCTCAGCTGCTCTTTCTTTTTGTTTTTCTTCTAGATTAATCTTTTTAAATTTAGCATCTACTAATTTTTGTGTACGCTTATCTGCTTCTTGTTGATATTTAATACGTTTCTTTTTATGATACAAAAAAATATTGTTTTTCTTTTTTAAGTTCAATTTGATTATTTATATATCGTATAGGTCGTTTAACTGTCTTAACACACCATCTTACAGGGATTAAAAAAGCTGCCAGAGCCTTTTTAGCAAAGCCTTTACATAGTTAATTACGGCTGTTGCAGCTTTCATAAATACTATACTAAATGTGGCGAAGTAAAATACTGCACCTAATATCATACCCACAAATATAAATGCCTAATGGCAGCATAATTAGTAATATACAATATATAAAAACCAACCAGACCGCTTACAATCCAATACAACACATCTTCTATTTGTACCAGTAAATCAGGGATTTTTACAATCTTTCGTGTAACTCTTATGATATCAAAAAGCATTCCCAAAATGATACCTATTTCAATAGAGGTTATAAACAATAAAGCTTGGCTACTTACAATTTCATTCATCCATCATCACCATCTTACTTAAATAGTTTTGACATGATGGAACCTTTCTTCTTTCCAGAACCTTGACTATCATGATACACTAGATCATCTATTGTCCCTTCAACAATCAATTCACCATCATCCAAAGTCATTTTTACAATATGCAAACCATTTCCTTTGATATCTACATAACCTCTACTTGTTTCTAACTCTATTATATTTTCATCAAATGAGAACACATCACTTACACCACTTATAGAAAGTCTTTGTCTATCAATCATATTTATAACATGCTTCTTAGACATTTTATCTTCCATTTCATTTCACCCTTTCATACAATAGCTAATTACCTATTATCTATTTATATGAAGGTAAAATTGTTTTATTACACAATACGGTACAAGTCAGCTGTTTCTTCTTTCTTAACATGCTCTTTGATTTGTACTACCTCATATTTAGTAGTTTGTTCACCAAATCTAATCTCAATCACATCACCAATTTTTACATCAGTACTTGCTTTAGCTACTTTGTTATTAATCATAACACGTCCTGCATCACAAGCTTCTTGCGCAATTGTTCTTCTTTTAATAATACGACTTAATTTTAAATATTTATCAATACGCATATGAACCTCCTTAAATATTAATAGTACCTTATAAAAATCTATATCTTCCTATAGATTCTATAAATACTTATTTTGTCTTTACGCATCATTTTATTTATATAAACTTATATATAAAGAAAAATCTACACTTTATGTGTAGATTTTTTCCTACTTATTTAGTATACCTTTTTTTCTAAATAATATCAATTATAGCCGATTTAGTTATTATAAATTCGCCAGCATTTTGCCAAAAACTTTGCAAGCTTCTACTGCTTCATCATCTTCTGGTGTTTCTTGAATAATCAATCCATCTCCCACTAGTTGTGCACCATATGATTTCATACGTTCTTCCCATTCTTTCATCCATTCACCTTCACCCCAGCTATATGAACCAAATAAAGCTACTTTTTTACCATTTACTTTATCACTTAATGCATTTACTAATGGTTCCATATATTCTTCATCTAATTGTTCTGCGCCGTATGCTGAACATCCTAAAATAATCACTTCTTCATTTGCAATCTCATCTGCATTTGCATCTGCTGCCACTATAAGCTCTGCTTGTTTGCCTGCTGCTTCAATTCCATCTTTCATTAACTGTGCCATTACTTCTGTATTTCCTGATGTACTATAATAAACAATCTTCATTTCTAATCACTCCTATTTATGTTTTGCGTTTTTGATAAGTTAATTATATCTGCAACGCATTTTAAAGAATGTGATTTGAATCAAATTATATCATTTTTATAAAAACATTTAATGTATTTTATACATATGCTTCTATTCCTTCTTAATCTAAAATAATAATCGTTTTAGTCCCAACGATTTCTATAAGTCCCTCTTCTTCAAACTTCTTTAGCTTTCTACTAATTGTCTCACGGGTTATTCCTATATAATTAGTCATTTCTTCTCTAGAAATAGGTAATTTAATTATAACTTTTCCTTCTTTTATGTTCCCATACTTTTCACCTAAATCCATAAGTAAATAAGCCATCCTAGAATCCACATCATTAGTAGCTAAGTTTTGTACTAGTGATTCAACTGAGGCTAAACGTGCACTTACATTTTCTAGTAGCTTAATCCCAATCTCCGGATTTTGCATAATAATATCTTTTATTTCACGCTTTTTAAGAACACATATATTTGTTTTTTCAATTGCTTTAGCATTAAATTTATATGTAGAACTACGTAAAAGTTCTAACTCTCAAAAAAATTCTCCCTCTGATAGCACATATAATATTTGTTCTTTACCATCTCTCGTATATTTATATAACTTAATCTTACCCGTATTTACAAAACAAAGTGCATCTGAAACATCTTCCTTATTAAAAATCATTTCACCTTTATTGAACAAATAATGCTTTATCTTATTTACAATTTTTTCAAATTCCTCACAATCTAAATTCTCAAATATAGATACCTTGCTTGCACAAAGTTTTCTTTGACAATTACTACAACCCTTTACCTTCATTACCTTCTCCTTATTACACTTAAATCTCTTTTTCTTATTGAGTATATTATAATAAGTTTTCTTCCTAGCTGAAGTATCACTAGCTACCAATGAAAGTTACCCCTCTTATACCCTAATTAAATTAAGACATAATAAAAAGCTGCTTATGGATGTTCCATAAACAACTTTTTAAAATCTATAAATTAATAACCGTAGATTTAATACGAGTCATAGCCTCTATTGAATACGAGATTCCTTGTACACCTATACCAGAACTTTTTACACCTAAAAATGGTAGATGGTCTGGGCCTCGTTCTGTTTTATTGTTAATTTGCACAGTTCCTACTTCTAATTTATCTGCCACTTCAAAAGCTCTATGCATATTTGTTGTAAATACTGAAGCTTGCAGACCATATTCCGAAGCATTTGTAATTTGAATAGCTTCTTCTTCTGAATTCACACGAATAATCGGGAGTACAGGACCAAAAGGTTCTTCCCACGCAAGGCGCATATCAGTTGTAACATAATCAAACAATGTTGGTGTAATTAAATTACCTTTTCTTTCTCCACCACAAAGTAATTTAGCACCTTTTATTTTCGCTTCTTCAATAAGTCCTTCTACAAAATCAGCCGATCCTTCATTAATAAGAGGTACTACATCTAATGTACCCTCTATCTCCACAGGATTTCCTACTTTAAGTTTCTTCATTTGTTCTTTTATTTTTTCTGCCAAGGCATCTGCTACTTCATTTACAACAATAACACGTTTAATAGCTGTACATCTTTGTCCTGAATATGCAAATGCTCCACCTACAATATGACTTGCAGTTAAATCTAAATCTGCATCTTCTAAAACAACAGCTGCATCTTTTCCGCCAAGCTCCATAAGAAGCGGCACCATCTTTGCTTCTTTTGCAATATGATTACCAACTTCTGTACTTCCAGTAAAATTGATAAAGTTAATATCACAGTGTGTTACAATATAATCTCCAATTTGACTTCCCTTACCCGTTACAATCCCTAATACACCTTCTGGAAGTCCTACTTCAATAAATAATTTAGCCAAAAAGCTCCCTGATAAACTTCCTTGTGTAGCCGGTTTGAAAACAACCGCATTGCCACTCACTAATGCAGGCGCTATTTTAGATGCTGCTAAATTCACAGGATAGTTAAATGGTGAAACGGCTAATACTACACCTATAGGTACATGTTTAATAATCGCAAACTTCCCTTTATTTCCACCCGGGAAACTATCTGCATTTATATTTTGCCCATGCATGTTTTTAGCTGTATCTGCTGTAAATTTAATAAGATCTGCTGTTCTGACTACTTCTGACTTTGCACTCTTTTGATCTTTACCAACTTCTTTAATCAGTAAACTTGTAAGTTCCACTTCATGTTCTAATAACAACTCAGCTACTTTATATAAATACTCCACTCTCTCATGAAGTGGTTTATCACGCCATATTTTAAAGCCATTCTTTGCCCTCTGAATAATCTCATCCACGTCTTCTCTACTCATTGCAGGAACTTTACCTATTACTTCATCTGTTAACGGTGATTTTATATCTATAAATTGTTTCGCTATCATATTAAATACCCTCTCTAATTATTTGTCCTCTCTTTTCATATTGTTTATAGACTTAGTATACCCATCGCCAATTTATAAATATGTGATTCAAATCAAAAAGGAATATAAAGGTTGTTGAAAAGATGGTCAGACTTGTGGGCAAAAAAGAAGAGATATATTGTAAATATAATCTACAACATATCTCTTACTTATATAAACATCAAACTCTTAATTAGCCACGAACGATGTCTTTAAGTTGTTTACCAGCTTTAAATTTAGGAGCTTTTCCACCTGGGATTGGCATTTCTTCATTTGTTTTTGGATTTCTACCAACACGTGGTTTACGTTCTGTAACTTCGAATGTACCGAAACCTACTAATTGAATTTTTCCCCCAGCTTTAAGTTCTTCCATAACAACATCTTCGAATGCTTTAAGAGCTTTCTCTGCATCTTTTTTGCTTAATTCTGCTTTTACAGCCATAGCTGCTACTAATTCAGATTTGTTCATTATTTCTTCCTCCTCTATTCATGCATTTCACATGGATATATGTATTGAAGACTAGTCTTGCTCAATGCTCCACGTCCGCTCTAAACGGTTTCTATAAAACCAATTTAAAACCTGTTTTCCTTGCGCAAAACCTTAGTTTTCAATATATCTAAATCTATTTATAAACTTTTCCACTGACTTTGTCAAGGCAAATTCCGCATTTATGTTAAAAAAAGTGGATAATTTTACTATGTCAAGCAGTAAATTTCCTATTTCTTCATCAAATTGCACATTTTCTGTTGTTTGTAGGGTATTTTCAAGGGTTTCAAGCCTCTTTCTCATCGCTGAAATAGTGCCTAAAACATCCTCATTTATAAGCTTAGATTTCTTAGCCTTTCTGTAAACCTTTTGGCCCCTTGTAAGAGCTGGTAATGCTTTCGCAACTCTCTCCATTGCTTCAAGGGGTGTTTCTTCATTTTTTTCTTCTTGTTTTAATTTTTCCCAGTTCACAAGTACATCTTCTGCAGTATTTACATCCTTCATTTCACCAAATACATGTGGATGACGATATACCATTTTACTTGCTATATCATTTACTACATCCTCCATAGTAAATTCATTAGCTTCTTTTGCTATCTGTGCATGCATTACAACCTGCAGTAAAACATCTCCTAGCTCTTCACGCATATTAGTAATATCCTTATTTTGAATTGCATCTACTAACTCATAACTTTCTTCTAATAAACAGGCTTTAAGGCTTTCATGCGTTTGCTCTTTATCCCAAGGGCATCCATTTTCACTTCTTAACTGAGCTATAATTTCTAGAAATTCCTCATAAGTATATTTCTTTTCCATAATCTACTCCTTAATATATTATATTTCCATATGGCTGTTATAGATTTCTAAACTCTATTTAACATTTTACCATATCTTCACGCATTGCACTTTTAAACATCTTAATTCTACTTAAATTTCATAGAAAAAGCCAGTAACTTCAAAAGTTATTGGCCTTTATTTCTATTGTTCCATTTGTTTTCCAATGAATCCTGATGCGGAATAAGCTAGTTTTTCTTCAACTTCTCCCATCTCATCTTTATTTGAAGATAGGAAAATAACTGCACCAATGGCATCTCCTTCACATATAATAGGAGAAATCACTTCTGATTGATAGACATCTGTATTACCTTCAGATAAAATAGGAACGAATTTAGCATCATCCTTAGATGCTTTAAATATCGCACGACTTTCAATCACCTTTTCTAAATTACTACTAATACTTTTATCTAAAAATTCTTTTTTGGAGCCTCCGGCAACAGCTATAACTTGATCTTTATCAGCAATACATGTAATATGCCCTGTAGCTTGTGCTAAAGCATCCGCATATTCTTTTACAAACGAACTTAGTTCGCCTACAGGTGAATACTTTTTAAGTATAACCTGCCCTTCATTATCAGTAAAAATTTCTAGCGGGTCGCCTTCTCTAATGCGCAACGTTCTTCTTATCTCTTTTGGAATAACTACACGTCCTAAGTCGTCTATTCGTCTAACGATGCCTGTTGCTTTCAAACAAAACAACCTCCTTAATGTCTAAAAAAATATATATTTCATATCTTCGTTTATATGTATTATGCTACATAATTTACAAAAATATGCATATCTAGTTAGTTTTTTACAATTATTTATACAAAAATAAGGCTACAAATTTATCATCTGTAACCTTATTTTATTCAAGTCTCTGCCCCCATTATTATTTCATTATATTAACATTATCATATGCTGGTAACTTTTCAATTTTCAGTGTTTCACTAATTTCATTTAATTCATTAGTTGCAAATTGTGTACGTATTTGATTAAGTGCTTCTTCTTCTGCCACAGTATCATCTAAAAAGTTTCTTTCTACAATTCTTATAATTTCATAACCGTTGGCAGTCTCTATAACTTGAGGATACACTTCATTTACTGTACCTTTTTCAAATGCCACATTTTCTATTGCTTCATCTACTTGACCTCTAAGTATTGTATAACTTCCTTGATTATCACTTACTGCTTCATCTTCGGAATAACTTGTAATAAGATCTTTAAACGTACTCTCATCCCCTACAAGTGCTTTAGCTAATACTGTTTCAGACTCTCTTCTAGCAGATTCATTCTTATCACTCGGTAATAATTCATCTTGTTCATTACGATTAGAAATAAGAATGTGTTCTATTGTCACCGTTTCTTTTTGAGCTTTAATCTCTTTAACAGCTTTATTAAGTTCATCTTCATTTGGTATATAGTTTTCACCAAGTCTTCGAATCACTTCATCAAATACTGCACTATAACTTAAAAATTGCTCAAAGTCTTTTTGCCTAATCTTAAAGACTTTTACAAATGATTCATTATCTTTCATGTAGCCTTTTGCAGAATCTTTAATTTGTTTTTTATCAGCTTTTGTGAGTTTTACACCCAATTCATCTGCTTTTTGCTTAGCTACTACTGAAAGTTTTAACGAATTAAGTGCTTTGTCCTTTGCATATTCTTCAGGTGTTCTCCCTTCTACACTGTCCATTTCCCATATATTTGTTGTTACACTTTCAAAATATCTTTGTGTAATCCATAAACAAATTCTATATACAGGTTCAGAAATTTTTTCACCATTTATAATCGCTACAGTTTGTTCTGACTTCATACAGCCCGTTACACCCATAGCTGTCATAACAATTATTAATATATAAGCTAATATTGTCTTTTTGCCCTTCACTTGCATCTCTCTCCTTAAGCTTTTGTTATAGCTTTATATAAGTTGGTTATATAAATATATTATTTCTATTTACTTCTTATTATAGCTTATTAATTGTCACTCTTCAATTTTTTAAACTCACGTAACACATTCTTAATATAAGCCAATAACTCTTTCTTAGGCACATCTTGTACAAGTATTTTAATCATAGCTTCTTTGCCTGAGACAAACTTCATGTTACCACAATAAGCACCTACAATTTCAGGAATAAACTCTGTATTTAAACTCGTATTCTCTTTAAATTTAAAAGTAACAATTTTTTGATTTTCCGATACAAGTGTCATATATATATCATGAGCCATCGCTTTAATCATAGCAATGTCTAATAGATTATAAACTGATTGTGGAATATTTCCATAGCGGTCTTCTATTTCCTCTATAACATCCATATATTCATTTTCCGTTTGGATAGAAGCAATTTTCTTATAAATATCAAGTTTTTGTACTTCATCTGGTATATAGCTATTTGGAATATAGGCATTAATCTTAATCTCAATAGTTGTCTCAAACTCTTCTTCAGTAATTTCACCTTTTTCTTCATTTACAGCTTCACCAAGCATCTTACAATACAAGTCATATCCGATGCTTTCCATATGTCCATGTTGCTGAGCACCTAAAAGGTTTCCTGCACCACGTATTTCAAGGTCACGCATAGCGATTTTAAATCCTGCGCCCAATTCTGTAAACTGCTTAATTGCTTGAAGTCTCTTTTCAGCAATTTCTTTAAGAACCTTGTTCTTTTGATACATTAAATATGCATATCCCATCTTATTAGATCGTCCTACACGTCCGCGGAGCTGATAAAGCTGACTAAGTCCCATACGGTCTGCATCATTCATAATGATTGTATTCGCATTAGGAATATCTAGACCAGTTTCAATAATTGTTGTACATACTAAAACATCAATTTCCTGTTCAATGAATGATACCATAATCTTCTCTAGCTCGCGTTCACTCATCTGACCATGTGCAAATGCTATTCTCGCATGAGGAATAAGTCTTTGGAGCTTCATAGCTTCTTCTTCAATATTTTTAACTTTATTATGAAGATAATAAACTTGACCACCTCGTCCAAGTTCCCTATTAATTGCATCTTTAATAAAGTCCTCACTATATTCAATAACATAAGTTTGAACAGGTTTTCTTTCAAGAGGTGCTTCTTCCAAGACACTCATTTCTCGTATACCAATCAGACTCATATGAAGTGTCCTTGGAATAGGTGTAGCCGTTAAATTCATAACATCCACTTGTGTGCGCATTTGTTTAAGTCTTTCTTTATGCGTTACACCGAAACGTTGTTCTTCATCAATGATTACAAGTCCTAAGTCCTTAAACTTAACATCTTTAGAAAGTAACCTATGGGTACCTACAACGATATCTACTCTTCCACTTGCAAGTCCTTCAATAGTTTGTTTAACCTGTTTAGCTGTACGAAATCTAGATAAAAGCTCTACATTAATAGGATAATCCGCCATACGCTCAGCAAAACGTTTATGATGCTGCTGAGCTAAAATGGTTGTCGGCACCAAATAGGCTACTTGTTTATTACTTTGCACCGCTTTGAAAGCAGCACGTATAGCAACTTCCGTTTTCCCATATCCAACATCTCCACAAATTAAACGGTCCATAATACGGTCACTTTCCATATCCTTTTTAACATCTTCAATAGCTTCTAATTGATCATCTGTCTCTTCATATGGAAACATTTCTTCAAACTCTCTCTGCCACACATTATCCGGATCATATTTGAAGCCACGGCTATATTGTCTTTGACTATAAAGTTTAATGAGATCTTTGGCAATATCTTTAATAGCACTTTTAACTTTTGCTTTAGACTTTCGCCACTCAGAACCATCTAATTTACTAAGCTTAGGCGCTTTTCCCTCTGCTCCTACATACTTCTGCACCATATCCATTTGATTAATGTTCACATAGAGAATGTTATTATCCGCATATTCAATTTTTAAATTATCACGGCTAATTCCTTCAAAAACAATCTGTTCAATGCCCTTAAACACACCAATGCCATGCATTTCATGTACTACATAATCTCCAGGTATCAATTCTAAGAAACTTTGTATTTTAGCACCACTATATTTCTTTTTCAGTTTTTTAGGCTTCTTATCTTGTCCGAACAAATCCTTATCTGCTACAATATGCCAATTTAAATCTTTATAATAAAATCCTTTTTCAAGGGCCCCTTTATAAAGAAGAATTTGTCCTGGTAATACTTGTTCCTCAGAATTTTCTGTTTGACTTACGCTAAGTCCACGTTCTTCTAACACGTCGCTTAAGCGTTGCATCTTAGCACGCATACCGCATAAAATCATAACCCTTTCCCTATCATCTTTCCATTTCTTCAAATCTTCCTCTAGTATATCCACGTTACGATAGACATTACTATGCTCATAAACATCTAAAGGCATATTAAAATCTACTGGAAAGTCTTTTTCACTTGCTTCAAACTTCAGTAAATATACCTTTTTTAGTTGTTCTAAACGCTTATCAATGGCTTTATATTCAAAAATAAGTTCTATTTGCCTTGGTAAAATATGTCCGTAATCTAAACGATCTTTCATACTCTCACGATATTCAAACAAAGTACGCTCACTTTTATCTTTTGCTTTAATAGGTTCATCAATGAAAACAAGTGTATTCTTTGGTAAATAATCTAGGATAGATACCATTTCCAAATCGGTATAAGGAACATATACTTCTAAACCTTTAGGGCTAATATCATTTTCAATTTGCTCAATAGCTTCTTCAACTTGCTCCTTAATTTTATCTACACTATCTTTCTTACCTTCTTCTCGAAGTTTTTTTACAACATTTTGAAGATCTTCTCTAATAGCTGGTACAGCATCTCTTAATAAAGACGTTGCAAAAACGATTTCTTGATTTGGTACAATTAAAAACTCTTCTACCTTTTCTATAGAACGTTGTGTCTGCACATTGAAGCTACGAATAGAATCTATCTCATCATCCATAACTCTATGCGATAAGGTTCATCCATAGTTGGTGGATAAATATCAATAATGCCACCTCTTACAGCAAATTGGCCGATACTTTCTACGCTGCCTACTCTTTCATACCCTATTTGTACTAAGTTGCTTTGAAGCGCTGCAACATTAATAACTTCCCCCACCCTTATACATTTACAATAAGACTGCCAGGTTGCTTTTGGAGAAAGTGGATTTAGTAATGATTGTACTGGAATAATTAAAGTAATATCTTCTTTATTATTAAGTGCTTCAATTACACGAATACGCGCAGATGTAATATCCATACTATGCACATCTGCATTATAAAAAAGAATATCTCTTGAAGGATAAGTATATACTTTTTCTTCACCTTTAAGTGCTGCTAAATCTTCAAATATTCGTTTTGTACTTACCTCATCATAAGTAATAACTACAGTTGGAAGATTTGTAAATTCACTTAATCCATAAATAAAATGTCCTTTACATGCATCTACCATATTTGTAACTTTTACATTAGCCATCTTATTACTTTGAAGTAACTTCAACACTTCTTCCATACCCGAAAGTTCTTTTAAAGGCTCTACGAGCCCCTTGTATTTATATGCCACAATTTATCACCAACTTATTTTTTGTTATATACATTCATAGCCTTATTAATATCCGCTGTTACCATGCATTCTACAGCCTTTACAACATCATTAAGTTTAGGCCCTATAATTTTCATATCATCTTCTGAAAATCTCCCTAACACATAATTTGCAAGATCCCACCCTGGTGGTTTTTGTCCTACCCCTACTTTAATTCTAGGAAATTCTTGTGTATTCATATATGCAATGACACTCTTAATTCCATTATGTCCACCGGCACTACCATTAGCGCGAATTCGAATTTGTCCTACATCTAATGAAATATCATCATAAATAACAATTACATCTTCATTGCTTAACTTTTGAAAATCCATACATGCACGAATAGCCTCACCACTTAAATTCATAAATGTTTGAGGCTTCATTAAAATAACACGTTCGCCACCTATTCTACCTTCTCCAATAAGGGCTTTATATTTATTTTTATTAACTTGTATATCATACGTTTCTGCAAGGCTATCTATAACCTCAAATCCAATATTGTGACGAGTTGCCACATACTGCATACCCGGATTACCAAGTCCTACTATTAACTTCATATGTTCCTCCAAATTTTTGTATTTGCAAATTTTCTTTCTCTTTATCATAACACGATTTTATGCTATTTACCAATTTATAGATTTACTTATAGCTATTTTAAAACTTTATATTTTCTACTTTCAGTATGAGATATTCTTTCTCTGTCTATGCCTCGTAATTATTTCCTTCCACTAAAAGTCTTCCCACAATAAACCTCATTAAAACAAAAAAATCACCCCACACGGTGATTTTAAACTCTACTAATCAAATAATTTAGATACTGATAAATCTTCGTGAATACGTCTAATAGCATCAGCAAAGATAGGTGCTACTGAAATCTCTTTGATCTTGCTAATTTTCTTTTCTTCTGGAATAGCGATTGTATTAAGAATTACAAGTTCTTCAATAGCTGAAGATTCGATTCTTTCCATCGCTGGACCAGAGAGAACTCCATGTGTACAACAAGCATACACTGCTGTTGCTCCTCTTTCTTTAAGCGCATTTGCTGCATTACAAATTGTTCCTGCTGTGTCAATCATATCATCTACTAAAATTACACGCTTACCAGAAACATCACCAATGATATTCATAATTTCAGATACATTAGCTTTTGGTCTTCTCTTATCAATAATAGCAAGAGGTATATCTAATTTAGTTGCAAAAGATCTAACTCTTCCTACACTACCGAGGTCTGGCGATACAGCTACAACATCATCTACGTGTTCACCTAATTTGTCTGCATAGTATTTTGTTAAAAGTGGCATTCCTACTAAGTGATCTACTGGGATGTTGAAGAATCCTTGAATTTGTGCACAGTGTAAGTCCATTGTAAGTACTCTATCTGCACCAGCAGTTTGAAGAATATCTGCTACTAATTTTGAGCTAATTGGATCTCTGGCTCTAGTTTTTCTATCTTGTCTTGCATAACCATAGTATGGGAGTACTGCTGTGATACGTCCTGCTGAAGCACGTTTCATAGCATCAATCATAATTAATAATTCCATAAGGTGTTCATTAGCTGGTGTTGATGTTGGTTGAATGATATAAACATCTGTACCACGTACCTTTTCATCAATTTTAACGCTAATTTCACCATCACTAAATTTCATAACTTCTGATTTACCAAGAGTAACATCTAATTTTTGAGCAATTTCTTGGGCAAGTACTGGATGCGCGTTGCAAGTAAACACTTTAATATCAGTGTAATTTCTAATCATTTGAGTTAGTCCTCCTTCAATATAACGACCATGTTTTCCACAAATATTATACCACGATTGTATACAAAATGCAAAGCGTACAATTTATTTTCGTAACAATATACCATGTTTTAATCTATTTTTTGCATTTTTTTGTAACCCATTCTAGTTTATTTTCTTGTTTTGCACGTGCTATTGCTAAACTATTTTTAGGAACTGTGGCAGTTATTGTTGAACCTGCTGCAGTATAAGCATTGTCTTCTACTGTTACTGGCGATACGAGGTTTGTATTACATCCAATAAATGCATTATCTCCAATTGAAGTACGATATTTCTTTTGACCATCATAATTTACAACTACAGTACCACATCCAAAGTTAACATTAGATCCTACATCTGCATCTCCAACATAAGTAAGATGAGAAATTTTTGTACCATCCCCAATATTAGCATTTTTGATTTCTACGAAATCTCCAACTTTAATATTTTTACCAATATGTGAATTTGGCCTAATATAAGCAAATGGCCCTACATGTGTGCCTTCATCTACGAAACTATCTAAAATCACACTAATTTCTACCTCTACATTATCTTTAAGTTCTGTATTTTTAAGTTTTGAATTATAACCAATACGGCATCCTTCACCAATAACTGTTTTGCCTTCTAACATGCAACCTGGTTCGATAATTGTATCTTTACCAATTACAACTTCTGGGCAAATATATGTGTTATTAGGGTCAACAAGTGTTACCCCATTTGCCATATGTTTTGTATTAATACGTTGTTTCATTATTTCTGTTACTGCTGCAAGTTGGGTTCTAGAGTTTACACCTGTAATATCGTCTCTTTCTTCTGTTGCTACAGCATCTACAAGATAACCTTCATTGCGTAAAATCTCTATTGTATCTGTAAGGTAATATTCATTTTGTACATTATCATTTGTAATTTTTGATAAAGCTTCATTCAATAACTTACCGTTAAATACATACATTCCGCCATTGATTTCTTGAATTTGTTTTTCTTCTTCATTGGCATCTTTTTGTTCAACGATTTTTAATAAATGGCCATTTTCATCTCTTACAATACGCCCGTATCCTGTTGGATTGTCCATAATTGCTGATAATACTGTTAATGCATTGTTTTCACTTCTATGGAATGCTAACATTTTTTCTAAAGTTTCCCCTGTAATAAGTGGTGTATCCCCACATAAAACAAGGACTTCATCTGCATCTTCAATGAATTCTTTAGCTTGCATCACCGCATGCCCTGTTCCTAATTGTTCTTTTTGAAGTACATATGTCATATCTTCACCAAGCTTAGCTTTAATATTTTCTGCTTTATGCCCAATAATAATACATACTTCCTCCACACCTACATATTTTGCTGCTTCAATAGGATATTCTACAAGTGCTTTACCAAATACAGTATGAAGAACTTTAAGTTCATTTGATTTCATACGTGTCCCCTGACCAGCAGCAAGTATTAATGCTTTTGTTCTCATTTTACTCTTCCTTTCACGTTTGTATTCCTTTTGTATTTTCTCACCTTATTATAATTTATGCAATACTTATATAATCATCCTCATACACTTATTTTTAATTATAATATTACATAAAAAAGATGCTGTAAATGAGTACAACATCTTTTGCTTTTCAATTATTCTTGAATATCTAAATCATTTTCATCTGCAATAGCAACCTCATCAGAAAGTAAAATCATTTCATATTTTTCAAGTACTTGATTTTGAATACGATCTCTTGTTTCTGAATTAATAGGATGAGCTATGTCTCTAAATTCCCCATCAAGTGTTTTACGACTTGGCATAGCAATGAAACGTCCTTTATCTCCTTCAATAACTTTGATATCATGAACAACGAATTCATTATCAAATGTTACTGATACAACTGCTTTCATTTTTCCATCTTTATTAATTTTTCTTACTCTGATATCTGTAATTTCCATGAGCAAATCCTCCCTGTTTTTATCTAGCGCCTTTTGTCGGCTATCCTATTTATATATCTATTATTATTTGAATTATAAGTTATTTTCAATAAATAGTCAATATTTTTTTCTTTTGGTTCATAATTCCATAAGTCATTTATTTTATTTAACTATAAATAATTTTTTTTTTCGTCTTTTTTTTATGCATTTTATACAATATTTCTCTTTTCAAGCAAAATAATCTTATCTTTCGTACCGATTACTTTTTGACCATCTGACACAAATACTTGCTTATCTAATATTGCATTTTCAATAATACAGCCTTTACCAATTGTTGCACCTTCCATAATAATCGAGTTCTTTACAACAGAACCTTCACCAATGAATACTCTTCTAAAGAGCACAGAACTCTCAACTTTTCCATTAATAATATCTCCACCACTAATAATACTATTAGAAATGCTTGATTGTGCATTAAATTTAGCCGGTGGTTCATCTTTAGCTTTAGTTGAAATATATGGATATTCATTAAAAAATAATCCACGTACTTCTGGTGTTAAGAAATCCATATTGAGATGATAAAACTCTGGAATATCTCTAATTCTTCTCCAATATCCTTCATAGCGATAACCATTAATTTTTAATTTTTTACGATAACGCATAACGATATCATTAACAATGCTATATCGTCCATCTGCTTCTAGTTCCTCGAGTAATCTAATAAGAAGCTCTCTACCGATTACATATTCACCTAGTGATACAGTTGTATATTGAGGATCTAATGGTTTTTCTTCAAACTCTATCATTCTGTCATTTTCATCTAATCCAATGACACCATAATCTTGCACTTCGTAAGTTTTCATATCCTTACATATAATAGTTATATCAGAACCTTTTTGTTCGTGATATTTAATTACCTTCTCATAATCAATTTTATATATCTCTTCGCCGGATGTGATGACGACATATGGTTCATTACTCTTTTTAAGGAACTCAATATTTTGGAAGATACTATCAGCTGTCCCTCTAAAGCCAAAAGCGTCTTGACTAGACATATTAGGTGTAAATAGGAAAAGACCTGTCTTTTTTCTTCCGAAATCCCACCATTTAGATGATCCAATATGGTCAGCAAGTGATCTTGCACTATATTGGGAAATAACTGCTACTTTTTTAATACCTGAGTTACTTAAATTACTAAGCGCAAAGTCAATAGAACGGTATGACCCACCAATTGGCATAGCCGCTACATTTCTTTGTTTTGTAAGTACACCAAGTGTTGTTCTTTTTCCACCTGCTAATACAATACCTATAGCTCTCATTTCATTCCCCCCTTACACAATTAATGAATGTCCACTTTCTAATACTCCATCTAAGTAATGTTCTTCAAGTGTATGTCCACCTACTTCACAGTTTTTGCCAATTATAATATTAGCAGGTACAACTGTATTATCGCCAATAACTGTAATACCACTTGAATAAATGCGTGCTTTAGTAATATGTGGCACATTTTCTCCTACACCAATCTCAGTGTTTTCACCAATCTCTGATTTCTCAGATACGATACATGTGTCAAGTTGTGCACCTTTTCGAATTACAGTTTCAGCCATAATAATTGAATTCTTTACAACTGCACCTTCTTCAATAATCACTCTTGGTCCTAATACTGAATTATGTACTTCCCCATAGACCTCACACCCCTCTGATATAAGGGATTGACTTACCTTGGCACCTTCACCAATGTACTGTGGTAATTGATGCTCAATGTTAGTATAAATTTTCCAAAACTCATCATATAAATTAAATACAGGTACTGTTTCTGTAAGCTCCATATTCGCTTTCCAGTAAGCTTCAATTGTTCCGATATCACGCCAGTAATCATTGAATTTATATGCATATACATTCTTTTCACTGTTAATCATATCTGGAATAATATGTTTACCAAAATCGCTTGCTTCATGAATAGTATTATCTTTAATTAAAGCCTTTTTAAGTACATCCCATGTGAAGATGTAAATACCCATAGATGCTAAATTACTCTTTGGCTTTGCTGGCTTTTCTTCAAACTCGACGATTCTTCCTTCTTCATTTGTGTTCATAATACCAAACTGATTTGCAATATCCATTGGAACTTCAATAACTGCAATTGTAGCATCCGCATTATTTTTCTTATGTTCTTCAAGCATTGCGCTATAATCCATTTTATAAACATGGTCTCCTGAAAGAACCAAAATATATTCTGGGTTATATTCATCTATATATCGAATATTATGATATATAGCATTGGCTGTTCCTGAATACCAAGATCCTTCATTTCCTTTTACGAATGGTGGTAAAACTGTTACCCCACCATTTCTTCTATCTAAGTCCCAAGGTATACCAATACCTATATGCCTTGTAAGAAGAAGTGGTTCATACTGCGTAAGTACTCCAACTGTATCAATACCTGAATTAATACAGTTGCTTAGTGGAAAGTCTATAATTCTATATTTTCCACCGAACATTACAGCAGGTTTAGCAATCTGCTTAGTTAGAATGCCTAACCTACTTCCTTGTCCACCTGCTAAAAGCATGGCAATCATCTCTTTTTTATTCATGCAATCCCTCCTAACTATTCATAAGTGCAATTTTAGAATAAGTTTGAATTCATTTATGCATAAATATATTAACATTTTACCAAATTTTTTACAATATTCATTTTAT
>NZ_BBCG01000003.1 GCF_001311925.1 Cellulosilyticum ruminicola JCM 14822
AAGGGTTATACAGCCTGATGTATTACCATATTTATCCTATTTATAAGTTGAGATAATCTAGCACATGTCGTTTATATAATAGATAAAACCCCCTAGTAAAATATTATTCACTAGAGGGGCTTTCTACTTTTATTTAATTGCGTATTGACGCATTAGGTAAAAATGGTAAAATTTAATGCTAATGGATATAAAAAAATATCAACTATCTCATACCTTATTTCACACAATATTTCTCTAAATAAGCTTCCATTTTTTCTTTCATCTCATCATCAATATATACTTTACCATCAATCTCTACATTATGGATTGTATCAATGATTTCTCTAACTGTTACAATAGGGTATGTTTTGATACCGAATTCTTCTTCGATTTCTTGGATTGCTGTTTTTTCGCCTTGGCCTCTTTCCATTCTGTCTACTGAAATGATAAGGCCTTCGATTGATACATTAGCTGCACCTTTGAGGATTGGGAATACTTCTCTTACAGCTGTTCCCGCTGTGATAACGTCTTCTACGATGAGGACTTTATCGCCATCTTGAAGTTTGTAGCCTACCATTGTACCGCCTTCGCCATGATCTTTGGCTTCTTTTCTATTGAAGCAGTAGTTAAGATCTTTGCCATGTTCATTTGAAAGGGCAATAGCTGTTGCTACTGATAATGGAATTCCTTTGTAAGCAGGTCCGAAAAGTGCATCTACATCTTCTAAACCATTTTCCATAATATTTTTAGCATAGAATTCACCAAGTCTAGCTGCTTGTGCACCTGTTTTATAGTTGCCAGTGTTTACGAAGTAAGGTGTTTTACGACCACTTTTTGTTGTGAAATCTCCAAATGTAAGTACGCCTGATCTAACCATAAATTCTATAAACTCTTTTTTATAACTCATGACTCTTCCTCTTTCCTATCTTTTTATATTTACTCTTAAATCTTATTATCAATATATAACTGTAATAACCTTATTCTATTCCTGATACTCATTCAAAAAACACTTCTTATATCAATGTGTTTCATACCTGATTACCAATCAACTTTCATCTTGTTGCTATTCTTAGTAAGACCATTCAAAGAGCCTTTAGCAGCGTTTCTTGAAATAACAAGCTTAGACTAGTACAAAATCAGTAAGGTATAGCTAGCAACTAGCTTTAAACCTCTTACCGCTTTCTTTCTACTCGTTGCAAAGATATTTTTAGCCTAACGGCAAGAGTGAGTGCACGATAAATGATAATCTACCTCTGGAGTATTTTGCTGATAGTCTTAATGAAGTGATTCAAAGAGCTTTTAGCTGTGCTGTCTGAGCGCAGCGAGTTCACAGCGTTTCTTTGAAGCACGAGTTTAGACTATCACAAAATACGGAAGGTGTAGTTAGCAGCTAGCGTGCGCTCACTCTGCCCTTTAGCCCTAACCCTAAATATCTCCCTATCCTTGGAAGGCTTCACGAATTTCTTGAAGGTTTTTAAATCCGTATCTTTCCATATAAGTAATGAGCTCATATTTGATATCAACTGGTGCTGTAGGATTTGCAAAGGCTGCTGTTCCAACAGATACGGCATCTGCACCTGCCATAATAAATTCCACGACGTCTTCTCCTGTCATAATGCCGCCAAGTCCGATAATTGGAATGTTTACGGCTCTCCTTACTTGGTAAACCATTCTAACTGCTACTGGTTTAATGGCTGGTCCTGAGAAACCACCCATTTTGTTGGCAATCACTGGCGTTTACGATGGACGTCAATTTTCATGCCAAGTAATGTATTGATTAATGAAACCGCAGCCGCACCTTCTGCTTCTACTGCTTTTGCAATAGAAGTAATGTCTGTGACATTTGGTGTGAGTTTAATGATGATTGGTTTGTTAGTAAGCTTTTTCACTTCTCTTGTGACTGTAGCTGCCATATCTGGATTGGTTCCGAAGCCAATGCCGCCTTCTTTGACGTTAGGACATGAGATATTCACTTCTAACATATCTACATCTGTTTCATTAAGTCTTTCTACTACATCGCAATATTCTTGGAGGCTGTGTCCTGCTACGTTTGCAATGATTTTTGTATCGAACTTTCTTGCAAATGGGAGTTCATTTTCAATGTAGTAATCTACCCCAGGATTTTGAAGTCCTACTGCATTAATCATACCGCCATATGTTTCTGCGATTCTTGGTACTGGGTTTCCGTCCCAAGGCGTACTGGCTACCCCTTTTGTAATCATGGCACCAAGTTCGCTTAAATCATAGAATTCACTGCTTTCATGAGGTGAGAAAGTTCCTGAAGCTGTTGTAATAGGGTTTTTAAGTGTGACACCTGCAATGTTTACACTTAAATCAATACCTTTAGCTGCCGCTGCCTTATCGATATTTGCATTATTCATCCCATTTTACCTCACTTCCTAAAAAGACTGGTCCATCTTTACATACTTCTTTTGTTCGTAACCTTTTTCATTTTGTGCTTTTGTTTTACATACGCAACCTACGCAAGCGCCATAACCGCAGCCCATACGTTCTTCAAGAGAAACTTGTACTGGTGTATTTACGCTTTCGCAGTATGCTGCAAGTGCACGAAGCATCACTTTTGGTCCACAGCTATAGAAGTAATCACCTGAAATGCCTTCTGCTTTGATGCAATCAATGACATTGCCTTTGAAACCTACACGTCCGCTATCTGTGGCAATATATACTTTTACACCAAGGTTTTCAAGTGTTTCCACTAAGAAAGGGTCATCTCTAAAGCCAAGTACTGCAATTTTTTCGCCTGGAATTTGTTTCGCAAGTTCTACAAGTGGTGGCACACCGATTCCGCCACCTACTAAAACGCTGACTTTAGCCTCTTTTTGTACATTATAACCATTGCCAAGTGGTGTACTTACGCGGATTGTATCACCAGCTGTAAGTTTTGAGAACTCTCTTGTCCCTTCTCCTACTACGCCATAGACAAGTGTAATCGTGTCTTCACCGATTTCACTAATGCTAATCGGTCTAGGAAGTAATGTACTTTTAGATTCTGGATAAAGGTTAACGAATTGTCCTGTCTTTGCAGTACTTGCCACTTCCGGTGCTTTGATGATCATTTTGCAAATCATAGGGGCAATTTCGCTTTGCCCTATGATTTGTCCATTTACTACTTTTTACTCATGATGACTTACTCCCATATCATAAATTCCTGATTCTTCTGTTGTCACTTGTTTTTCTACGATGTCAGCCATAGCTCTTACCGTATCTAATGAAGTAAAGATTTGTACAGAAGCTTCTACTGCAATACGACGAATTCTAAATCCATCACGTTTAGAGTCATTTCCTTTAGTTGGTGTATCTACAACTAAGTCAATTTCACCACTTCTAATGAGTTTGAAGATTTCATCATCCTCATTGACAAATTTTGTACCATCTGTTTTTGTAAGTTTTTCAACAACTCTAGCTGGGATACCGTTTTCTTCAAGTTTCTTAGCTGTACCATCTGTTGCTATGAATTTATAACCAAGATTTGCAAAGCGTTTTGCAATGCCTACGAATTCATCTTGATCATATTTTTGAATGGTTGCAAAGATTGTACCACCTTGTTTTGGAAGGCTTCTGCCTGCTGCGACAAATCCTTTGTAAAGTGCTTCTTCTACAGTTTCACCTACACCTAATACTTCTCCTGTAGATTTCATTTCTGGTCCAAGGCTTACTTCTACTCTTGGTAATTTTTCTGTAGAGAATACTGGTACTTTAATGGCATGGAATTTATTTGGTTCTGGATAAAGTCCTGTGCCATAGCCAAGTTCAGGGATTTTCTTACCAAGCATTGCTTCTACGGCAAGGTCAATGATTGGTACACCTGTTACCTTAGAAATGTAAGGAACTGTACGGCTTGAACGTGGGTTAACTTCGATAATATAAAGGTCATTTTTGTATTCGATATATTGAATGTTAATCATACCAAGTACTTTAAGCTCTTTTGCAAGCATTTGTGTACATGTAATGATTTTTTCTTTAATATGTTCTGGAATGTTGACACTTGGGTAAAGTGTTGTACTATCTCCAGAGTGGATACCAGCTCTTTCAAGGTGTTCCATAATACCTGGAATTAAGATATTTTCACCATCTGAAAGGGCATCAACTTCAATTTCACGTCCCATCAAATATCTATCGATAAGGACTGGATTTTCTGGGTCACGATCAAAGGCATTGATTAAGTATCTTTCAAGTTGATGTGCTTCATAAGTGATTTCCATACCTTGACCACCGAGTACGTAAGAAGGTCTTACAAGTACTGGATATTCAAGTTCTTCTGCCACTTTGAGTCCTTCTTCAATTGACCAAATCGCTTTTCCTTTTGGACGTTTAATATGAAGCTTTTCAAGAATTTCATCAAATTTTTCACGGTCTTCTGCTTCATCCATGTGTTTTGGATGTGTACCAAGTACTGGAATGCCCATTTTGTCACAGAATTTAGCAAGTTTAATCGCTGTTTGACCACCGAATTGAAGAATCACACCCATTGGTTTTTCTTTTAAGAAGATATGGTAGAAATCTTCATCTGTAAGTGGTTCGAAGTAAAGTTTATCAGATGTATTGAAGTCTGTACTTACTGTTTCTGGGTTATTGTTGACTATGATTGTTTCAATGCCTTTTTTCTTAAGGGCCATAATCGCATGTACAGAGCAGTAGTCAAACTCAATACCTTGACCGATTCTTATAGGACCTGAACCAATAACCATGACTTTTTCACAATTAGATACTTCTACTTCATCCACTTCATCATAAGTTGAGTAGTAATATGGTGATTCAGCTTCGAATTCTCCACCACATGTATCAACCATTTTATAAACAGGGACAATGTTCCATTTGAAACGAAGTTCACGAATATCATCTTCTGTGACACCAATTAATTCAGCGATAGCTTTATCAGCGAAACCACGTTTTTTAAGTTTGCGTAAAAATGCAGGTGTAAGTTCTGAGAATTCCATTTCAGCAAGGCGTTCTTCTTGTTCGACAATCCAGCGGAATTTTTCAACAAAGAAGATATCCATACCTGTAAGTTTACATACTTGTTCTTTTCTATAGTGACGACGAAGCATTTCAGCTAAAGCAAAGATTCTTTCATCATCAGCGATTACAACTTTTTCTTTAAGTTCATCAAGTGTACATTTCGCAAGTTTATTGTGTTTGAAACTAAATTTACCGATTTCAAGTGAACGAAGTCCTTTAAGGAAAGCACTTTCGAAGTTGTTTCCGATGGCCATGATTTCACCTGTTGCCATCATTTTTGTACCAAGTGTACGTTTCGCTGTATAGAATTTATCAAATGGCCATTTTGGAATTTTACATACGACATAGTCAAGTGTTGGTTCGAAACATGCATATGTTTTACCTGTTACTGTGTTTGGAATTTCATCAAGTCCGTAACCAAGGGCGATTTTAGCTGATACTCTCGCGATTGGGTAGCCTGTTGCTTTAGATGCGAGGGCTGAAGAACGGCTTACACGAGGGTTAATCTCGATAACAGCATATTCGAAGCTATCTGGGTTAAGGGCAAGTTGTACGTTACAACCTCCGCGGATATCACAAGCTGAGATGATATCAAGTGATGCACGACGAAGCATTTGATATTCTCTATCTGAAAGTGTTTGAGAAGGTGCTACTACGATACTATCTCCTGTATGAATACCTACTGGGTCAATGTTTTCCATATTACATACTGTGATACATGTCCCATAGCTGTCACGCATTACTTCGTATTCGATTTCTTTCCAGCCCTTGATACATTTTTCAATTAATACTTGGTGTACACGAGAAAGGTGAAGTCCGCTTGCACAAATATCGCGAAGTTCTTCTTCTGTTTCAGCGATACCACCACCTGTACCACCTAATGTATAAGCTGGTCTTACAACTACTGGATAACCGATTTTTCTTGCAAAGATTACAGCGTCTTCTACAGATTCTACAATATCACTTTCGATGCAAGGTTGGTTAATTCTTGCCATAAGGGCTCTAAAGAGTTCACGGTCTTCCCCTTCTTTAATGGCAGAGATTTGTGTACCGATGACACGTACATTGTATTTATCTAAAACACCTTTGTCATATAATTCTACTGCAAGGTTAAGGGCTGTTTGTCCCCCTACGCCTGCAAGTAAACTATCTGGTCTTTCTTTTGCAATAACTTTTTCAAGGAACTCTACTGTAAGTGGTTCGATATAGATTTTGTCTGCAATTTCTTTATCAGTCATGATTGTCGCAGGGTTACTATTAACGAGGACAACTTCAATGCCTTCTTCACGGATTGCTTGACAAGCTTGTGTTCCTGAGTAGTCGAATTCTGCTGCTTGTCCGATAACGATAGGACCTGATCCTATAACTAAAACTTTTTTAATACTATTGTCTCTAGGCATTTAATTTTCCTCCTTGCATAACTGTAATGAATTCTTCAAAAATGTGGGCTGTATCAGTTGGCCCTGGACATGCTTCTGGGTGGAACTGTACGCTATAGATATCTAAGTCTTTGAAATACATTCCTTCTACAGTTTGGTCATTCATATTTGTATGTGTTACTATGGCACCTTCTGGCATTTTTGCAACATAGTAGTTATGATTTTGAGATGTAATATAAACACGGTTTGTAATGAAGTCTTTTACTGGATGGTTACAACCATGGTGACCGAATTTAAGTTTTGCAGTGTCGCCACCTGTTGCAAGACTGATGAGTTGATGACCAAGACAGATGCCTGTAATTGGTTTTTTACCAATGAATGATTTTACCATTTCTACTGTCTCTGGTACATCTTTAGGGTCAGCTGGTCCATTTGATAAGAAGATCCCATCTGGATTAACTGCTGCCACTTCCTCAGCTGTGGCATTGTATGGAAATACGCTCATGCTGCAGCCAAGTGCTTCAAAGGAACGTAAGATATTTGCTTTAATCCCACAGTCAATGACTGCAATATGTGGTTTGTTTTCGCCTTTGATTTTCTTCGCTGTAATTTCATATTTTTCTTTTGTTGTCACTTCTGGTACAGCGGATGTATTACTAAAAGCATCAATTTTCATTTTAATTTGACTTGGTGTAAGTTCTCTTACAGCAATGATGGCACGCATTGTTCCATAATCTCTTAATACTTTTGTAAGAGCTCTTGTATCGATGCCTTCAAGGCCGATGACTTTTTGTGATTTTAAATAACCATCTAATGTAAGCTCACATCTAAAGTTATTTGGATAATCACTTTTTTCTCTTACAATAAGTGCTCTTGGATGGGCTTTATAACTTTCCATATCATCAAGGTTTACCCCATAGTTTCCAATGAGTGGATATGTCATCACAACCATTTGTCCATAGTAAGATGGGTCTGTAAGTATTTCTTGATATCCTGTCATCCCTGTATTAAATACAACTTCACCAATTGTTTCTTTTAAGTATCCGAAGGCTTTACCCTCGAATACCATGCCATTTTCTAAAATTAATTGTGCCTTCATTAACGCATCACTCCTTGTAAATCATCTCTCATAGCTATGACTGCTTTCTTTGAAGCTATTGCAAACTCTTTTTCTGTTACTTCTGCATCTTTTTTATAAGCCGCAATGATACCACGTGATGAATTAACAATGATACCATTTCCATCTTTATCGAAGTAATCTTTGAGGTCTTCTGCTTTTCCACCTTGTGCACCATATCCTGGTACTAAGAAGAATGTATGTGGCATTCTCTTTCTAAGTTCCATTCCTTGTTCCTTATAAGTAGCACCAACTACTGCACCAATGCGGCTATATCCCATAGTCCCCATTGTCATTTCACCCCATTTGCTTACAAGGTCAGCGGCTTTGTCATAAACTGGTACACCTTCTACTTGTAAATCTTGAATTTCGATGCCACTTGGATTACTTGTTTTCACTAAGATGAATAATCCACGGTCATATTTGTTACAAGCTGCGATAAATGGCTCAATTCCGTCAAATCCCATATATGGATTAAGTGTTACGGCATCTTCTTGCCATAAGTCAAAGTGCATATCTTCGATTTCTACTCCTGCAATATGTCCAGCATAGGCAGCTGCTGTAGAAGCGATATCACCTCTTTTAACATCCCCAATGACGATAAGACCTTTTGATTTAGCATATTCGATTGTTTCAATATAAGCTCTTAAGCCTTCTAAACCATATTGCTCATACATAGCAACTTGTGGTTTAACTGCTGGAATAAGTGGTGCGACTTCATCTAAAATGCTCTTATTAAATTTTAAAAACATTTCTGCTACTGCTTTAGGTGTTTTCCCATATGTTTCAAGCATTTCTTCTTTGATAAAAGAAGGAATCATCGCATAAGTAGGATCCAAACCTACAACTGTTGGATTTTGAACTTCTTTGATTTTCTTAATTAAGCGATCAATCATTTTTCTATCTCCTTTTAGCTTATATTTGACAAAATACACTATTGTTTTTTATACATTTGTACTAACATTTATTTTAACATTTTTTATTCTTTTTTCAATCTTTTTTGTTTTATTATGCATTTTTTTGATAAACTATGCGTCCATTTACAAGGGTATATGCCACATCACCTGTCACTTCCATACCGCCAAATGGTGTGTTTTTGCTTTTACTTACAAATTTTGTTGGATCTATTTTATAAGTAACTTCTGGATCTAAAATTGTAATGTCTGCTACTTTTCCAACACTGATATCCCCTTTGTCAATGCCTAAAATCTGAGCTGGCTTACTGCTCATTCTTTCTACAAGTGCCATCGGTGAGATAAGTCCTGATTTTACAAGTTGTGTATGACTTACTGCGAAACTTGTTTCAAGTCCTACGATGCCAAATGGTGCTGCTTCAAACTCTACATTTTTTTCATCATAATGATGTGGTGCATGGTCTGTAGCGATGACATCGATCACGCCTTCTTGGAGGGCTGCTTTAATGGCTGCTACATCTTCTTTTGTACGAAGTGGAGGGCTCATTTTTTTGTTGGCATCATAATCACCTAAGATACTGTCATCTAATGTGAAGTAATGTGGTGCTGTTTCAGCTGTTACATTGACCCCTTGCATTTTTGCAAAACGAATAATTTCTACACTGCCTTTTGTACTAATGTGGCAAAGGTGTAATTTCACCCCTGTATATTTAGCAAGTAAAATATCTCTTGCGACAATGATTTCTTCTGCTTCTCTTGGAATACCTTTAATGCCAAAGAGCTGTGCATTTTCACCTGCGTTCATTGCCCCACCTGTTAAAGTTTTTTCTTCTGTATGAGACATCACTGGGATGTTAAATGGTTTCACATATTGCATGGCTTTTTTCATAAGTCCTGCATTAGCTACTGTTTTACCATCTTCACTAATAGCACAAATGCCGTGTTCTACCATTTTTCCGATATCAGCAAGTGTTTCACCTGCTTGGTCTTTTGTAATAGCCCCAATTGGTAATACATTTACACCGTTTGCTCTAGAAGCCATGGCATTGATGTATTCTACAACACATTCATTATCAATAACTGGTTTTGTATTTGGCATACAACATACTGTTGTAAAACCGCCTTTTGCTGCTGCTGCTGCGCCGCTGGCGATATCTTCTTTATGTTCAAAGCCTGGTGCTCTAAAGTGAACATGTAAATCAATGAGGCCTGGTACAACCCATTTATCTGTAGCATCAATTGTTTCATCTGCTTTCCAGTCGTTTCTCTCGCCAATATATATCACTTTACCCTCTTCTACCCAAAGGTCTGTTACAGCCTCAAAGTTTGTGTTTGGGTTAATAATCTTACCGTTTTTAATACAAAGTTTCATCTCTATGCTCTCCCTTCACGTAGTAACTCTAAAATTGCCATTCTCACTGCTACACCATTTGTGACTTGTTCATCAATTACTGATACACCGCTATCTATAAGTTCTGGCATCAATTCAATACCTCTATTAACTGGTGCTGGATGCATTAAAATCGCATCCTCCTTAGCATATTTAAAAATCTCTTCATCTATACCATAAATTTGACTATATTCTCTAAGGTTAGGGAAAAGTCCACCTTTTTGTCGTTCTAATTGGATACGTAATGCCATAACAATATCTGCATCTTTTACAGCTTCTTTAAGATCTGTTGTTACTGTGCATCCTAAAGCTTCCATGCTTTTAGCCGTTAATGTGCCAGGTCCTGCAAGAGTCACTTTTGCACCAAGCTTAGTGAGTCCAAATACGTTAGATCTAGCCACACGGCTATGGGCGATATCCCCAATAATTGTTACTTTTAAATTTTTAAAGCCACCTTTTTTCTCATAAATTGTATAAAAATCTAATAAAGCTTGTGTAGGATGTTCATTGGCACCATCTCCTGCATTAATGACAGATGCTTTAACATTCTTAGCTAAAAGATGTGGTGCGCCACTCATGCTATGTCTTAAAACCATAAATTCAGTGCCCATGCGATCTAATGTAATCCCTGTATCTACAAGTGTTTCACCTTTTTTAACACTACTTGTCGCTACCCCTAAATCAAGTACATTAGCACCCATATATTTTCCTGCTGCTGTAAACGCCATTCTTGTACGTGTACTATTTTCATAAAATAAGGTAATCATGGTTTCACCATTAAGGTCATTTCTTTTTGGGGCATTACCTAGTACGATAGATTTCATACCTTCTGCACGTTCTAAGATCATCATAATCTCTTCTTTTGATAAATCTCTAATACCCAATAAGTCTTTTCTATTAAGCATCCTACACCATCCTCTAATTATGCATTTTTTATTTTTGACAAAAAGAAAAGGCAATAATAGAAAAGTCCTATCATTGCCTTTTTGCTCACTTAAAAATATATATTTTGTTACATTAGCATCATATATTATGACCTAACGCAAAATATATATATGTACTACTTTATTAAAATAATTATAAAATGTTCCAAAGTATGTGAACTACTTTAAGTTACATTTTATAATTTATTTGACGAAATCATCTCTTCCTTTTTGGTCTCTCTGTACCAAGCTTAAAGGCAATATTTGTTCAATTTGTCTATAAAATTTTTAACTAAAAATACTTTAACACTCTTTTATTACAGTGTCAATATATTCTACATATTTATTTTTTATTCTTCAACTTGTCCTAGCATTTGATAAATTTTATAGAAATCAAGCTTAGACGCTGTCGTATAACTTGTCTTATCAAGGTCACCTACTATGACGCTTTCTTCATCCATCACAAGTGGTGATGGGATGCCATTTGTATAGCGAATATGATGACTTAATGTATGTTGATTTTTATCTACCATTTTGATAATTTCAATTTCATCCGCATAACCAAGTGCAAGTCCTGCGCTTGGGAATGGCTCACCTTTCCAAGACATTCTTAATCCATACATGCTGATATTTGTATTTGAAATGGCACTAATTTTATATAAATCTTTTACTTGCTGCTCACTTAGCATATGAAATTCATCAACTACAATATAATCATAATTATTCATAATGATTTCATTCACATTAATACTTTCATCTGGTGAAACAAGTAAATCTGCTTTTACTTTATCTTTAATAAGCCTACTGCAAATAAATCCCCCGTCTCTTGTATCCATTGCTGGCTTAAGGACTAATGTTCTTAAATTTCTAATTTTTAAATTTTGCACCTCTGCAATGGCTCTTGCAGATTTAGAAGAACCCATTACTCCTACCGTCACTTTAAAAAAACCCATGACTTCGTCTCCTTTTTAATAAAATTTCGCTTTTAGCATTATACTATATAAATTTACGAAATTAAATTCTTGACATATGCAAATTTAATTTATCCCTTATATTCATAAGACATAAGTGCTTCTTCATCCATTTCTAGAAGTCCCCTTAAAAGCTGTCGGCGCTGCTTTTCATCTACTACCTTATCTTTAATTACTGTACGAAGTTCTCCTAATTTCTGCACATAATTTCCAAAGTCCTCAGAATACTTTTCTTCTAATTCTCTTTGGATTTTAGCCGCTAAGGCTGGACTATTGCCACCAGTTGAAACGGCAATGACTAAATCTCCTCTTTGCATACTGCTTGGCACAATGAAACTAGAAAGCGCTTCATTAGTAGCAATATTACAAAGGATATGATGAGCTCTGCAATATAGGGCAATCCCTTCATTACACGCCTGATCACTAGTAGCTACAATCACAAGCAAAGCCTCTCCCCTTAATTGTTCTAACATTGCCATTTCAAATGGACTTTCTATACATTGAATAGGTAACTCTTTTAATGCTTCTATAAACCTTTCACTAATCACCGTTACTTTGCCGCCATAGGTTAATAAACTTTTTACCTTACGATAAGCGACGTTACCGCCACCTATGACTATACATCTAAATTGACTTAAATCTAGCATTAATGGATAATACATATTTTTCCTCCTAAATCTTATTTCTTCCTTATATATCCTTTCTTTCTATTTTATCTTATTTTTATGTATTTAAATAAGGATTTTAACTTTTCAAGGCGTTACATTAACAAGTTTATCTCATAATTTACTAAATGTCTTTGTTAGAAATACCTATTTTTTCTTATTCCCTGCAAAATGGTGCAATAGTTTTCATTTTCTTTCATCATAAATCAGAAAAATCAAACCTGGTTTTCAGATGTTTTCTAAGGCCTATTCTTATTAACTTTTTCATAAACCCTTTAAACATAAGCTTTTTGTTCTTTATTAAATAATCTATATTTTCTTTCAAATAAATACACCTTATTTTTTTCTTGCATTTTAAAACTCATTATGTTAACTTATATATAGTAAATCAGATAATTCATCTATATGCGTGTGCTTTATTACGCACATATTGACTAGAATTAACTAGAAATTTAGACGGAGGTATTACATACATGAAAAAGCTTTCAAACACGACTAAAACCCTTATCGCCTTAGTTTTAGGTGGAATCTTTGGGATTTTCCTTTCGGTACTCCCTGAAAATAAATTTGTTCAGACTTATTTATTAGATGGCATTTTAAAACTAGCAGGTACAGGCTTTTTAAATGCAATTAAACTTATCGTTGTACCTTTAGTATTTGTTTCAATTGTTTATGCCACAGCTTCTTTAGATGACTTAAAGAAAGTCGGACGCATCGGTGGTAAAACATTTATCTTTTATATGCTAACAACAGCACTTGCAATTATTCTTGCTTTAAGCATTGGCGGGATTTTAAAACCTGGTATTGGCGTAGATCTTGCAGCCATTAAAGCAAATGAAATTGCCACAACAGCAAACGCAACAAGTGTAAATTTTGTAGATACACTTTTAAATATGATTCCAACAAATATTTTTGCAGCCTTTTCAGAAGGGAATACACTTGGTATTATTTTCTTCGCCCTTTTACTTGGACTTAGCATTACAGCAGTTGGCGAAAAGGCTCAGCCACTTCTTACTGTATTCGAATCAGCTAATGAAGTCCTTTTAAAACTTGTACAAATGATTATGCACTTTGCACCATATGGGATTTTCGCACTTTTAGCAACTACATTTGCTAACTTTGGTTTTACAGCCCTTATGCCACTGATGAAATATGTTTTAACAGTTCTTTTAGGACTTGCCCTTCAACTCTTAGTTGTTTATATGGGAATGTTACTTTTCATTGGTAAATTAAGACCTTCTATATTCCTTAAGAAGTTTGCACCAATCTTCAATGTGTGTTTATCGACTTCTTCTTCAAGTGCGGCGTTGCCATTAGCCCTTGAACACTCTGAGGCTTCATTTGGTGTTTCTAAAAAAGTAAGTTCATTTACATTACCACTTGGCGCAACAATTAATATGGATGGTACAGCTATTATGCAGGGGATTTCTGTAATGTTCATTGCTCAAATCTACGGGATCCATCTCGGACTTAATGACTATCTCATGGTAATTCTTTCAGCTGTACTTGCTTCAATTGGTACTGCCGGAGTACCTGGCGTTGGTATGATTATGCTCACTATGGTACTTGCATCAGTTAACTTACCACTTGAAGGGATTGCCCTTATTATGGGTGTTGACCGTATCATCGACATGTTCCGTACAGCAGTTAATGTAGCTGGCGATAATGTCTGTACACTTTTAATTGCTAAAAATGAAAATGAATTTGATGAAACAGTTTATAATCGCATGGATAATAGTGATTTTTAATTAGACTAATTTAAATAAAAAACAGATAAAATATAAAAATACCCTATAGAGAGACATTAATAAAAAGTCTACCCTATAGGGTATTTTTGTATATAATACTATAAACGTGCATAAATGCATCCAATTAATTACCAAACTCTTACCCTTTACTGTCACCAAGTCAAGTTCATGTTGCTTAAGTGTTTTAATAAAGTCATTAATTTTTATACCATCTTCTCCATCACCTCTAGGGAAGATTTTACGATTAGATTTTAGAGCACCAAGATAGTTAAACCCTATCTGAGTTGCAGCATTAAATAATGCCGCACAACTATACCAACTATCAGCTAAAACATAGCCTTTGTTAACTGGATGCGGTAGCTCTTTTAATAAGTTTGCAGCTATTTCTATTTTACTGGACGCATCTTTTTGATAAAGTACAATGTCATATTGGATCACAAGGTCTCCACATCGAAGCATAACAACAACAAACTGATGTCCATATACTGTTTTTCTTTTTAAATGGGAGTTATGAAATGAACAACCTTGAATGATATTTTTGGCCTTTAACGAGGGCACTATTTTCTCATTAACCGTATCATCAATAATAATGTAAATCGGTTCGTGAGTATCTTTCGAATGTTGCCATATACGCTTAATAGCTATATTTTCATTTTCTGAAATAGCAAAAATTCATCCCATAAACTTATTGGAACTAATTTTGCACGTTTATAGTTTATAAATAAAACAAGGAGTACGTTACACCTTCATGTATACTTACTCCTTGTTTTATTTATTGAATCTTTGTTTTTATTTAGATGGTACCATATTTTTGTCTTTTAAAACGACGTCATGTGCGCCACCTTCTACAATACTTACAGAAGATACAAGTGTAAGTTTTGCTTTTTGTTGTAATTCAGAAATACTAAGGGCACCACAGTTACACATTGTTGAACGCACTTTACTAAGTGTAACTGCAAGATTATCATGTAAGCTTCCTGCATAAGGTACATAAGAATCTACCCCTTCTTCGAAAGAAAGTTTCGCTGCACCACCCATATCATAGCGTTGCCAGTTTCTAGCTCTTGATGAACCTTCTCCCCAGTACTCTTTCATATAGTTACCATTTACAAGTACTTTGTTTGTTGGGCTTTCATCAAAACGTGAGAAGTATCTTCCGAGCATACAAAAGTCACATCCCATTGCAAGTGCTAATGTAATATGATAATCATGAACGATGCCACCATCCGCACAAATAGGCACATATACACCTGTTTCTTTGAAATATTCATCTCTTGCTTTAGCAACTTCAATAACTGCTGTTGCTTGACCACGTCCGATTCCTTTTGTTTCACGTGTGATACAAATAGAACCGCCACCAATACCAACTTTGATAAAGTCTGCCCCTGCATCAGCTAAAAATCTAAATCCTTCTGCATCTACAACATTTCCAGCACCTACTTTAACTTTATCTCCATATTTTTCACGAACATAAGCGATTGTCATTTGTTGCCACTCTGAAAATCCTTCAGAAGAGTCAATACAAAGCACATCTGCTCCAGCTTCTACTAAAGCTGGTACACGCTCAGCATAATCTCTTGTATTGATACCAGCACCTACGATATAACGTTTAGAAGCATCTAAAAGTTCATAAGGATTTTCTTTATGTGATTCATAGTCTTTACGGAATACAAAGTAAACAAGTCTTTGATTTTCATCAACAATAGGAAGGGCATTTATTTTATGATCCCAAATAATATTATTTGCTTCACTTAATGTAATGCCTTCTTTTGCATAAATTAATTTATCAAGTGGTGTCATAAATTCTTTTACTTTTATATCAGGGTCAAGACGACTAATACGATAGTCTTTACTTGTTACCATTCCTAAAAGTTTACCACTAGAAGAACCATCTTCTGTTACTGCAACTGTTGTATGTCCTGTTTCTTCTTTTAAAGCAATAATATCTTTTAAAGTTGCTTCAGGACTAATGTTCGAATCGCTAGGTACAAAACCTGCTTTGTAACTTTTAACACGTTTAATCATATTGGCTTGCTCTTCAATTGTTTGAGAACCATAAATAAAAGAAATACCACCTTCTTTTGCAAGTGCAACTGCCATTGTATCGTTTGAAACAGATTGCATGATTGCAGAAACAAGTGGAATATTCATTGAAAGTGCAGGTGTTTCCCCTTTTTTAAATTTAACAAGCGGTGTCTTTAAAGACGCATTAGCAGGAATGCACTCCTTAGATGAATATCCAGGAACCAATAAGTACTCACTAAAAGTATGAGAAGGTTCTTCATAATAGTATGCCATTATATTCACTCCTTAAAATATTTTATACAAAAGTATAACGCTTTCTGACATAAAAAACAATATTTTTTATAATATTAATCATTTTTATAGTATTTTTAAATATTTAACTTTATTTGTTGCAATATGTGACAATTTAAATTGAATTTATGTCTTATTTTTGACTATTATAACCTATAAAATATTGTTTAAGATAACCCCCTTACAAAAAAACACCTATACAATTTATTATTATTGTATAAGTATTTTTATTCTTAATATCTACTAATAACTTATATTAAATTATAATTTAAACTTATTAATCTGTGTTTCTAAGTTTTGAACAAGTTTTAGTAACTGCTCAGAACCTTTACCAATGTTTTTGCTAGATTCTCTAAATGTGTTTGTAATGTCAGCTACTTCTTGTGAAACACTTGAAATGTTCTTAACTGAATTAACTACTGAATCTTTACGTTGTTTATTATAAACTGAAAGAAACGCTAATTCTTCTGTTTTAGAAATGATATTTTCAATAGCTGTTCTCATTTTAGTAAATACTTTTAATGTATTTTCACTTTCATCACGTTGCATCGCCATATCTTGGTTCATATTTCCAGTGGCATTAATGATATTTTCTCCTCCAGCTAAAACAGCACTAATAATTTTTGTAATTTCATCAGCAGATTGTTGACTTTGTTCTGCAAGCTTTCTAATTTCTTCTGCTACAACACTAAATTCTTTTGCTCTTGCCGCTTCAATAGCCGCATTTAATGCTAATAGTTTGTTTGAGAAGCAATTTGTGTAATCGTTGTTGTAATACCTTGAATAGATGAAATACGCTCATTCATTCAGCTAATATTCACATTAAATTCATCGAATGCACCATTTACAACTTCTGCTGATTGGTGTAATCCTTCCATTTCAATTTTGCTGTACTTCACTTGATTTTCCATCTTTGAAGCATCTATTACAACTGCTTCAATACTTGCATTCATTAATTCAATATTATTACTAAGTTAGTCCATTTCTTCATTAACTTTTCCAACTTCCATAGATTGGTTTGTATTGCTTCCTGCATCGTTGTTGCAATGCTCATGCTTCCTTGAATCATACGTTCCGAGATTTGCTCTAATTCTACATCTTCATTATTTAAAACGACTACATCTTCTTTTACACTACTTAAAAGTACTTTAAAACCTGCTACCATTTCACGAATTGATTGACTCATCACGCCAAGTTCATCTTCACGTTTATATAACTCATCTTCTAGTAACTGTGTAAAATCACCTGTTGCATATACTTTAAGCTGAGAACAAATTAATTTAATTTGCTCACTAATTCTTCTTCCTAAGAACCAAATCGCACCGGCTATCACAATAATTCCTAAAGTAGCAACAACAACTAACAATTTGTTAATTATACCTACTTCTACTAAAACAGCACTTTCAGGTACTTCAAAGGCCATAGACCAACCATCTGAGCCTTCAACATTTGTATAAACTACAAATTTATTGATCCCATCATTAAACTTCTCTACATTACTTTGCCCCTGTATCATTCTTTTTTGAATTTCAGCAATTTCTTGTAAGCTCTTTTCTTCCTTAGCTGCCTCTATTAAGTTATATTCTTCACTTACTTCTTCAGCATCTTCTGAAGCAATTACTGTCCCTTTTGCATTAAGCATATAAGCCGTTCCTATATTATAGTATTTTAACCCATTAATTAAAGAAGCTAAATAATCACTATCAAATCTACAAGTAACTGCACCTACAAATGTATCACCATCTTTAATTAGTGCACCTGTAAACATGGCATATTTACCTGTTACTGGATTGTATCTTGGTTCATTAATATATGTTTGACCATTTTTTAATACTGTATAGTAAACACAGTCAGAAACATCTTTTTCATATCCATCAATAGAAGTTAAATAACCATCTGCATTAATATACCCTAAGGCAGTAATCCCGTATTTTTCGCTATATAACTTAAAATAAGTTTCTAAATGCTTTACTTTATCAGCATCACTAATATTAGGATCTTTTAATGTTACGTCATTGGCAATAAATGTGAAGATACTTACGCGTTCTTCTAAATTTTTAGTTACAACCTGTGAAGCATCTTTAATCATTTGCTGCATACTTTGTATTTTAATTGCACTAACTTGACGATTAATATTAAGCCCAATAATAATAAATACTGTATCAAATATGAGTACACTTACGCCTACTATATATATTAGGACACGGTAAGTAATAAATTGTTTGAGTTTTTATCTCATTATGTTGCCCCCTTTAGTATATATTATGTCAATTGTACATCGTCATTTAATCACCAAATATTAATATTTTTTACAGAATATTAAGTTTTTAATACAAAAAAGGATTTATAACTCAAAAGTTATAAATCCTTTTTACATCCTCATATAAATTAATCATTTGCTGCTTCTAAATCTATATCTTGACTATAATCTACTCCTTCAAATCCAAAACCAAACATATGATAAAAGTCATCCCAATAACCTTTAACATCTGCAAGTGTAGCTATATTTTCTGTTGTTACCTTATCCCAATTTTCCATAACTTCTTTTTGAACTTCTGATTTCATTTCATAATCATCTAGACGTATACGATTCATTTCATCTACTTCTAGGCTGTTTAACTTATCACGTAATAAACGATCCATTTGTTCAATACAGCCTTCATGAAGTCCTTTTTCCTTCATGATTTTATAAAGCAATGTAATATATAAAGGGACTACAGGAATTGCAGAACTTGCTTGTGTCACAAGTGCTTTATTTACTGAAATATAAGCTTTAACATCTTTTTGACTTAACATCTTAGTAATTTCTAAAGAAGTGTCATATAAGTGTGCTTTAGCTGCACCTATAGAACCTTGATAATAAATAGGATATGTAAGCTCAGGCCCAATATATGAAAAAGCAATTGTTTTAGCCCCTTCTTCCAATACATCTGCATCACTTAAAGCCTCCATCCAATCCTTCCAATCTTCTCCACCCATAACTTTTACAGTGTGAGCGATTTCTTCCTCTGTAGCAGGTGCTATAGAGGCCTTAGTAATTGCATGATTCTTTAAATCTAAATTCTTATTTTCAAAAGAATCTCCTACTGTTTTTAAAACAGATTTATATACTGTCCCATCAGCTACTTGACGACGTGGTGCAGCTAAACTATAAATGACTAAATCTACTTTTCCTAAATCTTCTTTAATAAGTGCTATAGCTTCTTTTTTTACTTCCTTTGAAAAAGCATCTCCATTAATTGTTTTTGCATAATGCCCTTCAGCTTGTGCTATTTTTTCAAAGGCTTTTGTATTATACCAGCCTGCTGTAGCTGTACGACGCTCCGTTCCTGGTTTCTCAAACATAATGCCAAGTGTATCTGCTTCGCACCCAAAAGCTGCTGCAATACGTGCAGCTAGTCCATAGCCTGTAGAAGCACCAATGACTAATACTTTTTTTGCCCCTTCCATTTTCCCTTTTGATTTTACATAATCAATTTGTGCCTTTACGTTTGCTTTACATCCTTCTGGATGGGCTGTTGTACAAATATAATCTCTTACTTTTGGTTTAATAATCATTTGTTTACTCCTTTATAAAACTTTTAGCTTGATGAATCAAAAAGCTAGTCTGCTCATCAAATACTTCTTCGTTTACTTCCTTTCCTTCTAAGAAAGCTTTTGCTGGTTCTAAAATGATTTCATGCCCATATGTTCTTGTCCCAATCTTCTCTTCCAATAAATATGTAGGTCCTCCTATTGAAAAATGAATATCATCATATTCAGGTTCAATATAAAAAACTTCCCCTTCATGCTTTTTATAATCTGTTTGATAAAAAGCAATCAAGTAAAGAAATGCAAACTGCTTTTTTAAATTTTGACTTGGTACTTCATAAATGCCTTCCGAAAGCGCCATTTGTGCTACTAGTTTCTGAAATGCCATAAGGTGCTCCATGTTTTTGAAAGTAATCACTTTAACTCTCCTTTTGTGTAATACTCAAGTTATATTTCTAAATGTTGTTATTATTATATCATTATCATCTTATTTTTTATATATTTATTATAGTCATAATTTATTTTATTATTAAAATTAAAATATCCATTTTATACATATTTTCATTTTAATAGCAAAAAGCTAGAGATTTTCTCCAGCTTTTTTGCTATAGCATTTATTCATTATTTAATAATGCATCAAGCCTTATTAAAATAACAGCCATTTCTGCTCTTGTAAGTGTTTTATACGGTGCCATACGATCTATTGCAATCCCCTCTAAAAGTCCTGTATTATAGCAGTAGTTTAATGCTTCTTGATGTGAAGTACCATTGATATCTTCAAACGCTTTCATTTCATTAATCGTATTTAACTGCCCGTCTGTGATTTCATATAATACTTGTGCCAAAAGCTCTCTCGAAATTGGTGCATCAACTAACTGTGCAATACTGCTTAATGTTGCTTCACTTAATTGACTTCCAATAGACACTTTATGTGCATAAGCCCAGTTATCCTCATTTTTGAAATATCTCATAACAACATCACTTGAACACTTTGCTGCCCCCCGATGTTTTGTAAGTAATATACGATTCAATAACGTAAATGCATCATCTACTTTTAAACTTTGCTGTGGTGCAAATTTTGTAGTACTTATCCCTTGAATAATGCCTTTTTGCACTAACTCTTTTACTGCTGAATATGCCCAGTGTTTTGTAGATAAATCCTTAAAATGCATCTCTTTATTTTTTACATTTTCTTGTTGCTCTTTTTCTAAGTTATCATAAGTTACTTTAGAATCACTCCCTTGACTAACATTGGTTTTACTACTATGCCCCCCACTATTAGGTTTACTTAAAGCTAATGTTTCACTTGGCTTAGCTGACTCTCCTGATTTAGTATTAAGATAACATACAAAATCATCGATGGTTCCCCAGCCTCCAGCATCACATTTTACAGACATACCGATTGTTAACGTACCATCTGCTACCACAACTTGGTTTAGATTAGGCTGCTGCCATTGTTTCCAGCCATCTACACCTGTTTCTTCCTTATAAATATGTTCTCCACTTTGGGCATATAAATAAATTTCACTATTTTTACAATCTCCGCCTTGAATAGCCCCACTAATAGTATATGTGCCATTTTCAAGTCCTGTAAGTGTTTGACTTATTTCAAAATTTTGCTCCGTATCTGCCCAAAAGTGTACACTATATTCTCCACTTAACGCATCTGCATTATTTTTTTGATACGTTACATAATCCTTATTTTCTCCTAAATATTTAATTTGCCACATTTGATAATCTTCTGTTTCAAAGCTTGGATTTTTCACAAGGTTATACGGTTTAATAGTTAATAAACATTTAGCTACAGCACCTTCTACTGTTATCCCTTCAATTTCATAGCTGCCGATCCCTGCATTTTGTGCTTTTTTAATTTCTTCTTCATCCCAAGTCACTGTAATATCTTCTTGAGAATGATCATTATAATAACCTTTTATCCTTAATGGTAACGCTATAACTTCGCCAACCTGCACATCCTTATTCACTGTTTCTAAACGTAATAAGGCTTTCTGACCTATAGCCCATTTTTTAAGTAGCGATAAGTATATAATGATGGTAATGGTTTACCTTCCATATCAAAAAATGCCTCATTATCCCATGAACTGCCCCCATACCATTTACCTGCATCGTCTGGTTCATATTCTCCTGCATAAGAAGCGGCCCAACCCGAACCATAGGTTTCCCATTTCTCACTACGTGCTTCTAAACTCTCTGCTGGCACCTTAATCCAAGCTGGTTCCCAATAAAACACACCAATACCCGCTTCGCCAACCTTTACTACAGCTTCTACTACATCTCTTAAGCAAGTTGCTTGTCCTTGTGGCGAAACATCATAATTTAAAATTTCTCCAGTAGCACCTGAAACAGAATTGCCATGCCCATCTGTGTCTTCTTTAGTATAAATATAAGATGTTTCTGTTACCATAACCTTTTTATCATATATATCTGCTACATTTTTAAGTACACTCGTTAAGTTTTCTAAAGACCCATGCCAAAATGGATAATAAGAACTTGCAAATACATCATAATCCACTTCATATTGACTGAGTTTACTTGCGAAATCACTATAATAATTGGCACGCTCTGGATTCGTAAAATGAAGCGCTATTAATATGTTTTCATCAATTTCTCGAATAGCACGGCTTCCTGCATTAAAGAGTTTACATCTATTTTCCCACACCGTCTCGCCACAAAAACCATTGGTCGTTTCATTACCTATTTGAATCATACCCACATCTACACCTTCATCTAAAAGTTTTTGTAAACTTTCTTTGGTATAGTCATAAACGGCTTTTTCCTTTTCTTGCAAACTATAATTTTCCCATGCTTTAGGTACTTTTTGTTTACCTGGATCTGACCAAAAGTCTGAGTAATGGAAATCCACAAATACTCTCATACCAGCATCTGTCGCACGTTTTCCTATTTGTATGGCTTTTTCAAGATCATTATTTCCGCCTCCATAACCATTTCCCTTGGCATCATAAGGATTCTGCCATACACGTACACGAATATAGTTTGTACCAGCTTCTTTTAAGATTTTACAAAGGTCTTCTTCTTCACCTGCTGCGTTATAATATTTTACGCCACTTGCTTCTTCTGCTATAAGACTTGAAATATCCATACCTTTTATAAAATCATCTGGTAAATCCTTTACATAATCTACAAAAATATCTGCCATCTCAGGACTTGGCATTAATTCTTCTTTTATTGCTACTAATTTCACTTCATCGATATAACTATACGCATTAGGTGCCGCATTGATTTCAAGCGTTACTGGCACATCCCCAATTTCTGCTGTTTCAAATTCAAAACTCACTTCTTGCCAATTGTTCCAACCTTCATTAATTGTAATTGCTGAAGATGTAGTACTTGCTGCTTTAAAAGTTAAATCTGCCCTTTCTCCTCCCATTACTTTTGCTGAAATACGGTATTTACCACTTGGCAAATCTTTTGCCGTCTGTTTAAGTGAAATGGTATGATTTTGTGTTTCACTACTATCTACCCAGTAAGTGATTGCATACTGACCATCTTGTCCTTGAATCCCACCAACCTCATTATATGCTTTAACTTTCACCATGGCTTTATCCCAAGAAGTCGTTTTGATTTCCCAATCTGTCCATACATTTTCTTCATCTTCGAAACTTTCATTAACAATATAATTCACTGTTCTTGCATATAATGTTTGTACTGGCATACTACTCATACATAAACTTCCTGCTAATAAATAAGCTAATCTCTTGTTCATCTTCTCACCCATTCTATTTTAATAAATCCACTCATAACATTGCATATTCATCAATAACATAATTGATTAATCTATACTTTAACAAACTATAAAAAAGAAGCAGGTCTACTTATTTAATAGGCATGCTTCTTTTCAAAGTTCGCTTACTACATCATTGTAAATGTATGACAATATTCACTTTCAGCAGTTACTTTAACTAAGTCAAGGGCTCTGCCATTCTTCATTTCTGGCCATTTTTCTAAGAAAATAGGTGCATTTTCTTCAAGTGGCATAATTTCTAAACGTAATTTTTTTGGGAATCCAAAGCGTTTTGTTCCCACTTCCCATACGCGACTTGTGTAGAAATGATCATCTATATATTCATCACCTAAGTATAGCTTTCCACTATCACCGGCATAATCAATTTGGAGGAATAAATCATTTTGTGTTTGATCCTGGTTAACAACTGTGATTTCATATACTTTTTTCTCATCACTTTCTGAAATAAGTGTATAACTTACTTCTGGTACATTTACAACTGTTTGACTTTCATAAACTGCAAATTGTCCTTCATCTACTTTTCTTTCAAAGCCTTCTGGTACCTTTTCAAATGCTGGATAAACTTTCATACTTGCTCTGCCGCGTCCTACAAGTGTAATACCTTCATTTGTTTGTAATACTGCGCCATCACTAATAATTAAATGCTCTACACTACCTTTTACTTTCCAAGCATTTTTTGCTTCCTGCCTTGTTAATGTAAGGATTTCATTTGTGCCAAGCTCACCTTCTAACACATAATTTACAGGTCTATCACTATAAAATACATATGTTCTTTCATTTAATTTGCAAAGTGGTACAGCATTAATTGTTTTAAGTGTACAGCTTCCCATCTTCATATTAAATGGATAGAAAAAATAGTCCCTATCCGCAATGTCCATAGCTGGATATGTCAGTGTTTCATCTGCAAGCTTAACAGTTAATGTAACATTTTTATGTGCTGCTATATGATAACGTCTTTGATAGTTATTGACAAAGATATAACCAGACTTCCCATTATGTCTATAGCTTGTACGTAAATCTTTAAAGTTAGTAGGATAAAGTGGATTGCTTTCTGGAATAATAGCTGGCATTTCACAAAGAGTCTCTCCAAAATCCTTTATAAACATTGTAATAAGTTTAATCTCTTTAAAAGTCTCTGAGATTTGACCATATTGTCTAATCGGTGCTCTAAAGTCATAAGAAAGCTCTGGAAGATCATTAATTGAACCTGTTGCTTTAGACTCTTGTAAAAATGAAAGTTTACCAATTGGATTTGTACCACCGTGATACATATAATAACCAAGTAAATTCACACCGCTGCCAAGTTTCACCATTGTCATAGCCCCAATGTCTGCAGATGTCGCAATTGGTCTTCTATGATGTGTGACTTGAAGTCCACCGCCAAGTTCTGCTGTTAAGTATGGGAATTTACTCATATCAAATGTAATCCCTGTACCAAATCCAAAATCGCTTCCTATATTATGGTCATTGCGTTCATGTGTGAAAATATAATTACCACTTGGTTCAATTTCTGTAAGACGTTGATCCCAAGGTGCTTCACAATATCCACCCATTACAGGTAAAAGTCCGCCAGTTACAGCCCCCCCCAACCTGTTGCAGTATAAATAGGTACTTCAAAACCAATCTCTTTTGCCATCTCTGTGAGAAGACGCATATGTTCTTCCCCTTCTTCCCCATTCATGCCACCACAGTGACCATATTCATTTTCAATTTGTATGCCAATGATTGGCCCATCATCTTTTAAAAGCAAGCCTTCTACTTGTTCATAGATCTTTGTGTAAAACTTACGTACTTCTTCTAAATAAGCTGGATCATTGGTGCGTACTTCAAAGTCTTTTTGTAAAAGCCAATCTGGAAATCCGCCATTTCTAACTTCTGCATGACACCAAGGTCCTATACGTAAAATCATTTGCATATCACAGTCTTTACATGCTTGTACGAAGCCTCTTAAATCATTATTTCCTGAAAAGTCATATTCATCTTCGATTTCTTCATGATGAATCCAGAGCACATATGAAGAAACCACATCTACACCTCCAGCTTTCATTTTATAGAGTGATTCATGCCAATAGGCTTTAGGATATCTTGAGTAGTGGATTTCTCCCATAATAGGGAACCAAGGTTTTTGGTCTTTAAGCATATATTTTTCATTGTAGCCAAATGTTGTAGTATTCATTTTAATTCCTCTTTCTATGTATTCTTATTCTTTAACTGCTGCGCCGCCCATACTTGTCATCATTGTTTTTTGCATAAGGACAAAGAAGATAATAAATGGAATTGCAATTAAAAGTGCACCTGCTGCAAATGTTGTAAATTCATTCTTCTTTTCTGTTAAGAAACTACTATATAAACCAAGTGCTAATGTTTGTTTACTTGAAGAACGAAGTACCATTTTAGGGAAGATATAATCCATCCAAGGCGCAGTAAAGCTTGAAATACCTAAGAAAATAATGATTGGTCTTGCCACTGGTAAAATAATTGTTCTAAATGTTTTAAAATGGCTGGCACCATCTATTCTAGCAGCCTCATCTAAACTTTTTGGAATAGTATCCATATAGCTTTTTACCATCCATGTGTTATAAGGAATGTTACCTGCTAAATACACTAGAATTAATCCCCAAAGTGTATCCAGTCCACCAATACGAAGTAAAATAACGTAGATTGCTACCATTCCTACAAATGATGGAAAGATTTGAAGAATAAGCATTGTCATCATCATGCTCTTTTTAAGAGTAAATTGAAAGCGTGAGAAAACATAAGCCCCAAGTGATGAAACAATAACTGTTGCCAGCGATGTGCATACTGCAATAAATAATGTATTTTTAAACCATTGAACATAATCTGTTTTTGAAAATAAATCTTCGAAATGTTTAAGTGTAATCCCATCTCCAAATGGAATAATACTTAAAGTAGCAATAGAGTTCCCTGGGGCAAATGCACCACTTACAATGTAGATTAATGGATAAATTACAAATAAAGAGGTTAGCATCAAAAATGATAGGATAAATGCTAAGTTAATATTTTTAATAACTTTACTATTCATTACATTTCACCATCCTTATAAGCTTTTGTATTTCTAAAGTTGTAGATTGCAAATGGCGCAAGTACAACAAAGATTACAATAGCTAGTACTGCTGCATAGTTGTATTTGAGTAAGTTAACTGTTAATTTATAAATCCAAGTTACAAGAATATCTGTACCACCAGCACCAGTCGTTGTACTATCTGCTACAACTGGATAACCATTTGTTAAGAAGAAGATTGCACCAAAGTTATTAATATTATGAGTAAATGACATAATAATCAGTGGCGTTGTTTGATATAAAACAATTGGTAAAATCATTTTTTTAAAAATTTGGAACTGATTTGCCCCATCAATTTTAGCCGCTTCATAAATATCAGCTGAAATAGCTGTCATAGATCCTGTGATAAGCAGCATAAAGTAAGGGAATCCTGCCCACAAATTAATAAGCACGCAGACAAATTTTGCAAGCCAAGCATTACTGAGCCAAGGTACGCCTGCTGATGTAATATTAAGGGCAATTAAAGTACGGTTTACAACACCGAAGCTTCCATTTAATAAGTTATTCCATACAAGCATACTCACTACTGCTGGTACGGCATATGGTAAAATGAAGATTGTGCGAAATACTGGTGCTAACTTAAGTTTACTTTGATTTAAACTAACGGCCATAATCATCCCACCAAAGTAACAAGTAAATGTAGCAAGTGCACCCCAAACTAATGTCCAAATGGCAACTCTCACAAAACCGGTTGACCATGCTGTTCCGCCTACAAACATTGCTTTAAAGTTTGCAAATCCAACCCAGTCAACTGTATTATTAGGTGGAATATGATCTGGTGCCGCATAATTGGTAAATGCTACACAGGCAGAGAATATAAGAGGAACTACAACGAAAAATAAAACCAGACCAACAGTTGGCGCAAGTGCTAAGATAGGAAAAGCTTTTTGAGCTGTATCTGAAATAATATTTTTTTCATTTTTTAGCCAACCAAAAATACAATATTCTTCATAAGATTTCAGTGCACTACGTACTGATATAATATAAATAGCAATAAAAACACAAATCACTGCTAAAATAATCACCCCATCAATAAGCATAAAAATCGAATTATCACGTTGTTTCACTGGTAAATTAGGCTGTGAGTTTCCAAGTGTTACCAAATTAATGAGTTTGCTCATAATCATTGGTGAGCAAAGTAACATACACACCTCAATTAATGCATAAAATACCCCTTTCACATACTCTTTTAAATAAAGGATATGACCAAGTCCCATAAATAAAATGGAACTTATAAGTACTTGTTTTCTAGATGATCCATCTGTCTGTACTTTTATCTGCATAATTCCACCTCTTTTATCGAATTTTGCAAAATATAGGTTACAAGAAGGCTCTTGAAAGCACCCTTCCTGTAACCTTGAATAAACATCCTATTATTGTGCTACAATTGTTGCATTACATGCATCAAGTTCTTTTTGAACTTCTGCACCGTCCCAAATATTTGCACTAGCTGCTTTCATTGCATCCCAAAAAGCATTCATTTGTGGAATAGATGGCATTGGGAATGCGTAATCAAGTTGTTTTAAGAAACCTTCAATATATGGGCTGTCTACTGTGCAGTCAATTGCTGGAAGTGCTCCTGTAAGTTCAAAACGTAATTTTTGCATTTCATCTGACATTAAGAATTCAGAGAATAATGCTGCTTCATTTGGATGCTCACTATAAGCTGATACGAACATTGCACGTGTTCCAGAGAATGATGCTGCTGGTGTATCATTGCCTGGTAGGCTTGGAAGTGGTGCTACACCGAAGTTGATGCCTGCTTCTTCGAAATTTTGTACATTCCATAATCCTGTAATATAAAGGGCTACATTGCCACTGCTAAATGCTGAATCGCAAGCAGCTGTTGTAAGGTCTGCTGAAGGAATATCAAGAGCTGGTCTTAAGCTTTGGAAGAATTTCATACCTTCTACAGAAGCTTCTGAGTTAATATTTGTGTTTGTTTTATCTGTACCTTCTGCACCGAATAAGCGATTGTCTTCACTTGTTGTAAAAATAATTGTGTAATAACCGTTTTCTACGTCCATCATGAAACCATATTGATTGCTATGAGAAGCATTAAATGTTTCACTAAATTTTTTTAAATCTTCCCATGTTTTTGGCACTTCTTCTTCACTGATAAGATCTTTATTATAAAAAAGGGCATACGTTTCTGCTGAAGCTGGGTAACCATACATTGTACCGTCATATGTAAGTGCTGAGCTACATGCACCTAATACGTTTTTTGCAAGTTCTTCTGGATTTGCTGTTGGAAGAATATGTCCACCAGCTACGAGTTCACCTAATTTATCGTGTGGTGCTGCGAAAATGTCCGGCCCTACACCAGCTGGTCCATCTAAAGCGATTTGACTTGTAGTATCACCAAGTTCTACATTGACATATTCAATAGAAATGTTTGGATATTGTGCTGTAAAAGCTTCTCCTGCTTGTTTAATGAATTCATCTGGTCCTGCTGTTGATTCCCATACTTTTAATGTAATAGGATCACTTGTAATTTCAGCAGCTTCTTCACTTGAAGTTTCTGCAATTACTGTATTTGTGCTGGCATCTACACTAGATTCTCCCCCTTTGTTGCCACATCCTACGCTCATTGTACCTGCTACACACATTGCTGTTAATAATGCTATTTTTTTAAGTTTCATATAAATACCTCCTAGATTTACATTGTGGATTTTTTCAAAACTATTTCGTAGTCTAATAATGTTTGATGAGATACTTCTCCTCCATTTATTAAACTAATTAATACTTTTCCTGCCTGAATACCTAATGCTCTAATATCAATTTTAAGTGATGTAATCGGTGGATTATAGTTTGCAAGGTGAATACTATCATAAAATGATGCCACTTTAATATCTTTTGGCACACTATAACCTAATTCATTTAATTTAATGAGCAAGCGACTACAAATCACATCATCACTGCAAACAATACATTCAGGCTTCTGCTGCATAATCAACTCAACTGCTCGATCAATCTGTACATAACTTATAAAATCTAAGAAAACTAATCGTTCATCAATATCCTTCTCTTGCTCGTCAAAGGCTTGTTTAAAACCTTTGTACCTATTGTTATTCACAATATGATATTTACTTCCTGATAAAAAGGCTATATTTTCATAACCTAGCTTTAAAAGTACAGATGTTAATTCACAACACCCTCCTATATGATGATTATCGATTTGAATAATGCTTTCGTCCTCTACTGAACCTATAATAACAAATGGGATACCGGTCTGTTTCAGATACGCTATTGCCATATCATTTACTGTAGGCCTTGTTAAAACAATCCCATCTACCTTATGATTGCGAATTAATCTTTCAATAAGCTTGATATCATTTTCAGTAGCTGTAATCACAACAACATCATATTCAAATCCAGCTGCCACATCACATATCCCCATTAAACAACTCTGAAAGAAAGGAATTTCTGTCTGCTTTGTATCTGACGGAAGAACAACACCTATATTAAAAGTTTTAGACTGAGCAAGACTCTTGGCAATCACATTAGGTCTATAGTTATGCACTTCTATATACTCCCTTACGCGTTTGCGTGTCGCTTCTCCAATTCTCCCTTTACCTGATATAGCTCTTGAAACAGTGGTTTTTGAAACGCCTAATTCTCTTGCAATATCACTAATAGTTAGATTTTTTTCATTTTCCGCTTTGTACTGCTTCACAAACTCACCTCCTTAGTTGGTTAACCGGTTGTTTATATATTCACATTAGCATTATTTTTAACTTCTGTCAATTTATATTTTTATAAATTTATAGTTATTTTTTTGACAATTACTTATTTATTTTTAATAATATTGCTTGCATTAATGTTTTGCAACGTTGCGCAACTTGTATAATATGCTTCAAAACTTTTTCAACCTCTAATCCTCACAGTTCTAAATAAAAGATTTATTTAGAATTCTTTTTTATAAAAATTATAAATAGGCACAAAAAAGGTATCATCTCTTTGGATGATACCTTTTTTGTTACATAAATAAAAGAAAACTTAATACTTGCATGTAGTCATTGGTTTTAAAACATACACTGTATTCTGAAATTTGTTCCACACCAGGGTAAAATGAATACTTATATGCGTCCTCATGTCTTGTAAACTCTACAACTAGCTCATATTCCTTTTGATTGTGAATGGCATATTGATTAAGATCTGCTTCTACTGCTTTTTTGACGTGCTTATAAATACGCTCTATAGCTACTTCAGGATGAATACTTACAAGAGCCCCACCAAATCCTTCGCCTGTTGCTACTGTCTCTATTTTAGAATCAAACCTTCTAACATGACGTATGAGATTACCATCACCTGTTACAGCTACTACAGGAACTTTTAAATAATAGGCGCCATATGCAAAAATTAAAAATTCATCTGCAATCTCTCCATTAATTTGTATATTTCTTATTTTATCAGGATTTAAAGAATGCTTTAACGGACTGCCATTTGTATCTGCACCACTATGATAGCCAATAAACACAGCTGCATCAAAACTTTCATCTAATCCTTCGATCATACTTAGTGGATGATTACTCCATCCTGAAATAATTTTTACTTCTTTTGGTAATAATTCATGAATTAAATTTTTACCATCTTCATGGGCATCTTTTACTAAGATTTCTGTCACACCAGCTTCTAAAAGCGCCTTGCAAGCTGCTGCCACTTCTTTTGTCATTTGTAATCTATAAATTTCATATCCTTCATGCCCTTTATGTGTCTCATCCCAATTTGAAATACCAGTTACACCTTCAATATCTGCGCTTATATAGACTTTCAACTTTATTCCCCCTAAATTTTGTCATTTCTATTTATGAGTATAACAAAATAGGCGAATAATAGCAAAATTTTAATTTGTTATTTTCCAAGAAATTAGAGTATACTATATAATAATATATTTAATTAAAGGAGTTAGAAATATGGCACATACACTTCCAAAAAGAAAAGATGTCAAATTAGAAGATACTTGGAGACTTGAGGATATCTACGAAACAGATGATGCTTTTAAAGTTGCCTTCTCTCATGCAGAATCACAAATAGAGACTTTCAAACAATTCGAAGGTCATCTAATTGAAAATGCCCAGATACTTTATAATTACTTAACAAAACAAGATGATTTTTGGCTTGAAGTTAACAAACTTTATGTTTATTCACATATGCGTTTACACCAAGATGGAGGCAATGACTTCTATCAAGACCTTTCCAGTCAAGCTGAAATGCTTGCTGTTAAAGCTTCTACTGCACTTTCTTTTGCAAGCAGTGAACTTGCATCTCTTTCAGAAGAAAGCATTGTAGACTTTATAAAAGCTGTACCTAAACTTAAACTTTATAAGCGCTATTTAAGTGAGATTTTACGTCAAAAATCACATATCTTAGATGCACAAACAGAATCTCTTTTAGCCCAAGTAGGTGAACTTGCAGGCACACCAAGTAATGCTTTTGCTATGCTTAACAATGTTGATCTTAAATTCCCTGTAATTAAAAATGAAAAATATGAAGATGTTCAGCTCACTCATGGTAATTATATTAGTTTATTAGAAAATGCTGATCGTAATGTACGTGAAAATGCTTTTACAGCACTTTATAATACTTACGACAGCATGAAAAATACCATTGCCGCTTTATTTACAGGTAATGTGAAACAATATGGTTTCTTTAGTACAACACGCCACTATGATTCACCACTTCATGCAGCCTTATCTGATAATAATATTCCAGTAACTGTTTATGATAATCTTATTGAAACAGTTAATAAAAATCTAGATATTATGCATGATTATGTAGCACTTCGTAAAGAAGCTTTAGGCTTAGACACCTTGCATATGTATGATTTATTCGTCCCTATTGTAAAGGACTTCCATAAACCTATTGCATTTGATGAGGCTTGTAACATCGTCCTTAAAGCACTTGAGCCAATGGGTGAAAACTATGTTAAACTCCTTAAAGAAGCTTTTGACAACCGTTGGATCGATAAATATGAAAATGAAGGTAAACGTAGTGGTGCTTACTCTTGGGGAACATATGGGGCACCTCATCCATATGTTCTTATGAACTTCACAAATAATGTACACAATTTATTTACTTTAGCACATGAAATGGGTCATGCTATGCATAGCTATTTCTCTTCACATACACAACCACATATTTATGCAGACTATTGTATCTTCGTTGCAGAAGTTGCTTCTACGGTCAACGAAGCGCTCCTTATGCAATATCTTTTAAAAACAACTACAGAACCTGCTTTCAAAAAATATCTTATTAACTACTTTATGGAACAATTCCGTAGTACACTTTATCGCCAAACGATGTTTGCCGAATTTGAAAAAGAAATGCATATATTAAATAGCCAAGGTGTCACACTTACAACTAAGCTCCTTTGTGATAAATATTATGCACTTGTAAAAAAATATCATGGTGATGCAATAGAAGTTGATGAAGCTATTGCTTTAGAATGGGCACGTATTCCTCATTTCTATACACCATTCTATGTATATCAATATGCAACAGGTTATTCAGCCGCTATTACACTCTCTGAACGTATCCTAAAAGAAGGTAAAAGTGCTGTTGAAGATTATATGAAATTCTTAAGTGGTGGTTCTTCTCAAGATCCAATTGATTTACTTAAACTTGCTGGTGTAGATATGAGTAAACCAGAACCAATTGAAACTGCGCTTAAACAATTTGCTTCTCTTATTAACGAATTTAAGCAAATGCAATAAACCTTTTTAATCTGATTTCTTGATAAGTATAAAAATAGCTCTAATACTTAATGTAACATCAAGTATTAGAGCTATTTTTATACGCCACTTCCATAACGGCATATAATAAATATACTGAGACAAAAAATAAGGACATATATAATCTTCAATGTGATATTAAGTTTTGTTTTTCGCTTATTCCATGTACATACAACTACTGTAATCAATATAGGTAAGAGCACATAGCTATTCATCCATAAGCCTACTCTTTCACTACGCCACCAATGATTAATTTCTTTTTGTAAAATATTCATGCCAAAAAGACTTGTTACAAAGCTTGGAATAACCAATGCTGCCCCTACAATTGTTAAAAGTTCTACTTTCACAGTAGATTGAGCCTGCTCAACTAAATTTGCATATTCTCTCACTTCATCTATTTCAAAATTAAGCTGTTCAAGTTCTTCACTAATTTTTAGCTGCTGAGAAAGTTTTTCATATATATGTGCCCCTTGTGCATCTTCTGTCACTTCTTTAAAATATAGCTGATTAATAAACTGAATATAGATTTCATAAATACTTGAAATGGCTGATGAAATTTCTTCTTTTCCTAAAGTGGATACTTTAGCTATTTCATTGGATAAACTTAAAAGTGTTGCTCTTTGCATTAAAACCAATGCCACAAGCTGATCGTATAATCTATTTTCAGGCATTTCCCTGGTCACACATAATAAAGCAAAACGGCTAATCCCATAGATTGAATCTTGATTCTTCAGATAATAAGTTGATCCAATGTGCTCTGGAATATCATCTTCTTCATGATAAGTTACTTTTTTATTGATTGTCATCATCCGCTCTAATTCTTCATAAGAAGCCGTAGCTTCTTGAATATGTTTAAGGACTTCTTGATTTTTATAAAGACATAAACAAAACATTTGATTACCTAAAATAGTATCTATTGTCACTTTACTTGACTTTTCATCTTGCACTTTAATAGCAAAATCTTCTCCTAATACGGTCATAATGACCTTACTGATTTTAAGGCCATTTTTCAAATAGTTCTCCTTATAACTTTCAACAATATGACGTTTTTCATTAAGATGTAAAATAATTGCATCTGGAAAAAGTTCTTCTTTTGCTTTAGATAAAGGTAGTATAGGCGGATAAACACCTTTACTAAAACTATTAATAGCCTCTATGGCCTCTACATCTGTATACTTTGTATTACTAATCGTAAAAGAAAGTACACCAATCCCTGTTTTATAAATCTTAAGGCTTATTTCTTCAATGTATAGCGTATAAGTGATGCCACCTACTGTAATCATAAAATAATTTGTCATAGCTAAATCTTCATACGTATAGTTTCTAACAATAACAGGCCCCTTATGCATGGTGTATAAGGCTGTACGAATAGGTTTATAAAAATAAATAAATTCATTATAATCTTTTTCTGTAGCAATTTTTAAATCATGTATTTTCCAACCTGATAATTGATTAAACAACTTATTTTGAATTTGATTATGCTGTACAAATAAATTTGTTTCCTTTTTATGATTATAACGCCAGCTAAATGGAAATAAAAATATATGTTCACTTATAAGTTCCTTTTTCATCGACTACACCATACTATCAAATAAAAGGATGTTCTTCTGTAAAAACATCCTTTTATAAACTAATTTATTTAAATTATTATACTTCAAATATCTATTTTGTATAGTTGTTATTATTAGCATTGCTATAATTATTTTTATTGTTAGCGTTGCTATAGTTGTTATTGTTATTAGCATTATTATAGTTGTTATAATTGCTAGCATTGTTGTAGTTGTTATTGTTATTAGCATTATTATAGTTATTATAATTGTTAGAATTGCTATAGTTATGTTCATTTAATGAATTACTATAATTGTTTTTACTACCGCAGTTATTATAATTGTTGTTATTGTTATTTTGAGCCATTTTAAAGCCCTCCTTAATAATAATTTTGCTTAAATGAATCTTCATTTAACACAATACTTATTATCTACGTTACGGCTTATTTTATTCTTAAATTTAAGTTATAAAAAAATTTTTAGCGTTTTAACTCCTAGTTAAAAACCATACACTTCTGAAACTTTATCGCGCTTTGCAACAGTTACAACAATATCACGGCCAATTTGAATATTATTCTCTTCTAATGCTGTCTTAGCTGTTAAATAAGCTAAATCAGGTACATTATTATCTTTACTTAAGTGACCAAGAACAGCCCATTCTAGACCGTCATGATAAATTGCTACCAGCGTTTTGGCTGCATCTTCATTATTTAAGTGTCCCTTACTTCCTAAAATACGTTTTTTTAGTGGAAATGGATAACTGCCTGCTTCTAACATACGAATATCATGGTTAAATTCTAGTAAAATTCCATTAGAACCTTTTAAATGATTGGCAATTTCTTCATCAATCATACCAATATCTGTCGCTAATGTAATCTTCTTATCTTTATATTCAAAAATGTAACCTACCGGATCTACTGAATCATGATGGATACTATAAGGTAGGATGCGTAATTCACCATGTTGCATATATACATTCTTCTCCAATATACGTATATTCTCTTCTTTTACAGTGCCTAACATATTATCTGCTAACATTTTATCCCAAGCTTTTTGTGTGGCATAAATAGGTGTATTATATTTTCTACTAAAGATTCCAACACCTTTAATATGATCTGAATGTTCATGTGTAATTAAAATACCGTTAATCGTCTCAGGATTTACCCCTATTTCTCCAAGCCCTGCAATAGCCTTCTTACCACTAATCCCTACATCTATTAAAAACTGCTGATCTCCAGCACCTAAATACGCACAGTTTCCACTACTACCACTTGCAATAGCACATAATTTAAATTCCATCTTTCGTCTCCTTCTATCGTTTCTAGCTTCTATTACTATATCACACTTTGTCTTAAAATGTATGAAGTTTTTAGTACCACAAAATGAGCTGTCAATTATTTCCTATGACAACTCATTTTGTGCTTTATACATTTTCTATGCTTACTTTTTTATTTGTATTACAAATAATCTTCCTTGGAATTTGAGAAAGCTCTGTTAATAAAATAACTTTCTCCCCCCAAAGGGTTTGAATATACTTCAGTGTTTCTGCAGCATAAGATAAACTAAGTTCACGCCATCACCTACATGCTCTAAAACCAAAGTATTTTCATGCCTTAAAACTTCTTTTACACGAATGGTTGGAATACTTCCCATACCCACACTATTGGCAAGAGTATTACGAATATTCTTCCACCCTTCTTCATTAGATACCTCCGAAACCACATAATAGCGCTCTTCTTCTTCACGCTCACATAAGTGACTCTCTTCACAAAGCTCATAAGTTAAATGGCTTCTAATAAAAGAGGCATCTCGCTCAGCCGTTCTAATTTGTGCAAGCTTTTTAAAGTCTCCATCATACTTATGATATAAGTCTTGCCAAATTTTAAAACCAATATAATAAGGATTCAGATTGCCTGGAACTTGACAAATAACACCATTATGCACCTTATAAAATTCGAGTTCTAAACCTTGTGGTACACCTAAGCGTTTAAAAATTTGATAATGCCAGAAAGTCGCCCATCCTTCATTCATAATCTTGGTTTCTATTTGAGGTAAGAAATAACGACTTTCTTCCATAACAATGCTCATAACATCCTGCTGCCAGTCTTCTAGATTGCCATAGTACTTAATGAACTCTAAAAGATTTTCATATGGGAACTCTGTTTTTTCAGGTTTTGTATAACGCATTGGTTCAAATTCACCACAATGATATTTAATAGAATGGGCTGCATCTAATATTTTTTCAACGGCTTCATACCCAATGCTAGGATCTTGAATATAGTCCCTAATGCGGTCTGCATGGGTTTTAAAACGTTCTACTGTTACTTTAGCATTAGTATAAGTCGTAAACATACGATTATTCTTAAAGAAATCATTATGTCCATATACATGAGCAATTGTTAAAACTTGTAGTGCTAATGTGTTGTCTTTCATCAAATAGGCAATGCAAGGATTAGAATTAATAACCATTTCATAAGGTAAACCTGTTAAATTATATTTATAAGCTGTCTTTAACCGATCATAGGTTTTACCATAACTCCAGTGTGAATAATGAGAAGGCATACCCACATAAGCCTCATAACACAGCATATCTTCAAAGCTTATAATTTCAAATTCTTGTGGATAATAATCAAGACCTATTTCCTGCGCAATTTCTTCAATTTGCGTATTATATCTCTCTAAATCTTTAAGCGTGTAGTCCATCTGCCTCCTCCTCTGCAACAGCCTTTTTGCCGCTTTCTACAGCAAGCATTTGTTTAAATGCCGTCCATACATCTTCTTTCTTTGTAATCTTAACCGCTGTAAAGTTAGGCTTATTTACATCTTCTAGGTAACGACTCATAATGGTACTTGTATAGCTACTCGTTTTGATTTCGCCATACCCAAATAAGTTACAAGTCTCGCATAACTTATTCGCAAGCTCTACAGCTTTATCATTATCTTCGCCCCAGTTATCACCATCACTACAATGGAAGGTATAGATGTTCCAATTAGCTGGATTATAACGTTCTGCAATAAGCTCTAATGCTTTTTCATAGCCACTGCTAATATACGTACCACCACTTTCGCCTCGGTGGAAAAAGTCATTTTCATTCACTTCTTTTGCTACTGTCGTATGGGCTACAAAGGCTATTTCTACATTCATATATTTGATAGTTAAGAATTGATAGAGCAAGAAATAAAAGCTACGTGCTAAGTATTTTTTTGTTTGTCCCATGGAACCTGAAGTATCCATAATACAGATAACAACCGCATTAGAATCGCGTTTCATCTTAGGCTTTTTATAAAAATACTTTAAGTCTGATTCATGGAATGGAATACGTTCATTTTCATCAAACTCAATACCTGCCTCTTTCATAGCACGTTTACATCTTTTTTCACGTTTGATTTTCTCAATCATACTATGTTTTTTAGAAAGGCGATATCTTGCACCTTTATCCCTGACTCCACATCTTTTAGAACCATATTGTGTTTCAATTTCATTAAATTGTTTATGCTCTAAGTAAGGCAAACTTAAATCTTCGAATAACATTGAAATAGCTTCTTCAATTGTTACTTCTGTTTCGTAGATATCTTCGCCTTCGTCATTACCTGCACTATCTTCGCCTTGCCCATTGCCTTCCTGATAATCCCCTTTAGGGATTTTCTTGCCTTTTGCTTCTTGCCCATTGCCGGACACAACCCCTTTTTGGTTGCGCCCATATTTAAAGTAATATTCCTTTAACCCTTTAATAGGAATTTTAATCTTTTTATTTTTGCTTTTACCAATAATACTTTCTTCAGAAATAATACTGCCTATATTCTCTTTAATACTTTTTTCGACTAGTTCCCTATGTCTCCTACGGTCTTCCACACTACGATCTCTGCTATGGGGTTGAAACTCTTTAAAAATTGCTGTCATATACTTCTCCTAGTCTTTCCATAAATTGTTTGCAGCATATTTTAGAATAACGTTACAGCAGTGATCACAATAACCGTTTAGTTTCATTTCTTCAACCATAGCATCGTATTTAACATTTTGTTCCTTATCTCTTACCTTACTTTGTGTAATGATTCTTGAAAGTTCTCTTACAGAAGCTGTAAGTTTCTTTTCAATAGCTTCACGAAGTGGTTCGTAAGCTGTGTAATCTACTTTGCCACCATTACGAATAATAGAGAACATATAAGCTGTGACATCTTGTCTAAATCCTTTTGCACCTGCTTGCGTAATACCAAGTTGTTCTTCAATAGAACGCATAAATTCTTCATCAGGATTAAGTTCTTCCCCTGTATTTGGATCTTTAAGTTTTGTTTTATTTGCAAAAGCTTCAGCATGATCAAGATAATTGTTGAATAAGTCTTCAGCTTGTTCACGATAACCATGAATAAACGCTTTGGTAACTTCTTTTTCAAGAATCTTATGATATTCCTTCTTAATGGTGTCTTGTAAAAAGCCAAGATATTTCTTCTTAAGCTCATCAGTTGTTGTCATTTCTTTAACTTCTCTTGAAAGCACATCAATAAGACCAATTGGATTAATACAATTACAATCTGATTCTGCTAATGCTGTATCAATTGCTTTTGTAATAAACCTTGTTGAAATACCTGTCATACCTTCGCGTTCTGCTTCATCACGAAGTTCTAAAATATCAATACGTTTTGTCGTGCCTTTTTCAATGATTTCTTCACCATTATAAATCTTAAGTTTTGTAAGTGGGTCTACTTTAGCAGATGGTGATAGTCTCGTTAAAATTGCAAACATAGCTGCTATTTCTAGGGTATGTGGTGCAATATGAGACTTAAAATTAGAATTACGAAGCATCTTTTCATAAATTTTGATTTCTTCACTAAGCTCTAAACAATAAGGCACTTCAATCTTAACAATACGATCAAGAATTGCTTCATTGGTGTGATCTGATTTAAATTTATTCCACTCAGCTTCATTAGAATGTGCTAAAATGACACCATCAAAGTAAATCATGGCATTTTTACCAGGTGAAGGAATACTCTTTTCTTGAGTTGCTGTAATCATAGTATGTAAGTATTCAACGTCGTTTTTAAATACTTCAATAAACTCTACAATACCACGATTACCTGCATTAAATGCACCATTTAAAGAAAGCACCCTTGGATCGTCTTCTGAGTATAAATCCATTTTAGAAATATCAATTGAACCTATAAGAACCGACGTATCTTGGTTATTTGGATCTACTGGTGGTACAACACCTATTCCTTTACGAGAACGTACAGAGAAATCTGTTTGAACCACTGGGAAATCTTCATATTTACCATTAAATTCATGAATTAAGCGATATTTACATGCTGGACATAAGTCACCTTCAATTTTAATGTTTAATAATTCTTCTATTTGTGGGCGTAGATGTTTAGGAATAAGATGTAATGGTTCTTCTCGCATTGGGCAACCCTCTAGGGCATAAATAGGGTCACTTGTTTCGAGCAAATGTTTAATCGCCTCTATAAGAGAAGATTTACCTGCCCCAACAGGACCTACTAAATAAAGTACTTGCCTTGATTCTTCACCTTTCATTGCCGCTGAACAAAAATATCTTACGATTTTCATAATCGTTTGATCGATCCCATAAAAGTCATCCTTAAAGAAATGATAGCGTTTAATAAGTTCCTTACCATAGATTCTCATTAAACGTGCATCTTCCTCTGTTTTAATATAGTCTACACCAGGCTCTGTTAGTAATCTATAAAGTCGTTGATGTGCCAATTCATAACTGCTTGCATCTTCTTTTAAACTATCTAAATACTCAATAAATGTTCCTTTAAACTTGTTACGTTTCCTTGCCTGCCTATCCGCCATAATAAGTTCAGAAAAATCCACCATATATTTTCACTCCTTTACTTAGGAATTGCTCTCTTTAAAATATATGGTGGACTCCATTAATACATTCTTATTTCTTGTTTTTTCTTTAATTAATTTTTTGTAATAATGATACCATTCTTAGCAAGTTTATTGGATTTAAAATACCTACTATAAATTACCTTACCTTTTAATGTTACATTTACTGTTTCTTCACTACAGTTTAAAATGATTCTCAATTTATAAGTATTATCATCATCAATTTTCATAAATTATATAATACGACTATTACCTAGTTCATGGGTAAAGTGGAAATTGCGACTTTTAAATAGTGCCTCCTTACTTTTCTCAATGCTAAAAATGCAAAAGTCACACTTAATTCTTCATTATAATCTCCTCTTTCAATCTCTTTCCAAGGCATACAACGTCTACAATCAGGAGCATGGGCGCCATCTAAAAGCACTTCTGTACCATAAAAAATACACGGATTACCTGGCATAGCTAATAACAATACTAATTGTTGATAAATTTGATCTTTATTTTTAACCTTATGCATTAATCTCTCCGTATCGTGAGAATCTAATAAATTAAATAAAACATCATTGGTTTGTTTCATGTATAATGTATAGCAGCAATTAACTAATACCTCAAATTTTTCATTTGTTTCCTCTAGTCCAGAAATTTGTTATGTTCTCTCCTAATGGATAGCTCATAACTGCATCAAACTCATCTCCTCTAAGCCAGTTAATAGCATCATTCCAAATCTCACCCAATATATAAATCTCAGAATTTAAAGCTTTTAATTTTCTACGTAGCTCTTTACAAAAACTATGTGAGACTTCATTAGCTACATCTAAACGGATACCATCTACTTTATAAGTTTTAACCCAATACTCACAAACACTTATAAGATATGCTTTTACAACTTCATTATTTGTATTAAACTTTGGCATCTTATCCTTAAAAGCAAAAGTATAATAACGTCCTGCCTTTGCATTTCACCCCTTTTCTTCAAATGGCCATTCATTAACCATGAACCAATCATAATATACTGACTTAGGTCCTTTTTTCACAAAGTCCTGCCATTTATCACACAAGGCTCCTGCATGATTAAATACCCATCTAGCATAACACGAATTCCTAATGCATGTGCATTTTCAACCAATTCTTTCATAATCTCTTCATCCCCAAAATAAGGATCAATTTTAAAGTAATCACTAGTATCATACTTATGGGTGCTTGGACTTTCATTAATAGGTGTTAAATATATACCTGAAATATTAATTGCTTTTAAATAATGTAATTTATTAATGATACCTCTTAAATCTCCCCATAAAACTCATTATTTTTAACACTCTGATAGGATGATGCCCATGCTAACGTTCCTAGTTTATTTAAATAAGGATCTCCGTTGCAAAAAACGCTCTGGGAAAATTTAATACCAAACTGTTTCATTTACCCAACCTGGTACCATATTAATATCTCCTTTATTCATCCAAGGGAATGTAAAATACTGTGGCTGCCCATGCATTTCTTTTAAATCCTCTTCCGTATAAAAACCATCCTTAAAATAATACCTAATTTAATCTTCTTCAATCAATTCAAAGTAATAGCGGCATCTTTTATACTGTGGCTACACTGTAGTTGTCCATCAACTATAATGACTTAAAGTCTTTTTAAAAACAATCTCTTCACGTTGTCCTTCCCAAGCTTCACTGCCACCTAAGATCCCATTTATAAAAGGATCTCCATAATGTAAAAACACTTTGGAGACTCCCTTCCCTGTTTTAATATTAATAATCAAATTATTTTCATCTAAAGGATAGTAATAATTATCGCTACTACGGTGATATACACCCTGAAATTCCATATTCCCTCTCCTTATCTATCTAATACCTATTTTACAGATCCTCCTGTAATACCTGATACATAAGATTTTTGAAGCCAGATAAATAAGATTGTAATTGGAATAGCAATACATACACTACCTGCTGCAAACATTGTAAAGTAGTTTTCAATATTTTCTTTTTCTGTCATATACCATAATCCAATAGCAACTGTATATTTTTCATAGTTATCACCCATGATAATTTTCGCAAAAATATAATCCATCCAAGGTGAAATAAATGCTTGAAGTGCTGTATATACAATAATAGGTTTTGAAAGTGGTACTACAATCTTAGTAAAAACTTGAGCATTAGTAGCACCATCAATACGGGCAGCTTCATCAATTTCCTTTGAAATTGTATCAAAGAAACCTTTTGCAATATAGAAACTTGTTGCAGCACCTGCTGAATAAACTAATACAAGTGATAATAAACTTTGTGTTAAATTAAATGCTTTTAACACGTAATATACGGCAATCATAGACATGAAACCTGGGAACATTCCTAGTATTAAGGCTAAGTTCATATATGCTTTACGTAATTTAAAACGCATACGAGACATAACATATGCTACAGATAAATTAATTGTTGTACTTAGAGCGCATGTCCCAACTGCTACAATTAATGTGTTTAAAAACCATTTTTTAAATAGGAACACACCTGTACTTGAAAAAAGTTTAGCATAATTATTAATAGTAAATTGTTTGGGAATGAAATATTGTACAAAGGTTTTACCTTCACCTCTAAATGAAGTTAGGATAATCCAAATGATTGAAATAAGCCATATAATACTCATCACAGTTAAATTTTAAGCAATTTTATTTGTTATTTGTATAAGCTTTAATGCCCCAAATTTCATTTGCATATTGCATAATTGTACGGTCACTTGAGAAAATACCTGCATTAGCAATATTCATAAGACTCATTTTAGCCCAATTCATTTGATCTTTATAAGCCGCAAATACTTTATCTTCTGCTTCTTTAAATGCTACGAAGTCTTCAAGTACGAAGTAAGTATCTCTTTCTTGCATTAAGCTTGCATAGAGATCTTCAAAGTCTCCACTACCATCATTATCAAATGTACCATCAATTAAGCTATTAACTACACGGCTAAGTGCTTCATTTGCCTCTGCAACTAACTTGCCTTGGTATTTCTTTTGTATCTTTTGAATATCTTCTACACGAAGTCCAAAAATAAAGTTATTTTCTTCTCCTGCTTCTTCTACGATTTCTACGTTAGAACCATCATAAGTACCAAATGTTAAAGCCCCATTAAGCATAAATTTCATATTACCTGTACCTGATGCTTCTTTACCTGCTGTAGAAATTTGTTTTGAAATTTCCGCTGCTGGGAATAATTTTTCCCCATAAGATACACGGTAGTTTTCTACAAAGATTACTTGGATTTTTTTACTTACAACTGGATCATTTGCAATAAGTTCTTGAATTGCACCAATGAATTTTACAATTGATTTTGCTCTTCTATAGCTAGGGAATGCTTTTGCACCGAAAATAAATGTTACTTTTGGCATATCCATTTCTGGATTTTCTTTAATACGGTAGTATAAATCTAAGATATAGAATGCATTTAATAATTGGCGTTTGTACTCATGAAGACGTTTGATTTGAATATCAAATAAAGAATCTGGATCAATTACTGTGCCTTCTGTTTCTTTAATATAATTTGCAAGTTGTACTTTTTTAGTATGTTTTATATCAAGAAGACGTTTTAATATATTTTCATCATTTATATAAGATTCTAATTTTTTAAGCTCACTTAAGTTTGTTACCCAATCTTCACTACCCGTAAGTTCTGTAATCATAGCAGATAATTCGCAGTTGCAAAGCCTTAGCCATCTTCTTGGTGTAATGCCATTTGTTTTATTTTGGAATTTTTCTGGGTAAAGTATATACCAATTATGAAGCTCTATATCTTTTAAGATATCTGTATGAAGCTGAGCAACACCATTTACCGCGTGACCTACTTGAATTGCTAAATTAGCCATACGTACTTGACCATTTCCGATAATTGAATATTCTTCAATAGCCTTTTTGTTATAACCTTTTTCTACCAAATCTTTTATAAAGTTACTATTGATAAGCTCAATAACATTGTAAATACGTGGTGAAATTCTCTTAACAAGTTTAATATCCCATTTTTCTAAAGCTTCAGCTAAAATTGTATGATTTGTATAAGCAAATGTTTCTGTGGCGATACGTACTGCTGTTTTGAAGCTTACATCTTCTTCATCTACAAGTAAACGGATGAGTTCAGGAATTGCAAGTACTGGATGTGTATCATTAAGCTGAACTGCGTGATACATACCAAATTCACTAAAATCTGTATGACCTTGCTTTTTGTATGCACGAATCATATCTTTAAGAGATGCACTTACCATAAAATATTGTTGTCGAAGTCTTAATATTTTACCAGCTTCTTTTGAATCACTAGGATAAAGTACACGTGTTATATTTTCAGCTTCATTCTTCATATAAAGTGCTTTTTCATAATTTTGTTCGCAGAATTCATTAAAATCAAATGGTACTAAGCTTTCACATTGCCATAATCTTAATGTATTAATATTTTTTGAACCATATCCAATGATAGGTACATCATAAGGTACAGCTTTTACACTGTAATCTTCAAATTCTACTATAACTGCTTCGCTTTCTTTGCGAATGCTCCATGGATCACCATATTTAAGCCATGTATCTACTTCTTCAATTTGTTTTCCATCAATAATGTGTTGATTAAATAGTCCATTTTGATAACGAAGTCCATAGCCTACAAGTGGTAAATGCATTGCTGCTCCTGATTCCATAAAGCAAGCTGCAAGTCTACCAAGTCCTCCATTTCCAAGACCAGCATCCTCTTCAATTTCTTCTAATACATTTAAATCAATACTCATTTCACTAAGTACTTCTTTCACTTCTTCATACTGTAACATACAGATAAGGTTATTACCAAGTGCACGTCCCATTAAGTATTCAGCTGAAATATAGTAAGCACATTTACTTTGTGCATAAAGTGCAGATGTATTGTTCCAATCTTCTACAATCTCTTCAAGAAGTGTAAGTGAAACTGCATTAAATGCTTCATATGCTAATGCATTTTCGATTTTCTTTCCATATTTCACCATGCAGTATTTTGAAATATTTTGTTTAAATGCTTCTTTATTCATTATTTTTCCCCTTTCGCCCATAGAGCTTTGTAAGCTTTTTGAGCTTTATAATTAATCCTTCATTAATCGCTGTTTCTTCCATACGCCATTTCCAGTTAATACCACCTATTGTAGATGGTACATTCATTCTTGCTGTATTATCAAGACCAAGTAAATCTTGCATTGGTACAATAGCTAAATTTGCTGGACTTGCCCATACCCCACGAATAAATCCCCAATAATAACCTTCTTTAGTAGTTAAACGTAAATAACGTTTTGCAAAGTTTAATGCTTTCTTATTTTCTTTTAATTGTGTCCAACCTACAATCGTATCATTATCATGTGTTCCAGTATAAACCACTGAATTTTGTACTTGATTATGTGGTAAATAATCACTATCTCCTTTTGGGTCAAATGCAAATTGTAAAATATTCATTCCTGGATAACCTGTAGCTTCACGAAGTGCAATAACTTCATCCGTCATAAATCCTAAATCTTCAGCAATAATATTTACCCTTCCTAATTTTTTCTTAATTGCCTTGAACAAGCTAATACTAGGACCTTTTGTCCATTGACCATTTTTAGCTGTCTCATCCCCATAAGGCACTTCCCAGAAAGATTCAAATCCTCTAAAATGATCAATACGAATTACATCATATAACAATGCATTTTGTTTAATTCTTTCAATCCACCATGCATAATCTTGTTTTTTTAAAGTATCCCAATCATAAATAGGATTTCCCCAAAGCTGCCCATCTTCTGTAAATGCATCTGGGGGACACCCTGCTACTGTAAGTGGTGTGCCCTTCTCATCTAATTTAAAAAATTCTGGATGTGACCATGTATCACTACTATCTCCTGCTACATAAATAGGAATATCTCCTATAATCTTAATGCCTTGTGCATTGGCATATTCTTTAAGTGCCATCCATTGTTTATAAAACATATATTGTAAAAATGTCCAATATTGTATTTCATCTTTTAATACTTCTTTATAATGTTGTATTACTTTACTTTCCCTTTGCTTAAGTGGTTCTTCCCATTCTTGCCAACTTACTTCATTTTTGCTCGTTTTTATTGCCATAAACAAACTATAATCTTCTAACCAGCTTTGATTATCAATTTGGAATTCATCTACATTTTTCATTACATCCTTATTACTTTTAGCTTTTTCATAGGCTTCTTTTAAAGCAGCCATTTTACATGGAATGATTTCTTCAAATTCAACTCGTTTGAAATCGGTTCCAACTTTACATAAAGTTTGATATGTTTCTTCTGCTAATAATTTTTCATTAACTAATGTTTTTAAATCTATCAAATAAGGATTTCCTGCAAAAGCTGAAAAAGCCTGATAAGGTGAATTACCATATCCAGTAGGACCAATAGGAAGTATCTGCCAATATGTTTGGTCTGATGCTTTTAAGAAATCTACAAAATTATATGCCTGTCTTCCAAAAGTGCCGATTCCTTCTGCTTCTGGTAATGATGTAATATGCATTAAAATGCCACTTGCTCTATTCATACTGCCCCCCTAGCTATATATACACTATACAGGTATATACTCTTATGGAATAATATATATGGTACCGTTTCCAATCGGTTTGAAAAATAAATAGTTTAACATTTATTTTATTTAAAGACATCTTAATATACATTTACAAAAAAGTCAATAAACTTTTTATTATTTAATATTATTATATTATTTTAAACAATATTAGATACTTTATATGAATCTTATACAAAACATTCTAATTTATCAATCCAGCATCTATCTTTTCTTTGTCATTTAGTTACTTATTTTGACTTTAAATAAAAATAACTCGAGCTTCTTTTAAAGATGCCCAAGTTATTTTTATTTTTGATAATAGCATTTATAGTACGTTGTAATATCCCTAAAGGCATAAAATCTCTCTCCATTAAGATTTTCTATAGGCGTCAATTTAGACAATGGAACTTTTCTAAATAACGTCTTCATACAATCAGCTGGAATATAGAGCTGATTTTTAAAAAACGTACCTTCTATATCATAGCGCATATATATTTCGTTTTTGTCACTCACTTCTTCTTCCAGCATTGTTAAGACATTCAGTTCTTTAGCAAGCTTCTGCATTTCTTCTGTTAAATCAGGTTGTCCTGTTAAGGTATAGTCTTCTTTACCATTTGCTCTTACTACACTCATATCCATATCTACATATAAAATCCCTTTGATTCTTGGATACCCCTTCAATACCTTATTATAAAAATAATCTAATTTTTGCTTAGTATCATAAATGGTATAAGTATGATCCACCCTAGAATAATGTGAAATCGCTAAACCTGAAATTAAAACAGGTTTACGTGCCTGAAAATTTTTGTAGAAGAAATCAATCTCTTTTTCTCCTTCGTATAAGTAGGTTTCTCCAAATTTATATCTTGGAATATAAATATTCATACCAACCCAATCTGCTAATTTATCTCCAGGATAATAGAGCATACATTCATAAGCTTTACTATCTGAGATACTCCATACAACTACAGCTTGTTTAATATAATCATGAATGACTTTATAACCATTTTCATAAGCTTTTTTATATGCTTCTGGATTATTCATGTGTTCACTTACTGGAAACAATTCAATAAATACTGGTATTTGATAAGTACTTTTAAGGTCCATTGCTAGGCGGTAAATAGGTGTTAAATCATCTGTTGATTGCAAATAAACTTTAATATAAGGGATTTTCTTTGTCGCAATACATCTAAGTATATCTTTGCCTTGCAGTCTTTCTTCATGATCATATTGAAATACTCTAAAAATATTTCCTGTACCTGTTAAATTATCAAACTTGCGAATATCCCCCTTTATATTAGGATCTTTGTTTACATCTGCGCCTAAATATACACCTGTACATGGTTCATATTGCTGTAAATGCACATTCTCTTTTATATAAATCGTTACATTTTTTTCGTATTTATTTTCTTCCATATTGAGTACTGTTACCTCGCTTCTGCCACAACCACTTAAAACTAGTACACAACATAAAAAATAATTTCTATTAAGCTTGCTTTTTTCATCTAGCTCACCTCATAGAAATTATTGTCAATTATATTCCATTTTATTCAATTACTTTAATTCTTGTGTACGTACACTTAAATAATAATCTAAGCTTTTTAAATAATTTAAATACATACCACCTTCTACTGGAATTAAATATTTCTTTTCAAAAGCATCATATGGAATAGATTTTCTGCCACCATTTAAAGATGCTTCATAATAAGTATCTAATACTTCTATTGGTAAAAAGTAATATTCACCATATTTTTTAAAATATACGATTAAAAAGGCTTCTCCACCTTGTTTATGAAATGCTTTCATAAAGTTTACCTGATGAGCATGAATATTGCTCATTGGTAAAAATCCCTTTGCTGTCTCTTTGGCATCAAAACAAATACTTATGCCTTGTACCACTCCAATATAGTCTACTGTACTTTTTTGTTCAAAGTATGCCAGTGTAATCACACGCTTTTCCTGATCAATTCGAATAGGTTTAATAGGTGTTGGTACCTTTTGGACAACCGCTAAACCTTTTTCCATAAAAAGTTCATTTGTAATATTTATTTGTTCTTCTAATTCATTACCCCTAAGTCCCCTAGTATTCCAATAGCCCATTTTATTTCCCCTTTTCTTGATTTTATGTATTATTTTAGTTATTATTAATATAGATTAGAATTTTTTACCATTTATGTATTATCTATGCGTTTTTATTAGGAGGTGTTCGTTTTGCCACGCTTTTTGCATTTTATTAAGACGTTTCACAAAAAACAATTTTTTAAACTCCCCCCGGAGCAAAAAGCTAAATTACTTTTACATGATCGCTTTTATTTTTTTGCTGGTCTCTATTATATGGAAGCTAAAAAATATAAAGAAGCTACCCTCTGCTTTGAGCATGCTAAAGCCTATAAACATCTAATCATAGCCTATCAAAAACAAGGGCTTTATTCAAAAGCTCTTTTAGTTGCCCAAGAACATGGGTACTATGATTTAGGTGCTAAACTGTGTTTACATATTGAGAACAATAAAAAAGCAGCCTCTTTCTATAGCTATAAAAAACCCCTTAAAGCAGCTAAACTCTATGAAAAAGATGGTTTCTACTTTGAAGCTGGTATGAATTATCTTAAGGCTTATGAACCAATCAAGGCTTATGACGCTTTTAATTGTTGTTCTAATATAGAAGACAAGCAAAAAGGATTCGCAGCTCTTAATGAATTTAGCCTTGTACTTTACTTTACAAAACACTATGAAAATGCTTTTGAAATCTTTTTAGCTCTTGGAGATTATTATTCGGCTTTGGATTGTGCCAAAAAGCTGAGAGAGCCTATTTTAATCAAATCAACCACCTTACTTCTAGCTGCTGATGAAGCTGAAAATGCCCATTTCTTATTAGCCGGCAAATGTGCTGAACAAGTTGCCCCCGAACATGCACTTATTTACTATGCACAAGGTAAATCTTATTATGACATGATTCGCCTCCTCATTTCAAGAGAAGAATATGATAAAGCGATTAATCTCTGCCTTCTTCAAGAGCAATTTGAAATGGCCAATGAAATTGCTAATACTTATAACTCTGATTTAATGGTTATTTAATTATATCCTATTATAATGCTTTTAATAACTTAATTATTTACTAATGAAAAAGACTTAATATACAACCTATTCCCTGTAATACTTTACCATTAGTTTGTCAAGCTGACTTTGGTTTTTGTCTTAATTCTATGGTGTATTGTGATCGTATCGCTGATTTCAATGTTTTAATTTATATTTTAAAAGCTCTATGGAAATTATTGAAGATTGTCTTACCTATATGCTCACTCCTGATACCCTCTTCTTTCTTACAGAAAGGGGGCATCATTGGGGTGAAAAACCATTTGAAAAGAATACCGCTTAGTATTATATTCATTTCTACACCAAAGCCCCCTCAAACAATACACCTATTTTTCAAAACATGGCAAATTATCATGAACAAAAATACTTAGTCCCTCATAATTTTAACTATCTTATGCCAATTCCTAAAATATTACACCTTCCTTTAGCTAATCCTTTGGAATTACAAATTGAACATCTTATCTCCCTTTATCAATCTCCCTATATGTCTGAGATTATGCGAACTAATTTATTACTCTTGAAAATCCTAATATATAGCTTTGAACTTTCACCAAAAATTCTTATGAAAAAGTAATACTCTCACAGCTCAACCAATTACTAAGCTCAGTATTGATGGTTATCGCATATCAGATTCTAATTCTCTTTATAGCTTTGCACATCCAAAGCTCTCACCTTGTAAATTAAATCTCGTCCCTTATTATACTTTGGAAAATAGAAAACTTAATCAAATGCGTGTTTGGATTCCAGAAATATTATAAAAATAAGGAGTTACAGCAAATATTCGTTGCTATAACTCCTTGTTTTTATATAAGCGACTCTCCTGCACAGATTTCTGAATAAATCTTTGGTGCTGGTACTGTAAATACACGGTCTTGCAAATAAATAAATGGTTCTTTACAAAGTTCAAATTTTACTTTATAAGCACATAAAATTTGTGAATGTAAGCCATATTTACTTACAAAATATTTATTTTCAAGCTTATCACCATATTTAGGGTCTCCTATAATTGGGTGACCAATTCGACTAAGGTGCGCACGAATTTGATGTGTTTTACCTGTAACTAACTGTACTTCTACTAAAGTATAACGTCCATTTGTTTTAAGTGGTAAAATACGTGTTTCAACAGGTTTTGCACCTTCTACATAATGTTCTGTAATGATAACCTCATTTTTACCTTCTTGTTTCACATGATAACCTTTTAGAATCATTGGCGCATTAATGCGTCCTAAAACAATACTCATATAATATTTGGAGATTTGTTTTGTCTTAAGCATATCACTTAAAACTTGAGTGGCTGCAATATTTTTCCCAACAAGTACAATCCCTGCTGTATTACGATCTAAGCGATTACATGGTGCAGGTGTAAATCCCATTGACTTAGCTGGATTATAACTACCATTTTCTTTTAAATAAGAAAGTACTTCATCTGCCAAACTATGACCATTAGCATGGTCTTTTTGTGTTAAAAGTCCCATTGGCTTATCTGTAATAAGGATATTATCATCTTCATAAACTGTCTTAAAACTGACAGGTACTTTTTTTACTTTCTTTTCTACAATGAATTCAGCAAACTGCTCCTCTGTAAAAAAGATTTTAATTTCATCTTGTACCTTTAAAATTTCATTACCCTGTGGTTTTTTACCATTGTACTTGATTTTCTTTGTACGCATACCCTTATAAATTAAGCTTTTAGGGCATCCGGTTAAATATTTACCTAAAAATTTATCTAAGCGTTGCTTAGCTTCTAATTCAGTAATAACTATTTGTCTCATCTTTCCACCATTTACATTATTAATTCTTGAATAAGCTGTGTATACTCTTCTAACTTTTCACTTGTATAACAAGCATCCTTTTCTATTTTAATCATTGCATTTTTTACACTATTTTCATGATCAAGCTTCATAAAATGAATTTGTTTTAATTCCATACCTTTTGCTTTTAAACGATTTTCAAGCCAAAGTCTATTCTTTCTAAGTACTTCCTCATTATATACTAAAAAGTAAATATTTCTAGAGGTTACAACAATATGTTCAACAAATAAAGTTGTTCTAGTATTTGGCATGATACAGCTATGAAAAATATTTAAGTTACCTTTAAGTGTATCTAAAAGCTGGCTATAAGCTGTATTTCCATCTTTAAATTTAAAATAAACGCATAAACGCGATAAACTAAGCGCTAGTCCAATTACTAAAAATCCTGCAATAATTGTAAAGATATTGGCTCTCTCCCCAGTAATTATAATACCAATACCATAAAATCCAAGGACTACAATCGTCCATATTAAAGTATATATCCCATATTTTTTCTTTTGTTTTTTAATATAATCTTTTTCCTGTTTAATCATCCCATCACCTACTGCGCATATATCATTTTAACTGTCATACCACCATCAATCACAAAGTTACTGCCAGTAATAAAACTTGCCTCTTCGCTTGTTAAATACATTACTGCATTTACAATATCTTCTGGCATGCCTACACGTCCTACCAAATGTTGTGCATGATCGGCTTCTGTAAGAGCCGTAAACTTACGATCTTTTTTTCTTTTTATATTGTGAAACATCAATCCACCCTGGACTAATAGCATTCACGCGCACACGATGTGCTAAACTATTGGCTAAAGCATGGGTAAGTGCTAGAAGCGCGCCTTTAGAAGTAGAATAAGCTTCTGTATGAGGTTCACTCATAAGCGCCCTTGTTGAGGAAATGTTTATGATACTGCCACCTTCTTTCATGTGTGCGCAACAATATTTCGCACAAATGAAAGCACCAGTTACATTAATACGCATCACTTCTTCAAAGGCTTCAATACTACTTGTAAAAAGCGTATCCGATGCTTCTCCCGTATTAATTGCTGCATTATTAATTAAAATATCAATTTTACCATAGCGTTCAATGACAGTTTGTACCATTAGCTTTACAGATTGTTCATTCCCCACATCTGTTTGAATCATTAGGCAGTCCCCACCTATTTCTTCAATAGCTTCTCTAGTTTCTTCACCTGCTTCTTCATCGATTTCTGCAATAATTACGCTCGCATTTCTCTTAGCATATTCAACTGCAATACAATGTCCTATCCCTTGTCCACTACCTGTAATGACCACAACTTTTCCTTTAAAGTCCATTAGCTTCCTCCTTTTGCTATAATGCACTTCAACTTTAGTATCTTTTATTATAGCAAATAATATAATCAACGTATACTCTTTATGACTGTTCTTATAAAAAATAGTTTTTTACAAAAATAAAGAAGGTATTACATACTTTCATATAATACCCTCATATTTTTCATTAGATATTTGTAAATTCTGTAAATAACTCTTTTACTTCATCAATCTTTTGTGGGCTACCGAATACACAATATGCATTTTGTACAAAGCATGCTTCAAGCATTGGCGCAAAACTACGTAATACTTCATTATCAGTCGCAAATAATTCATCTCTAGAAGCTTGTTGTTCTTCTTTCTTTATCCCTACTAGATGATACACTTGTGCCGCTCTACCTTCAGATGATGGTGTATATGGAAAGTCTAATTGACTAATTGTTCCAATAAGATATTGTACAAGTTCTCTTTCAGATAAATTAATATTTGCAACATAATCTGCTACTTCTTTATAAATTGTCAAAGTCTCTTTAATATTTGGATCACGATATGATGCAAAGAACATATTACCGCTCTTTCTAAAATCACAGAAGCAACCATATGCTCCATTTTGAACGCGAACACGATTCCATAAATAATCCATAGATAAAATGGATTTAAGCATCATTAACCCACCATTATAATTATAGCCTGCTTCTTTAAAGTTATACCCTGCAGCTACATAATTTACTTGACTTGGATAAATTAAAGCTTCTTTTTCATCAGTTATTTCAAATTTCATTTGAAGTGGTGCATAATCCGCTGATTGCATTTCTTTTAAACCATTAGCAACTTCATCTATGACAGTTTCTACAAGCTCTTCATCTACGCTGATTCCCACCATAATACGCTTTTTATTATTAAGATATGCATAAGCTTCTTTAAGCCCTGTTATAATTTCATCTTTACGATTTGCCCAATCCTTTTCAACTTCACATACAAAATGATAGAAAGTAATACCTTTTGTTTTTTCTTCAAAAGCTTCCGCATTGGATAAATGTGAAAGTAAACGGCTATAAGCTACACGGTGGCCATCACTACTAATTGTAGAATCCATTAAAGATTTTATTTCACGAATAATTTCTAAAAGACGGTCACTATCTTCAAACTTTGTATTTGTAAGCACTTCACGCATAATAGCTACTTGTTCTTTAATATGTTCCACAAGAGCTTTTGTTTGCACTTTAAAAATAGGAAGATATTTCTGCTCTTCTCTTACATCATTTAATCCCTGAATACCATAAGAAATACTTCCTAGATTTTCATCAATTACATGTGAAAGGGTTTCATAACTATAATTTACTGTATCTAATTTACTCAGCATTCCAACAATCATACCAAGGTATGGCATATATTTATCTTCGATACCTTCTAATTTAATATACCAGTTAATATAAGCAATCTTATTAGTAAATACTGGTGTTATTACATATTCTGTATCTTCTTTTACAACTGTGTCATAGCGTGGATAAGTTACTTCACGTCTTAAATCTTCTCTACTAAGAAGAGGAATACAGCTTAAAGTTTCAGGTGCATCTACTTGTGCTTGAAATGCATTAAAACGTTTTGTTTCTTCCACTAATGTTTCAAGCTGCTGTTTAGATAAACTATTTTTATACGCTTCAAGTACCTGAGCTACTTTCTCATCTTGTTCCTTTTCAAGACCTACTTTAGGATATAAAATTACACGTGCACTATGCTTATTACCTAAGAAATATTCATTAATAAGATTTTCAAAATAGCCTGAGTGTGCTTTTGATTTAATGTTTTCAAGTTCTTCTTCATATTTTAAATAAGTATATGGTGATGCATCATAAATCCAGCTTTTAAGCACTGCAATACCATAGAATAACCCTTTAGAATAACCACTTGAATCACTTTCACGAAGTTCAAATTCTTTTACTTGAAGCGCACCTTTTAAAAGGGCTTCTGGGATACCTTCTTTTGCAATTCTTATAAGTTCTGTTTGAATAAGTTCATAAAAACGTTCTTTTTTATCTTCTTTAGCATTTTTAGCTACAATGCTAAAGATTGGTTGTCTTAAATGTGTTTGAAAAGTACCATAAACATCTTCACCAATGCCTTCTGCAATTAAAGCCTTTTTAAGAGGTGAAGCAGGAGTATCTAGGAGAATATATTCCAAGATAGACATCGCTAACATTAATTCACGATTTACAACTTCTCCTACAACCATATTATAAGATAAAAATAAACCATTTTCTTTATCTTCACTTGCTGAGTAATAACTGTGTTTCTCAATTTCTTCATTAAAAGGTGCTTGTAATTTGATTTCACTTGCAATTGGTGAATACTCAAATTTTGATAAATATTCACGGTCAATGTATTCAAGTGTTTCTTTTACATCAATATCTCCATAAATACAAGTATAACTATTTGATGGGTGATAATATGCACGATGAAACGCTAAAAATTCTTCGTAACTTAAATTAGGAATACAGCTTGGTGCACCACCTGATTCATTTGAATAAGTTGTATCTGGGAATAAGGATTCTTTAATATAACGGAATCCTATTTCTTCTGATGAAGAAAATGCCCCTTTCATTTCATTATATACAACACCTTTATATACAATTGGATCTTCAATGTTTTCTAGATGATAACGCCATCCTTCTTGCATAAGTATCTCTTTTTTCTCATAAATATTAGGAAAAAATACAGCATCTAAGTAAACATCCATTAAATTGTGGAAGTCCTTATCATTTTGACTTGAAATAGGATAAAGTGTTTTATCTGGATACGTCATAGCGTTTAAATAAGTATTTAAAGAACCTTTTGCAAGTTCTACAAATGGATCTTTCAATGGATATTTTTTTGAGCCACATAATACAGAGTGTTCAATAATATGTGCTACACCTGTACTATTAGCAGGTGGTGTTCTAAAACCAATGCAAAAACTCTTATGCACATCTTCATTAGGAATAATGAGTAACTTTGCTTTTGTTTTATCATGTATATAAATATCAGCTTCGCTGTCAATTTCTTTAATATATTGTTGTTCTTGTAATGTATAACCTTTTACTGGATAAGCCACAGCTTCCCCTCCTTATTTTTATCTTATTTTTAATCACTAGTACAATTATAATCGTAGACATTATTTTTGTCTACTCAACAACTTTTTCTCCCCTCTTCCTCTTAAATTATATTTATTCACCTTAAAACTATTTAAGACTAACATTATTAAAGGCCTTAATATTAAACTTATGAACATTCATTCCTTTAAGCTTAGTATGCCTATGAAAGCACAAAAAATAACACTATAAATAGTGTTATTTAATCTTCGTTTTTATTTATTTGATTTGCCATCTGCTTAAGTTCTTGGCGATTATCATAAAGTGTGCGTAAAGTGTTTGTAATATCATATTCAAAATTTTGCATATCCTGATGTACAGATTCTAAAGTATCTTTAAGTTGCTTCTCAGAACTTCTAAAAAGTTCTTCTGCATAATCTACGGCACCCATATGAATTTGTCTTGCATCCTCTTTAGCTGTCGCAATAATACTTTGCGCTTTTTCTCTTGCATAAAGTGTCACTTCATGCTGATCAATTAAGCTTGCTAATTTAGCATTTGCTTCATCTAAAATAATTTGAGCCTCAGTTCTAGCATCCGCTAAAATTTTATTACGCTCTTCCATAATGCGTTCAGATTGATAAAGTTCTGTTGGAAGTTTTAATCTAATCTCACCTAGAATTCCTAATGCTTGCTCTCTATCAATAGAGATTTTACCTGAAAGGAAACCTGTTTTTCCCTCCTCTATTAATTCATCTAACTGATCTAATAACATTACAATCTCACCACATCTTGCATTCTCCACTTTAATTACCTCTTATTCCATTTATTTTTTAACTGTTCTTCTACATAAGTAGGTACAATCCCTTCTGGAAGTCTTTGAAATAAACTAAGTTCTCTTACACTGCTTGAACTTACAAAACGGTGTTCAGGTGCAGTTAGTAAAAAAATGGTTTCTATATCTAGCATAAGCTTCTTATTCATCTGTGCTAACTGCATCTCTGCTTCTAAGTCTACACCACTACGTAAGCCTCTAATAATCAAGTTGGTGTTTTTTGCCTTTGCATAATCTACAAGTAATCCTGAAAAACTATCAATCTCAACATTATCTAAATGACTTGTGACTGCGCTAAGCATTTCTTTTCTTTCATCTACTGTAAATAAACCATTTCCCTTTTGATAATTGTAAAGTACGGCGACAATCAAAAAATCTACTTGTTTTGCTGCACGCTCAATAATATCTAAATGACCACAAGTAACAGGGTCAAAACTACCTGGATAAATTCCTACTTTCACTTTTCTAACCTCTCTTCAAAAAGCTTAGTGTTGTAATACGATAATTCTTTTCTTTAAATAATACCAAATTTTCTGGGTATTTTACAATACTATTTGTCCCGCTTTCTAAAATAATATACCCCTCTTCACTTAATAAATCATAGGCTACAATATTTTCAAGCACCTGGCTAATGGTTTCTAATGCATATGGTGGATCCATAAAAATAATATCAAATTTTTGACCTTTTAGTTGTTTTAAAGCATTATTCACATCACAGGCATATATCTTCGCATCTACTGTAAGATGCGTTTTTTCTAAGTTTTGACGAATACACTTTAATGCACTTTCATTATGTTCAACAAGTACTGCACTTTCAGCACCACGACTTAAACTTTCAATAGCCATAGCACCACTTCCACTAAATAAATCTAAAAAACGGCATCCTGGAATGTCAAAAGCAATCATATTAAAAATAGTTTCTTTAATACGGTCTGTTGTCGGACGTGTATTCATGCCCTCTGGTGCTATTAAATTTGTTCCTCTACACTTTCCACTAATAACTCTCATTTTAGCCTCCTCATTCTAGTTTAATCTATTTATTTTTTCTCTTTCTAGAGTGCATTATGCAATGACTCTTGATTTAAACGCCTCTTCATTTCATCTAATAGTTTATTATTCTCCTCAAAACTTAAAGATGGATCGATTTCTAATAATAACTTCACACATTTCTGTACTTCTTTTAATGCCTTGGCATCTGTATATAAGTTTGCAATCTTCATTTCAGGTAATCCATGTTGTTTTGTACCAAAGAATTCGCCAGGCCCACGTAATTTCAAGTCTGTTTCCGCAATAATGAACCCATCTGTACTTTCTTCCATGATTTGAAGACGTTTCTTTGTTACTTTACTTTTTGAATCACTGACTAAAATACAATAAGATTGATGCTTACCACGCCCTACACGTCCTCTTAATTGATGAAGCTGTGCAAGTCCAAAACGTTCTGCATTTTCAATCACAATAATTGTAGCATTTGGTACATTTACCCCTACTTCTACTACAGTTGTTGATACTAAAATTTTAATCTCACCACTGGCAAACTGTGTCATAATCATATTCTTTTCTTTAGGTTTCATTTTACCATGTAAGTACCCCATTGGGATATGTGGAAACTGTTCTACTTGTAATTGAGCTGTATATTCAATAACATTTTTCAGCTCACTCATTTTCTCATTCTCTTCTACCATTGGACATATAATATAACATTGACGTCCTTCATGAACTTGTTTTTCAATAAAGCGATAAATACGTTCATGATAATTAGAGTCTACTGCATTAGTCTTAATTGGTTGACGGCCTGGTGGTAGTTCATCAATAATTGAAATATCCATATCCCCATATAAAATAAGCGCCAATGTCCTTGGAATAGGTGTAGCTGTCATAACCATAACATCTGGTACAGTTCCCTTTTCAGTTAATTTTAAACGCTGTCTTACCCCAAAACGATGTTGTTCATCTGTAATAACAAGCCCCAAATTAGGCATTTCAACAGGATCTTCAATTAAAGCATGTGTTCCTACTAACACATGTAATTCACCTGCTTTTGCTCTTGCAATAAGTTCTCTCTTTTGTTTAGCCGTTGTAGAACCTGTAATCAATCCTACTTCTATACCAAATGGTTCCATAATCTCTTTTAAAAATTCATAATGTTGCACAACTAATACTTCTGTAGGTGCCATAAGCGCTCCTTGGAAGCCATCTTTTACAGCAATAAATAATGAAATCGCCGCAATAACAGTTTTCCCAGAACCTACATCACCTTGAATTAAACGATTCATAGCATAAGGGCTTTTCATATCACCTACAATCTCTCGCATCACACGTTTTTGTGCGTCTGTAAGTTCAAAAGGTAATGTTGCCATAAAATCACTCAATTCTTTTGTCACTTTATGTGATACCCCCAATAACTTTTTAGCAAAGTCTGCTTTGAGTTGATATAACGATAACTGTAACATAAATAATTCTTCGAAAACTAAACGCTTACGTGCTGCAAAGAAGCTTTCTGAATTACTTGGAAAATGAATTTGATGAACAGCTTCACTCTTTGGTATTAAATCATATTGCTTACGGATATTCTCAGGAATAGGATCTACAATCTCTTCCTCCACAGCATCTAAACTTTGTAAAATAAGTCCTCTAATCACTTTTTGCGAAAGTTTTTGTGTAGCTGGATAAATAGGTGTAATCTTAGCAACTTCTCCAATTTTATTTACATCTGTTACTTTTTGATATTCTGGTGAATCCATCTCTACCTTACCATACTGTCTTTTAATTTTTCCATACATTAAAAAACGTTCACCTACAGAAAATTTATTTTTCATATAAGCTTGTCCATAAAAAGTTACAAAGATACTGCCTGTTGCATCCTTTACACGAAAAGTTACTAATATATGATTGCCTTTACGTGTCACTTGAGGCGTTGAAGCAACCACAACTAATATATTAATAGGTGTATCTAACTCCATTTCAACAAGTGGCGTAATTTTTCGCCTATCTTCATACTCTCTCGGATAATGTTCAATCATATCCTGCAAAGTAAAAATTCCTAATTTATTTAGTTTACGTCCTACCTGTTCTCCCACACCTTTAAGTGCAGTAATAGAATCCCTTAATTGCATAAGCCACCTCCTTACAATTTAATAACATGATTATATTTTAAAAAATGTATTTAAAAAAGCCATTACACTAAAGTTTAGTGTAACAGCTCTTAACAAATTCATGCTTATTCCGCAGAAATCATGAAGTAATATACTGGTTGACCACCTGAATATAATTCAACGTCTGCATCTTCAAAAAATGCTTCAGCTTCCCTCTTGAATTCTTCTGCCACTTCTTCTGTAATGTCTTCACCGTAGTAAATTGTAATAACCTCTGCATTTTCTTTCATTGTTTTTAAAAGGTCTTTAAAAGTTTCTTTTAAATCCTTTTTATGCACAAGGATTTTACCTTCTAACATTCCTAAGTATTCACCTTCAACAATGCTTTCACCTTCTAAAGATGTATCTCTTACTGCCATTGTAATTTGAGCAGTCTGAACTTCACCAATAGCTTCATTCATTAATTCTACAACTTCATCAATATTTTCATTGCCATCTTGTGCAATCATAGCTGAAATACCTTGTGGAATAGTTGTTGTACCAATAACTTGAACGTTAATTATTTCTTCAATAGTAGCTGCTTGTTGTGCTGCTAAAATAATATTTTTATTATTTGGAAGCACAACCACATTCTTAGCATGACAGTCTTTTACTGCTTTTAAAATGTCTTCTGTACTCGGATTCATTGTTTGACCGCCAGTAATAACTTGATCTACACCAATGCTTGACATAATCTCAGCAATGCCTTCGCCTGCTGCTACAGATACAAAACCAATTTCTTTTTGTGGTTCTTCTTTTATAACTGACTCAGCTTCACCTTCTGTAAAGATTGAAGAATGCTGTTCACGCATATTTTCAATTTTTAAATTGTGTAATGAACCGAACTCCAATGCTTTTTGAAGTGCAAGTCCTGGATTATCTGTATGAACATGTACTTTTACATACTCTTCATCAGATACAACAACAATGCTGTCACCGATACTTTCAAGATATGCTTTGAAATCAGCTTCTACATAGTTCGCACCTGCATTTTTAGTTGCAATAAACTCTGTACAATAGCCAAATGTAATATCTTCTGTATTAAAGTTTTTAAGTGCGCTAAAAGCTTCATTTGGTGTTGTTTTAGTAGGTGTTTTAATCTCGATTTGAAGATCTTCACTAATAACTCGTGCTGCACCTTCTAAAATACAAAGTAATCCTTGACCACCTGCGTCAACTACTCCCGCTTCTTTTAATACAGGTAACATATCTGGTGTTTTATGAAGTGTTTCATAACCATGAGCAAGTACTTTACCAATAAATTCTTCTATATCCGTTGTCTCAAGACTTACTTCTAAAGCTTTTGCTGCAACTTCACGTGCTACAGTTAAGATTGTCCCTTCTTTAGGTTTCATAACTGCTTTATAAGCAGTATCTACACCTTTTTGGAATGCATTTGCAAGTACCACTGTATCTATAATTTCATTAGCTTCAACTGCTTCTGTAATGCCTTTTGAAAAACCACGAATAAGTTGTGAAAGGATAACCCCTGAGTTACCACGTGCACCTCTTAATGAACCTGTTGCTGCTGCTTTTGCCACCGCAATCATATCATTCCCATCTACCACTTCTACTTCTTTAGATGCTGATAAGATTGTAAGTGACATATTTGTTCCTGTATCGCCATCTGGTACAGGAAATACGTTCATTTCATTGACCATTTGTTTCTTTTCGTCAAGTAATTGTGCTCCTGCAATAAACATGGCCTGAAGCTTAGGAGCTTCTATCTTTTCATATTTCACTTTTTTTACCTCCTCAAACCCAAAGGTTCTCTTTACCAATTTATTATTTATCTACTCTAACACCTTCGATAAATACTTTTATACTTTCTACTTCAATGCCTAAAGCATCTTTTACTTTGTATTTAACTGTACTCATTAAATTATCTGCTACAGCAGAAATCTTTGTACCATATTCTACAATAATATGAAAATCAATATTTGCTTTATTTTCATTTAAACGTACTGCAATCCCACGAGATAAGTTCTCACCTTTTAAAAGATGTACAATCCCATCTTTTACATTACGAGATGCCATACCTACTATACCATAACATTCCATAGCTGTCATGCCACTAATTTGTGCAATAACTTCTTCATTTATAATGATATTACCATATTCACTTGAAAATTTACTTGGCATATTAACAAACCTCCTAATTGGTTTTATATTGTCATATATAAGATTTTTAATATTATTATAGCATAACTTGTATTTTTAATAAAGGCTTTATGCATTTTAGCTACCTTATTTTGGTTTTCCAAAAATAATCTTAAAACATTACTTGAATTCTATAAAATAATCTGTTACAATAAATCGTGTTATGTCACGGATTAATATAAGGAGGTGCTCAAAATGGCAAAATGCGAAATCTGTTCTAAAGACGTACATTTCGGTATCAAAGTTAGCCACTCTCATAGAAGATCTAACAAAATGTGGAAATCTAACGTAAGAAAAGTTAGAGTTAACCAAAACGGAGCTGTTAAAACAATGAACGTATGTACTCGTTGTTTACGTTCTAACTTAGTATCACGTGCTTAATTTGATAGTAAGTATATATTTATAAAAATTGGACATCCATTGTGGGTGTCCTTTTTTATTTTATCCATTTTTATGTTTTTTATACACAGAAGGAGTTCTCCCTTTTCTGCAACTTATCTTATTAAAAAATATATTGTACTACATGATTATATAATGGAAAAAGGTAGTGTTACTCATTAAGTATCACTACCTTTTTAAGGCTTTCGCTTTGTTAAACGTACTTTTTAATCGTTTGCTAAAATAACTAATAGAAATCCTGCTTTTACTTTAATTATAGCTTTTGAACTTGTCATATAATTACTTACACCTATTGAACTTCCAACCCATAATGTATCTTCTGATAAACTATAGGCAAGACCTATTGTAGATATTCCCTCTACTTTTTCACTAAAAGGAATCAAACTCACTAACTGTCCTATTTGCCCCTTTAGCTCAATCATATTATCTACAAGCATTACTGTATTTTTCTCATTCATAAGTGTCACTTTTACCCCTTGTTTTAAAGCACTATAAAGTAAATGAACGTTGCCTAATGTATGATCAAGCCTTGATCCCACAGCACCCCAAATAACTACTTCAGTAGCACCTTCCTCGATAGCATAACGTAACGCAAGCTCTGTATCAGTTTCATCTTTATGAGTTGAAAAACGATGTATTGGAACGTTTAAGTCTTCATAATACATAAGATCTAACATATTCGTACTGTCAAAATCCCCCACAATAAGGTGAGGGATTAGATTAAGTTTGCGGCAATGCTTCATACCAGCATCTGCACAAATGATATAGTCATATGTATCTGCATTTTTGCAAAAGCTATAGTCACCATAACCACCATTTGTTAAAATTAAGATCTTCATGCATTATGCCTCATATTTTTCAAAGACTTTCATAAATGCAGCCGCACTGCTAGTTGCATCTTTACCATCATATACAGAAGATCCAGCTACAAGTAAATTTGCACCTGCATCAATAATACTTTCTACGTTATTAAGCGTTACACCACCATCAACTTCAATAAGAATATCTCTTCCTTTTGTCATTTCACGTACTTGTTTAAGTTTTTCTAAAGTATATGGAATGAATTTTTGTCCACCAAATCCAGGATTAACTGACATGATGAGTACAAGGTCTAAATCTTCAATAATAGGTTCTAGAAAACTTACAGGTGTTCCCGGATTAAGAGCCACTCCTGCTTTCATCCCTAAGTCATGAATAAGTTGAATTGTACGGTGAATATGCTTTGTTGCTTCTAAATGAACTGTCACATAATCTGCTCCAGCTTTAGCAAAATCCTCTAAATAACGGTCTGGTTCTTCAATCATAAGATGTACATCCATAATACCTATAATATGTTTACGTAAGCTTTTTGCAATAGGTGCACCTAAAGTAATATTAGGTACAAATTGTCCATCCATAACATCTACATGAATATATTTTGCACCACCTTTTTGTACTGCTTCGATTTCTGCTTGTAAATTAGCAAAATCTGATGCTAATATTGAAGGACTTAAGTTTATCATTTTTCTACCATCTCCTTGTGTCTTTTAACTGTTTATAATAAGTCATATAACTGTTATAACGTTCCTTAGAAATTTCACCAGCTTCTAAAGCTGCTTTTACATTACAATCTGGTTCGTGAGTATGTGTACATCCCGAAAACTTGCAAGTGCCTTCATACTCTTTAAACTCAATAAAATAATGTTTTAAATCTTCTGCCTCAATACCATCTAATTGAAGTGAAGTAAATCCTGGTGTATCCAATACAAATCCCCCACCTGTTAATGGCATAAGTTCAACATGTCTTGTTGTATGTTTTCCTCTTTTAATTTTTTCACTTACTTCGCCAGTTTCAAGGGTAAAACTTTCCTCAATTGTATTTAACAATGTAGACTTACCTACTCCTGAAGGTCCAGCAAAAACTGTCGTTTTATCTTTAAGTTTAGGCATTAAAATATCTGTATTAAGTTTTTCTCTAGCGGATAAACAAATTACTTCATATCCTACCTTTATATAGCGATCAACAATATATTGATAACTTTCAGAATTATCTTCATCAATTTTATTAAGCACAATATAAGGCTTAATATGCTCACGTTCAATATGAATTAGAAAGCGATCTAATAAATCTAGGTGAATTTGTGGGTAAGTAACTGAAAATACTACCATTGCTTGATCCACATTAGACACTGGTGGACGAATTAAACTGTTTGTTCTTGGAAGAATTTCTTCAATCGTTCCTTCTAAAAAACGGTCTGTTGAATTTTCTTCTTGTTTTAAACTTATCATTACTCGGTCACCAATTAATGGTGTCATATTCGCCTTTCTAAATTTTCCTCTTGCTTTGCATTCATAAATTATTTGGTCTGATTCTACATAGTAAAATCCTGCAATTCCTTTAATAATAGTACCTTGTACCATATCTTTCTCCTTAATTAAAATAAATGTTATCCGTATAAGCTGGTTTAGTCATATCATCTACATAAACTTCTAATTTACCTGTTCCATGACTTGTAAGCGATACAGCTGTTGGAAATTCTCCTACACCCATTTCACGATCTATAACATAAGACGAATTACCATCTTGTGTTGTAAATTTAGCAAGTACGCGATAGCTTTCCTTTTCTTCAACACCATTTGGTAAGTTTATTATTACAGATTGCGTTACATCTTGTGCTGGTTCTTCAATTGGTGTTGTATTGGTTTCTTCAGTTTCAGCTGGTGGCTGTATTTCTTCTAGCACTGGTTCTTTTCCTTTGCTGACCACCACTGAAATAGTTGTTCCTTCCGACACCTCTGAATAAGCTTCTATGCTTTGGTTAATGATTAAACCTTCATCGAATTTGTCACTGTACTCTTCTAATGCTACCGTTACATTAAGTCCACTACCTTGTGCTGCCTTTTGAGCTTTTTCTAAAGTAAGCTGCACAAGATTTGGTACTCTGGCCATTTTTACACTTGTACCTATACTAATTGTTAAAACAACAGTACTGCCTTCTTCAATCTCTATATCTGCACTTGGATCTTGACGAATAATATAGTCTTTTTCCACGCGGCTACTTTCTTCTGGTTCAAAACGCACCTTAAGATTCATATCTCTAAGCGTCGATTGTGCTGCTTCTCGACTTAAACCTTCTACATCTGGCATTCTTACTGTTTTAACCTCTGTCATTTCTTTCTGATTTGCTGCTGTGCTGCCTTCTGCTGCAACTGTTACAATAACAATGCTGTGTTTCTTAACTCTAGTATTCTCACCTGGTGTCTGTTCAAAGATAATACCGGGTTCTGCTTCATTTGTTACTTCTTCTTTAACTTCAATCTTAAGATTCACACTTTTAAGTGTCTTTGTTGCAACATCTACTGTGCGCCCCTTTACATTTGGAACACTCACTAATTTGCCTCCACTTGAAAATGGATTCCACAGTGTAATGGCTAAAATAATTACCACAAGTACCGAAAGTGTGGCAAGTACGCCTCCCACACTTACAAGTATTTTATAAAGATTTGAAACTTCTTCTTGTTCATCTTCTTTAAATGTCTGCTTTACAACTGCTTTATCTTCATAAATGCTCTTTTCTTCTACTGGTGCCTTAGGTTCTGCTTTAGCTTCTAACCCTGCTCCCATATTTATTGATTCACAAATAGGTTCTTCATCTCTTGCATTGTTACGAATAAAAGCTGTTTCTTCTGGTGAAAGTAAAATTGTTTCATCAGAAAATGTATTTAATTTCACATGATACTCAGGATCTATAAGCACATGGTCCATATCCGCTAACATTTCATCAGCATTTTGATAACGTGCATCTTGACGTTTGTCAGTTGCTTTTAAAATGATCCCTTCAAGTCCTGGTAAAATACTTGGATTAAATAAAGATGGTTTTGGCATATCTTCATTAATATGCTTTAATGCAATTGAAATGTGTGTGTCTGCTTCAAAAGGTAATCTTTTTGTTGCCAGTTCAAAAAGCACAATTCCACAAGAGTATAAGTCACTTGTTACATTCACATACTTTCCTTTTGCTTGTTCTGGTGAAAAATAATGCACCGAACCAATTGCATTGCTACTTGCTACAATTGTAGAAGAATCTACAGCTTTAGCAATACCAAAATCCGTTACTTTTAATACATGATCATTGGTAATTAAAATATTCTGTGGTTTAATATCTCGATGGATAATTCTTTTACTATGGGCATGTTTTAATGCACTTACAATTTGTTTTCCAAGTTCTAAAACTTGCTTTGAATTAAAAGGTCCCTCTTCAGAAATAAGCTCTTTTAAAGTCTTTCCTTCAATATATTCCATAACAATATAATGCGTATCTCTATCGCTACCTACATCATAAATGCCTACAATATTAGGATGTGATAGACTAGCAGCAGCAAGCGCTTCTTTTCTAAACTTTGCAACAAACTCTTCATCCTTTGCAAATTCTTCTCTTAATTCTTTAATAGCTACATAGCGCTGTAATCTATTATCTCTTGCCTTATATACAATAGACATGCCGCCCGCACCTATTTTTTCTATAACTTCATATCGTTCTCCTAAGAGAACTCCTGGCATTAGCATTCTTTATTCACCTCTTATTTCTTTGCAATAATCACTGCTATATTATCTATTCCACCTTTTTCATTAGCTGTGTCTATTAATCTATTTACTATTCTTTCTATGTCAATTTCTTCGAGTATAATCTGATGCATTTCTTCATCACTGAGCATGACAGTGAGTCCATCGGAACAAAGTAAAACGTATTCTACCTTATTGATATCATACATCAAAGTATCTACTTTTACTTTTGCATATGTACCAACTGCACGGGTTATAATATGTCTTTGTGGATGTTCCTTTATTTCGTTTTGTGATATAAATCCTTGCTCTAACATTTCTTGTACCAAAGAATGATCGGTTGTTGCTTGACAAATTTGTACATGATTAACCAAGTATAATCTTGTATCACCAACATGGGCAAGATATAAAATCTCATCAATTACTGTAGCTACTGTAAAAGTAGTCCCCATCCCAGCATATTCTTCATCTTCTTTTGCTTTTTCAAAAACTGTATGATTTGCATGACGAATCCCCATTTTCAAAAGGATTGCCACATCTTCTCTCGTTCTTACACCCATTTCACCATGAGTTTTAATATAGTCACAAAAAGATTTTATAGCTAAACTACTTGCAGTTCCTCCTGCTTTATGACCACCCATTCCATCTGCTACGATATACAAATTTGGTAAAATACCAACAGGTGTATTCGAAACGAAGACTGAATCTTCGTTTCTACTCCTCTTTCTACCAATGTCTACTCTGCCAATAGCGTGCATGCTATTCACCTCGCTTTTTCATATATCTACGTCTAAGTTGACCACATGCTGCATCAATATCTGCTCCTAATGTTCTACGTAATGTAGTAGGCACATGATAGCTTTCTAGTATGCGAATAAAGTTTTCAATACTTGACGTCTTACTACTTTCATAATTTCTCTCTTCAATTTTATTAACAGGAATTAAATTCACATGACAAAGCATGCCTTTTAAAAGCTTACCTAAACTCTTTGCATCTTCTTCTTTATCATTTTCACCGTGAATTAGCGCATATTCAAATGTGACACGACGTCCTGTTTTATCAATATAATATTGACAAGCTTCTAATACTTCTTGAATACTATAACGATAAGCAATAGGCATAATTTGCTTACGCTTTTCATCTGTAGTTGCATGTAAAGACAGTGCTAAATTAATTTGCATGCCTTTATCAGCAAGCTCCTTAATTTGTGGCACAAGCCCACATGTAGATACTGTAATATGACGTTGCCCTATATTCTGTCCCATTTCATGATTAATGAGTGTTAAAAAACGTTCTGTAATATCAAGATATTCTAATGGTTCTCCACTTCCCATAATAACAATATTTGAAATACGTTCCCCTATATCTTGCTGTATAGCATAAATTTGTCCTACCATTTCACCTGGTGTCAGTGGTCTTACTAATCCTTCTAATGTGGATGCACAGAATTTACATCCCATGCGACAACCTACTTGTGAGGAAATACATACTGAGTTTCCATGCTTATAACGCATCAAAACACTTTCTATTATATGTGAATCTGGTAACTCAAACAAGTATTTTATCGTCCCATCTAGCTGTGAATGCAAGTCTTCTACAATGCGTAATGGCACTAATGGATAATCTGCTTGTAACTTTTGTCTTAGTCCTTGTGGCAGATTTTTCATTTCATCATAGCTCCCTACCATTTTTTTGTGAAGCCATTCAAAAAGCTGTTTTGCTCTAAATTTACTTTCGCCATAACCTAGGATAATTTCTTCTAGTTCTTTTAAGTCTTTACTTCTAATATCTTTCATTATTTAAATACCCCTCTTTTTTAGCCCCGCAATAAAGAATCCGTCTGTTCCTGCTATCTGTGGTAAGATTTGAATCATACTTTCCTTCTCAACTTCATCTTGAAGTACTTTAGGTATAGTATCTACTATTTTATTTAATTCTAAACCAAGTTCCCCTGTGATAAAGGCTACCATTTCTTCATTTTCTGCTTTTGAAATTGTACATGTACTATAAACAAGGATGCCTTCTGGTTTAAGATATTTTACAGCTTGTGTTAAAATTGCACGTTGAATCGCTGCAATATCTTCAAGATCTGTGGCTTCTTTATTATAACGAATATCTGGTTTACGTTTCATAATTCCAAGTCCCGAACAAGGTGCATCTACTAAAACACGGTCAAAACTTTGGATAAAGTCTTCATTACATATTGTGCCATCTTGAAGTGTTGGTTTAATAATCGACACGCCCATACGCTCTGCATTTTTAACAATAAGCTCTAGCTTGTGTGGATGAATATCACAACTAATGATTTCACCTTTATCCTGCATAAGTTCAGCCATATGAATAGACTTTCCACCTGGTGCACTACATAAATCTAGTATGCGTTCTCCAGCCTTAGGTGCAATAACTTTCCCTACTAGCATAGCACTTTCATCTTGCACAGTCCATAAGCCTTCTTTAAAAGATGACATATTTTGAATATTATCTACATTCTTCAAATACATTGCTTCATCTAAAAATTCACCAGGCGTAACTGTTACACCTTCAGATTCAAGTCTTTTTAATAACTTCTTCTTTACTTGCTTTTAATGTATTGACACGAATACATACTTGCGCACGTTCATTAAGTGCATTACAAATCGCTTCTACTTTGGCCATATCATAACTTTTAAGCCAAGTTTCAATCATCCATTCTGGTAATGAGTACATGACACTCATATAATGCACTGTTTCTTTTTCTTTTGAAGGATATTTAATATTTTCTCTTTCACGGTCAATTGTACGAAGTACGCCATTGACAAACCCTGAAAGGGCTACAAATTTTCTTTTCTTTGCAATTTTTACAGCTTCATTAATAACTGCTGAAGTTGGTACTTTATCAAGACACATTAATTGATACGCACTCATGCGGAAAAGTACTCTAATAAGCGGTTTCATTTTACGTACTGGTATTTTAGAAAATTGATTAATAATGTAGTCTAATTTGATTTGATATTTTAATGTCCCATATACAACTTCTGTCATAAAACCTTTATCTGGACCTGTAACATTTTTTAACTCATTTTTAAGAGCTAATTGTGCATAGCTTTTATCTCGCTCTATTTCAAGTAGCAAGTTTACCACTTGCTCACGTATATTTTTAGTCATAAAAAAATCCTTTCATACACATTAAAAGACGCTAAAGCAGCGTCTTTTAATCATTATTTCTATTGCTAATAAGTATTAATCTAATCAGTGATAAAACAGATGCCATAGCTGCTGCTACATAAGTAAGTGCAGCTGCATCTAATACTTTTTTGGCACCTACTAACTCATCTGCTGACATAATGCCACTTACTTCAAGGCTTCTAAGTGCACGTTTTGAAGCATTAAATTCTACTGGTAATGTCACAATTGCAAAAAGTGTTGTTATTGCAAATAATAAAATACCAAGTCCTACTAGTGGTCTAAATCCACCAAGTAATAAACCAATCATTACAAGTGGCATAGAAAGCTGACTTGCAAAGTTTGTAACTGGATAAATGGCATGTCTAAATCTTAAGAAAGCATAATCATTGGCATCTTGAATCGCATGCCCAACTTCATGAGCTGCTACGCCTAAAGCTGCAATAGATGTTTCACCATATACAGTTTGAGATAATGCAAGTTCTTTATGAATTGGATCATAAAAATCTGTCATTGAACCACGTACTGGTTTGATAGGAATTGAAATATTATTAATGGCAAGAATACGTCTTGCCGCTTCTTCTCCTGTATAACCTGATAAGCTTCTTACTTTCGAATACTTTGCAAAAGTTGATTGTACCTTCACACTTGCATAAAAAGGTAAAACCAACATGGCAATTGTTATTAAAATATAAGTGCTATTTCCATACCCATAATAAGGATACATATGCTTCACTCCTTATACTATCTGCCTAGTACTGTACCACTTTCAAGGGTATTTCCCTTAATATACTCAGATACTAGCATACGTTTTTTATTTGGCATTTGAATTTCTTCAATAAGTAAACAATTTGTTCCTGTTTGTACAACCATTCCTTCTTTATCTACACGTATAATTGTACCTGGTGCTTTATTTGTTGTTTCTGAAATAGGCTCAGCTTTCCAAACTTTCATAGTGCCACCTTGATAAGATGTAAAGCTACCTGGCCATGGATTTAAACCACGTAATTTGGCATCAATTTTAGAAGCACTTTCATTCCATTTGATTTCACCAAAGGATTTATCAATTATCCCTACATGAGTTGCTTTGGCATCATCTTGTTTTTCACGTTCTTTACCACCAGCTTCAATCATTGGAAGAGCTTCAATTAATGCATTAGCACCTACAATTTTCATTTTGTCATGTAAACTTGCGTAAGTATCATCTTTTTCAATTGGCATTTCACGTTTAAGTAACATATCACCTGTATCCACGCCTTTATCCATATACATAATTGTTACACCTGTTATCGGCTCTTCATTTATAATCGCCCATTGAATTGGTGCAGCTCCTCTATATTTTGGTAAGAGAGATCCATGAATATTAATGCAACCATACTTTGCAATATTTAAAATTGATTCCGGAAGAATCTGTCCAAATGCTACTACCACTATAATATCTGGATTTAAAGATAATATATGGTTATAAAACTCTTCATTTCCTCTAACTTTAACTGGTTGTAAAACTTCGATATCATGTTTAAGTGCCACTTCTTTAACAGGTGTCATTGTTAAAGTTTTTCCACGTCCTTTTGGTTTGTCAGGTTGTGTAACAACTGCACTAATATGATGTCCTTCTTCAATTAATTTTTCAAGTGTTGGTACTGCAAAATCTGGTGTACCCATAAATACAACGTTCATTTAAAAACCTCCTTTAGCTTACTTCTAGGTGTACATTATTCTACTTCAAATAAGTCGCCTTCAACTAAATCGATAAATAATCTACCATTAAGGTGATCATTTTCATGGAGCATTGCTCTTGCCATAAGTTCTTCGCCTTCGATTTCAAATTGATTACCATGACGGTCAAATGCACGTAATTTAACGTAGTTTGGTCTTCTTACTTTACCGTATGTTTTTGGCACACTAAGGCATCCTTCTTCACCAAATTGTTCGCCTGATACTTCAAGTACTTCTGGATTGATGAATTCTACTCTACCTTCTCCGATATCTACGATAAATACACGTTTTAAAATGCCTACTTGTGGTGCTGCAATTCCTACACCATCAGCTTCATACATTGTTTCTGCCATATCATCTAATAATTCCCATAAGTTTTCATCAAATACTTTTACATCTTTTGATGTTTTTCTTAAAAGGTCATCATTTCCTGTTTCTGTTCTAATTGCTCTAATTGCCATAATAATAGCCTCCTCATTTTTTGTCATCTTACTTAAAATTTTACACTCATGTTATATCTATAACATTGTTAACGGGTCAATGTCCCATCCTATTTTAATATTATTGGTTGTTTCACGTCTATAAAATTTATCTAAACAAAACTTGCCATAAATTAAAAGTGAACTACGTTCTTCGCCTATAATAAGCAATCGCCATCTATACACATCGCCTATTTTACTAATTACTGCTACGCTAGGTCCTATAACACGAAATTTCATCATACCCCTTTCACTATAATGACGATAATATGCCGTCAGCTTGTGAACAGTTTGAATAACTTCATTTTCATTAGGCCCTGTAATAAGTAAGGAAAAAATATGTGTATAAGGTGGATATCCCATTGTCTTACGATTTAATAACTCTTGGTGATAAAAAAGTTCCTGCTGATTATTTTTAATAACATCCATTACTATATGTTCTGGTGTATAAGTTTGAATAATCACTTTTCCTTTCATATCCCCACGTCCTGCACGCCCCATTGCCTGGGTTAAAAGCTGAAAAGTTCTTTCATTACTTCTAAAGTCCTGCATATATAAAGACTGATCAGCAGACAAAATACCCACTAATGTAACACCTGGGAAATCATGTCCCTTTGCAATCATTTGCGTACCAATAAGTAAATTAAATTCTCGGCGTCTAAAGGCTTCTAATATTTTAGCATGCCCCTCTTTCCCAGTGGTTGTATCTAAATCCATACGTCCTATACCAAATGCATCAAAATGCTCTTTTAAATAAGCTTCTACTTTTTCAGTACCTGTTCCAAAAAAGCGAATATATTTAGAGCCACACTCTGGACATACTTCAGGTACTTTTTCAGTTTTGCCACAATAATGACATTCTAACACACCTGTAGATAAATGATATGTCATAGACACATCACAATGATTACATTTGACCACATGCCCACAGCTTCTACAATTAATAAAAGTTGAATGGCCACGCCTATTAATGAGGAGCATCACCTGCCCACCCTTTTCGAGCGCTTCTTTAATGCTTTCATATAATCTTCTACTCAGTACTGTATTATTACCCAGTGCAAGTTCCTGACGCATATCCACGATTTCTACACTTGGCATGGTAGCACCTGCTATACGTTTCGTAAGTTTTAAAAGCTCATATTCACCAATTTCACTTAAATAATAGCTTTCCATACTTGGCGTTGCCGTAGCTAAAAGTGTGATGCCACCATTCATTGCCATACGCTTTTTCGCAATATCAATGGCATGATATTTAGGTGGTGTTTCAGATTTATAAGTCGCCTCATGGGCTTCATCTATGACAATCAGCTTTAGATTTTCTAAAGGCATAAATATCGCACTTCTAGGTCCTATAATAATAGATACTTCACCTTTTTTAGCACGTATATAAAGCCTTTGCCTTTCTTTTGCTCCCATACGGCTATGACTTAATGCCACTCTACTTCCAAATCGTTCCTTAAAACGACTTAGTGTTTGCTGGGTTAAGGCAATTTCAGGAACAAGCACTAAGGCTGTTTCACCTTTTTCTATAACATTTTTAATGGCATGTAAAAAGACTTCTGTCTTACCACTTCCTGTAACCCCTTCTAGCAATACCGTATGACTTGTATTGGTCTCACCTAAGTATGTCAAATAACTTACAGCGTGTTCTTGTTCTTCATTTAATACACGAAAAGCTGCTTCATTGATAGGATCTAATAGATATTCTATCTTTTCGAGGTGTTTTTCAATTATTTCATTTTGAATTAATGTTTTAATAGACGAGCGGCTTATGCCCTCTATATTTTCTAATATCTTAAGGGGTATTTTGCCTTTTTCCCTTAAAATATCAATAATTTGTTGTTGCTTTAAAAAAGTTTTCTTATGACCATGGGCATTGCAATAGATTTTGACTTTAATTGCATCTTCAGCTAAATATACAACTTCTTCTGCTTCTTTTTCCATGGCAATAGGTTTCCCCTTAAGCCTGGCGGTAATACAACATCTATAGCTGCGGCGTAACTTGTACCATAATAACTTACAATGAATTCTATAAGTTCTAACTGATGGGCTGATAAAAGCGGCTTCTCATCTATGATTTGCCTTACTGCTTTTATACGAAACTTTGTTTCTTCTCTTGTATCACTTAACCCTAATATATAGCCTACTTGCAAGTGATTATGCATCCCAAATGGTACATAAACTCTTTGTCCTACTTGGATAAAAGGTATTAAGTCTGCTGGTACCTCATAAGTAAATGGTTTATCAATTTCTTCGACCGTCGCAAACTGTATAATAATCTTTGCATAACATGGTGTATGCTGCATCACTAGCTGTTCACCTCTTATCTTTTATACCATATACTTAATAAGCCTGCCAACTGTTAAGATGGCAGACTTATTCTTTGTTTTAATTAAACTTCTGTAAACCCCATAGATCCATCAGCTTGTGCATCTTCAACTTCTTCTGATGCATGGTATTCTTTCATTTGAATTTTACCAGCATAGATTTCATCTACTGCAATAGAAGTAGGTTTTTGTTTTTTAAGTAATTCATTAAGTTCTGCTGCTTCTTTTAATTTAGCTGGATCAATGATTTTTTCACCAGTTTTATCTGCTTCTTTTGTAGCAGCAGCTTGTTCATTAACGATGTCAATGATATTTCTAGCTCTTTTAGCTGTTGCGATAACAATTGAATAACGACTTGTAAGTTTAGAGCTTCCTTCCTCATTTAACTTTGTCATAATTTGTGTATAAGATGGTTGTAACATTTTTATTCCTCCTAGTTATTAATAACTCTTTCTATATCAACTTCGAAGCGAGAACTTCTTAGCTTTTCAGTATAAACAATATGATTAATTTGATCGATAGCATCTGCTAAAGTATCATTAATAATAATATAATCATATTCTTTGTACATAGCTAACTCTTCTTTTGCACGTCCTATACGTTTTGCAATAACTTCTTCTGTTTCAGTACCACGTCCAACAAGACGTTTTTCAAGTTCTGTAAGAGAAGGTGGAATCACAAAAATAAAGACAGCATCATCATAAATTTGTTTAATTTGCTGAGCACCTTGTACTTCTATTTCTAGTATAACATCTTTTCCATTTTTTACACCCTCTTCAATAGGTGCTTTTGGTGTACCATAATAATTACCACAGAAATTTGCGTATTCTAAAAGTGCTTCTTCAGCAATCATATCCTCAAATTCAGATGTTGACTTAAAGTAATAGTGTACACCTTCTTCTTCGCCTTGTCTAGGCATACGTGTTGTTGCTGAAATAGATAACATAAATTGTTCATTTTTAATGAGTTCTTTTACAATCGTTCCTTTACCTGAACCAGATGGCCCAGATATAACGATTTTTAATCCTTCTTTCATGCGCTTCTCCTTTATTCCTTTTGCGTTTCAAGTCTTGTGGCCATTGTCTCTGGCTGCAGAGCGGATAATATTACTTGATCATTATCTGTAATAATTACACCTCGTGTTTTCCGCCCTTGAGTGGCATCAATCAATCTTGCTTCTTCCTTGGCTTGTGCAACAAGACGCTTAATAGGCGCTGAGTCTGCTGAAACAATAGCTACAATACGACCTACTGCCACAATATTACCATATCCTATATTAATAAATTGACTCATAGGTTTCACCTACTCAAGATTTTGAACTTGTTCTCTAATTTTTTCAATTGCATTTTTAAGTTCAACGACATTTTTTGTAATTTCATAGTCATTGGCCTTAGAACCCATAGTATTGACTTCGCGGTTCATTTCTTGCATTAAGAAATCTAATTTACGCCCTACTACTCCGCCTTCATTTAAAATTAAACGTAGCTGGGCAATATGGCTTTTAAATCGTGTAATTTCTTCATCAATGGCACATTTATCAGCAAAAAGTGCCACTTCCATAGCTAATCTACTTTGGTCAACCATGCTACTGTCTTCTAATAAAGTTGCTAATCTATTTTCAAGTTTTACCTTATAGTTTAAAACTACTTGTGGACTTTGTATTTCAATGTATTTAAGATATTTCTCTAAAATAAATATTTTCTCTAAAATATCTTCTTTTAAAGCTTCACCTTCTTTAAGACGCATGCTTAATAAATCTTGAAGTGCACCTTTCACCGCTGTAAATAGTGTTTCTTCAATGCTTTCTAGGTCACCAGCTTTCTTTTGAATACTCATGACATCATTAATCTGCATTAAATCTTTAAGGCTTAAGTCATCTTCAACTTGTACTAAACTTGCAAGTTTTCTTAATCCTTTTACATATTCTGTAGCAAGTGCCTCATTTATAATGACTTCTAAATCTTCTTTTGCCATACTATAGTAGGTCACATTTACTTCAATTTTACCTCTTGTTAAACTACCTTTTAAAAGATTTCTTAACTGCTCTTCTAATGGAATGAGTGTCTTTGGTAATCTTATATTTAAATCACAGTAGCGATGATTCACTGCATTCATCTCTACAATGATCTTTCTTTCATGTTCCTGGGTTTCACATCTACCATAACCGGTCATACTATAAATCATCATTTTCCCCTACTTCCTTGTTTATTTCCAAAGGGATTTTCCAAATAAGGCTTACTTATCGTAGACTTTTATACTCTATTATAACACACATTCCTTTTATTTTCAAAAAAATTATGCTATACTTTCACCATAATTAAAGGAGGACACAAATTATGGCATTAGATGGCATTGTTCTTGCTACTTTAGTAGAAGAATTAAAAGACACCTTAATCGGTGCTCGCATTGATAAAATATATCAAATTGAAAAAGATGAACTCTTAGTTTCTGTACGTAATAATAGTAATGCTTATAAATTACTTCTAACAGCTAATAGCAATTATCCAAGACTTCACCTTTCAACACTTGCTAAAAATAATGAAGCACAACCACCTATGTTTTGCATGATGCTCCGTAAGCATTTAGGTGGAGGTAAAATCTTAGATATCATTCAGCCTGATATGGAGCGTATTGTAGAACTTCATATCGAAGCAACCAATGAACTTGGTGATAAAGAACGCAAACGTTTAATTATAGAAATCATGGGACGTCACAGTAATATTATTTTAACGAAAGCGGATGGTACTATTTTAGATAGTATTAAACATATTTCTTTAGATAAAAGTAGCGTGCGTGAAATACTTCCAAATCGTACTTATGTAAGACCTCCAAGTCAAGATAAACATAATCCTTTAGATGAAAACTTAACACATTTTATAGACACATTAAAATCAAAAGACTTACCACTTTTTAAAGCACTTTATATGAGCTATAATGGTTTAAGTCCTGCCGTAAGTCATTCCATCTGTCTTGCTGCAAATTTAAATAACGATACACGCTCAAATACTTTAAGTGACGAAGAACTTACTCTTCTCTATAATGTTTTCCATGATTTAATGGGGCGCATTCATAGTAATGAAGTTTCTCCACTTATTTATTTAGATGAACAAGAACTCCCTATGGATTTCTATACTTTACCACTTCAGCTTTATGCAAATTACAATTCAAAAGCTTTTGAGAGCATTAGCAGCATGCTTGAATATTACTACTTTGAAAAAAGTACACGTTTTAATGTTTCTCAAAAAACAGCGGATATTAAAAAATTGGTGCATAACTTCTTAGAACGTAATGTACGTAAGCAGCAAATCCAAGAAAAAGCTTTAGATGAATCTGCTAATAAAAAACTTTATAAAATTTATGGTGAACTTTTAACAGCTTATGCACACAGTGTGCCTGAAGGCAGTGAAAGTTTCACTACAATGAATTATTATGAAGAACCTTATGAGGATATTACTATTCCTCTTAATCCACGTAAGAGCCCTATTCAAAATGCCCAAGGGTACTTCAAACTCTATAACAAAGCAAAACGTACAGAAATCGCTGCAACTGAGCAGCTTGAAATCATCAAAGAAGATATTGCTTATTTACAATCTGTACTCCTCTCTTTAGATTTCTTAGAAACTAAAGAAGATATTGCGCAGCTTCGTGAAGAACTTATTACTATGGGCTACCTTAAAAAGCGTAAAGGAAATAATAAACGTAAACAAAATAAAAAAGTTTTACCATTTCTTCAATTTAAAGCTTCTTCAGGCCAAATGATTTATGTGGGTAAAAATAACTATCAAAACGATGAACTCACTATGAAATTTGCAAAATCAAATGATATGTGGTTACACATTAAAGCCGGTCCTGGATCTCACGTTATTATCCGTAGTGAAGGCAGCGAAGGTTTCACAGATGAAACACTTCTTGAGGCTGCTACTTTAGCCGCTTACTATAGCAGCGGAAAACAATCCAGCCAAGTACCTATTGATTATACTTTAAAGAAATTTGTTAAAAAAGTTCCTAACGCAAAGCCTGGTATGGTTATTTATACACAATTTAAAACTTTATATGTCACACCTACTGAAAGTTTTATTAAAAAGCTCACCTTACCAGAATCTACGTAAATACATGTCTTAAAGAACCTATTATGAAAAGTCCCTTTTCATAATAGGTTCTTTTTTGTTCTTACGTATTTTATTTAACTTTTAATAATAAATATATCTAATGTATAAATATAATTATAAAAATGTTTGATTTATTTATATTATTGTGTTACATTATAATAAATTTTTAATAAGTCAGTTATTTAAACTTTTATACATTTAAAATTTCATATTATTGAGAGGTGATTGAATGCAAGAAAATAACAATGCAGTACAAAATGAATTATTAGAAAACCTAAGTCATTTATGTGAAGCAAATAACTTAATTGATTCTGATCTTTTTAATAAGTATTCTGTCAAAAGAGGACTTAGAGATGTGGATGGGCGTGGTGTCCTTGTAGGACTCACAGAAATTGGAGAAGTACATTCTTATATTATGGATGAAGGTGAAATCATTCCTGTACCTGGCCGTTTAAGTTATCGAGGTATTAATATTGCAGATATTACACAAGGTTATTTGAAAGACAAACGTTTTGGCTTTGAAGAAACAACTTATTTATTACTCTTTGGCAAACTTCCTACAGAAAAGGAACTTGCTGATTTCGAAACGCTCTTAGGAAGCTACCGTGGTCTTCCTGATAATTTTGTAAATGATATGATTTTAAATGCACCAAGCAAAGATATTATGAATTCTATTGCCCGTAGCGTCTTAGCACTTTATAGTTATGATGATAAAGCAGATGATATTAGCATTACAAATGTTTTAAAACAATGTGTTTCACTCATTGCATGTTTTCCAACACTAGCTGTCTATGGTTATCAGGCCTATGCACATTATCATAAAAATCAAAGCCTTTTTATTCATCCACCTAGACCTGATTTAAGCACAGCTGAAAATATTTTATATATGTTAAGACCTGATAGTAAATATACAAAATTAGAAGCCACACTTTTAGACTTAGCTCTTATTTTACATGCAGAACATGGCGGCGGAAATAACTCTTCTTTTACGACGCATTTAGTGACTTCCTCTGGTACAGATACTTATTCTGTCATTGCTGCGGCCCTAGGTTCTTTAAAAGGTCCACGCCATGGCGGCGCAAATATTAAAGTGGTTAAAATGCTTGAAGATATGAAAGAACATATTTCTGATTGGTCAAATGATGCTGAGATTGAAGATTATCTTACTAAGCTTTTAAATAAACAAGCCTTTGATAAATCTGGTCTTATTTATGGTATTGGCCATGCTGTTTATTCTATCTCAGATCCACGTGCTGCTATTTTAAAGAACTATGCTGAAAAATTAGCCCATGAAAAAGGGTTGGAAGATGAGTTTAACTTCTATAGTAAGATTGAAGCTTTAGCACCTAATGTAATTGGTAAAATTCGTAAAATGTATAAAGGCGTAAGTGCTAATGTAGACTTTTATTCAGGCTTTGTTTATTCTATGCTCGACTTACCACTTGAACTTTATACACCAATCTTTGCCATTGCACGTATTTCTGGCTGGAGTGCGCATCGTCTTGAGGAACTTGTTAACCGTGGTAAAATCATCCGCCCTGCTTATAAAAGTGTAGCGCCAATGGCGCCTTACATTCCTTTACAACAACGTTCAAATGAATTAGAACAAAATCATGAAGATGCTTTATAAAACTTATAAGACATCCAACAAAAAACCCTATGCTTCTTTTAAGGATGCATAGGGTTTTATTTTATTCTCTTACTTCTAGGCTCCTTTTAAACCATGCCCTAATATAAAAAGAAAGCCAGTCTAGAGACTGTTCATCCATAGTTTAAGTGTTTGATAAACTAGAATTTATAGGAATATTGGCATTCAATTTTTCTAATTAAGATTATAAGTTATTTTACGAAACTATCACTTAAATCCATAAGGATGTCTCCATGCCTATTTTCATCTTTTAGAACACTTTCTATCTCCGGAAAATCCTTAATCATTGGTGCATATGTTTTGGCTGCCCCATATTCACCTTTTGCCATAATCCTAAACAGCAGTTTCCATCCAACTATTTTCTGCAACAATGCAATTACTTTGCCTTTTGTATTCTTGGGACTTAAATTTTCTCCTGTCAAGCTACGAAAAACTGCGGCATGGCGCCCTTCTTCGGCAGCGAGCTGATTTAATACTGCTGCAAATTTAGGATTTTTCATTTTTTTTGTAAGCAACTGATACATAATAACTGCATCAAGTTCTCCTTGCTGTGATTTCAATAGTACTTTTCTTTGTGCCTCTGTCATTTAATTATGCCTCCACGACTTCATTTGTTGATTTCTTTATCTCTAAAAATTATATTGATTTTTTAGTTTAATTATATTCTCTTACTCCTAAATTCATTCTAAGCCATTTATAAATATCTTGATAAACCTCTTCTTTACCTACTTCATTTAATATTTCATGGCGAAGTCCTGAATAAAGTTTTAACTTCATATTAGAAATACCTGCTTTTTTAAAGGCTGTATAAACTTTTTTAACACCTTCTCCTTTATCCCCTACTGGATCTTCTTTACCTGCTACAAATAAAATTGGTAAATCCTTTGGTATTTTAGCAATATTAGATGACTGATTAATAAATTTAAAAGTATTAATAATTGTATTATAGCCATTGATTGTAAAATCAAATTGACAATATTCATCTTTCATATAAATATCTACTGCTTCTTGATTTGTAGCAAGCCAATCGCAGCTTGTACGATTGGGTGCAAAAGCTTTGTTATAGCGTCCAATCGTACACGCTTTCATTAATTTACTACGATAATTAGTTCCTTTTATAGGCTTTAAGAATTTATATACGAGTTCTCCAAACTTAAGCACACTTGCTGATTGATATCCTGTTCCCATAATGATTGCACCATCTACTTTGCGGCCATAAGTCATCAAATAACGTCTTGCCATAAAAGATCCCATACTATGTCCTAATATAAAGTAAGGCACGTTAGGATACAAAGCTTTTGTATACTTTGTCACTTCATATAAATCATTCACCACTGTTTGACTACTATCTTCTGCATTGAAATACCCTAATTCTTCTTTTGAGTGAACAGTTTTACCATGGCCTAAGTGATCATTACCTACAACTAAAATATTTTTGCTATTTAAGTATTTTGCAAAATCATCATAACGTCCAATATGCTCAATCATCCCATGTGAAATCTGTAAAATCGCCTTAACTTCCCCTTCAGGTTTCCATTTCATTACATGTAACTGATTACTACCATTTGTTGATGGAATATAGTTTATTTCTGTTGTACTCATGTTGTTCTCCTTATATGCTGTTACTATTTTATAGATTGTATTTTAACCTACTCCTGAATGCCACTTATGATAATTTCTATCATCTCCTTTAAAGCGCTATCATATGCAATTCCATTATCCACTAATTCAGGACTATCCAAAATTGTTCAAAAGTAGCCTGTACTATCGCTTTAAGTACAGGAATAGAAATAGGTTTAATCACGCCTTCCTCTATTCTTTGTTCTATAAGTTCAATAGTTTTATGCCAATCTGTTTCAATACGTGCTTTAATCTCACCATAAACAGCAGGAAACTTATCTTTTCCAGCATAAACTTTGCGCCAATCAATATGTATATAACTCTCTGGTAAAACAATTAAAATACGCTTTATCTTTTCTAAAGTACCTAAACTTTCATCTTCTAAAATCTGTATTTCGCTGAGTTTACTCATCTCAAAACAATAATTTACTGTTTCTATAAAAAGGGGTTCCTTATCATCAAACAATGCATAAATTGTCTTTTTACTCATTCCTAAACGCTTTAGTAAACATCTCTTTGATTGTGGCATTTTCTTTATGTATACTTTACTTTTCCTTTATATTAAACACCGTAACCATTAAAGAAAGTATGAAGAAAACTGCTATGATTGCTGAAAGAAGTAAAAAACTAATCTTTCGTCTTGAATGGCACCCCACATTTCATGGCCACCTACACGTTTAATCTTTAACTATTTTATCTACAATGGAACTTCTTTATTTTTTGTAGTTTCCTTGATTTTATCATTACATTTATGTCAATTCAATATACTTAATCACAAGTAAAAAAGCGATTTATTGTGTGTTTTACCCAATAAATCACTTTCAAATCTAGATTTCTTATTTGATATTATCTTAAAATAAGATTAGCCCACAAAAAGGCTAGTTTTTAAAACTCCTTTACATCATTATGGTATAATTAAGAAAAAACAAGGGGGAAATTTTTATGTTTCGTAAAAATACAGTTCAACAACTTAATCTTCAAGATTCAACAATTAATCTACCTAAATATCTTCGCAAAAATCTTGATAAAAGCTGGGCTACCCCTTTTAATCAATATATTTTTTGTAACATTAATGAAGAGCGCTTTGAAGTACTTTATAGTGATGAAGTTTCTGGACCAAATTCTCCTGTTAATATAAAAAACCCTTTTAATTATCAATAATATCTATCTAATAATTAAAAAGGTTTTTATTTAAATATATTTTTCATATTTAATATATTAACTAATTACATTTATTATATCCATCTTAACCTACTTGCATTTCAAGACGAAGTCTGTCTGCAATAAGCGCAATAAATTCACTATTAGTGGGTTTACCCTTACCATTGTTCACAGTATAACCAAAAAGCATATCTATTGTATCCATTTTTCCCCTTGACCAAGCAACTTCAATAGCATGACGAATTGCACGCTCTACACGGCTTGGTGTTGTATTATATTGTTTTGCAATATTAGGATAAAGTTGTTTAGTAATTGAATTTAAAATATCCATATCATTAATTACCATAATAATAGCATCTCTCAAATATTGATAACCTTTTATATGTGCTGGTACACCAATTTCATGAATTACACTTGTAACTTGTGTTTCTAAATTATGAGCAGTTGGCATACCTTTAGATTTAGGTAACAACTGTGTACTTGCTGCTACTTGAGTAGCCGCTGTAATAGGTGCTGTTACCTTGTTACTTGCTGTAGCTTTTAATTGACGAACACGATTAATAAGAGTATCCATATCAAATGGTTTAACAATATAATATTCTGCACCTAAAGAAAGGGCACGTTCTGTAATTTTATCTTGACCTACTGCTGAAAGCATAATAAAAAGTGGTCTTTTTTCAAAATTCATTGTTGCAACTCGTTCAAGAACACCTATACCATCTAAATAAGGCATAATAACATCCAATATTACGATATCTGGTTGATCCTCTTCTATTAATCTACATGCTTCTTCACCATTAGCTGCTACATTTACAACCTCCATATCCTCTTGTCTATTTATAAATTCTTTTAAAATGTCTGAAAAGTCCTTATTATCATCTGCGATTAATAATCTCATTTTTGACTCGAACAAAAATATCCCCCCATTTGTTATTTTTCTTAATTTTTATAACTTTTATACTATTCATTATATAATAAATTTAAAAAAATCAATACCAATATTTGTAATTTAGGTATTGATTTTACATATCCTCTTATCTTTTATCATTATTAATCATATTTTCAATAAAAATTCCATAGCCACGAGTAGGGTCTTGGATAAATACATGGGTAACAGCTCCAACCAATTGACCATCTTGAATAATAGGACTTCCGCTCATGCCTTGTACTATACCACTCGTAAGGCTTAATAGTTTCTCATCAGTGATTTTAATCACCATCCCCTTAGAAGGTGCATTACTATATTTACTCACTTTTTGAATTTCTACCTCATAAAGTGTAGGACCATCTTGTGTCAAATCAGCTAAAATACTTGCCTTTCCTTCATGTACTTTATCTTGCAATGCAATAGGCATAGGAGAAAACGTCAATGAATCTGAAAATTTTTTATTTAATGTACCAAAAATACCTAATGATGTATTTTCTATAACTTCACCATATACTTCTTTTTCATAATCAATAATTCCACTAATTTCTCCAGGCTGTCCTTTTGTGCCTTTTTTAATTTGTGTAATACTTGCATTAACTACATTTCCTTCTCTTATAGGCATCAATTTTTTAGTTTCTGAATCTGTAATCCCATGACCTAAAGCACCAAAATTTCTGCTTTCAGGTGTTACATAAGTAATTGTACCTATACCTTGTATACTATCACGAATCCATAAACCCACTTTATAACTATCATCTATAGGTGAATAAACTGGTACTAAATCAACTTGCTTAATTTCTTTATTTCTTTTAATTTCTAAATTAATTATCTTTCCTTTCGATTGCTCTATAGCCACTTTTAAATCTTCTTTTTCATTTAATACTTCATTATTACAACTTAAAATAACATCACCAGGTTCTATAATTCCTTTAGCAGGTGAAATATTCCTGCCATTGACTTCAAAATCACCTACTCCCAAAACTAAAATACCATCTGTACTTACATGAATCCCTACAATTTCACCACATGGAATTAACTTTTCATAGGGCACTGCTTCAACTGCTACGGTTTTTAGTGGAATAAATCCTAAAGATAACTTAACATCTAAATTACCCTCATCATTTATTGTCATATAAAATGGCTTACTTAAATTCACTTTTTCATCTTGAATTGGCTTATGGTTAACATCTTCAAGATGCAATTTTTTCACATCACTTTTAAAACTTGCTTCAAAAGGCATTTCGAAATTAAATAGATGTTCCTCACCTGCAAAAATTCTAACTTGTGTAGGTAAATAAAAATATGAGATTAAAAAAGGACTACTAATCATAAGTATGACTACAATTATAATAACGCTTACAAAAAATAATTTTTTACCTTTTGTTTTCATGTATTCACGTCCTACCTTTTTGTACTGTCATACTTTTAACTTAACCTTTTTACGAGTTATTTATACAATTTAATGAAATATCTTTTACTAAATAGTGCTATTCATTTTTATAACAAAAAAGATCTCACACATTGCGAGATCCTTTTCTTAAATATTTTGTTTATAATGATTTGCTAAAGCCTTAATTTCAGAAGCACTTTGAAGTGTACTTTGAGTCACTATACCACCCATCAACCTACAAAGCTCTTCATGTATCCTTGTTTCTTCCAGCTCTTCTAAATACGTAGTTGTTCGTTCATGATCTACACGTTTTTCAATAAGATAATGCGTATCTCCCATTGCTGCAATTTGTGGCAAATGCGTAATACATAATACTTGACGGTCTTTTGCAATCATTGCAAGTTTTTCTGCTACCTTTTGCGCAGCAATACCACTAATTCCAGTGTCTATCTCATCAAAGATTACTGTACTAATAGTATCACCCATTACAAGTACTGTTTTAATTGCTAGCATTACCCTAGAAATCTCTCCACCCGAAGCTATTTTTGAAAGTGGGTGCAAATCATCTCCTAAGTTTGTACGAATTAAGAATTCTACATCATTTTGACCATATATATTAAATGTATCTAATTCATTAATTGATACCTCAAACTTTGCATAAGGCATTTGAAGATCATGTAAATGGCTGTCAATTGCTACTTCTATTTTTTCAGCAATCTCTTTTCGCCCTTTAGAAAGAACTGCTGCTAATTCTTTTAACGTCGCTTCTAATTGTTCACGTTCTTCTATAAGGCGCTCTTTGTTTTGTTCACCATCTAACAATTCTTCTAATTCTTTTTCACACTCTGTCTTATAAGCCAAAATTTCTTCAATTGAATTACCATACTTTTGTTTTAAACGATAAATAACGTCTAAGCGTTGCTGTATTTCTAATAGTAATTCAGGTGAGTATTCTACTTCATCTGTATAACGTCTAATTTGATAAGTTGCATCTTGAAGCTCCGCTTGTATTGAAAGAAATTGTTCATATAAGCTTTTAATTTCGGCTGTAATGTTGCTAATATCTTGTAATGTTTGAATAGCTTGTCCTAATAATAATGTGGCACTAGCTTCTCTTTCACCATCTAATAGATTATATGCCTTTTGACATTGCACCATAATTTTTTCTGCATGAGAAAGCACTTCATATTGTTCTTTTAAATCTTCTTCTTCATGACATTTTAAATTAGCTGCCTTAATTTCTTCAATTTGGAAACTTAACATATCACGCATTTGTAAACGCTTACGGTCATTGTCTCCTATTTTATCAAGAGCATTTTTCACTTCTTGCCAACGCTCATATGTCTTACTATATTTCTCTTTTGCTACTATAAACTCTTTCTCTCCAAAGCTGTCTAATAGACGAATATGTGTTGCAATATCTAACAATGATTGTGGTTCATGTTGTCCATGAACATCGATAAGTAATGTAGATAGTTCTTTAATCACTTGACGCGTCGCAGAAGTGCCATTTATTTTATAGTAAGTACGTCCAGATTGATAGATACCTCTTTCAATAATAATTTCTTCATTTTCATAAGAAATCCCTTGTGTATCTAAATATTTAAGCGCTATGCCTACTTTATCTTTAAATCCTAAAACAACAAAGGCATAATCTTGTCCTTTTCTAATAATCTGCTTAGAGGTGCGATTTCCTATGGCAAATTGAATAGAATCAATGAGCATCGATTTTCCTGCACCTGTTTCACCACTAAAAATATTTAGCTTTGGATTAAGACTAAGCTGTACTTCTTCGATAAGTGCAATATTATTAGCTTTTAAATAGGTTAACACCGTTAGATTGCCTCCTTAAACTTAAGAATTTAAAATGTCTTTGAATTGATTCATCACTTCTTCTATGTGATCTAAATGTTTAACAGCACAGAAAATTGTATCATCTCCGGCAAGTGTACCTACAATCTCAGAAAAATTGAATGCATCTATTGCAGAAGCTACTGCATTCCCCATACCTGATAATGTACGAATAACTACAATGTTTCCTGCAAAATCCATACTTACAAAAGCATCTTTAAATACACGGATTACTTTTTCTGAAACTTGTTGTTCAAAATTTGCAAGGGCAACATACTTTTGTCCCCCATTACGACTTGCGACTTTTGTGAGTTTAAGTTCACGAATATCTCTTGAAACAGTAGCTTGTGTTACACTAAATCCTTCATTTTCTAATGCCTGTGCTAAATCTTCCTGAGTCTCAATATCTTGCTTTTGAATAAGCCCTAATATTGTCGACTGCCTTTGTTCTTTCATTCCCATAATGTTATCGCCTTCTTTCTACCATCTTATCCCGTAATATATCAAAAAATTTCCTATTTGAACACTTAATTAACTTTGTTACATAAGGTGACTTTTCAATTTTTATCACATGTTGAGGTGTTAAATACATTTTTAGTTTTCCATCAATACTAAGTGCCATTGTCTTATCTTGATCTTCTAATGTTCTAATCTCTACAACATCTTCTTTTGACACAACTACAGATTTTGAATAAAGTGTATGTGGACAAATTGGTGTAATAACGTAGGTGTTTGCTCCTGGGAGTACAATAGGTCCTCCTGCTGATAAATTATATGCTGTAGAACCTGTAGGCGTTGAAATAATAATCCCATCTGCAGGATACACATCACATAAATCTTGATTGACACTAATTTGAAAATCTACAATACGTGCAAAGCTACCACGTGTAACATTAATGTCATTTAATGCATGAAATACTTGTATATCCTCTCCTGGACCTGTTACAGTTGCACGAAGCATCATACGTTCATCAATAGTATATTCATCACGTAAAATCTTCCTAAATGCTTCTTCCATCTCTTGCACTTCAATATCCGCTAAAAAACCTAATCTGCCTAAATTAACACCTATAATTGGTACATTTCTAACGCAAGCATCTTCTGCTACACCTAAAATCGTACCATCTCCTCCAATAGCAATAATGCAATCACATTCTCGATATAAATTACTGCCTTCTAATATATCTACTTTTGTTTGAAGTGCTTTTGCTACTTCTTCCATAGCATATACTTCTAACCCTGCATTTTGAAGTGCTACTGCTATCTGTTCAGCTATACGAAAATCTTTATCTTTGAATTTATTAGGAATAATGCCTACTCGCTTCATCCTATCCCCCCACTTTATAAAGTTTGATGTGATGCTGTTACTATGTCATGAATGACTTTATCTTTATCTTCTGTAAAATCTTCTACTTGTTTCTTACTTAAATGGATAAGATACTCAATATTACCTTCTGGTCCTTTAATTGGTGAGAAATCTAAACCTAATACACCAAAGTTTAATGTTTTAGCAAAATCCCATACTTGATGAATAACTTGTTCATGTACTTTAGGATTTCTAACAACACCATGTTTCTCAACTTGTTCTCTTCCTGCTTCAAATTGAGGTTTAATAAGTGCTACTACTTCTGCATCTGAGCTTAAAAGTAAGCTTACTGGACCTAATACTTTAGTAAGCGAAATAAACGAAACGTCAATTGATGCAAATTCAATATCATCTTCTAGTCGATCACGTGTTAAATAACGAATGTTTGTTTTTTCCATACATACAACACGTGAATCTTGTCTTAACTTCCAAGCAAATTGTCCATACCCTACATCTACAGAGTAAACTTTAACTGCACCATTTTGCAACATACAGTCTGTAAATCCTCCTGTAGAAGCCCCAACATCCATACCTACTTTATTTTCTAAAGTAATATCAAAGTTAGCCATTGCTTTTTCTAACTTTAAACCGCCACGGCTTACATACTTCATTTTTTCACGTACTTCAATTGTACTACTACGTTTTACTTTAAGCCCTGGCTTATCTTCTCTTTGTCCATTAACAAAAACGACACCTGCCATAATATATGCTTTAGCACGTTCTCTAGATTCTGTTAATCCTCTTTCAAAAATAAGTACATCTAATCTTTCTTTACTATCTAATATTTTTTGATCAATGACAACTTCTACTGTCTCAGCTGCTAGTGCTTTCTCTAACGCTTGTTGTTCTTCTTCTCTGCCCTTCATCTATTTACTCGCTTTCTTCTATATGCTTTAAAATTTTTGTTTTTAATGAAACTGCATCTAAACCTTCTCGTTTAAGAACTTCACTTACTTCACCGTGTGAAATCATACCTGTTTCATAACCAAAGGCCTTTCCTTTAATAATCTTATTATGTGTCACAAAATATGCAAACACACTTTCGCCAAAGCCACCTTCTAGTATACCATCTTCTAAAGTGAAGAGGTAGTTATAGTCACTAGCAATCTGATTTAATCCTTTTTCATCTAATGGGAATAAACATGCGGCCTCAATAACTGCTGCATGAATTTCTTCTTCTTCAAGTAACTTGCTTACTTCTAAGGCTGTTACCATACTACGTCCACTACTTAGAATAGCTATATTATTACCTTGTTTTAATGTTTTCAAACACTTCCATTCATCTAAGTTAATATAGTCTCTATCAATATTATTTCCACCTCTAGGATAACGAATAGCTACTGGTCCTTCTAAACTTAATGCATATCGCATAGCTGCACCCATTTCTTCCGGTAGTTTAGGAGATAAAATCGTCATATATGGCATATTTTTAAGAAATGCTATATCATAAATCCCCTGATGTGTTGAACCATCTTCACCTACAATACCCGCACGATCTACCCCTAAAACAACAGGTAACTTTTGCAAGCAAACATCATGACTAATTTGATCATAGGCACGTTGTAAAAAGGTAGAGTATACTGCTACAAATGGTTTATAACCATTACTTGCCATCCCTGCTGCAAAAGTTACTGCATGTTGCTCTGCAATACCTACATCAAAGAAATGCCTAGGATAACGTTTTGCAAATTCTAATAAACCTGTTCCCTCTGGCATAGCAGCTGTAATTCCTACAACTTTAGGATTCTCTACAACTAACTCACACATTACCTGACCAAATGCTCCTGAAAAGGTTTGACTGCCTACCTTTTTAAGACTTTCTCCAGTTTCAATACAAAATGGAGAAACGCCATGGAAACTACTTGGTTTTTCTTCCGCTATACGGTACCCTTTACCTTTTTTAGTTTTTAAATGAATTAAAATTGGCCCAGACATAGATTTTACATTCTCAAAAAGATGAATGAGTTCTTCTAAATTATGTCCATCAATTGGCCCAAAATAAGTAAAGCCTAATTGTTCAAATAAAGTATTTTGAATTACAAAACTCTTAACACTTTCTTTAGTACGTTTAATAGTTTTAACCATATGATTACCTACTACAGGCACTTTATGAAGCACGTCTTCCACATCCGCTTTAACACGTAAATAATCTTGACTTGAACGTAAATGATTTAAGTATTTACCCAAGCCACCTACATTTTTAGATATAGACATTTCATTATCATTTAAAATAACAATAAGATTAGATCCCCCACGTCCAGCATTATTTAACGCTTCAAATGCCATACCACCTGTCAAAGCCCCATCTCCAATAACTGCAATAACTGCATAATCTTCTCCTGCTAAATCTCTTGCCTTAGCCATACCTAATGCCGCTGAAATAGATGTTGAACTGTGTCCTGTTTCAAAAACATCATGTTCACTTTCTCTACGTTTAGGGAAACCACTCATTCCGCCCATTTGGCGTAAAGTTTTAAAATCTTTTCTTCTTCCTGTTAACAGCTTATGTACATAAGCTTGATGCCCTACATCCCATACCATTTTATCGCAAGGTGAATCAAAAACATAATGTAATGCTAAAGTTAATTCTACAACACCTAAATTAGATGCTAAATGTCCTCCTGTTTTTGATAAAGATTGTACTAAAAAACTTCTAGTTTCCTTCGCTAATTGCTCAAGTTCCTCTGCATTTAAATTTTTAATATCACTTGGACTCTGAATCTTTTTTAGTAAGTCTAGCATATTCATTCCTCTCTCTTCTTAATATTCCTCAATCTATTTTATATTAACTTACCGAGTACTCCACTCTTCATAACTAACATACAATAATTTTATTCTCAATCTATCATCTTTAATTTTGCTACAAAAATGACAACCCAGGTAGATTGTCATTTTACTTTTTGCGCTTTTTAAATAACTTTTTACAATGATAAATTATAAGCCCTACATAATAGACAATATACCGTGCTCTTTCAATTGCAATGCTTTTACCTATAGCCTTACCACCTACTGTAAGTGCTGCTACAAAACCACTCATCGCAATAGATAAAAGTACGGATTTTATTCCAAAACCTTCTTCTATCGCTAGTACAATAGCTGTTGCTGTACTTCCTGAAATAATTCCTGCAATATCACCAATAACATCATTCATTACGTTTGCAACCATAGGTGCATTACGTACAAGCATAATGCTTTCTTGTGCACCTTTTACTTTTGCTGATGCCATAGAATGAAAACTTACTTCATCTACTGAAACAACTGCATTGCCTATACCATCAAATATAATCCCTATTAAAATAATGCTGCTAAGCATTAAAAAAGCAATAATTAATGATACATCTGTCAATAAAACTTCAAAAATATAACTAAAAAGCATTGCAATTGTAAATGTCATTCCAACTGTAATCCCTAATGATCTAGGGGTTTGCTTTTTAACCTTTACTTTCTTAAACTTTATTTTTTTGGCATACATGTACTCCTTTTACGTCGCTAATCACCCACTTCTCAAAATATAAGATAATAGTTACTGTAAATTTTGTGGCATATAGTCTAGCAGGATTTCCCAAGCAAGTACTTCTTTGTCGCCAAAGAAGCGGTTTCCCTTTAAACTCACCTCAATAAGCACAAAATAAATCCTATACTTTTTGCGCCAGATCACCTTAGTAACCACACTGTAATCCAATAACTCTCTCACAAAGAACGGTCTAGGAGTTTTCCTCAAAGCAATCTAACATGCTCCTATCCTCTTTTGCGAACCAGGTTTCTATCAACAATCAACTAAATCTTTTGGCCGAAAATTTAACTGTAAATTGATGTCCCCCCTTCTTCACTCAAGGCAGGCTACACTACCCACAGCTATCACCGCATGGTAGGTTTAATCCTAAGTCGTACAACATTCCCTTAAGAGTGTGCACAAGCATAGGTCTCCACGGTAAAAGGGTCAACGCCCATATGCCTTATGGATCGCCCTCAAACCTTAACCCCCAGTATCAGCCCATAACGGGGCGTTACAAGCCAACACCAGGAACTTCATCGATATGCCCTCAAACGGATTTTTAGGCCCGTCTTCAAAGCACCTCAGATTGACTAGAATACCGCATCTTATTTTTTGAAAAGCACGTCATCAGTCGCTTTTAAACATTATAACAATAAGCCTACGTTTTTTCAACGGTAGGCTTTATAGGAATGCACAAAGACCAACAACAATCCCTAAAATACATCCAGCAGCTACTTGAAGTGGTGTATGTCCTAAAATTTCTTTAAGACGCTGCTGTGCATCTAAACTAGGGTCTTCTAGTACTTTTATAATTTGATTAATCATTGCAGCTTGTTTACCTGCTTGTAAACGTACATTAGCTGCATCATACATTACAATAAAACTTAAAACTGCTGCAATTGCAAAATAACTGCTATCATAACCATTAACTTCCCCCACACCTATTGCAAGTGCTGTTACAAACGAGCTATGTGAACTTGGCATGCCACCTGATGCAACAAATTTTCCAAAGTCTATTTTACCCTCTTGTACAAATGTAATGATAAATTTTAAAAGCTGCGCAATAAACCAACTGAGTATTGCTACTCCTAGAATTCTATTTGCAAATAACTCTGCAATTGTGTTCATAACCCCACCCTCAATTTCTTCTTGTAATAAGCTTAACTGCTATTTCTTTAAGCAGCTGCGTATCTCCATCTATGTGCTCTAATACTTTGATTGCTTTTTCTGTAAGGTCTTGTGCAATTTTATAGCATTCTTCTACAGTATAAAAACTAAGGTAAGTTGTTTTATGATTTTTACTATCACTTTGAATCGTTTTTCCTAATTCTTCTATAGTTGATGTCTCATCAAGTACATCATCTATAATTTGGAATACCTTCCCTATATATCTACCATAGGCTTCTAAAGCAGCAATCTCCATTGCCGTTCCATGTCCAAGAATAGCGCCCATTTTAGTCGCTGCAGCTAAAAGTGCTCCTGTTTTATTAAGGTGAATAAGTTCTAATGCCTCTATACTAATTTTCTTATTTTCACTGGCCATATCTAAGATTTGCCCACCAACCATACCTTCAGCACCACTGGCCAAACTTAACACATGTGCTGCACGTACTTTTGACATATCTTCAGATATAAGTGCATCTTCTAACATAAGATTAAAAGCTTCTGTAAGAAGTGCATCTCCTGCTAAAATGGCAGTAGCTTCATCAAACTTTTTATGATTTGTGAGTTTTCCTCTACGATAATCATCATTATCCATAGCTGGTAAATCATCATGAATAAGTGAATATGTGTGTATCATCTCTATTGCACATAAAAACTTACTAATATCCTCTTTGCCCCCTACGCTTTCATAAGCTAGTTGCATAAGTACGGGTCTAATACGTTTACCACCAGCTTGTAAGCTATAATCCATAGCTTCATAAAGTCTTCTAAAATGATTTTCACTTGAAGACGGTAATGCTGAAGCTAAATACACATTTACTTTGTCCCTATATGCTGTATAATCTTGTGCCAAACTTAGTCCCCCTGTTCTATTTTGTGATATTGTCCTTGCTCATATACATAAATCTCTTGCTCTGCTTTTGCTAATATTTCATTACAAAAAGCTGCAAGCTCCATGCCTTTCTTATATTCTTTAATACTTTCTTCTAAAGTAATCTCACCATTTTCTAAGCGTCTTACACTTTCTTCTAGTGCTAAAATCGCCTCTTCAAAATTCTTTGCTGGTTTTCTAGCCATGTTTTACTTCCTCCTTGTGTGTTACTGCCTCAGAAAATACATTTACTAAGAAACTACCATCTGCTACTGTAATTTTAAGTTTTTCTTCCTGTCTTGCATCTTTAACAGACTTTACAATTTGGCCTTTTTCATCTTCCACAAGGGCATATCCTCTTTTTAAAGTATTTAAAGGTGAGAGTTTTTCTAACTTTTGCAACGCAATCTCATATGCCTTACTGCTTTCATGCACTTTTTTTGTAAACCCATAATTTAAAGCCTGCATAAGGTGATCCACCTCCTGCATTTTACTCTTATAAAATAAATCTTTTCGTTCATAAATAGGCCTACTTGTTAAGTAGTTTAACTGATTACGTGCATTTTTAAGGCATTCTGAAATTGTATACTGCATATTTTCCTTCATACGTTTAATACGCGCTTCTAATTCTTCTTGTGATGGAATAACTATTTCTGCTGCTGCTGAAGGTGTAGCAGCTCTTTTATCACTTACAAAATCAGAGATGGTAAAGTCTATCTCATGGCCCACCGCAGATACTATAGGAATTTCTGATTCAAAAATTGCCCATGCTACTGCCTCTTCATTGAAAGCCCATAAGTCTTCTATAGACCCACCACCTCTGCCTAATATGATTACATCTACCTTTTTTTCTTCATTCGCCATTCTAATGGCTTCTACAATCTCACCTACTGCATATTCTCCTTGTACATGTACTGGATAAATATAAAGTGGAATACTTTTGCAACGTCTATTTGATACTTGTCTAATATCTTGAATAGCTGCACCTGTACTTGATGTAATAACGCCTACACGCTTCGGAAACTTCGGCAACTGTCTTTTATATTTTTCATCAAATAAACCTTCATTAGCTAGTTTTAGCTTAAGGGCTTCAAATCTTTCATAAAGAATACCCATCCCTTGTTTTTCAATATCCTGCACATATGCTTGATATCCACCTGTTTTTTCATAAATGGTAATGCGTACACGTGCATATATTTTCATGCCTTCTGTTAGTCTAAAAGAGAGCTTTTTAGCATCTCTTTCAAACATCACAGCATTAATACCAGCTCTTTCATCTTTGATTGTAAAATACACATGTCCTGAATGATGATATTTACAGTTTGAAACTTCACCTTGAAGCCATAAATCATTTAACATATAGTCTTCTTCAATGAGATGACTCACATAACGATTCACTTCCCATACAGATACAATTTTTCTTTTCATCTTAAGCCTCTACTTTGTTTATGCTTCTGCTTTTTTAAGCACACTTCCTAATACCCCATTAATAAATTTAGGAGATTTTTCTGTACTATATAATTTTGCAATTTCAATTGCTTCATTTACAGCTACTTTATGTGGTACATCTGTGTATTTAAGTTCATAGATTGCAAGTCTTAAAATGCTAAGATCTACTTTGGCAATACGACTAATGCTCCAGTTTGTTGCTGATTCAATAATTGCTGCATCAATTACTTCTTTGTGGTTAAGTACACCATAGTAAGTATCTTGAATAAATTGAACAAGTCCTTTACTTACATACTCTGTTTCTTTTACCATTTCCATTTTTTCGTTATAGAGACGATCAAAATCTTGTTCTTCATGGAATATCCCCTCATATAACATTTGCATAATTAATTCTCTCGCACTACGTCTAGTCATTTTTTCCTCCTACTACTTCGCTCTTACTCTTCTTGAGCTTTATCAAAACTTACACCTACAACGTGTACATTAACTGATACAACTTTTAAACCAGTCATTGTTTCAACTGAGTTTTTGATTTTTTCTTGAATTTCTAAGCATACTTTATGAATTTTAACGCCATATTTTACAATAACGGCTACATCTATAAAAACTTCAGATTCTCCAACTTCTACTTTGATACCTTTAGATTTCTTTTTACCGCTAATAGCTTGTACAAAATCTGCTTTGCTTGGAGCAGTACCTACTACACCTACAACTTCTAAAGTAGCAATCTCTGCAATTACTGCAATTACATCATCTGCAATTTGAACTTGGTCCATTTCACATGCTGTCTCAAGTCCTACGATTTTTTGTTCGTCCATCTTAATACCTCCTATAGCAATAGCTTCATACTTATGTTCCTATTATATACAAAAAAGATAAGGGTTGCAATTTTATTTTGATGTCCCTTTTAAAAAAGAAAACTCTTTTAACAGTATCACATATTTTTTAATAAATATTCACTTTTTCAGACAAGCTGCTTCTTATACTTAATCTTATTACAAAAATAAAGGATACTTATGCTCTTACATAAGTATCCTTTATTTTAATTTCTTCACATTTAGTTATTCTCTGCACTATTAAGTGGTGTAATTTTAATTTTACCTACACTAAAGCCTGTTTTACGATTTACAATTTCCTCTATTTGTGTAATATCTGTATCACTTAATTCACTTTTACTTACAACTACATCAACGCCATCATCATCAATGCGTACATAAACTTCTTTGAAGCCTTTTGCACGAAGAAGTGCTTCTGCACCACTTTCTTTTTCAATGCGTTCTTGAATCTCAAGTAAATTTTCTGCTGCTTTTGCTTTTGTCTCTTGGTCTAAATTTTCATTTGCTACATATTCTGTTAATTTTTCAACTTGCTGTGCACGACTTTGCTCACGCAATAATTTTTCTTCTGCAAAATAATCATCGCCTGCTACTGCCCCTGATTTATTATTATTTACTGCTGCTACTTCACTTGTTGACTCTTTCTTTGTAATAAGTGCTTGGAAGCTTTGTCCACCTGTTAACTCTTCCTCTGGAAGTACACCATTACTTTGCAGTTTATCTATATCTTCCTTGTCTGTTTCTGTTTGTGCGACTTCATTATTATTACTTTCTACACCACTAGATAAAGCTTCTTTGGTCTTTTCTGTTGTAGCATCATAAGACTCAAAGAAATCTTCTTCCTCTGGTAAATTCTTTTCATTGAATGCTGTATTATCTACCAGATTCATAGGTATATTACCATTTGGCTCTTGTGTGTTTAAATAAGCTGCAATGGCAATCATAAACACTAGTAATGTAATAATTACTTGATTTCTTTTCACATTAAACATTTTCTCTTCCCCCTAACATTGTTTTTTTAATACAGATACTTTATGTACTGGAACATCTAATAGATTTGCAACAGACTCAATAATTTGACTTCTTATGTTACTATTATCTGCTCCTTCAGCTAGTATCAGTACCCCTTTAATTGTTGGCTTATTTTCCTTGACAACATAAGGTGTATTACCACTTTGCATAACAATTTTTTGATTACTACTATTTGTCATACTGTTTCTCGTACCACCTGCTTGATCTTTTTCCTCCGTTTGTTGATTATTAGATGTAGTATCAGCTGCCAATACTTTTTCTTCATTTGAGTAAGTTGTAACCATAACGCTTACTTGACCCACCCCTTCCATCTTCTCTAAGATGGCTACAAGCCTTTTTTCGATTTGCTGTTCATAATTCGTTTCTGTACGTGCTGTGCTTTTTACAGTTTGAACTGTGGTGTTGTTTTTTGAATGATTACCTCCAGGAAGCGGTATAAATGTAATTGCAATTCCTGCTATAGCCAAACCAACAGCAATCAATAAATACTTTTTGTTTTTGCTCTCCTTACTAATTTCATCCAGTTTACCCTTAACCCCCATATGCGTCCCTCCTTAATTCTTTTGTACTGTAATATATATATTACAGTCTTGTACGTTATAGAAGTTATTAAGACAAGTTTTTATTTTATTTTTTAATTTTTCTTCATCTCCATCTATAGTGTCACTTTTGTTGCCAATATGTATGGGTACTATCTCAATAAGTGATTTTTTCTTTTTATCCCCAATTGTCAGATAAATTTCTTTTATACTCATCTCTTCATCACACGTAATTTCTATATCACTTATCCCTATTTGCAATTCTTTTTCTATAGCTGTTTTTATTCCCTGTCTATAAACTTCTTTCAAACCCTCTTGCTGCATATCTACTTCTTCTTGATAATCTATTTTATTATCATCTTCTAAAAGCCCTAACTGCTTCTCATAACGCTGAATATATGTCTCATAGCTTTCATTCCCACTTGGCAAGAGTCCTATAATTGGACGCAACATGGTATAAACTAATATACAGCCTAAAACCATTTTTACATATTTACGGTAGTCCGTATCAGGGAATATCATTTCAATGATGACAACAAATAACATCATCCAAATGAGCATCTGCATATATCCTCTTATTTGCTCCATGTTCATCCCTTCCTTATCCTATTTGACCTCCTACACTCATACATATAATCAAAACAAGTACACATAAAACTGTTACAATACCTACACAGCTCATAATAAATTGACACCCTTTAGCAAGCTTTAATGCAATGTCTGCCATTTTCTTGTCTCCTATAGGCTCAATAACAGCTCCTGCAACTTGATAAACAATGATATAAGCTAAAATTTTAATAAGCGGTACACTTACAATGACTAAGAGCCAAAAAACAACGGCTATGGCAAATGTATTTTTAACAAGCCCTAACACACCTATAACAAATTCTAAAGCACCATTAGTCGCATTTCCTACTACTGGAATAAATGCTGTAGCCAACTTTAGCGTGGACTTTTTAAGTGCCACATCCACATATGGTAAGGTCATACGGTACATTCCCAATAAAGAAATACTAATACCTACAATAGAAACAAGTAGCCATTTAATCCCTTTATAAAAAAGTTTTATAAAATTACTAATCTTAAATTCACTACTCATAGTACTAATAAGCTCCAAAATAACCACAGAAATAATGCAAGGTAATACTACATTCAAAATAATCGTACTACATACATCCAGTCCTGATACAATTACTGGGGCCATAGCAGCTGTAGCACTAATATAACCTGTTGTCGTCATAAAAGCCAAAAGGGTAGGCAAACAAACATACATCACTTCACAAAGATGATGAATGGTATCTGTTGCCAAATTCACCATAATACTAAAAGATTGCACAATACTTAAAATAATCACCATATAACATACAAAAAATGCTATTTTACTAATAGCTTTAGTTTTGAATGAAGTGGTCAAAACTTGTAGCAGATTGCATAAAAGCACAATTAATATAAAACGTGCCCCTACTTGTACAAACACTCCAACTTCGTTAAAAATACTTTTTCCAACAAATCCCAAAACATTTCTTACACTTAGTTTTTTTTCACCATTTAATAAACTCAGCATCTCTTCTTTTAAATTAAAGTTTTCATTTCCTGGAAGTGCTGTTTGTAACTTATCTTGCAAATTCTCTATCTGCTCCCAATTAAATAACCCTACACCATAATTTAAAATTTCATGCGTTCCTTCACTTGTTTCTGCCTTTGTTGAAATCATACAAAAAATAAAACTTATTAATAATACAATCACTAAACTTATAATTTTCTTTTGTCTCATCTTTTCACCTTCTATCCGCTTAAGTTTCTCATAATAAATTGGTGATCATCTCAATAAGTGCAAAAATAACTGGTGCTGCTACTACAAAAATCATAACCTTACCGGCGAATTGTACAGCACTTCCTATAGCATCTTCACTAGCGTCTTTACAAAGTTGATAACCAAACTCTGCAAGATACGCAATGCCTACCACTTTTAATACAATATTTAAGTAAATATTATCCATCCGAATACGTGCTGCTAGATCATAAATAATTTCAATAACCGTTCTAAGCTGAGTTGCAATGAAAGTAAGCAAAATAATAGATGCCACAAGTCGAATAAATATCGAGATTTCACTGCCATAAGCAGCACTTTTTGTAAAAAGCTTAATTAGTAACGTGGTGGCCACTGCAAAACAAATCAACCTGACAATTTCCATATAAACCTCTCCTTAAGTCTGTTAAAATACAAACATTGTCTCCACCACCTGAAAGAGCTGACCAACATGTTGCGCAACTATGTATAATGCCATTACAACGCCTACTAAGGTAATTGGCAAAATTACTTCATCAGCTCCTGCTTTTTTAAGCAATGTATTAATAAGTGTAATACATATACCAAGTCCTGCTAATTTAAAGATTACATAAATATCAAACATAATCTTCCCCCTATCTTCTAAAATCATTTATATTAAAAAAATACTGATACAAGCTCCTATGAAAAAACCGATATACTTATTCACTATTGTTGTTTTTTCATAATGTCTTTTAGCTTCTATAACACTTATTTTTAAAGCTTCTATCACCATCTCAATGTTTTTTTCTTGCATTTCTTTATCTAAGTACCCACATGCTTTGCCAAAACGTTCTAATCGTTCATAATCTTCATCATGCAAATACAAGCTGTTTTTTTGGCTACTTAACGCCTTCCCCCACATTTCTTCTACATCCCAACATTCTTTGTTTTCTAATTGAACTGCAAATATTTTAAATATATCCCCAACTTCCTTTTTTGCAAAATGCAAGCTGTTTTTACAGGCTTCTTTTAAAGGTGAGAGTTGATAATCTATATCTCTTTTTATAATCTCAAATATATAAACAAAGTTTTCAAGTTCTTTAATTCGCTTTTTTTCCCTGGCATCTATAATGAACCCACTCATTGTACAGCCCAGCAATATAAAACAAATACCTATGAACTTCATTTTAATCACTCCCTCTTATGTCCATCTTAAAGTGTAATAATATTTTCAATCGTACATATTCCTCTTTTATGCGATAAAATGATAACACGTTCAAATGCCCCTTCTTCAATTAACTTATTGATCAAAGTTTTTTTTCTACATTCTTCTAAGTCTCGTCCATGTACTGTGCATAAAATACTAACCCCTGCACATAACATTTCTTCTATGGCATAAACATCTTCTGTCTTACCTATTTCATCTACAGCTACCACATCCGGTCCCATAGCTCGAAGTAACATACGCATTCCTTCTACTTTAGGACAATTATCCAGTATATCCGTTTGAGGCCCTAAATCATTTTGCGGTACGCCTAAATAACATGCCCCTATTTCAGAACGTTCATCTACTACACCTACTGTATAAGGACCATACCCTGAAAACCCATAGCTTAACTGCCTAATCACATCTCTTAGGAGTGTTGTTTTTCCGCAGCCTGGCGGAGAGACAATCAGTGTATGATAAACACCTTTTTTCCCCACAATATATGGCATAACCGAATTCGCACAGCCTACAACCTCATGCGCAATACGTATATTCATCCCACTAATATATTTAAGTGTTTTAATGCCTGCATGTTCAAGAACTGCCTTCCCTACAATTCCTATACGATGCCCCCCTTCAATAGTAATAAATCCTTGTCTTATTTCCTCCTCCATGGCATATAACGAGAACTCACTAATGCTTTTTAAAATCTGTTCAATATTTTCCCTTTTTACACGATAGCTTTCATGGATTGCTACTTTTCCCTTTTCATTTAATCCATATTGTTCTCCACCTATATGCAAAGTAATAGGCTGTCCTATTCTAAGTCTTATTTCCTGTAAACTATTAAATGTTTCAGCTGTAAGCATGCTAAGCATTTCTTTTAAAGGACTTGGCAACCTTCCGATAAACCTTTTTCTCTCCATAACTTTTCCTCCTTTGTATCCTTGCGTTATTTTAATATATGCACTTTAAGGACTAGCTAGAACAAAAAAGCATTTCCATGTATACTATGTTCTCATAGTCATACATGAAAATGCTTTTACTTTATTCTTCATTTTCTATCCCCTGTACAATCAGTTTGGTGGATTTATATAATGTATTTTTATTAGTCAAATATCCTTCACCTAGCACTAAATCATATCCTATTAAATTTAGCTTTTCATTATAATCTTGTTCATCTGTAAAACACTTTTGTGCACTTCCTATAATTCCTTTTGGCAAATGATACATTTCAAACAAACTAGGATACAAGGTATATGCTGCCCTTATCTCTGTTTTAGATACAATACCCTTTGGAATATCTTGATTACTTACAATAAAGTATGGCACTTCATATCTTGGATATGTGTCATCCATTGTAATGACATCCATTGTTGGGATATGATCACCATAAACAACTAGTACTGTAGGTTCTTTATTTTCTTCTACAAACTTTATAAGTCTGCCAATCGTTTTATCTGTATCATGTAATCGATCTACATAATCTTGCACTTGATTGACTGCTGCTTTACTTATTACTGGCACAAGCATATCCAAGTCATTTAACTGTTCTTGACTCCTTACATTAACTTCTTTTTGCTTAGAAATATAATCATAATGATAACTTGAATGTGTCCCTACTGTTACAGCAAATATAAAACTAGGTTCAACACAGTTATTAATCGTCTCTTTGATATATGGCAAGAATACCTCATCTTTAGGCCAATCCTGGGCATATGTTACATTTTTCATACCTTCTAATGGAATAAATTTTTCAAAACCTAACTTATTATAATTTTCACTACGCTTATAAAAATTACTATTATTATTATGGATTGCTGTTGTATGATAACCTATTCCTCTTAAAAGCTGTGCTGCTGATTCTAACGCCCTATCATCTAACTTACTACTTGTATAAGGTACTTCTGCTGGAAATAAATCTGAAATACGTATCCCCGTTAATATTTCAAATTCTGTTCTTGCAGTATTAATATCTGGCATTTTAAGAATGCCACCATTCTTTCCTTCTATATAAGGTCTCATATTCGGCACAGGGTCTTTATCATAACTCACACCTTTTAAACTATACGGATCAATGAAAGATTCTACTTGTAGAAAAATAATATTAGGCTTTATGCATTTTTCTTTTACTGGTTCTTCTTTCATTTGTGCTTTAATTTTTTCCTTAATCTCTCTTAAACTTTCTGCACTATAATCTTTAGGTTCATAAGCAATTTGACTTTCATAAGAAGCTAAGAAACTATATAAAAATCCATCTTCCTCATATTCCTTAGTCACATCTTCTGATTCCTTTTGCATATTAGCAGTTGTTCTGCCTATGAGTGTTACCTTCTGTGACATAGCTTCTAATTTCTCAATTTTTTCTTTAATCTCCTCTAAAGCAGATGGATTCTCACAAGCTGCCATTTCTTCAGTAGTCTCAATCCATATTTCATCAATACTCTCTGCAATAACATCTGCTTTTCCTACTTCTGTAATAGCTATTGTATTTAATAATGTCATAATCACAACAAAAGTAACAATTACTTTAGGACGATACAGCTCATGTTGTATCTTATATGTTTTAGTCAAAAACAGTGTCATTCCTCCTAATAGTAATATAATAAGCACTACTAATGGCACTGAAACATACTTATTAGCAATGGTTAAACCATCTTTTAATATAAAGAAATCTGCCCACCTTAAAGGTAAACCACGAATAACTAGCATTACACGATTTGTATAGGTAAGGATTATTAATGTAATGCTAAGTATATTAAACACAAATAACATTTTATTAAACAATAAACAAGGTGCTGTCACAACTAATACAATCAAATAATTCATTAAAAATACATCCATATGTGTTAACAAATAACTAAAACACGTTTTTAAAGAAGTTGCACTAATACACTCTATTGTTATATATAATAATAAACTTAAACTCATCCATAGTTCTATACGTTCTTGATCATTTCTATACCTACTCTCCATATTCACACTCCTCTGATGTACGATGAGCTGTACTTAGTTTACTTCATATAAAAGTATGATAAGTAAAACTTTTACAATTTAATACAAAAAAACAGCAAGTAAGTACCTGCTGCCTTTTGAGATTATGCTCTACCTGTATATTCACCTGTACGTGTATCGATACGGATTTTTTCACCTTGGTTAATGAATAATGGTACCATTACTCTAGCACCTGTTTCAACGATTGCTGGTTTTGTAGCACCTTGTGCTGTATCACCTTTGATACCTGGTTCTGTTTCAGTGATTTCAAGTTCTACTGAAAGTGGTGGTTCAATTGCAAATACGCTACCTTGATGAGAAGCAATTTTAACCATTTCATTTTCTCTAACGAATTTTAAGCTATCGCCAACTGTATCAGCGTCAACTGCGATTTGGTCATAAGTATTAACATCCATAAAGTGATATAATTCACCATCTGAATATAAATATTGCATATCTTTACGTTCGATATGAGCTTTTGGCATTTTTTCAGTTGGACGGAAAGTTTTTTCTACTACCCCACCTGTTTTAATATTTTTAATTTTACAACGTACGAAAGCCGCACCTTTACCTGGTTTTACATGTTGGAATTCAATAATTTGATAAATATTACCTTCCATTTCGAAAGTAATACCATTTCTAAAATCACCTGCTGAAATCATTACATTTCCTCCTAATATTCTTTTCACATATAGTGTAAACTACATTGTTATAATTTTCAACGATTTTTTTACGCTTACTTAATAATTATAAGGTCTTTGGCGAATGTGTTATATTTAAAATACCATTTTCTGTCACAATCACCAAATCTTCAATCCTTACTCCCCCAAAGCCTGGCACATAAATACCTGGTTCTACAGTTATTACCATTCCTGGCTCAATAATTGTTTTTTCTGCTGGAGAAAATCTTGGATTTTCATGAATATCAATTCCCACCGAATGACCAAGTCCATGTCCAAAGAGTTCGCCATAACCTGCTTCAATAATAATATCTCTTGCCACTTTGTCTACAGCTAAACCTTGAATTCCAGGTTTAATAGCATCAAGTGCTGCAAGTTGTGCCTTTAATACTGTATTATAAATTTCAAGATGTTTAGCAGTAGGTTCACCTATTACAATTGTACGTGTCATATCTGAGCAATAACCTTCATAAATACATCCAAAATCCATTACCAAGAAATCGCCTTCTTTAAGTGTTTCATTACCTGGCACAGCATGTGGTAGAGATGATTTTGCACCAGCTGCTACAATAGAATCAAATGAAGTACCTGATGCACCATTTGTACGCATAATACGCTCAATTTCTAAAGCAATATCTGTTTCTGTAATCCCTTCTCTCCAGTGTGCTTCGATATATGAAATAACGCCTTCAAATGCTAAATCACCAATATGCTCTGCTTTTGTTAATTTAGCAAGCTCATCCGCATCTTTTATTTGTCTTGCTTCTTCTACAAGTTTATTTGTTGGTACAAATTCAAATGCTGTTTTTTTAGTAAGCTCTACATATGTGTTATACACTGTATGTTCACTTTCAAAACCAATGCGTTTAGCACCCTCTTCTTGTGCCAATTTAAGTGCTGATTCAATTAGTCCTAGGGTACCTTGATTTAAGCTTTCAAAATGTTTACATTGTATGCCCACTTGTTCCATATAGCGAAAATCCGTAATAATTACTTGACGTTTTTCTGAAATGTAAAGTAGTGCACTAGATCCTGTAAATCCACTTAAATACATACGATTTGCTTTGCTTCCAACAAGCATAGCATCTAAATTTAATGCTTTCATTTTACTTAATAAAGCTTGTATTCTTTTTTCCATCTTATATGCTCCTTCATGCTACATTTTCTGTCATAATGCTGTTAATGTTTTTTATAGCATTAATATTATAATATACTTTGCTATAATATGTAATTATTTTCTAATAAATAATTTGTATCTGATTCAAAAAATTATTCTACACATTATTAAACACAGTATATTATATTTATCTTTAAAATTTACGAAGTATTTATTATACTATTTTAATATGTTCTAAGATTTCATCTACTAATTGTATTACAGACTTATTTTCGCATAAAATTCTTATCTTACTTGCTGCTTCATACAATACTTGGCGGCTTTTATAACGAGCATGAACTTCCTCATAACTTGTTACAAGTGGTCTAGCCTTATCACTAGCAATACGCTCATAAAGCGTGTCAAATTCCCAATTTAAATAAACAGTATTGTTTTTTACAAGCATTTCTATGTTTTCAGGCGTTACAACCACACCACCACCTGTTGAAATAATCGTTTTGGGCTCCTCAAGTACTTTACTAAGATATTGTGTTTCCAATCTTCTAAAATAACCTTCCCCTTTTTCAGCAAAAATATTTGCAATAGAGTTTTTTTCACCTTTTACAATTTCTGCATCTAGATCAACCCAATTCCAACCCATTTTTTTAGCTAAAGCCTCTCCAACAGTTGTTTTTCCACTTCCCATAAAACCAATTAAACATATTGTCTCTCCCATGTGTTACCTCTTTTATCTTCTTTATAATAAACTGTTACTTTTCCTGTTGCAACACGTACGGTAATACGTGCTTCTTGATTTAAACTTGTATGCTTTAATACAATTGTTCCTGCTTTAGAAGGTGCCATTTTACCATAAAATTTAATATTTTTTCCTGTCATTAATTGACCTTGGTCGTCTCTTATAGAAACCTTTGTACCTCCTTGAACTACTATTTTATAAAAAGCCGGTTCGTTACCTTGCCTTAGATAAATCTTATTTTCCATACAATAAATATTGTATTGTCTGCCTGTCATAACACTACATTGTTGTATTTCTCTAACACCTTGAACCACTTCATTTACAACACTTTCAAATTGTAATCTCTGCACACGTTTTATACCCATTTTAACTGATAAACTCATTATACTTATTAAAAAAATAACTAGAATTAATTCTAAAAAAGAAAAACCTCGCTGATTCACTATTGCTCCCTATCTTTTAAAAGCTCCTGCTTGATTTGAAGAACAGCTTCTTTATCACAACTCATATGATGCATTAATTCATAGGCAATAACTGCTTGATAATATAACATACCAAACCCATTAACTGTAATACACCCTTCCTTTCTCGCTGTTTCTAGAAATTTGGTTTCCCAAGGCTCATAAATTAAATCTACTGCAACCTCAGCTGTTTTAAGTAGTTTCTCACTACATTTAGGCATTTGACCTTTTAATCCGCCCATGCCTAAACCAGTAGTTTGAATTACCATATATGCTTCTAGTTCTAAATCTTCGGCATCTTCATATACAAAAGTTGGTATATTATAGTAATTGGTCATATGTGTTTTTAAAGCTTCTGCTTTTTCTTTTGTACGATTTACAATACAAATTGATTCACATGTATCAGCTACTGCTGTATAAGCTGCATAAGCTGCACCTCCACTTCCTATTATTACCACTTTTTTACCAGTCCATTCAATTCCTTTTTCTTTTAAAGAAAGAGCTAATCCTTCTGCATCTGTATTATGCCCTATGTAGCCTTCATTGGTATATACCAGTGTATTAATTGCACCTACAGTATTTGCCTCTTTTGAAACCTCTATAACGTATTTAAACATTTCTTGTTTATGCGGCATCGTTACATTAAGTCCTTTAATCCCTAAAGCATGCGCTCCACTTACTGCTGTTTTTAAATTTTCCTTTGTAACACAAAAGGGCACATATACTGCCCTTTGCCCTAATTTTTCTGATAATGTATTGTGAATAAGTGGTGACAATGTATGTGCAATAGGATCTCCTATTACACCGCATACATTATCACTTCCCTTTATATAATTTTCTCTCATAGGATCTAATCACCCTTTTTTCTATTCCTCTTTTAATTTTTGTCTTCCATTCATCTTTATCACTTACTGGTTTCACTAAAATTGTTTGAATGCCTACTAGATTACCACCATAAACATCTGTAAAAATTTGATCACCTACAATAACAGCTTCTTCTTTTTTACAAGCCATTAAATGAAGCGCTTTTCTAAAACCTTTTCCTAATGGTTTTTGTGATTCATGAATTGCAATAACTTTTAACTTTTCATTAAATTTCATCACACGATCCTTCGTATTATTTGAAACTAATGTAATTTTAAATCCCTCTTCTTGCAATTTAGCAAAAAATTCTACAATCTCATCTGTTGGATGTACTACATCATATGGCACAAGTGTATTATCTATATCAAAGATAATTCCTTTAATCCCTTTTTGTTTTAGTCCTTCGACATCCATATCAAAAATTGATGCAATATACGCTGTTGGGTATAACTTTTTAATCATTGTGAGCCTCTTTTTCAATTACTTTCTAGTTATCTTCATTCTCACTAGGATATAAATACTTATTTTCATTAAGCTTCTCATTATATTCTTCCTCAGTGAGCAATTCCATATTCATAAATGTGATAAACTCAATGTTCCCATCATCCATGCCTACAAAATACTTATAATTATAATATACTATTTCATTATTGCTTAGTAAAGCTTTAATTGACATACTCGTTACAAAACGAGGTTGCATTTTTGTGCTATATCTACTGGACATCACACAAATGGCCCCTGGCATAATTTCTAACTTTACAATGTTATCTTTATACGGACTTACTTCTGACATAAATATCTTCTTATAAGTTTGCTGATCTATTATAAAGTCATTTTCAAGGCCAATCTCACTTAACACATCATAACATATATGCTCATCTACCTTCTGAGCATCACACAGTTTATTAAAAAATGTCTTATCTACTTTCATTAATTTTGTAAATACTCTTTTGAGACGACCTTCTTCTTTTGAACTTACCTGATCATAATAGGGTAACCTTTTAGCATGCTGCATATTTATGATATTCACACGACTTTTGCCTTCACATAACAGTACATTTGCTTCTTCTATGCTTTTAATTTGAAGTGCTTTTATTTGAAGCACTTCAACCCAATATTTTTGTCTTATTTTAATTTGATCTCTCTCTCCTTTTTCCATATTTCTTGCATATGTATAATCATTTTTACTAGGATATTCTTTCTCTAAATCAAGCCTTCTATTATTAGCTTTGTCTTGAATTTTAACATAATATTCTACTTCATCTTTCCAAGTATAATTTTCTAAAAATAATGCTATAGGTTCCACATCTTGCAATAATGTTATACTCACTTCATAAACTATACTTTCTTCTTTATAATCTATTGGCTTAGTTTCCAAATCTATTACTTGTGAATTATCACAAGTTACATATTCATCAATCAATACCTTTCTGGGCAATTGTAACTTCTCTTTCAAATATTGTTGTTCTAATTTCACCAAAGCCTCTTTTGCTAAATAGCTCCCCAATCTCTCTTTGATGATTTTTTGATAGTTCTTTAAATGACTAGCATATTGACTCTGATTTTGCTTATAAGTTTTATTAAGTTCTAAAATTTCATCCTCAGTAAACGAAAAATATTGTTTAAAAAACTTTTCAAACTGCGATTTATCAGGTTTGTCAATTAACGTACACGCCTGATTTTCTATAAGAGGCGTAGGTGTTACTAAAAGTGTTTCATACTTTCCACACCCACTTATACATATTAATATCATAAATAAGCTCATACATTTTATCCGCTTCACCTATGACTCCCCCTTAATCACTTATCTTCTTTAGCACTTCAATCTTTAATTTAACTTCTTCCATAGCTATATCTAAAGTAGAGTTTGTCTTGTAGAAAACCTTTCCTACTGAATAATTTAATTTTTCACTATGAAATGGCCCTAGTATTTCTTTTAAATTGTTTTTCGTGTCATATTGTGTAATTTTAAGCGCATCTAATATCTGACGATATAAAGCATTATCTGTTAAATGTACTTTTAACAGCATATCCCCATCATAACAAATCTTCAAATGTGCCCCTTGATCAATAACAAGTCCTGGACTATAACGTTCTTCTCTCATGCCACACATACGACTTTCCCTTCTTTCCGGATTCATTCCTTCATCCTTGCCTTGAATAATTAAACTTCCATTGATTTGAATATTTCCTTTTACTCTTACATTTCCTTTACTTATAATCACCCCATTAAATACATTCAACTTCTTATCTGTAGCTATTAAAGTTAAAGTCCCATTTCCGCCATTAATTATTAAGCCAGGGCATCCTACAAGGCTACTTCCTTCTATGTGATATAACTTACTTACATCAACTATTTCATCATTTTCATCTATAATAATTACTGGATTACTAGAAGACCAACCCTCATCACACTTTATAGGTAAATCTTCTATTACCTCATCAAAGCCTAAAGACTGCGGAACATCTTTTTCATCTACCTTGCCATAAAATACACTTTGCTTGGCAATTATATACCCACGAAGTCCTAAATAATCACTTTTAAATGTCTCATTTTTTCATGATAACACTTCCCATACATCAGTGCTTTCTTATACCATTTATACACCTCTCCTAAGCCTTCATAATACTCAGCTTTCTCTTTTGTCTGTGCTAAAATATAGTCTACCCCTTCGTAGTCTCCTCTACTCGTATAGTTTTTAAGCTGCCATACTGTATTTCCCTTTAAATCAGACGTATCAAATCCTTTCATAAAAAACTTTTTAGCTGTATCTTCTGATATTGCTCTTGCTAATGAAGTTGTATTGTTCGCTGAAATTTTAGCGGGTGCATAAGATGTATTTAAAATATCTGTGCTATATAATTGAATCTTATCTCTTTGAATAAATGGACTATATGGTGACTCTATCTCCAAATAACTTGCATTACTTTCCCTCTCTTCCCCCACCTCATATCCTTCCCATAAATCAATTTCACAAAAAGGTGCACCTACACTCTCCCAAAGCTTCATCGGTAAATCACTGTGTGCTACAGTTATATAAGGTTGTCCATTTACTAAAATACGATCAGTTAAAATCCGTGTATTTTCGCCTTGTACAAACACACCACTACTCACATTAGGCTTATTCAAGCATCTCTTCTCTCCTCTAAAATCACTGCCATCACTTACACCAAAAATCGTTCCATCAATGCTTATTTGAGCTGTTCTAATCCATTTACTAATTAATACATCGTTTTCTGCAAAAACATTTTGCCCTATATGAATGCTTAAATTACTTCCCTGCTTCTGCATTTCAAAAGGGATTTGATTATTTCCCTCTTTATAATAATCATCTACAATGCCAACTGTATTGGCTATAAGATCTCCTCTTAAAACTTCTATTTGCGTTGCTAAACCGTATTTATCCATTTTATTAGACCATCCATTAGTGGCAATAATATTATTGACACATACTAAGTCACCATTTTTTACTTTCAGCTTTCCGCCATTACTTACAATAATACCGCCATTTCGTGTAATCTCAGAAGATAAACTTTCACCATTTCTAAAAATCGCATCTTTGTGTATCTGACCACTGCCTTTAACTTGCAAATCTCCATTTTCTACTTCTAAACTGCCACCGTTTGTAATAACTACATCTGAAAAACTAATCAAACCACTAGCTAAAATTTCTGGCGGACGTGCTGCCCAAATATAATTTTCATGAATTTGATTTGTCATATCTTGAGATATATGTATTTTCACCATTGCAACTACGCTTTGTGTATCATACAAGCTATTATCTTTTATATTTTTAGTCATTGCTGTAGCCATAATCTTAATTTGCGTTTGATCTATTACTTCTCTCCCTTTTACACTATTTTTAACAGGTAACACTTTCACCGTTATAGTTGTTCTATACGGACTTGTATAATCACTACTAACCTCTTCAGAAATCACATACTGATTGATTAAATATTTTTGCGTAATCAACTCATAAATTCTTTTTTGCAATTGCTTCACAAATACTTCATCAACTATCTTTAATTGCCCCTTTTCATATACAAACGGTTCATATTTCTCACATAACCTATCCGCTTTCATCGCTCCTAGTTTCTCAATGTCATTTTCAAAAACTGTAAGTCTTTCTATATATTGCTTTGAAATATCTTTTATTAATAAATCTATCTCATTTTCCAACTCATTATTCATACATGCTACTTGTTTTTCCACTGCTCCACATGCTAAATAATACGTATTACTTGTTTCTTTTCTCAAATTCACCAAATGCATTTGTAAACTTGCACTATGCATACATACCATTGTCAATATCAATAAAGCCAACAATATAATCACAACTACAAATAAAACATTTCCATCTTGTTTCCTTTGATCATCCTCAAGTTTATTATTCTTCCCCATCATCTACTCCCCAATATAAAAATCAATCATCCTTTTAATCAACTTTCCTTTTTTTCCTATAATAGGTGATTTTTCTCTTGTAGTAACCATAATAATAAAATCATCATTTCGACTATTAGACGTCGTCCTAACCAAATTAATTTTTCCATTTTCATTATTCAACACACTGACCTTAATTTTTTCATCAATTTCCGTCAATGTATCTACCCCTTCTAGGGCATCCCTGATAATACGTATTGTTTGCTCATTTGATGTTTCATTCTCAAACTGTAACACAAATGTCTTAATCTCTTGATTAAGCTCTATCTGATTCTTTGCCTTATTGATTTTTCTTAAAAGGCCATTCACATTAACTTCAATAATGCCCGGCCTATTCTCTTTTTTAGAAGATGTAATAATATATCTTAATCCTTCAATCTTTCCTTTTGCATCTCTTAATATAATTGGTTTAACCTTACTTTGCCCATCTTTGAAATTATTTACGACTTCTAACCGACTTACTTCATTAAATCTATCTGCTTGTTCTAGGTCGTTTGCCGTTAATGTAATAACCTGCTTATCCGTAGGCTCTTTAGAATTCCTTTTGCCTTCATATTTTTCTATTACCTTACTAATAGCCTTCTCTTCTTGTTCTTGCACTGTATCAAAGACCTCATTTATATCCGAATAAAAACTAATCCCCTTTGATAACTGCGCCTTATCACATACGGCTGTCTTTTCTTCTTTCCATTCTTTTAAGGGCCAAATCATGACTTCATATGCATAACGTTGTATTTCATAATCTTTTTCTAACTCTTCCATTGTCCTATGCACAAGAAACGACTCTAACCTTAATCTATTCCCTATATTTTCAGTATTCTCTAGCCAATCTTGAATACTTCTGCTTAATTTCGAATCAGGATATACTTCAATTTGTATATTTTCTTTTTGCCTTTTAAGGCATACCTCTTCCTCTAATTGCTCCTTAACATTTGCCATTAATGCCTCTGTATAATACACGCCTTTTTCTACTGCATTTGATGCTGCATATATCTTACGGTTTATTACAAAACTCATACAAATAGGAGCAATTACTAAAGTAACTAATGCCAAACTTATGACAAACTCTGTATAAGTAAAACCTTTATTTTTTAGTTTTTTCCCTATGGATTTTCTCATACTATCACATCCTATTTATGCCCTTAACTTATTTTTATACTCCCTTTTGATTCTCCCTTTGAAAGCTCTTCTTCAAATTCATTGTAAATATGGACATTTTCTAGCAAACTTCCATTCAACTTCACCTCTAAATCCTCTTCTAAATCATTATAAATATAGATATATATTTGCGGCATTACTTCTTGAATTTGCCGCATAGTAGACTCAAGATAAAGTATAGGCTTTTTCACTTGTATCGTGCAGGAGTCTTGCTTAACATTCCCTTTTTCGTCTTCTATCTTTATGCTATAACCTACTTGGTCTATTTTAAGTGTCATATAAATATTTTCCTTGGAAATAAGTCCTGCGTGCTTTTCACCTGGTCCACTTAATTTATACGTTTCACCAGACGTAAAGAGATCTACTAAAGTAATTTCAAAAATATCTCTTCCACTTTCTTCATCAAATATTTCTTGACTTACTTCAATACTTTCATCTACTCTATCACTTTTTTCATTCATATCTTTATTATAAACATTCGTAAAAGGAGCTTCATTATGAATAACCCCCTGTGTTTCACTTCTATCTTTTTCTGTTTTACCTTCTTGTGTATACATTACTAACCTTAACTGTGTTTGTACAACTTCTGATAAATCTTTTCCAAAGTGTTCTTGCAAAACCTTCATCTCATCTTTATCGTTTATTTCTTGAACTTGATTTGTTAACATCACGTTTTGAATCGTTATCATTTCCCGGGCATTATTTAAATTTCTAATAAAAGTCTTTGCTTCATCATATGAGCTTATAAAGTCTAATATATAATATTGTTTAATAATATTCCCAACATCTCCTTTATAAACTTCTCTTCCTTCATCTGTAATCTTAAACTGATATAAGCCATTTAATTTCATATATTGATTTAAGGTATACATTTGCAATACCATTGTATCCTCTTCTGGTATGCTACTTTGAAGCGCCGCTTCCTTCGTCTGCATTACCTCCAACTGTAACTGTAGCTGCTGTATTTTCCCTAGTCCTTCATTTAATTCCTGTAATTTACTTTCACCTGTTGCAATACTTTCATTTTGATCAGCTATACACTGCTTGAGCTTAGGATATCTTTGCATCATATAATAGCTTTGCAAAATTAAAATAATGCACAATATACTCATTCCTATTTTTTGTTCCATCATTACTGAATTTTTTTTCATTATAAATCCCCTTTTAACTTTCTTCTTTACCTTCTTCAAATAGCATTTCTTGCTGCATTTCATCTTCTTCATCTAAGCTTTCTTCTTCAAACAGTTCCCCATCATTTTCAATACGACTTATGTGTGGCATTATTTTCAATGTATAGTTCATTTGCTTCTGCCCGATTTCATCCTCATTATTAATTGTTAACTTTATATTTTCACGCCCATAATTATTCTGTAACATATCCATATACTGACTAATCATCTTATAATACAAAGCATTACCCTCTATAGTTACTTCATACGTATCTCCCGATTGATTTAGGTTTAATGTATCAATCGTTACACCTTTAGGAACACATGTTATAAAACTATCCAAAACACGTTCACTAATAAAAGCTGTACCTTTTAACACATTATACTGTCTTTCCCATTTTTCTAAGTTTATACGCCCATCATTCAACCCTTGCATAATTTCTTTTATTTTTCTATACTTAGGTCCTTCTATTTTTTCCTCTACAACTTTTAATCGCTCCTGTGCCTTCTGTAATTGCACTACAGGATTTATAATAAAAACAGCACAAAAAATTAAACTTTCTACTAAGCCAGCTATAACAATTATACGTTTCCATCTTTTATATTGCTGCTTATAACTATATTGTTCTAGCAATAAATTAATTTGTTTTTTCTGCCTTCTCAAACGACTATTATAACCATTCATTACCCCCAATATATTAATAAGTAGATGTTTATATGGCATCAATATGATATTAGTTGCTTCCTCCACCTTATTTAAGCTACTTATTTTTTCTACAGGAATTTTAAAAACATCATGTATATATGATCTAATACCTTTTAGCATACTGCCCCCACCTATTAAATAAATCGTTTTAATAGGCCCTTTAGAAAAATTACTCTCATAGAACTGCAAGAGCCGCTCCATTTCTACAATAATATTTTCCTGAATCTGCTCTAATATCATTGTACTTAATACGTCGTCTTCCATTTTCTTTTCTTGATCTGTACCATAGTTGTCATATTCATAAGTTCTTTTATGGATATGTACTATCCCAAAGTCTATCTGTCTTGTCAGCACAGTACTGCCTTTTGAAATAATAGTCATAATAGTTGTTTCGTTTCCAACATCTATGATCATTATATTTTCATCTTGCTCGTAGGCAATATAACCATTCTTTCCAAATACAAACTCTAATGCTTCAGAAGGTACTGTTAGAAATACAAGTTCTTTCTTTATAGTTTTCATGATTTCTGTTATATTACATATATTCTGTCTAGGCATTGCTACAATACGTATTTCAAGTTCTTCTTCCCTTACTCCATTTAAAATCTTATAATCAATTTGATAATCGCCTTTTTTCATGGGTAAGTACTGCGTTGTATGCTTTTGTAAAGCTGCTTTAATCATCCGATCTGACATTTTACCTATCTTTATATCTCGTACAATCATCTCTTTTCCACTAACTACTGCAACTACTTTCTTGGCCTTATACCCTTTTAGTTTTATTTCTCTTAGTAAAAGATTTTTAACAAGCTCTATATTTTGAACATCCCCATCTTTTATACTTCCTTCAGGCATCTTGATTAAAGAAAATTTCCTAATCTTAAGATTTTGAGATGTTTTAAATCCTTCAATGATTTTAATATAATAGCTTCCAAATTCTATTCCCATAATCCATTCGCCCATTATGCCCCTCCTCAAAATACCTTTTACCTCTTATACTTTAATGACTCATCCACTTTAATTTTTGTTTTTAATGCCGTTTCCTCTTGACTGCCTATATAACATGTAACTTCTACATAATCAGTATTGTAATTCCATGCTATATCAATTGCATCCACCATATCACTAATTAAATTTTGTGTCACACTATTATCAGCTCTATATAGCAAGCTATATTTTCCCTCATTCTTATTACTATTGGTATTTAACTTAATGCGTCCTTGCATACCATCCGCTGAATAAATCCGCATCTCTTTTAGTTTTCCTTCTATAGGGCAATCTTCTAAATTTCTATGCGGCTTAACTACTTGTTGTCCTTTTACAGTAGCTACTATAAACTCAATTTCTTCTGCATTCCTAATCTCATCCCTTATAAACTGACTTACAACCCTTGCCTCAGTATCATACATATTCTTTCTTTGAAAATTTTCTACATCTCTACAACTTTCATAAAAGAATCCCAATATACTCTGAAACAAATAAGCTGACAGTAAAATAACCATAACTGTTTCCAACAAACTATATCCTAAATCGCTCACCTTAGTATGTTTCATCTTGTTTAAATACCCACCATGTTTTTATAAAACTGCATAATCTGTTCTCCCCATAAAATCATAATCATCGTGCACCACATAGCCAAGGTCCAAAAGGATAAGCCTCACTTTTCCTACGTATAATATATAAAATAGTTCCTACTATTAATGCCATTACACTTGCTATCAGTAACATAATAATTAATTTTTCAATTCCCACATAAATTCCTAACATCCCCATAATACGTACATCTCCAAAACCTAAACCCTCTATTTTTCTTACTTTAAGAAACCACATATAAATTACATAAAAGAAACCATAGCCTAAAATGCCCGCTACAATACAGTCCCACAAATAAAACCAATCATAAAGCATAAGACTTAAAGCAGCTTTAAATCCAACACCTATTCCACTACCTATTAAAATAATAGAAGTTGGTAAAATCATAAACTTTAAGTCTACACATATTAATAGCATAAGTACACACCAAAAACTCATATTCATCCACATCATAAAGGATATACCATATTGTTTATAACAAAGTGTCCCCATTAAAAATATTCCTATTTCTATTGCTATAAAGCCCCATAAACATTGTTTCTTTTGAATAACACGACCTTCCATTTGCTTTATAACCCTCATCATGCAAATATTTAAAAAACAACCACTTATTATTCCTAGCACTATAAGTCCAACCACTTTCACTCCTCCTCTAAACATTCTAATAAGCTATGATTTAGGTAACGTAACACCTTTTTCACCTGATTTTACAATCCAAAATTCTTTATTAGGATCGCTCGTTCTTAACCGATTATAAACAGTCTCATTCACAACTAACACAAAATGTCTTAATTCATCAGAATACATGCACATGGCCCCATCTGTTTGAATGATAATCATATTATTCTTTAAATACTTATCATCTAAAAAATCTTCTTCTTTTAAAGCTTCAATTACTGATTGGTCTAACGGACTTCCCTTTTTAATTTTTCCTGGTTCAATACCTACATCTGCCTTATATAAATCTATCTGCTGCTGTAAGGCCTTAACTGTTGTAACATCTGATGTCAGCCTTGCTCTTGCAGATATGGTCGTAAATTGTGGTACTAATGTCGCCCCTAAAATTGCCATAATGGCTAGCACCACAATCAATTCTAGTAGCGAAAACCCATATTCATTTTTTCCACTTCTCATACCACTACTCCTAAACTATATTTCTTAAATTACTTATGCTATATAATTGCTGTAGCTGCTGAAAATATAGGCTGCATAATGGCTAACATCATACCACCTATAAGTACTGCAAGTATTAATGTCAAAGTTGGTTCAATTAAAATAATGCACTGCATCATTTGTGCATCCACTTCTTCTTTAAAATACATTCCGATTTTCCTTAACATTTCATCCACTTCGCCTATTTCTTCACCAATATAAATCATTTGAATAAGCATAGATGGACACACGCTACCTCCTTGCAATGCATTATGCAAACTACTTCCCTGATGTAAATAATGAATTGCATTTTCCAACTCATTTTGCATCACATTATTTTTAATGACCTTCTTAGTCATTTCCATAGCTTGCAAAATTGGAACACCCGCAGCAATTAACATAGACATTGTATTTGCAAAATTTACAGTTATTATTTTTTTATTTAAACATCCTATAATAGGTAATTTTAAGCTAAGACTATCTAAAATCACTTTACCTTGCTTACTTTTAGCAAACAAATAGCCTATGGTTAAACACACGCACAATGCTATCCCTATTTCTATACCATACTTCACAAAAAACTCACTTACAGCTATAACTATTTGCGTTGTTCTAGGAATTTCTGCTCCAGTTTCTGTTAGTAACAACATAAAATTAGGAATAACCTTTATCATTAAAATGATTGTTACAATTACAACAGCTCCTACTACGATCATTGGATAAATCAAAGCCTTTTTAATCTTGCTGTGCATCTCTAATTGCTGCTCAAAATGCATAATTACTTCCTTCAAACTCCCACACATATTACCAGAAGCTTCGCCACATGCAATCATACTTACTAAAAGCCTTGGAAAGACATTAGTTTCATCCATCGCTTCAGAAAAACTATATCCATTCATTAAAGCTGCATAAATCTGATTTAAACTTACTTTCATTCCTTTATCCCCACAGCTTTCTATGCAAATTTCTAAAGCCTTCGTAATATGCACGCCAGCTTGTAGCATAGCTAAAAACTGCTTACAAAACAAGTTAATTTCTTTTAAAGGAAGCTTTTCTTTTAAGACAACCCTTTTTTCCTCTATTTTTAGCTCCAACATCTTCTACTCCTTATATCAAATTCATTTGACGATTCAATATATCATTTTTTAAACTGTAGTTTCTAGCTGTATCTAATGTTATTTTATTTGACTTGCAAAGCCTTATAAGTGATTCTTCCATGGTCAACATACCTTGCCCTAAACTTGTTTGAAGCACTGAATAAATTTGATATACTTTTCCCTCACGAATAAGATTTTTAATGGCATCATTATTAATCATAAGCTCTACTGCCACCTCACGGCCCAATGTATCACTACTTTCTAAAAGCTGCTGCGAAATAATTCCTTTTAATACACTTGCAAACTGTACACATATCTGCTTTTGCTCATGAGGCGGAAACATACCTATGACACGTTCTACAGTTTGCTGGGCGCCTATAGTATGCAAAGTACTAAGTACCAAATGCCCTGTTTGAGCAGCTAATAAAGCAATCCTCATCGTTTCCAAATCTCTTATTTCTCCTAATAATATAACATCTGGGTCTTCCCTTAAGGCGGCTCTCACGCCGCTTGCGAAATTTAGGCAATCCACCCCTATTTCCCTTTGATTTAAAATACTTTTCTTAGATGTGTGCAAGAATTCAACAGGTTCTTCCAACGTTAAAATGTGTTTTTCCTTAGCTCCATTAATATAATCCACCATACTAGCGAGTGTAGTAGATTTTCCACTTCCTGTTGGGCCCGTAACAAGTATTAAGCCTGTGTTTTCCAACAAAGTCTCAAGCGTTTCATAAGGTAAACCTAGTGCTTTCATAGAAGGAATTTCATATTGAATAAATCTTAATGCAATACTATAACACCCTTTTTGTTTAAATATATTTACTCTAAAACGTGCCTTAGTTTTTAACATGTAAGCGAAATCCACTTCGCCTTCTTCACTCAGCTTCTGAATAAGCTGCTGATTGTCTCTAAGGAGCATTTTAACATACTGCATCATTTCTTCTTTAGTAATAGATGATAATCCTAATTTTATCAATTTACCATTAAGCCGCATTGTTGGTATATTATCTACTATGAGATGTAAATCTGATCCCTTCCTAGAGATGACTTCTTCCAATAAATAATTAATATACATCCTATTTCCTCACTTTTACTGCTTATAAGTTACCCTTAACATTTCTTCCATGCTTGTATCACCATTTAAAACATGCTCATAGGCGTTTTGCCACAAAGTGTGCATACCTTCTTCTTCTGCTATTCTTTGAAGAATTTCAGTATCCCTCTCACCTTTAGCAATCATTTCCTGAAGCTTTTGGCTAATCATTAAAATTTCATAAATTGCCATTCTCCCCTTATAACCTATGTGATTGCACGCTTTACATCCTTTAGGTTTATAAACCATTATGCCTTCTGGCACCTTATAAATAATTGCTTCAGTTGCAGTCACTTGATGTTTCTTACGACATACTGGACAAAGCCTACGTATAAGCCGCTGCGAAATAACCCCTTTTACTGCCGCTGCAACCATATAATCTTCAACCCCCATATCAATCAATCTAGGAATCGAACTAATTGCATTATTAGTATGCAAAGTACTCAATACTAAATGCCCTGTAATTGCTGCACGTATAGCAATACCTGCCGTTTCTTCATCTCGCATTTCTCCAATCATAAGTACATCAGGATCTTGTCGTAATATAGCACGCAAAACTTTACTAAAATCCAATCCTATTTTCGTATTAACTGCCACTTGACTAATCCCTTCTATTACATTTTCCACTGGATCCTCTACTGTAATCATATTAATGCTTTCATGATTTAACCATTTCAAAGACGCCGCTAATGTTGTAGATTTTCCACTTCCAGTAGGCCCCGTTAATAAAATAATACCATAAGGATTCTTAAGTAACTGTTTGATTTTTATATAGTCTTCCTCTTTAAAACCTATCTCAGAAAGCGTAAAGCCTCTATGATTACGATAAATAAATCTTATGACTGTTTTCTCACCATGAACAGTTGGTAAAATACTTACTCTAAGGTCAACTTGCTTCCCATTTATTTCTTGAAATATACGTCCATCTTGTGGTAATCTTTTTTCCGCAATATCTAAATTCGCTAAGACCTTAATACATCGTGTCATATTCTCTAATGTCTCGTTCTTAACTTCAGTAATTTTCCTGAGATATCCATCTATCTATAACGAATACGCGCACCCTTTTCAAACGGCTCAATATGCATATCTGAAGCCTCATTTAAAACACAACGTTCCAACAGATTATGAATAAGTTTCATAGAGGCACTAACTTCTTTATCTTCTATTTTATATTCCATATGTGCTACTGTTTCATCCCGTATTTCCTTTTCAAATTGATTCACAATGTTTTTGGTTTGTATAAATGAATAAAATTGTTCTATCATATACTGAATGTTTTTTTCTGAGGCGCGAACAGGTATGATTTCCATATTGGTACTAAGACGAAGGTCATCTAATGCATATATATTAAACGGATCTAACATGGCCACTTTAAGCTTATTATCAAACTTTTCAAATGCAATCATTTTATGCTTTCTTGCCAAAAATTCTGGTACTTTAGTAACACTTTCTAAATCAATCATCTCTTGCTCTAAATTTATTTCTTGCACATTTAAACCACTATAACTTGTTTTACTATTTTCTTCGTTCATTTATAACCTCCTTACAATTCATTATTTATTAGTAATAGCCTAAATTATTTTATATTTCCAAATTCTTCTTGTAATATATTATAAGCTTTTACAAATATTTTACAATACCATTTTCTCAATAATTTACATTTTTTCTTTATATTATTCATATTTCAATAAGTAATTAAAATTTTATTAAGTATATAATAACTTTTTGCATAAAAAATAGGGACTCTTCTAAGCCCCTTCAGATTGTTGACAAACGAATTTTTTGAAAATAATTTCATCAATTAAGTGAAGATTATTCAATGAAACCCATTAAAATAAGGGTAAAAAGAGCTATTTAAGCCTCCTTTTACCCTTATTTTCTATTTCTAGGCTATTAAAAGATTACAGAAAAGTTAATTGTCTACAGACTGTAGTGACTCTTCTAAGTCCCTTAATTGTAATTCAATTTATTTTTACACACTCTTAGTCCTTGATCATTTCCTACACCAGTTGGTTCAAATTTCCCTCTATAGTTAGTTTCACAACATCTTACATCACCGATAATACCACCACCCTTCCAAGCTCTATAGATTCCAGTAGGATTTTCAATATCTGCATACCAGTCAAAACACCATTCTCTTACATTTCCAGACATATCATATAATCCTAGCTCATTTGGCTTCTTCGCTTTGATAGGATGTGTTTTATTATTATTACTTTCGATCTTATTCCAATTCCAATCCCCTTCTAAATACTGATTTCCTGCATTTTGCCAATGCCAAGCAACTTCATCTGCATTTTCACTACCACTAAATTTAGTTCCTTTACTTTGACTGCCGCCACTTGCTGCATATTCCCATTCCTCTACAGTTGGCAAACGATAGCCATTTGCTTGTTGATTAATCGTAACTGTCCATTTTTGATTATCATACTCACATATATTTTCACTATCAAAAGTTTCTTGATCAATATTGTAATAAGGTTCTAAACCTTCCTTAAGACTTCTTAAATTACAGTACGTCACACTGTCATACCAACTTACCATTTCTACAGGTAAATCTTTACCTTTAAACTGAGAAGGATTTGTTCCCATAACTGTCTGCCACTGTTTTTGTGTCACTTCATGGGTGCTTATATAAAAATCAGTTATATTATTATCTCCTTTTATAAGTACAAATTCTTCATTTGGTTTATTAACGCACCCAATTAAAGTTAATCCGATGCTCACTAATAATAATAGTTTTTTGTTCATCTTCTATACCTCTTCTTTTATCTATAAATTAGTTACTAAATAATATCTAAATAATATGCAGGTAAGTTTTGATTTATTAAATTTTTAAATCCAAAATTTCTTTAATACATATGTATTAAAAAAATGCTTACCAAACTGTTACATTTGCATATCCACTGCTTTGATAACCTTCTACACATAAAGCTTGATATGACCAATTACTTCCAAGGTACATACCACATCTTTGCCAAGCATTAACATGATTTTGGAATGTAATTTGAGAATTTGTACCTGTTGGTCTCTTAGATTGTCTTACACTCCAATATTGTTGAAATGTTTGTGTACCATCAATTGAAGGCTGATTGTATCGCATTGTTGTATAAATATCATAGTTGCCACCATCACTATACACAGAACCCTTATAAGTACCAGTTGGTCTATATGTTCCCCAAGTATCTACAATATAATATTCAATAAGTGAATTTCTTGTCCAACCATAAAATGATAAATAACCATTTCCAGATGGTTGGAATGCACCAGCATTATATCCTACTACCCTATTAGGGGTTCCATAATTCCATCCTTTACCAACAACGAAATTTCCACAATTACTCCATGATACGCTGTAGTTACCACCTTGCCCATTTACTGCATTGACATATCCACCACCATCTGTCCAGTTCTGCCAATAATCTGTTGCTTGGACATTAGTTGCTAATGCCATTGTAGCTATACAAAATACAGTTAATAGTTTTTTACGTAATTTAGACATGATAAATCCCCCCATAATATATAGATTTAAACTTACCTACACATTATTTAAATATTATTTAGAGAATTTAACTTTAATAACACCTTAAATAAAGGTATTTTATCTAAAGTAAAAATACTTTTCATTTTTTTAAACTTCAACCTGTTATAAATATATTCATCTATTTTTAATTTATTACAACTTCATTTGTTTATTCACACATTATTTACACCTAGTATA
>NZ_BBCG01000004.1 GCF_001311925.1 Cellulosilyticum ruminicola JCM 14822
TATAATTTTGTGGCACTCTTTCTTTGTAAGGTCTAGATTTTTAGCATATTACTAATCTGCATTCGCATAAATGTGTTCTTCAACAATGCATCCATCTTCCATAGAGACAATGCGGTCTGCAACTTGTTTTGCAAATTGCATATCGTGAGTGATAATGAGCATAGCCATTCCCTCACCACTTAAACTTTTAATGACCTTTGCCACTTCTCCTGTTAAAGCAGGATCAAGTGCTGATGTCGGTTCATCAAAGCACATTAATTCTGGTTTAAGTGCCAACGCACGTCCAATGGCCACACGCTGCTTTTGTCCACCAGATAATTCACATGGATAGCTATCTGCCTTATCCGCTAAGTTTAAAAAAGTAAGAATTTGCATTGCTTCATCCTTAGCCCTTTCAGGTGAATATTTCAGCACACGAATAGGTGCTTCTATTAGATTTTCTAATACATTCTTGTGTGGAAATAAGTTGAATCCTTGGAAAACAAGGCCAATATTACGTCTAATCTCTCTAATTTCCTCTTTAGAAGCATATACACCATCTTTTAATAAATATTTACCACCAATTTGAATACTTCCCGTTTGACATTTTTCTAAGTAATTGACACTTCTTAGAAAAGTAGTTTTACCTCCACCTGAAGCACCTACTACGACAACTACTTCTCCTGGTTTAACATGTAAATTTGCACCTTTTAAAACTTGTGTTTTTCCGTAACTTTTATATAATCCTTCTACCTTTAACATGTCAAATCCTCCTATCTGTAGTAATCGTATTTTTTCTCAATCCATGCCATCACTTTAGTAAGCACGAAAATTAATAATAAGTACATAACTGCTACTATTACTAGTGGTAATAGTGTAGCATCTCTATTCGTTGCTGTTTTTCCTATTTTTAATAAGTCATCAAATCCTACGGCATATACTAAAGCTGTGTCTTTAATCAGATTGATAATTTCATTTCCAACTGGTGGAATAACACGTTTTAAAGCTTGTGGCAGAATGATTCTAAAGAATGTATCTACTTTAGATAATCCTAAAACTTCAGCACCTTCATATTGCCCTTCATCTATAGAATTAATTCCTGCTCTAAAAATTTCAGCAAAGTAAGCACCATAGTTTAAAGTAAATGCCAATATAACAGAAGGTAAGCGTGGAATTTTGATTCCTATGATTGGAAAACCAAAGAAAATAAATATGATTTGAAGTAAAAGAGGTGTTCCTCTCATAATCAATGTGTAGCACTCCGTAATCTTACTAATAATCGTGCTTTTAGATAAACGACATACTGCTACTAATATCCCTAATGGAATAGATAATACTAAAGTTAATAAAAATACTTGTAATGTGACACCCAGTCCATCCATAATCTGTGGCATCATCATTTTAGTGTATTCAAAGATGCCTAGAATACTACTTATGAATGCTGCGATTTTTTGAAACGCTGCAACTATTATGTCCACGCTAATTTCCTCCTCTTTTTTGTTACCAATGACATTACTCACAGGCCGCTTATTGAGCCTATTGTGTGATGTCTTCACCAAACCATTTCTCTGAGATTTCAGCCATTGTACCATCTTCTTTAAGTTCTTTATATGTGTTATTAAGTGCTTCTACTAATTCTGTATCGCCTTTTTTCATACCTACACCATATTCTTCTTCTCCGAAGTTTTCTGTAAGTATTTTAAATTTGCCTTCGCCTTTTTTACTTATGTAATAGTTAACTAAAACTTCATCAGCTACTACAGCTTCTAAACGTCCTGCTTCTAGATCCATTAAAGCATCATTGTTATTTTCATAAGTTACAACTTTGCCATCTTTAAATGTTTCCATGACCTCTGGCTGATCTTCTACTGCTTCTACAGCTGTTGATCCGGCTTGTGCTCCTACCACTTTACCTGCTAAATCTGCCTTTGTGTTAATCGCTGAATCAGCTAAAGTAATGATGATTTGTTGATTTTTTAAATATGGCACACTAAAGTCAACTTGTACTTTTCTTTCATCATTGATGCTATAGCCATTCCAGATAAAATCAATATTACCAGCATCTAATTCTGCTTCTTTCATAGTCCAATCGATTGTTTGGAATTCAATTTCTTTGCCAATCTTTTCCCCAAAAGCTTTTGCAAAATCAACATCAAATCCTACGATGTCCCCATTTTCATCTCTATAACCCATTGGAGGAAAATTGTCATCAAGTCCTACAACAAGTACGTCTTTATTTAAAGCTGTTGCTTCACTATCACTTGCATTTGCTACACTATCTTCACAACCTACCATACCAAATGCCATACTGCTTACCATAGAAAATACAATCATATATTTACATAACTTTCTTAATTTCATTTACTTTCCTCCTATTTAAATATTTTCACTAATTACTTATCATTTTAGCGTGCTAAAGCGATAAAGTCAATCATTTTTTTTACGCTACTTCAATCTTATTCAACTATTTTTCTGTATATGTATCAATATTTACAAGTCTGAATTATGCAATTTTTCTATCTTTAAACATATCACTTTTCTGTTAAATAAAAAAGACTTATGTAATAAAATCATTACATAAGTCTTTTTTATTTTTTAACTAAGCTACATAAAATTAACTCTATTTATTTTTCTTGACAAACACTACTTTAAGGTAGTTCCCTTCTTTAAAGCTCTCAATTGTTTTAAAGTCTTTTGGTAAACTATATTCTTCTAAAATTGTATAACGATGCCCCATTTGTTTAAAAGCTGTATTAATGAAAGTTTTAAACTTCTTCATATTAAAGGCACTACAGTTTGTAGAAGCTACGATTGTTCCACCATCTTCTGTAATAGCGATAGCTTCTTTTAAAAGATTTGTGTAATCTTTAGAAGCACTAAAAGTGAACTTCTTTGAACGTGCAAAACTTGGTGGATCTAAAATGACCATATCAAACTTAAGTTCTTTTTTAACTGCATATTTAAAGTATTTGAATACATCTTCTACAATGATATCTTGTTTTGTATAATCAATATCATTTACACTAAATTGTTCTCTTGTTTTGCTTAAGCTACGATTTGCAAGATCCACACTAGTAGTTTTGCTTGCCCCGCCTGCTGCTGCAAACACTGAGAATCCACCTGTGTATGAAAATGTATTAAGCACTGTTTTACCTTTTGCATAGTAATCACGGATGCGTTTTCTTACATCTCTTTGATCTAAGAAAATACCAACCATAGCGCCATCATCTAAGTAAATCGCAAATTGTTGTCTGCTTTCTTTAACGATAAGTGGCCACTCAGGCACTTCACCCATGACATAGTCATGGTCTTCAATGTATTTTCCTTCATTATCAAATCTTTTCTTTTGATAAATCCCTCTTACATCTGCTACTTCAAGTAAAGCATTAATGACTTCATCTTTGAAACTATAAATTCCTTCACTATACCAAGTTACAAGATAATATCCTGCAAAGTAATCTATCGTTAAGCCGCCAACTCCATCACCTTCTCCATTAAATACACGGAAGGCTGTTGTTTCAGTGCTTTCATATAAATCTTTACGATAGTTCATAGCTGCTTTAATCTTCTTAGCAAAGAAGCTTTGATCGATTTTTTCATTTTCTTTATAACTTAATACCCAGCCATAACCTTTGTTTTGTTTCCCGTAGTAACCTTTTGCTATGAATTTATTTTTTTCATCGAATAAATTTACAATGACATCTTCTTTTTTTAACACTTCAATATTAGCAATTGCATCTTTAGCAATTAACGGATAACCTTGTCTAATTTCTCTTGCAAATGCTGGCTTAATCTTAAGCTTTATTTCCTGTCTCATATTTTCATCCTTTATATTTAATATAGTATCTATTAATTAAGTATTTTCCTTCTTTAAAATGAAGTATTCTTATCTCTTAAATTTAGGCCTTTTCATTTTATAAATTGAGATATGCTCCTTATCTAAATTTATTATATCATATATTCCTAAAATCATATTAGCCTACAATACTTAACGCCTATTTTTAATACTATCTTATAAATTTCTTATTAATCCAGCTTTTGTTTTATCCTCTATTAATTCTACGTTCAAGTTCTTCCCATTTACGGTCTCTTAACTGTGTAATGGTTTGAATATCTTCATCTGTTAAATGTTTAAATCGTGCTTGTTTTTTAAGATACATCTCGATACTTGAAAAGTTCTTCACAGGTTTATTTAAGGTATACTCATCATTTTCATATTCTGCTAAATACCATAAACCACATTCTATAGCTTCTCTAGCAATGGCGATTGTATCACTGCTGGCAATACCCCAGCCCGTTGGACAAGGCGCAGCCACATGAATATATGCTGCTCCTTTTACTTTACTAGCTTTTTCTACCTTACGAATATAATCAGGAATATTTCCAATACTTGCTGTAGCTGCATATTTGATTTTATGTGCAGCAATAATATCAAACATATCCTTCTTTACATTTTGACTTCCATGAATATGTTCTCCTGCTGGTGAAGTCGTTGTCTTGGTGCCATAAGGTGTTAGAGAACTTTGTTGAATTCCTGTGTTCATATAGGCTTCATTGTCATAACAAATATAAATAATATTATCATCTCGATCGATGGCACCTGATAAAGCTTGAAGTCCAATATCCGCCGTTCCACCATCTCCTGCAAATCCTACTACATTTACATCATCGAATCCCAATGCTTTAGCTGCTACTGCTACGCCAGAAAGCATTGCACCTGTACTTGCAAAAGGCGAAATGAGTGCATTCACACCAAAGCAAAGCTGAGGATAAACAAAGCCAACAGCTGACATACATCCAGCCGGTACAACTACAAAAGTATTTTCACCTAATGTTTTAAGCGCTAAACGTACAGCTAAAGAACCTCCGCATCCTGCACAGCCTTTATGTCCATAAAAATATTCTTTTTCATCTAATGCTACTGCCATGTCTATCCCTCCAATCCTATATATTTCACACGCTCAGCATAACTTGGGTGAATATCTTTTTTAATAATCTCTTCTAAGTCTTTAAAAATCTGTACGACTTCTTCTTTCTTGATATCTTTACCTCCAAACCCTCCAATGTAATTTGTTAATTTTGTATTGATGCCATAAGTGGCAGAAACTACATTTGTAAATACGGTACCTTCTGCACCGAAAGAAATATCCTTTTCTAGTACAGAGCCTGCTTTTGCGTCTTTTAAAACAGCTGCAATTTCATCTCCAGGGAATGGTCTCATATAACGAATTTTAAGTAATCCTACTTTTTCTCCCTGCTCTCTTAATTCATCTACCACATCTCTTACTAATCCTGTAATACTACCTAATGTCACAATAATGCGCTCTGCATCTTCACATTTATAAGCTTCGATTAAACCACCATATTTTCTACCTGTAATTTCTCCATAAGTTTGATCTATAGTTTCAATGACCTCTTTAGCTTTTAACATAGCTTGTTGCTGTTCATATTTGAAACCTAAATTATGTTGTGGAGAAGCAGTGAAAAATAAATTTTTAGGTGCTTTTAAATCCATCTTATGTTTTAAATTAAATGGTGGTAAAAATTCTGTAACCTGCTCCTGACTAGGAACTTCCACGCTTTGATAAGTATGAGTTAGCACAAAACCATCTAAATTCACCATAACTGGTGTTAAAACTTCTGGATGTTCTGCTAAAGCATAAGCCGCTAAAGTCATATCTAAACTTTCTTGGGCATCTTCCACATAAACTTGAATCCATCCACTATCTAACAAAGAAAGTGAGTCCCTCTGGTCACCAAATATATTCCAAGGTAGAGCTACACTTCTATTAGCATTCATCATCACAAGTGGCACACGCCCACCACTGGCATAATGTAAAACTTCAGCCATATAAAGTAATCCTTGAGAAGAAGTCGCTGTAAAAGTTCTGGCACCCATCACACTTGCCCCCATTACAGCTGATAAGGCTGAATGCTCTGATTCTACATACATATATTCTGCATTAAGTTCACCTTTTTCCACCATTTCAGCTAAACGTTCAACAACGATAGTTTGTGGTGTAATAGGATAGGCAGCAACAACTAATGGCTGCGCTAATTTCACACCAATTGCTACAGCTTCATCTCCTGAAACAAATTGATATTCCTTTTGATTTTCTGATGTATTAGTCATTGTCATTCGCCCCCCTCTAATATAAGTTCAATGCAGCCTTTCTTACATTCCTTCTGACAGATGCCACAACCTTTACAAAATCTATAATCAATCTTCATCTCATTTCCTTCTTTATAAATAACCCCTTCAGGACAGACCATATAGCACCAATTACAATGAATACACTGCTCATTATGAATAACAGGTCTCTCACTTCTCCACCCTTCCATTGTTTCAGTAAGTAACATAGCCTGCCCATAAGTACCACAAGGTAATTCCTTACTACTTTTAATTTTAAAATCCTTATTTACCTCTGGTCTGTTCATTTATTTTCCTCCTCCCTCTAAACTATCATTGCTTTCAAAATATGTGATGAGTGCCTCATTTTTTTGTGCAATTTTAGTTGCCAAATCATAATGTATTGCAGCCTTTAAATTCTCTAATGTCACTAACCCACTTTTTACAACCAATGCTGCTAACATAGTTGTATTCATAATCGGTCTTCCTAGATATTGACGTGCCACAGGTTCTGCATCAAAAGTAATAATCTTTTCATTAATACTGCCATCTTCTAATACCTTATATTTTTCAGGTATTGCTGTATTAAGTAATAACTTGCCGTCTTCTTTAAGTCGTTCAAGTAAGTTAGGTGTGTATAAACTCTCATCTAATACAACAAAATAATCTGCCTTTACACTTTGACTTCTATCACGAATAGGCACATCGTTAATTTTCGTATAAGCAAATACAGGTGCACCTCTTCTTTCAGGCCCGAAGCTTGGAAAACTTAAACTATGTTTCTTACCATATAAACTTGCTGCAATCCCTAATATTCGAGAAGAGGTGAAGGCACCTTGCCCACCTCTTCCTAAAAATATAACATCTATCATGATTTATGCCCCTTCTCTTAAATCTACTAAACGTTTTGCCTTATGAGTTGCTCTTGGTAATTCTCCATCTTCTAATATGATGACGTCTTTAGGTTTAACGCCTAATTTCATTTTGATTTCGTAAATCACTTGTTCTCTTAATTGTGCTTTTTCAATATCTACACCTTCACGTCTTTCTACTTCTACTGTGAATTTAGTAATATGTCTATCTTCCACAATGTTTACACGATATTCACCTGTTAGAGTATCAAACTTACGAATTACGTGTTCAATGTCACTTGGGAATACATTTACACCACCAGCTATAAACATATCATCAATACGACCAACAACTTTGATACGTTTTAAAGTACGACCGCATGCACATTTCTCGTTAGTATAAGTTACAATATCCCCTGTTCTAAAGCGAATCATTGGCCTTACTTCTTTACGAAGTGTTGTAAGGAGCATTTCTCCTCTTTCTCCTTCTTTAACAGGTAATCCTGTTTCTTGATCTACAACTTCAACTAAAACTTGATCTTCGGCAATGTGAATACCATCATGTTCTTCACATTGTGCACCACAAGCTCCAAATATATCTGAAATACCATAGAAGTCAAATACTTCTGCATCCCAAAGTTCTTCAATCGCTTGTCTTGTAGCTGGAATAGATCCTCCAGGCTCACCAGCTACAATGATACGATTAATAGCTAAATCTGTGGCTGGATTAATACCTTTTTGTTTAGCCGCTTCTCCTAAATACCATGCATAAGATGGTGTAGTCCAAATAACTGTTGGTTGATATTGCTGAATAATAAATAATAGACGTTCTGCTGGAAGTGTACCACCCCAAATACATAAGGCCCCAAGATTTTGTGCACCTATTACATCAGGTCCTCCTACGAAAAGTGAGAAATTTAAAGCATGAATATAACGGTCATTTGGTCTCATACCAGCTTGCCAGAAAAGCCTACTTTCTATATTTTGAAATTCATCAAAATCTCTTTTACTAAATGGACTTGCTGTAGGCGCCCCAGTTGAACCACTTGAAGATGAAATAAATACTACATCTTTTTCTGATCTCACACATAAGTCTCCAATGATAGGTACTGCATCTTGTCTTTCACGTACATCATGTTTTGTTAAAATAGGGAATTTAAGAAGATCCTCTAATGATTGTAAATCATCTGGTGTGACACCTGCCTCCTCAAATCTTTTTCTATAATAAGGTGAGTGCTCATAAGCCTCTGTAATTTGCACTTTAAGTTGTTCAAGTTGATAAGCTTCTAATTCTTCTCTTGGTATAGTTTCTATTTCTTCATTCCAATATTTTTTACTCATAAAAATCCCTCCAATTAATAAAGTCAGTATTTTTTAGGAATAAACGAAAAAACTGCTTTCTTGATAAGAAAGCAGTCTTAAATATCGGCTATGCTTTCTCATCTTTCAAATCATCTATGAACCCCATAAATAATTTGTAGGAATTAGCACCTTTGAATTATATGTCTATAATTCTGGTTGCTGGGCTTCTTAGGGCCAGTCCCTCAGCCTCTCTAGATAAGAAATAGTTTATTCATTTTTAATTCCTAGTTCTTTTATATGTTTAGAAGTATATATTTATTATTCCGAATTGTCAATACATTTCCCACTATTTTTATATGTTTTATATATTTTATATATTTAAAAAAGTCATACACCTAGTTTAGATGTATGACTCCTCGATTACGCACTTTTACTAATAGAAACTGTAAATAGTTTTTCCAATAAAGTTAACGCCCCTGTATAACCTACATAAGTTCTATTAATTACAACTTCATAGGATGTTGGAAAGGCTACTTCAACCACATATCCATTTAAATCTTTTGCAGTATCTCTCTCCCAAGTAGACCCTAATATAATAGGTGGCTTATGTCCATAGTCTTCTTCTTTTAATACTTTACCTACAATATAACCGTCTTCTACGAATTCTACCTTCGCCGAAACGTCTTCTGCTAATTTTTCATATTCCTTAGCAATTGCTTCTCTATACTTTTCTGGTGCATTATCTGTAATAATTTGTGTCTTAGGAATTAAACCTAATTGATTAACCAAAAACTTATTAATAGCTAAATTATATGTACTATCACTAACTACTGCATAAGTTGCTGGCAGCCCCCACCAATATTCAGAATAGAAATCCGTAAATTGTTCTAGATAATAATAGTATTCTTTTTCTTCTTTTTTAATAAACTCTTCTGCTTCATTATTATCAATTGCTGCGAATTCTACTACTTCTCTAATAAAACGAGCAACTTCCTTTGCACCTATTGGTAATACTGGAATATGTAAATAAGGTTGGTTATATTTTTTCTTTAGATGCTCAGCTGTCTTTAATCCTAACCAAGGCGATAACACTAAGTTAAATTGTGCATTTGGAATAGTAAGCCATTCCTTAACACCTTCTGAACCTTGGCCAAATAATATATTCACTTTAAATCCTGCACCCTCCAATATACGTTTAATCTCCTTTAAGTCTCCTCGCCACATTGGATTTTGATAAGGTAATTCAGTCCATACATTAATAAGCCCTTTTTCTTTGTTATCTTTGTTTTTAGCAAACTTATCTACATATTGATCAATAATAGCTTGCGTAATTAATTCATGACCTACAAAGTTATTCCCTTTAAATCCTCCTGTATCTGCAAACACAATAGGTATATCTTGCTTTTGAAATTTAGAAACTACAGAACCTATATCATCTCCAACTAATTCCCCTATACAGCCATTTAATACAACATATAAATCTGCATCCATTACTTTCAGTGTAGATTTTATAAGTCCTTCTAATTTTTTTGAACCACCAAATACAACCTCATTTTCAGTAGCATTTACACTTGGTGTAACAGCACCTCCTGCGTAGCCACCTCCTTGAAATCCATTGTAAAATCCTATACTCATAAACTGTTTATCCACACATCCTGGTCCACAATGCGTAATAGGCATTGCTCCTGGAATTGCTACTATGCTATGTAACGCCCCTAATGCACATCCATATCTTATTTGATTAATTGAATTTGTTTGTCCATTATGATCTTTTTTTACTGCCATCACTCTGTCCCCCCATTTTTAAAGTCTTCTAAATAATCTTCTATTAACTCAGGATGTTTTGCTAATATATATGGATCATCTTGATCTAACCACCATTTTTTATATGGTAATTTCACATGTTCCTTAATGTCTTGATGGAATTTTTTATGTGCTATAACCTCTAATATTGTTTCTCCTAAATTAATTATACCTTGATATCCTATAGCAATATGCTCATCTCCAAGTGGAGCTGCCGGGATACCTAATTTAGATGCTAATGGTGCTAATCCATTGTGTCTAATAAGTAAGAAGTCCGGTGGTGTCTGTTTTAAAAATGTGTAGAGTTGATATTGTTGTCTATTACTTATATTAAAGGATTTTACATCTCCATAATGTTCTACTAAATGTCCTAAAGAATCTTCTCTAGGATCTCCACTATCATATACAGGGTCATGATGGAAAGCTAATGAACTCTCTACTTCAATTCCCAATTCTCTTAACACCTGAATAAGCCCATGGGCATAAGCTGATCCTGTTGCTACATATCCTTTTAATCCTGCCAATTTCTTTTTCAATTCTTCAATTCTAGGTTTTACGCGTTCATGCTCTTTTTTAATATATTTCTCTGCTAATTCTTCTCTATGTGTTACCCTTCCAATTTCTCTTAACCACTCATCTGTACCATGGAATCCATAAGGCATTGGTGCCTTAACTTCAGGTACACCAAATGATTCTTCTAATCCTGCTGCCATATATGATGATAATGTATAACAGAATCCTACTGTTGCAGCCGCTTCAGAAAGTTGTGCTAAATCATCTACTGATGCTAAATCTACTACATAATTAACTCTCAGATTAAGCTCTGCTAACATTGGTGTAAAGACATCTGAACCCCATAAATTAATTACATTAACTAAATCTTCTTGTTTCTTAGGATTACGTTTTACAATTTGTCGTAATATCCCATGTTGTGTAGCATCAAATCCTGTGCTCCAGTGTTTAGAGCGAAATCCTTCACACATTAATGGAATAACTGGAATACCTAATTCATCTTCCTTCTCTACCGCCACACTCTCAATATCTTCACCAATAATCCCAGTCGCACAAGAAGTTCCAATAAATATTGCCTGTGGTTTATATCTTTCCCATGCATCATCTATAGATTGTTTTAACTTCTTTAATGCACCAAATACCATATCACTTTCTTGTAAGTTTGTATTAATAATCCTAATGTTTTCAACCTGATGATTTCTCATAGCAAGACCATTTCTATAAATAGAATTGTAAGGTACCTGTCCTGCCCCACATCCTATAGGCGCATGTTGAATAAGTACTGCATTTCTTACATTCCCAGCCTGACATTCTACCATTTGTTCACTACAAACTGATCCTTGTGAAAATGGTCCTTTTAGCTCACAAAGCTTACAACCATTTCCCCTACAACCTCGTTTTTCCCCTTGTCCTCTTAATGCATAACCAGATTGCTTATTAAGTTCTTCTGCATTTCCTTGCCATGCAATAATTGTTCCTAACCGCTGTTCACGGCTTTGTACTGCTGTAATATCTAAATTCACTTTTTTTGCCATATATCTTTTTCCCCTTTATTAGTTATTAGCCATGTGAAATTTTTTCTACTACTTCCTTACCATCCACATTCCTCCCTAAATTTTATTTTTAAATCAAAAGTTATCCGCACTATATAAAACAAAACCTCCCTTACTAAGAAGAGAGGTTTTAAATTTTATACTTAACCTTATCTCTAGGATACTTTTCATTTGATTTATCTCATTGTATTCCTATAGATTTACTAAGTCAATATTTTCAGTTTTTTTAGACTTATAGCCTTTTCTTATCACTAGTGATTACAACATAAAAGGTTACATTCACTTTGTAACCTTTGCGCACTTTCAATTACCCTATTTCCATTTTTCTGTATACCAATCTGGCTTTTGAAAACTACTAAATGCGTAATCACTACTTTCTATAACATCTTTAAAATCTTCAGACTCTACGACTTCTACAATGTCTTTTACAAACTGGCTATCTAAATCTTTAGTTTGTACTGCAATTACATTTTTCATTTCTTCTGCCAGCACTTCTTTATAAATAGCTGAATCTAAATCAATACCTGCTGATAAAGCATAGTTACCTGGTATAGCTGCTAAATCTGAGCTTTGTAATGTTCTAGGAAGCTGAGCTGCTTCTACTGGTGTAATCACTAAATTCAAAGGATTATCCTTTACATTTTTCTCACTAAAGCTTGTAACATCTGTCGTTTCATCGATGGTTAATAGACCTGCATTTTGTGCTTCTTTTAAGGCACGTCTTAAATTAGTAACATCATTAGGTACTGTAAGACTTGCTCCTTCTGGTATATTAGAAATATCTGTGTATTTATCTGAATAAATCCCAAGCCCCGCTGTTGGTATATTAATTAAATTACTAAGTTCTAAATTATGTTCCGTCTTGAAATTCTCAAGATACACACTATGTTGGAACATATTGGCATCTACTTCTCCCTTACCTAATGCTAAATTAGGTTGGACATAATCACTAAATTCAATGATATCCACTTTGTAACCCTTTTCCTCTAATCCTGGTTTAATAGCATATTGGATCATATCCCCATAAGGACCAGGGCAAGTCCCAAACTTAATAGTATCTTTTGCTCTCACCTCATTTACTGATGCAGCTACATCTTTTACATCCTCACCACTTGCATTCTGTGAACCGCATCCTGTTAATATTCCAAATCCTACTACTGCTAATAAACTTAACTTATAAATTAAACTTTTTCTCATAATCTTTCCTCCCTAAATCTATCTATTTTTTTATAACCCATATTCATACTAACTTCTATTTCTTAGTTACACTCACAGCTGCTTTTTCTCCTATAACTTGAATGAGTTGTACTACTACAACTAATATGACCACTGTAATAATTAATACATCTGTTTGATAACGTTGATAACCGTAGCGAATCGCTAAGTCTCCAATTCCTCCGCCACCAACAGTTCCTGCCATTGATGAATAACCTATAATGCTAATAAGCGTTACTGTAATCGCCCTAATAATTCCTGGTAATGCTTCTACTAAAAGAACATCCACTACAATGTCTTTTAAACTTGCTCCCATTGCTAATGATGCTTCAATTACACCTTTATCTATTTCAGAAAAGGCACCTTCTACAAGCCTTGCCAAAAAGGCTATAGCTGCTACTGTTAATGGAACTGTTACTGCAGTAGCTCCTATGGTTGTGCCTAATATAAGATTTGTTAAAGGATAAAGTAAAACTAATAAAATAATAAATGGAATTGAACGAATTACATTTATTATTAATCCAGAAACAGCATTTATTGCCTTATTAGGATATAAAAGTGGCGATGCTGTAATGTATAAAACAAGTCCTAGAAATGTTCCTACTACTATTGCAATCAGCATTGATATACTTACCATTAAACTTGTTTCCTTTGTTGCGCTCCATAATGCTTCAACTAATTCATTTATACTCATGCTACTTCACTCCCCTTTTCTCTAATAACTTCTATTCCTTCAGTATTTGCCTTAATATATTCTAGTGCTTTATCTATCTGATGTGCTTCTCCTATAATACTTACAACTAATACTCCTATTGGTTTTTCTGTAATGTATTCAATACGCCCATGTAAAATATTTAAGACTACTTCATATTTTTTATTAGCATAAGCAACAATAGGTTCAACACTCCTATTTCCTTTATAAGTAAGTTTAATAATCTTACCTTGTGTTTTAGATATAATCTTATCTGGGATATCTATTTGAGTTTCTACCAATTTTTTTGTCAATTCTGCCTGTGGGTTTGCAAATACTTCATAAGTTGTCCCATGTTCAATGATTTCTCCTTCACTCATAACTGCTACTTTTGTAAATAAGTTTTTTGCCACTTCCATTTGATGAGTAATGAAAACAATCGTAATCCCCAGTGAGCTATTAATTTGCTTTAAGATATCTACAATTTCTACAGTTGTCTGTGCATCAAGTGCAGATGTTGCTTCGTCGCAGAGTAAGATTTTAGGATTAGTGGCTAATGCTCTTGCAATCCCTACACGTTGCTTTTGCCCACCACTTAAACTTGCAGGATAAGCATTTAGCTTATCCTTTAATCCCACAAGTTCAAGTAACTCTTCAACACGAGCTTTACGCTTTTCCTTAGGATATTCTTGTATTTTAAGCGCAAGCTCTATATTTTGTCCTACTGTTTTTCTAGACACTAAATTGAAGTGTTGAAAAATCATACCTACTTTTTTTCTAAGTTCTCTAATCTGACTATTATTTAATTGTGTTATATCTTCATTATCCACAAAAATATGTCCCTGTGTTGGCTGTTGTAATCCATTAATTGTACGTACTAATGTACTTTTCCCAGCGCCACTGCCTCCTACAATTCCATAAATATCCCCTGCTTCTATATGAAGTGAAACATCTTTAACTGCTACAAATTCTCCATTCTTTTGTTTAAAAGCTACTTTTACATTTTCAAATTTAATCATAGCCTTTCCCCTTTCTCTTAAAAATGTTTTCTAATATGCTGTAATTTTTCTAATGCTTTTTCTAATGTTTGTGGCTTCTTAGCATAGTGGAGACGAATATATTGATTCACGTCTTCTTTGAAGAAACTAGATCCTGGAACCCCTGCTACACCTACTTCTTTTATAAGTTTTTCTGCAAACTCATTATCAGAAGCTATACCAAATTCACTAATGTCTACCATAACATAATACGCACCTTCTGGTTTAAAATAACGAAGTCCTATTTGATCTAATCCATTTAAGAAAAGTTCTCTTTTCTCAGTGTACATCCTAGTTAATTCATTATAATAATCATCACCAAACTTAAGTCCTACAATAGCTGCTCTTTGAAGTGGTGCTGCTGCACCTACTGTTAAGAAGTCATGTACCTTCTTACATTGATTGATAATTTCTTTTGGTGCAATAACATACCCAAGTCGCCAGCCAGTAATAGAATATGTCTTTGAAAGTGAACTACATGAGATAGTACGCTCAAACATTTCAGGTAATGATGCAAAATAAGTATGTTTATGTGGTGCATAAACAATATGTTCATATACTTCATCTGTAATGACATACGCATCATATTTTTCAACGATTTTAGCAATATCTAAAAGTTCTTCCCTAGTAAAAACTTTACCTATTGGATTAGAAGGATTACAAAGCACTAATGCTTTTGCACCTGCTTTAAAAGCATCTTCTAAAGCTTCTCTATCAAAATCAAAAGTAGGTGGTTTTAATGGAATATAAATTGGCTGTGCTCCACAAAGAATAGTATCTGCTGCATAATTCTCATAAAATGGTGAGAAAATAGCCACCTTATCTCCTCTTTCACAAATAGACATCATGGCTGTCATCATTGCTTCTGTACTACCACAAGTAACTACTATATTTTCATTAGGATCTAACTTCAATCCCATGAAACGTTCTTGTTTTTCCGCTAAAGCCTCTCTAAAATCTTGTGCCCCCCAAGTAATAGCATATTGGTGTGGTCCCTCAATTGCTGCACGTTGTAATTCTTCAAGAATTTCTGGAGGTGGGGCAAAATCAGGGAACCCTTGTGATAAGTTAATGGCACCATATTGATTTGAAATACGTGTCATCTTTCTAATTGTTGATTCTTGAAATCCATCTAATCTATGACTTAACTCTAACATTTTATTTTCTCCTCCTTATATATCAATGCATCAAAAGAAATTACTATTTGTATCGAAAAAGCTACTTTCTTAAGGTAAGAAAGTAGCACAAACAGGCTTAAAATATACTTTCTTATCTCTCAAACCACTACAGATCTTGCTGGAATTAGCACCTTAAATAATTTATACAATTATTCAGGTTGCCGGGCTTCACTGGGCCAGTCCCTTTGCCACTCTAGATAAGAACCTTTTTCTATAACCAAGTTTTCTAGTATGATTAGTAGTATATATTTCTACTCAATCAATGTCAATATTTTTTATATATTTTATAAAATTTTTATTTTCTCTAAAATATTCCTATTATTTTTACTGGTTTACAATTTATAGAAGTACGCATATATTATATTAGTCGTTTATCTTAAAGGACTGATTCTAGTGCTTAAACATCCCCTTGAGCAACAATTTTCTTCTACCTTGCATCAATACAATAGCTGTGTTCAAAAAGATTATTTAAATACACTAGATTGTGCTACACTCTATACTAATAAAAAATCACAAAATCAAATTCTACTTTTTAAAATAACTAATTTTACTACTTCAACTACTGCTCATTACTTTACTTATGTTTTTAATGCACTTGCCTCACTAAATACTACAATTGGGATTATTCTAGAACGATCCCCAAAAAAACTTAACTTTTATATAGGTTTAAGCATTGCGCCTTCTGCTCCCACTGCTATTGAAATTTTTAACCAAGGTTTTCTTTCTACATTTCCTAATAGTAAAATAACAGCTTATGATAGTAATCAATCTAAAGCGTTATTGAATAACTTATTTTCCCTAGAGCATATATCTACCATTACATCAACCATCGTTATTCCTAATAATACTTATACTGATACAAAATCTATTTTACAAAATTTCTCCTCACTTTTTCCTTCGGAAAACTATATTACACTTCTTTTAGCAACTCCTATTTCTAATAGTGAAACAAAAAATTGCCTTGATACATTTATCAACCTCTTTGATTCACTTTCTCAATTTCAGCAATCCAATTTTAATTGTGGTAATAATGTTGCACATAATAAATCTCGTACAGTAACAACCAATCAATCTTCTTCTTGTGGTAGTTCCTGTACAAATACAAATTCTTCTTCTAATGGTACTAGTGCTGCCAATTATACAAATATTTCTCCTTCAACCACTGTCCCATTAGGTAATAGTACCCGTATCGTTAATATGAGTGCTACACTAAATGAGGCAATCGGTGCTAATCAAAATTCTTCTCATTCTAAAGCAAATGCAGATAATAAGAGTTGCTCTAACGGCCAATCTGAGGCGAACATGGCTGCTACCAACCTTTCTGATAGTTCTTCTATTTCCTTTTGCAAGCAAAACAAACTTGTTATAGATGCCATTGCACTTGTAAATAACCTAATTACAAGACTTACTAATAACAATGGCAGCCCTATGTTTTACTTTAATGCTTTCTTTTTAACACCTCTTGCCTCTACTTCAATTCGAGCTGGTTTTACTTATGCCGGTTTAGCCAAAGATTCCTCTCTCAACCTAGAGCCTTCCTTTATCACAACTTGGCATACCAATCATTGTAATTTCCGTCCTTTACTTAAAGAGCTCAAAAACTTTCAAATTCCTGAGTTTAAACTACCACATAGTACAAAACACTTTAAAGCTTGCACCACAATCACTTCCCAAGAACTTGTTAATACTTTTTATTTTCCAACTACAGATTCTAAAATTATTCCCTCTACCTCAACTCCTTCTAAGTCATCGCCCTCCTCTTCACTTTAATTTGCTTTTTAATTTATTTCTATTTAACCTAGGAGATATGGCAAAATCCTACTTTGCCCTATCTCCTTTCTTGTTTTATCCCATCTAATTTATCTTATAAAAATTTTTTCAAAAAATTTCTTTGCATTTCAAGCGTTGATAATACTAATCTTTTACATATAGCACTATTTATTTTTAATTCCTAGTAAAATAATATATTTACTTTTATTTAAATAAAGAGTATAATCTTTCTAAATTTAAAAACTATTCAATTTTCCATATCAAAAGGACTTTATATATGAACTTTAATTCTAAACTTATTCATGATGGTATTGCCGGTTTTGCTTTTACTTCTGGGCTTGCTGCTTTATCTACAGTACTTATGCTTTTTAAATCTAGTGCCCATATATTGATTTCTGATAATGTATACGGTGGTACTTTTAGAGTAGTTGATAAGGTTTTTGTAAATCTTGGCATTACTTATACTCAGGTTGATACTTCCGATTTAGAAGCTGTTAAAGATGCAATCACACCTGAAACTAAAGCTATTTTCATTGAAACACCTACTAATCCACTTATGAAATTAACTGATTTCTCTACTATTAGCAAACTGGCTAAACTTCGCGGTTTACTTACAGTTGTTGATAATACTTTTTAACAACGCCCTATTAAGTCTAGCATTAATATTGTGGTTCATAGTGCAACTAAATATTTAGGTTGGCATAGTGATGTAATCGCTGGACTCGTTGTTGTTGCAAATCCTGAACTCAAAGAACGTATTGCCTTTTTACAAAATGCTATTGGGGCTATTTTAGGTCCTCAAAATAGTTGCTTTCCTTCAAACACTTCCTCAAGTTAAACGTATTTATTATCCAAATATAGGTGCTATGATTTCTTTTGAATTAGATACTGCTGAGCAATCTGAACATCTCTGATATCGAAAGCATGGATAATCTTATAAATGATTTCAAACCAGCACTTGAATAAGATTTTATTGTAAATAGCTATATAATTAAGATTTATTTTTTAGAAAGGGTGTGGAAGCTCAACAATATTTCTCCTGATAAAAATATTCATATTTTGGGTAAACTAAAATATTTTAATCCTAGTAGCTTTTTAACCCTACCTATTCCTGATCATAGTATTGATGCCATTATTTCTAGCTATGCTTTCTATCATCTTTCTGATGATAAAAAATCTAAATCAATTAAACTTCTTACAACTAAGCTTACACCTCAAGATAAGATCATTATCACAGATACAATGTATGAAACTAACGAAGTTGCTGAAGATATCTTGCAAGATAGTTTAGATAAGGGAGCTACTTCTCTTACACATGACCTAAAAACTGAATTCTATACAACTCACGCTGTACTTCGAAAAGCCTTTGCAGATAATGGCTTTTAAGTTTCTTTTCAAAAACAAAATAAATTTGTATGGCTTCTTACAGCTGAACGCTAATATTTAATATGTTTATTGTAAATTTACAAAATCTTCTTGCCACTTATTAACAATTAAAAACTTGTATGATATACTTTTTTAATAAAACATGCCTATTTTTTAGCTTATTTCATAAACTTATAAATAAGCTAATTTTCTTATTTATAGGCTATTAAAAGGAGGGGTATCATTTGTCAGTTATTACTTATAAGTGTCCTAACTGTGGAGGTCATCTAAGCTTTGATCCTGAGACACAAAAATCGAAATGTGATTTCTGTGACAGTACATTTACAGAAGCAGAACTTCAAGCTGCTAATAATCAGGCAGTCCATTCAGAAGATGCTAAAACTGTCATCGAAGATGCTGGTGATTATACAGAAACATCCGAAAGTGAAGGTACATCTTTACTTTATACTTGCCCTAGCTGTGGTGCTGAAATCATTACAGACCATACTACATCTGCTATGATTTGTTGCTATTGTCATAATCCAGTTGTATTTTCTAAGCAGTTAGAAGGTGAATTTAGACCATCTAAAGTTATTCCATTTAAACTTAGTCGTCGACGTGCAGAAGATGATTTTAGAAGTTGGTGCAAAAGGAAAAAGTTCTTACCTAGCGACTTTTCATCACCATCTCAACTTGAAAAAATGGCTGGACTCTACATTCCTTATTGGCTTGTAGACTGTGATACTTCAGGCAGTTTGAATGCAGAGGGCCGTAATATTTCTACTTGGATTAGTGGAGATTATCAATATACTAAGACAGATATTTATGCTGTACATCGCTCAGCTGATATGGACTTTTATAATATTGCTCATGATGCTTCAAGTAAAGCTGATGATCAGGTTATGGATAGCATTGGACCTTTTAACTTTGATGACCTTGCACCTTACTCATCTACTTATCTTTCAGGCTTCTTAGCTGAAAAATATGATGTCACCAAGGATGATGTTTTCCCTGAGATTAAAAGTCGTGTTGAAAAAGCTGTAGCCGTTACTTTACGTGAATCTGTTCAAGGCTATTCTACTGTTAGTGTGAAAAACACGCATACCCAAATTCATAGGTCACGCTTTCACTATACTTTAATGCCTATATGGATGCTGACTTATCTCTATAAAGGTGAAACTTATCTCTTTGCTATGAATGGACAAACCGGTAAATTATATGGTCGCTTACCATTAGACAAAGGCAAAGTATTTCGTTTCTCTATACTAATCTTCTTTATTACATTTATTGTTTGTTTCATAGGGGGGTTACTTATATGAGAAATTTAAAATGTACTTTAAGTCATCCTTTAATGGGATTAATGAGTTTATTATTATGTCTTTTGATGCTTATACCAATGCCTCTTAAAGCAGCTTTACCAAATCAAAGCATTTATGATTATGCTGCTTTGTTTACTGATGAGGAAGTTCAAAGTCTTCAAACTCAAATCAATGAAATTCGTGCCACATATCATATGGATGCTTTCATTTTAACCACAGATGATGCGCAAGGTAAAACAAGTATGGCATTTGCTGATGATTTTTTCTTTGATTTAGGCTATGGTAATGCTAAAGCTAATGGTATATTAATGCTTATTGATATGGATAATCGCCAAGTATGGATGTCTTCTTCAGGTTCTGCTATTTCATATTTTACAGACGCACGTATTCAATTGATTTATGAAAAGGTTAGATCAAAACTTAGTGATGGCGAATATTATGATGCTAGTAAGTTGTTCTTAAATAAAGTTGAGCTGATTGTTTCTTCACCTATTCCTGTAAGTTCTTCTGAACAAACTTCACTACCTAAAGCAAAACTGACAGCTACAGATTATTTAATGCGAGGTGGCATTTCTGCACTTATTGCATTTATCGTTTCACTGATTACTTATTTCAGTATATGTCATAGTTATACACATCCTAAATTTACACAACCTGTTACTACTCCAGATCGCAGTTCAGTCAATTACACAGAGAAACAAGATAGGTTTATGCATAGTCACACCACTAAGATTCGCCTTCAAAAAAATGATACTCATGATTCTGGCGGTGGCGGAAGTTCTACCATAGCTCTAGTGGTGGTGGTACATTTGGTGGCGGTGGTGGAAGCTTCTAGATTCTTTAAAGCTGTATTACAAAAGATTTTACATTTATAAGATAATAAACTAAAAGGAGTGTCACGAAATAGTTTATCAATTTCGTAACACTCCTTTTTATTTACCAGCGATTTTACTTCTGCGCTCCATAACTACTGTATCTCTCCAAATACCATCTGCGTCTTGAGCAATACGTTCTCTCGTTCCAATTTCTCGAAAGCCGCATTTTTTATGTAAAGCAAGACTCACCTCATTAACTTCAAGGATTACAGAGTATAATGTCCATATGTCTAATTTTTCTGTTTCTTCAATAGTCTTCATCATAAGTAAGTAGCCTATTTGATTGCCCCTTGCTTCTTCTGCCACATAAATACTCACTTCAACTACACCTCTATAAACATATCTACTACTTGTAGGACTTAATGCAATCCATCCCATGACTCTATCTTCTTCATCTACTGCAACGAATCTACATTCCTTTAAATGGCCTTGATCCCAAGCTTCATATTCTGGTGCTTCAGTTTGAAAGGTTGCTTTCTTAGTTGCAATGCCTTGTAAATAAATTGCTCTTACTCTATTCCAATCTTCTCTTTTCATCTCTCGTATTTTATAATTCATCTATTTTTCCTCTTTATATTTTTTGTAATTATATACCTTTATGCAGTATCTGTATATAAAAAATCACCTATGGATTAGACCTATCTTCTGCTAATCTATAGATGGCTTTTATTTCTATTGGTTTTATCTCTATTTGAAGATACTTATTTATTGGCTACATACTCATGTGCTTTTTTAATGAGCTTTTTATATACTTCTATAATTTGTGGTTCATTACTATATTTCTCAATCTCATCTATAGGTATCCATCTTACACCACTATTTTCTACTTCGTTAATATAAAGCTCTTGTTCTTCATCAGCAATTAAAATATAAGCTGCTGAAAGATGCATATGGGTTGGCACATAAGCGCCTTTTTTAACGTGTCCCCATACAGGTAAAATGTCTATACTTGCAATGTCTGACATGAGTGGCTCAATGTTTTTAACACCAGTTTCTTCTTTTGCTTCTTTCATTGCCACATAAAGTAAATCATCATCTCCATCAGCATGGCCACCCGTCCATGCCCATGTTTTATAAATATTATGATGTACCATAAGTGTTTTATCTAATGATTTATTTAAAATAAAGCCAGAACTTGTCATATGTCCAAGTTCATTTTCTCTAAGTAAAATGTTATGTGGGTAGTCTTCAATATACTTTAAAATTACTCGTTTTTCTGCTGCTTCTTGTTCATTAACAGGATTGTATGCTTTAATGGCATCAATATAGTTCATTTGCTTTCTCCTTCTGTATAACTGGTTTCTTATTAATTGCCTTATACTTCTTCCTTCTTTGCACTTTCTTTAAACGTTAACTTAAATGCCTTATCTACCACTGTTACTTTGCAACTTCCACCATCAACTAACTTGCCGAATAAGATTTCATCTACTAAAAGTAGTTTAAGTTCATCTTCAATAAGTCTTGCAATTTCCCTTGCACCAAATTCTGTAGAAATACCTTTTTCAGCAATGTATGTGACGCACTTCTTATCAAATGTAAGGGTAATATTTTTCTCTTTAAGAATTTCCTTAAATTTATTTAACTCTTTCTTCGCAATGAGATCTGCCATAGCTGAATCAATATGATTAAATACCACAACACTGCTTAATCTATTTCTAAATTCAGGTGTGAATACCTTTTTCACTTCATCTTGAATCGCATCTCCTGTGATGCTTCTTTCACCGAAACCTACAAGTTTCTTACCAATTCTAGAAGCTCCAGCATTAGAAGTCATGATTAAAATAACATTTCTAAAATCAGCCTTTCTACCTTGATTGTCTGTAAGAGTAGCATAATCCATGACTTGTAATAAAATATTAAAAATGTCTTGGTGTGCTTTCTCGATTTCATCTAATAAAAGGACACAGTATGGTGTCTTACGAATGGCATCTGTTAGAAGTCCACCTTCTTCATAACCTACATAGCCTGGTGGTGAACCGATAAGTTTAGATGCGGTATGTTTCTCTGTGTACTCACTCATATCAAATCGAATCAGTTTTACACCTAACTCTTTAGCTAAACATTTTGCAATCTCTGTTTTACCTACACCAGTAGGTCCTACAAATAGGAAGTTAGCTACTGATTTATTGCCATCGCTAAGTCCTGCTCTAGATAGTTTAATAGATTTAACGATTTGTTTAATGGCCTGATCTTGCCCGAAGATTTGTCCTTTAAGGACTCCTTCAAGTTGTTTAAGTGCTGTTACTTCTTTCTTCTCTACTGTTTGCTTAGGAATATGACAAATCTTAGAAAGTGTCTCTTGAATCATATCTAAATCAATAACTTTCTTCTTACCTTTTTTGCCTTTAACCGTATTGCAAGCACCTGTCTCATCAATAAGGTCAATCGCCTTATCAGGTAAAAATCTATCATTAATATACTGCTGACTTAATTCAGCAGCCGCCTTAATCGCTTCATCTGTATAAGTTACACCATGATATTTTTCATAATGTGGCTTAAGTCCTTGTAAAATCTGTATTGTTTCTTCTACTGTTGGTTCTTTAACTTCTACTGTTTGGAAACGTCTTACTAAACCTTTATCTTTTTCAAAGTACTTTTTGTACTCTTCGTAAGTTGTAGCACCTATAAATTTAATCTGTCCATCTGTTAAATACGGTTTGAGAAGATTTGAGGCATCTAAAGAACCGCCGCCTAAAGCTCCTGCACCTACTATGTTATGAATCTCATCAATATAAACGATAGGTTTATCTAACTTTTTAAGACTATCTAATATCTTCTTGAGCCGTTTCTCAAAATCACCACGATATTGTGTTCCCGCAAGTACACTTCCTAAATCTAAAGAATAAATTTGTGCACCCTTTAATAAATCAGGCACTTTGCCTTCATTAATGTATTTCGCAAGACCTAATGTAAGCTTAGTTTTACCAACGCCAGGTTCACCTACATGAATTGGATTATTTTTTTGTTTTCTACAAAGCACTTGGATTGTTCGAATGATTAAATCTTCTCTTCCTACAAGTGGTTCATCTGCTTTTTCCGCTTCTTTATTTAAATTTGTAATATACTGCTCAAAGCCTGAAGGCATACCTTCCTCTTCTTCCTCATCTTGAGCCGCTTCTTCTTCAACATACTGAGCTGCTGTAGATTTAGCTAATTCACCTTTACTTGTCTTGATTAAACTATGTCCTTTTTCTTCATCTTCTAAATGACATAATTCAAATAATAAATCACGCTTTGTTACACCTTGTTCTAAGATATAATACACACCGTAGTTTTCAGGTAAGTCCATAATTCCTGCTAATAAATGATCTACTTCTATTTGATTTTTACCACTGTTAAGTACTTGTTCTGAAGCTCTTAAAAGTGCTTGCTGAACACTGAAACTTTCAATAGGTTCTATCTCTTCAAATTTCTCCATTGTCTCATCTAAATAAGCTGCGATATTACTCCTTAAAAGACTAATATCTCCACCACAGCTTTCAAATGCTTCTTTGAAAATCTTTTGCCCACACATTACTAAAATAATATGTTCTGGTGTAATATATTCGTGACCTAATTTAGCTGCTAACTCGTTAGCTTTTGCAATAATCTTGCCTACTAATGCTGATATATACATATTTACACCTCTTCTACGCTAAGTTTAAATGGGAAACCTTCTTCTTTTGCCCAAGCCATTGCTGTCCCAGCTTTAGTCATGGCAATGTCATAAGAATAAATACCTGCAATCCCACTTCCTTTCTGATGTACTTCTAACATAACTTTGTTAGCATCCTCTAGTTTTTTATTAAAGATTTGTGTCAGTACCTCTATGACAAATTCCATAGTCGTATAGTCGTCATTATACATTACAACCTTATACTGTTTAGGCTTTTTAATCTTTGCCTTATTCTTCTGACTTACTATGTGTTTTGGTTCCATATTCCTTCCTTACTTCCTTCCTTACTTACTCATTCTATCTTTATTGTAGCACAAAGTAATAAAAAAGGCGTGTTTCACTCATATGCTTACGAATAAAACTCACCTTTTTATAATTTATCTCATACTATTACTTATGCTATTTTCTTCTTATTTATACCTTAGTAATTTACTTAAAATATGTATACTTTGATAAGCACTCCATAAGCTTAGATAAATTTTGCTTTTTGAATTTGATTCTTATGGAAGTTTATACCTTAATAGTTTCCCTTATATAATGATTGTATACTTTTTCAAGTCCACTACTGTAATATTCCATTTGTTAATAACAACTTGGTGCATAAATCTTTTAATAATAATCTGACTGTCTGTAATCTCAATTTCTTTAATCGATATCCATGTAAAATAAAATGCAATCCATATAATAAGTATACTTATTGTTCTAATACAATCCTTAGACCAAAGACTTGCTATGACCACAAATGTCACAAGTCCAATAATAAAGTTCTTTTTCGCCATTTCCCTCAAGTAATTCAAGTAATATCACAACATTATTTATATTTATGCTAACTATTATAATGTAGCTGTATAGTCCTCAATGAAACCTTCTCCTAATACCTCACGTACATCAGCAATTGTAACGAAGGCTTGTTCATCAACATTTCTGATGAGATTTCTTAATTTTGTAATTTCTTTTTGTGATACAACTACAAATAACATTTCTTTATCATTTCCTGTATATTTACCATTAGCTTTAATACCAGTTACCCCTCTAGGGATTTTTTGCATTATTTCTTGGGCAATAATATCATTCTTATCTGACATAATGAAGACTGCTTTCGCATAATTTACACCTTCAAGTACGTTTGTAATAATCTTAGATGTAATATATACAGCAATAATTGCATACATGGCTTTATTAGAACCAAATACCATAAGCCCAGCTAAAATGATTAAACTATCAATACCAAGCATTACTTTTGCAATTGGGAACTTAGGATTAATGAAACGGATAATTGCTGCAAACATATCTGTTCCCCCTGTTGTAGCTCCTGTACGAAGGACAATTCCTACACCAAGTCCAATAAAGATGGCCCCAAATACTCCACCTAAAAGTAAATCACCATTTACCTCAAAAATGTTTGGAAGGAAATCTGTATACCATAATGCACAACTTAATAATACTACTGACCATAATGATTTCTTAGCAAATTCAAAACCACGTTGTTTAATACTTACTACGAATAAAGGCACGTTAAGTGCAAAGTTTGTAATCCATAATGGAATTTCAAAACCTAAGTATTTAACAGATAATGCCTTAACGATAATTGTAATCCCCGAAATTCCACCTGTTACAAGTCCAAGCGGTGAAGTAAACCAATTAATCCCTAATGCTAATAGTGTTACCCCTAAAAGGATTTGTATAAATTCATTCTTCTTAATTAATAACTTATTCATTTTTTCTCCTTACTTCTATAATGTTATGCGTTCTAGTATGTAGGCAAAAAGAAAAAGCTGTTATTAGTATAAGCAGCTTTTCCCCTTTTATTTCATTTCATTATAACGCATTTGGAAGCTTTTGTATATCCAGTTTAATATACCCTTCTTCCTTCATAACACATAATTTTTTCCCAGTTAAATTTACTTCAAAATTTACATAACTTGAAAACAAATCTACATCTCTCAATACATGAATAGTAATCCACTCACTATGTGGTGTTGTTCTAACTAAGATTGCTCTAGATAAAGGAAATTGAAAACGTGACATATCGGGAATATTTAATTCCATATTGACTGTATACATATCTGTTTCAATGAAATAATCTTTATCTCCTTCTCGATCTATAATGCGGTATTCTAAATTCGTTATGATTTTATCGGTATCCATTGCTCTTCCTCTTTCTCTCATTGTACTCTACTTATTGTACTATATCTACTTATTCATCTCATTAGTTAATCATTTAAATCCACTCTTTAATTTACCATATATTGTATATTTAGTTATTAATTGTTGAGTTACCCACCTATATCCTCTATAATAAGTATTACTGACATTAATTAAATTGACTATCGGAGGTTAACTATGGAATATTTATTAAACGAAGCAGACCGTTGCTTAAAGTGTAAAAATCCAAGATGTAAACAACACTGTCCTATTGCAACACCTATTCCTGAAGTTATTACTCTTTTCCAAGAAAACAAACTTCAGGAAGCAGGTAAGATGTTATTTGAAAACAATCCACTTTCTGCTATTTGTGCAATCGTCTGTCCTCATGAAGATCAATGTAAAGGTTTTTGCATTAAAGGTATAAAAAGTGAACCTGTAAGCTTTTGTGATATTGAACGCTTTGTTTCTGAGAAATACCTTGAAGATTTAGTACTTCATAAAGCACCTAGTAATCAACACAAAATTGCTATTGTTGGTTCTGGTCCAGCTGGTATTACAGCCGCTATCTTATTAGCACAAAAAGGTTATCAAATAACTATGTTTGAGCTTCATGACCGTATTGGTGGCGTACTAACTTATGGTATTCCAGAATTTAGACTACCAAGAACTCTTGTGGCAAATCTTGAAAAGAAACTTCGTGAACTTGGTGTAACAATTAAAACAAATACAATTGTAGGTCCAATTATCACTTTAGATAAATTATTCTTAGATGGTTATGATGCGATTTTCATTGGAACAGGTGTATGGAATCCTAAAACCCTTAATATCAAAGGCGAAACATTACCTCATGCACTTTATGCCATTGATTATCTCAAAAATCCTTCAAGTTATACATTAGGTGAACGCGTATGTGTCATTGGTGCAGGTAACGTAGCTATGGATGCTGCTAGAAGTGCGAAATACTATGGCTCACCAAATGTAACAATCTGCTATCGCCGCGGTGAAGAAGATATGACTGCAACTAAAGTGGAAATTGCTGATGCCAAAGAAGAAGGGTTATCTTTGATTTATTTAAGAGCCCAGTAGAAATTACTGATGAGGGCGTTATCTTCGCTACAACACGTAAAGTAACACGTGAAGATGGCTCTATAAGTCTCAAAACAATAGAAGGTTCAGAAGAACTCTTCCCATGTGACTCAGTGATTATTGCTGTCAGCCAAGTACCTCAAAGTAATATCGTTGCAACAAGCCCTACCCTTGAAACAAAATATGGTCTCCTTGTAACTGATGAAAAGGGGCACACAACTAAAAAAGGTGTATTTGCTTGTGGTGACGTTGTAGATGGTGCCAAAACAGTGATCAATGCTGTAGCAGCAGCTAAAATTGTAACTGAAAGTATGGATGAATACTGCCAAATCCTTCCTACAAAATAATTAGCTTAAATAAAAAACGCTGCAACCATCTAATGATCGGTTGTAGCGTTTTTCTTATCTTTTATTTCTTAAACTATCGCCAGCACCATTTGTTCCTAAACTCATTGTATTTTTGAAGCCACTTACTGAGTTCACAGCTGACTTTTGATTATCAATTTGGCTTTGAATTTTCGCATCTAAAAATTTATACTTCGACATATTGGTTCCTCTTCTCGTGTTCAAAAAAAATCTACATTAGAAGTGTGCCCTTTTTCATCTATGTCTATGTATATCAGACTAGATTACTATTCTTGGCTAAGTTTAATAAATTCTTCAATATCTTCAGCAACAATGCTTAAAGATTTTCTCCAGAATTCTGGTGTTGTGACATCGATTCCTACTGTTCTTGTAACATCAGAAATTTTTAATTTACCTGTTACAGACAGAAGTTTCTTATAATCATGTACGAATTCATGTCCTTTACTAAGGTATTCTGCATATAAGCCTTTTGCAAATAATAATCCGAATGCATATGGGAAGTTATAGAAGTTAGCATCTGCATAGTAGTAATGAGATTTCCATGTCCACATATATGGATGTAAGTATTCTGGATCTAATCCATCACCATAAGCTTCTCTTTGAGCATCTAGCATAAGGTTTTTAATTTCTTCTACAGTAAGAGGACTATCTTTTCTATTTTCAAATACAGCTGTTTCAAATAAGTAACGAGAATAAATATCTACGATAACTTGTGTTGCATCGCTGATTTCAGTTTCTAAGATAGAAAGTGCTTCTTCTCTTGAACCTTCTTTGATGGCTGCCTTTTTAACGATTGTTTCACAGAAAGTAGATGCTGTTTCTGCCAGTGGCATTGGATAATTTGTATTTAAAATACTTTCATTTTTGAGACACTCTCCATGGAATCCATGTCCTAATTCATGCGCCATTGTGATTGTATCTCCGAAGTTATCACCATAATTTAATAAGAATCTACTTTCCCCAATGCTTTGAATATTACAGCAGAATGCACCGCCTACTTTACCTTCTTTAGGAAATACATCAATCCAGTGATTATCAAATGCAGTTCTCGCATAATCACCTAAGCTTTCATCAAATGTTCTAAATTGCTTTTCTACAAAAGCTTTACCTTGTTCATAGTCATATTTCATTTCTTTTTCAACTACAGGTGCATACATTTCATAGAATGGTAAACCGTTGCTATAACCTAGCATTTCAGCTTTTCTTCTTAAATATTTTCTAAAGATAGGCATATTTTCTTTCATAGCCTCAAGCATAGCATCTAATGTAGCTCTATCCATACGAGAATCTTCTAAAGTCATATCAAGTGGTGACTTATATCCTCTAAGTTCTGCTACTGTGATAACTTCTCCTTTAATGCCGTTAAGGGCTGCCGCAATGCCATCTTCGATTTTGGCATAAGATGCAATCTCTGCTTCATAAGCACGTTTTCTAAGCTCTTTATCAGAGTCGTATGCCATGTTTAAAACTACTGTAAGTGGTAATGATTCCATTTTGCCATCCATTTCGATATCTACTTTATGGCTAGCAATAAGTAAGTTTTTATAGTTTGTCCATGCTGTTGAACCTGTATTTTTAAGCCTTGCAAGCATAGCTTCTTCTCTTTCACTTAATAAGTGTTTGTTTTGTTCAACTTTTTCTTTAAGGTAGAAATCAAATTCTTTTAATCTTTCTGATGCAGTAATAATGCTATCTAAGTCTTTGATTTCACTAATCCAGTGGCTAATACGTGTCTCTGCTTCTGCTGTTTCACTAAGTTTTTGATCTACGATTGCCTCATATTTTGTACCTTCTTCATCTTTGGCATTTACACTTGTTGTAAGAGAAGAAAATACACCTAATTTCTCAAATGTTGTAGCTAATTCTTCACTTAAAGTAATGTAGTCTTCTAATTTACGGCCTTCATTTTCATGAGTTTCAGTCATTACTTTACTCATTTTATTTAAATCTGCAATTAGTTTATCTAATCTTACTAAATCATTTTTAAATTCATCACTTGAAAATGATTCATATAGACGTCTTAAATCCCAATTAAAATCCATACTATACGCTTCCTTCCGATAATACTATTTTATAAGTATTTTAGCATAAACTTTTCTAAACTTATACATTTTAAATACAAAAGACAATAAACTTCACGGGACTTATTTTACTGCTTTTAAAACTACAAATACGTAACTTTCTTCTGCTTGAATACGATATACTCCGATTCCTTTCAATGCATGTACACCAATATATGCTAAGTCTCTTGCTACGATTTCTTCGCAGTCAAACCCTTCTTTTTCAAAAATTTCATAACCTGTTGTATCTGCAAGTTTTTTAAGTTCTTTAGCTTCATCACGAATTTCTTTTGAAAGGTTTTCATTCGCCCAAGCCCATACCCATACTTTTTCTGTATAGTCCCAAGAACCAATACATGCGATATCAAAAATTAAATTCTTACCAGCTTCATTTGTAAATTCTAGTGATTTATCTGTTTGATGGAAAATATACTTTGTGTATGCTTTTAAATTATATTTTTCTACAAGCTCCTTTTGTTTGTCTTGTACTTCTTTACAGCATTCATTTAAAAATCCTTCAAATTCTTTTTCTGTCATTGCGTGCTCCTTATCTGCTTTAGCTTCTTTAATAATATATTTTAGTATTTGTTACCTATTTTATTCCATACACCATTATACACATTTCTATCTTGTCCGACATCAAATTGAATTGTCATTATTTTGTATAACTTTTTATTGTTTTTTGTATTTTTTTCGTCTATTTCAGCAAAAATTTTAATAGATATTGTTTTTCTCTATTTTACTTAGTACAATAGAGTAACTATGGGATACTATATCAAAGGTAGAGGTGATTATAAGATGGATAAAAAATTAAAAGTTGGTATCGTTGGTGGTACTGGTATGGTAGGACAACGTTTTATAACATTACTTGAAAACCATCCTTTCTTCGAGGTTAAAGTAATTGCTGCTAGTAGTCGTTCTGCTGGTCAAACTTATGAAAAAGCAGTTGAAGGTAGATGGAAAATGGAGGCTCCAATCCCTGAAGCTGTTAAAACAATGGTAGTTATGGATGCTGCAAAAGTTGAAGAAGTTGCTTCACAAGTAGACTTCGTATTCTGTGCAGTTGATATGAAAAAAGATGAAATCAAAGCTCTTGAAGAAGCTTATGCTAAAGCTGAAACACCAGTTGTATCTAACAACTCAGCTAATAGATGGACACCAGATGTACCAATGGTTATTCCAGAAATCAATGATGCTCACTTAGAAGTTATTGAAGCTCAGAAAAAACGTCTTGGTACAACAAGAGGTTTCATCGCAGTTAAACCTAACTGTTCTATCCAAAGTTATGTACCAATGCTTTCTGCATTATTAGAATTTGAACCAACAACAGTTGTAGCTTCTACTTACCAAGCTATTTCTGGTGCAGGTAAAACATTCAAAGAATGGCCAGAAATGATTGATAACGTTATTCCTTATATCGGTGGAGAAGAAGAAAAAAGTGAACAAGAACCTCTTCGTATTTGGGGTAAAGTTGAAGATGGACAAATCGTTAAAGCAGCTGGTCCAGTTATTACAACACAATGTATCCGTGTGCCTGTATTAGATGGTCATCTCGCAACAGTATTCGTTTCATTCAAAAAGAAACCAACTAAAGAACAAATTCTTGAAGCTTGGAAAAACTACAGTGGTAAACCACAAACATTAAATCTTCCAAGTGCACCAAAACAATTCATTCACTACTTTGAAGAAGATAATAGACCTCAAACTAATATTGATCGTAACCTTGAAGGTGGTATGGCTGTATCAGTTGGACGCCTTAGAGAAGATACAGTTTATGATTACAAATTTGTAGGTCTTTCTCACAATACATTAAGAGGAGCTGCTGGTGGCGCTGTACTTATCGCAGAGTTATTAACAGCTGAAGGATATATTACAGCTAAATAGGCTTGATGGGATTCTGTACGATGTGCAGAATCCTTTTTTGTTTGGGTGCATGGTTGTTTGTACATCGCTAGATTTATTTGTGTAAAAGATAGAAGCGCTTGGTCACATATTAGAGGTGATGTGAGCAGGCGCTTCTTTGGGTTAGATAGTTTTTTTATTTTTATAGGTTTTCAACTACAGGTGCTTCTGTGAAAGAATATGTAATTGCTGTAGCTGTTTCAAAGTAGAACACTGCCATTAGGTTGTCGTCTACATTATACATGCTACTTAGAAATTCATTTGCGTTCATCATAGCTTCGCGTGCCTCACGACGTAAGTCTTCTTTTAACTGGCCGCATACACGAATCCATGTGTTATTTTTCATTGCACAGATTTCTGCTTTTGGATTGGCAAGAAGTTGTTTATAAACTTCTTTTTGATTATTAGTTACAATGTATAATTTGTTTTCGAATTCTGCAACGGCACCAAAAGGACGAAGGCGAGGTTGTCCATTTGATTCAGTTGTAGCAAGGAAAAATGTCCCTACTTCTTTTAGATATTCATATGCTTTACTCATAATTATAACTCCTTTCCACAGATTTGACGCTTTCTTGCGCTCTTGGTATTATTATATCAATTAGGTTTACTAATACAAGTACGATATTTTAGGATATCACTGTCAAATACGATACCAGTATCAAAGGAGATACCACTATGGCTAAGAAAGAATTATTTGGACTCTGTCCATTCGTTACTTCTCAAAAAGTTCTAACAGGGAAATGGTCTATGTACATTATGTATTTATTAGCAGATGGCCCTGTAAGATTTAATGAACTTCAACGTCTCATGCCTGAAGAAATAACACACACAACACTATCAAGACAATTAAAATCTCTTGAAAAAGAAGGGTTAATTCTCCGTAAAGAATATACTCAGATTCCACCTAAAGTTGAGTACTCTCTCAGCGATATTGGAGAGAAGTTTAAAAAAGTTCTAGACGTATTAGAAGTATGGGGAAATGAATATATAGAGTATTTTCATGAACAACACAATAATATTTAATAAAAAGGACGAGAAGTAAATTTTGCTTCTCGTCCTTTTATATCTTTCATTCGCTTTAAATATCAATCATTTCAGAATAATCTTTTAACTCATCTTATCATAGGGCTTATTTTTACGTCAATGCTATGTAAAATTCTAATAAAGTATATTCTAGAATATACTTTATTAGAATTAACCCCTCGAGGTAGTAAATCTATGTCTTTTAAGAATTTAGTTTTTTCAGGTGGTGGCGTATTAGGTATTGCTTATATTGGCTTATTACATTCTTTATATGAACACCATATTATAGAAGATATTCAGCGAGTTGCTGGTACTTCTGCTGGAGCTATTACAGCCTGTTTAACTAGCTTTAATCTATCTTTTGATGAACTTAAATCTTTAGCTGATTCTCTAGACTATACCAATATTCCTTTAAAAGATGCTTCTGACGGGGAGAAAATTTTCTCTAATTCCGTTAAAGAACCTGACCGCTTTTTTGATAATTTTGATTGCGTTTACCGTTTTCTTAAACATTATGGCTGGTATTCTTCGAATTATTTTTATAACTGGATTAAAGCCCAAATTGCTAATCAATTTAATCCACTTCTTAAACTTCCTCCTTATACATTTGCAGATTTCAAAGATACACAACTTCATAAAGATGAACGTCCTTTCAAAGATCTTTATATGATTGGAACAGATATTACAAATGGTTCGTATTCTATATTTTCCTATGAAACGACACCTACTATGGAAGTAGCTGAGGCTGTACGTATTTCTATGTCTATTCCTTTATTCTTTGAATGCATTCAATCTTCTAGTGCTGCTGCTTCACCTAAAACTTCATCTCATATTTACTCAGATGGTGGTTTACTCTATACTTATCCCATTAATTTGTTTGATAAAGAAGATCCTCTTGAAGCTACACTTGGATGTCTTGTTAAAAGCGATTCTCGTCCCAAATCTATTAATAATATTATAGATTTTATTTCTAGCATAATTATTTGTGCTACTTCTCTGCAATATAAAATATATCAAGATGACCCGTCTGCAACTTCCCGTACCATTGAAATTAACACTGGTCAAATTTCTACTATGGATTTTAACATTAAACCGAGAGATTCTACTTATAATTATCTTTATAATCAAGGTTATACTACTACTGAAATTTTTTCTTCAAAATTTATAATCCTGTAATATACATTCTCTTACATCTTGTATTTTTACCCATTTTTTCATTAAACTTTACTTTAATTCAAAAGGCCAAGTTGAATCTATTAAAATAACTAATTCAAATGCTAATTACTTAGTAAAAGATCTCACTGCTATTCTGAGAAGTCAGTTATAAAATGTGTTGACAGTATAATTGGTTCAAAAACACTAGTTAACTTAACTGCTTACTAAAAATAATTTTCCTATATAATTACTTAAAAAGGGAGTATCGTAAAACTACAATTGTTACGATACTCCCTAGTCTTTTATAAACACTTTTCTATCTTATGTTATTTCTTAATCTATCTTTCGCAATTCATTGGCCATTAATGATTAAAAAGCTAATTACTATACTTCACAATATAATATATTGCTATCTATTAGAAAGCTCTGCAACTACTGCTGCTACTTCAGCCTCTACATCTTCGATATTAACGAGTTTTTTGATGCTCTTATCACGAGTTACGATTTCTACTTTACCTTCTTTAAGGTTTTTCTCACCGACTACAACTCTTACTGGGATACCAAGTAAATCGGCATCAGCAAATTGTACACCGGCTCCTACATTTCTATCGTCCATGATTACTTCGAATTTATCGTTAAGTTTGTTGTAGATATCGAATCCTACTGAATCCATATCTGTTTTTTTGCTCTTAAGTACACAAATGTGTACTTGCCATGGAGCAACTGACATTGGCCAGATTGGCCCCCATTCATCGTGACGTGCTTCAATGATACAAGCAAGAAGTCTTCCTACACCAATACCATAGCATCCCATGATAGGAGTTTTAGCTTTACCATCTTTATCAACATATGTCATACCCATGCTTTCTGAATATCTTGTACCAAGTTGGAAGATATTACCTACTTCAACCCCACGTTTGAATTGAAGCTTACCATGACAGCATGGACATTCTTGACCTTCTAATACTTCAGCTACATCAAAGAACTCAGCATCTTTAATATCTCTAGATACACTGATACCTTTAATGTGATAATCAACTTTATTACCACCTACTACAAGGTTTTTCTCATTTCTAAGTGATTCATCAAAGATTACTCTAGCATCTTGTGCGTCTAAGTTGAATGGTCCCATAAATCCGAAGCAAAGGTTAGGTGTTTCTTCGTATCTTTCGAATGGTGTCACAGCAGTTTTAACTACTTTTTGAAGTTTCGCTTCATTTACTTGAAGATCTCCTCTGATGAATACGATAAGAGGTTCTTTATGTCCTTCCATTTCGAATACACATGCTTTTAATGTTTGATCTGGTGTTACACCTACGAATTTAGCTACATCTTCAATTGTTTTGCAATTTGGTGTGTGAACTTCTTCGATTTCACCTTCTACAGTTGTTGCTACTGGTAATTTTCCTGTTGCAACTTCCATGTTTGATTGATAGTCACAGCTATCACAAATGATAATTGTATCTTCACCGATATCTGTAAGAAGCATGAATTCATGAGCAACTTTACCACCCATCATACCTGTATCAGATTTAACACAAACAACTTCTGGTACACCAGCTCTAGCAAAGATTCTGTTGTATGCTTCTAAACATTGATTGTAGTATTGTTCTAAGTCTTCTTGAGATGTATGGAAAGAGTAAGCATCTTTCATTGTGAACTCACGAACACGGATAAGACCACCTCTAGCTCTTGGCTCATCTCTAAATTTAGTTTGGATTTGGTAAATCATGAATGGGTAATCATTGTATGATTTAGCTTCTGTTCTAGCTAAGTGTACAGCAGCTTCTTCATGTGTCATACCAAGAACCATATCTTTACCAGCACGATCTTTGAAACGTACAAGCTCACTTCCTACAGCTTCGAAACGTCCAGATTCTTTCCAAAGATCTCCTGGAAGTGCTACTGGGAAGAGAACTTCTTGTCCATCGATTTTATCCATTTCTTGGCGGATAATGTTTTCGATTTTAGCTGTAATTCTTTTTGCTGGTGGTAATAAAGAGTAAATACCATTAGTTACTTGTCTTACATATCCACCTCTTAATAAATAAATATGGCTAATACTAGTTGCTTCGCCTGGTTTTTCTTTAAATCTTTCGCCTAAAAGCTTGCTCATTAACATATCGCAGTTCATCCTTTTCTTTAGTATATTTATATTTTTAACTTATAATAAAAACCTTAATCATCAGATTTTAATAGAATCAAAAAAGCCCCTATGCAACTTGCGCTGCATAGGGGCCATATATTATCGGCGGTACCACCCTAATTTATACATGCTTAAACTATTCAAACATTTACTAGTCCCAATATATGCCTTAGTTTCACGTTCACATATAAGGCCACTCATAGGCATATATTATAAATGCCTATCGCTTAAACTTGTATATCTCAGTTCTCTTATAACGGTGAGATACCGCTACGCTTATGATTTCACGTAGTGCTTAGAGCTTGGACAATACGAAATGTTTCTAGAAACCTTTCACCCGGTGGATTTCCTCTCTTTCAAAAACATATACATCATACTGATTTCTCATCATCGCCATTTTAATCTGTATTAAAATCTTAAACTTACATTTATCTTTTAGAAAATATTACATAATAATATTCCTATTATTAAGCATAGTCAAATCAGTAAGCCTTGTCAAGTAGTGACTTATCTATAATTCCATTTGACTATTATTACATCTAACACTATACTTACCTTATAGTTTATATTTATGAACTATCTAACTAAAACAGCTAGGGGAGCTTTTACGCTGAGAGTGCATGTGGTGCAGACCCTCAAACTTGCTTACAGATAATGCTGCTGCAAGAAAGCAATTTAATATAACTTTCCTAGCCAAATTTAAATTTATGGAGGTTTTAAAATGAATAATCTTTCTGATATTCTTGCTAAGTTAAGCGAGATTTCACCTTTAGTTTGGCTTATTATCGCAGTTCTTTTAGTTGGTTCACTTTTCGGAGTAGGTGTACTAATTATCAAACCCAAGTCTTCTTATAAAAAGGCTTCTTCCCGATTACATACTAAACAATTAGTTTATGGTGGTATGTGTATTGCAATTGCCTTTGTTTTATCTTATATCAGACTTTATAAAATGCCTTATGGTGGTTCAATCACTTTAGCAAGTATGTTTCCTATTATTTTATACGCAATTATTTTTGGTCCTATTCCAGGGATTATCGCAGGCGTCGCTTATGGTTTCTTACAACTCATTCAAGATGCATGGGTACTTAACTGGGCACAGCTTTTATTTGATTATCCTTTAGCTTATGGCTGTTTAGGTCTAGCTGGCATGGCACCTCGCTTTATTAAAAGTATTCAAGTCCGTCTTTGCCTTGCTATTCCTATTGCTATATTAGGTCGTGGTTTAATGCATTTTATTTCAGGTGTTGTTTTCTTCGCGGATTATGCTCCTGAAGGGATGAACCCTATTTATTATTCATTTATTTATAATGCACTATATATCGTGCCTGAAGCAATTATTACACTTATTTTAGCACTAGTACTTGTTTCAACACCTATTTATAGTGCAATGCGAAAAGCAGCCATTAACTAAAAGTATTTGAATAAAAAATCGTTTGTGATTAATATTTTCACAAACGATTTTTTACCCTTAAAAGGTATTTTATATACACTGTATTATATCATTGCCGTATTATATGTTTCTCTAGAAACAATTACACCATCTTTTAAATTAATAACACTTTTACCATAATAAGATGCTTCTAATGAGTGAGTAACTTGAACAATGGTTGTTTTAAAATCTTCATTTATGTTTCTAAAGAGCTTCATAATCTCTATACCTGTTTTAGAGTCCAAGTTACCAATAGGTTCGTCCGCTAAAATAATCTCTGGTTCAAAAATCAGCGCCCTAGCTATAGCTACCCTTTGTTGTTGTCCACCTGATAATTCTCTAGGAGTGTTTTTGCGTTTATGTGACATTTCAATAATATCTAAGATATCTACTAGCTTCTTTTCATATTTATGAAGATTTTTTTATCCAAGATAAGTGGTAAGAGTATATTATCTTCTACTGATAGATTGGGTACTAAGTTATAAAATTGAAAAACAAACCCTATATCCCTACGTCTCATAACACTCTTCTTTTTTTCATTTATTTTATTAATGTCTTGATCATTTACTTTTACGACACCACTAGTTGGCTTATCTAGCCACCCAAAAGATATAATAACGTAGATTTCCCACATCCCGAAGGACCCATTATAGATAAAAAGTCTTCTTTTTCTACCCCAAAGCTTAAGTCTTTTAATACTTGAACTTGCTCTTTTCCAACTGCAAAGCTCTTGTTAAGATGTTCAACTTCTATTGCATACATTTTGCCATCCTCCTATTCATATTTCAACTCATCTACTATTTTCATCTTTTTATTCATAAATAGCGCTGGTATCGTTGCAACTACTACAATAATAGATGAAACAACTAATAAACTAGGAAGAATACTCATATTAAACTTTATATCCAAAGCTAATCCCATCAGTTTTGTTGTTCCTGATACTAATTTCATTCCCATAGTAGAATATAGCGTAATGATTACAGCTGGCCATATAATTGTAAATAAAGATTCAACTATCAGCATCTTTTTAAATTGGTTATATGCCATTCCAACAGAACTTAATACAACTATGCTCTTCTTTCTTTGAATAAAACTAATACTAATATTATTAATAACACCTAACGAACTAATAATAATAGCTATATAAGAGAAAATATTCAAGATACTAATAAGCTGACCTATTTGTTGTACATTAATTTCTATTGTCTCAGGATATGTACTTACACTACCACCACATTTATGAAGGTCTTCACTGATTTTATTCTTAACTTCGGCTGGATCTTTACTAGTATTACAAACAATCGTATCAGCAAATTTCACTCTAAATCTATCTGTAAATACCACATTCTTTACCATGATAAATAATGAATTGTAATAAAGTTTACCTTCTATGATACCTTCTACTATAAGAGGCTGTGTCTTTTCATTAACTTCTACTTCAATTTTATCTCCAACCTTCAACTTTAATGTATCTGCTACCTTCTGTGAAATTATCGTACTATTATACGGTCCAGATTTAAAGTTTTCATATGCTGTGCCATATTCCTCTTGTTCCCAATTAAAGTATTTATCATATGATGTATATTTATCTTCATCAATACCAAGTGTATAAAAGTCTAATCCATTTAACTCTGTATTAGCTGTATACATTTTTTGTACTGTTTTCTTATCAATACTTTTTTCTCCTCGTAATATACCCATAATTAAGTCTTCATTTCTAGTAACTGTAATCTTTAAATCATAATTCAAATCACTGTACCCTGCACGAATAGCTTTTTCCATACTTATACTCGTTGAATTAATTAATACAACCGTTAACATGGCAATTAGCATAAGATTAATATTTCCTAATAAAACTTTTGAAGTTCCTACATTGTTAAGTGCAATACTTACAACTGGAAATGTACCTTTGGTATACTTAAAAATTTTATTAGATATGAATGCAATGCATTTAGGGGCTATATTTATAACACCAATAATAGATAGTAACAATACAACTGGTGCCATAACTAACACCTGAATATTACCAAATAACGTATATAAAATAGCGATTCCCACAAATAACACACCAATAATGAATTTTAGCCATCCGCCACCCTCTACCATACTTGGTGTATTCAAAATAAGTTCTTTAACTTCTAACTCATTAATCTTTCTTATAGGTATACTTGCAGATATTACTGGAAGTATTAATGCAAATATAAAACCTGCAATTAAATATTCCGGAGGAATATTTAATTCTTCTACAATACCATATTTATGCATCGGTGACATCTCATAGTTACCTATATAAATAATAATGCATCCTATGATATCTCCTAATATACCACCTAATATACCATATCCTATACCTTCTAATTTTAAGATTCTTTTTATTGTTTTTTTAGTAGATCCTTGACTTAAAAAAGTACCAATTACCTTTAAACGTTCTGTAATAATAAGTTTAAAAGAGCTATAAATAATAATCATACTCATACCCACAATAATAGCAAACATCATATATAAAATACCTGCAATCATACTTATTGCCATCATTACTGTTGATTCACTATATAATTCATATGCCTTAAATTTATTATTCGTATCATTAAATAAGTCTACTGATCCACTAACCTTTTCTTCGCTTTTATTAGCGGCTATATAATTATATTTCCCTCTTGCATTAAATTCGTTTGCCGTAAATTTATATGGCGTCATCATTACAAAATTTGACTTCTGATCAGAATAAAAGCTCCTCGGTTACTAGCAATTGCATAAACTTCAAACTTTAAATCCTTTTGATCTATTGTTATTTCAAATTGACTACCAATTTCTAATCCTAATTCTTCACTTACTCGTTTTGAAATAATACACTTATTGCCACTAAATCCTTTTAAATTACTATTGTCTAGCAATATACTTTCATCAATATACTCGTTCTCTCTAGCTATTACACTAATAGCTGCCATTTCATCTTTATTAATATCATAGCTAGCATCTAAAGCAATTTGCGGCACTATATTAATAATACCTTCTTGATGCAAATTACTAATCTTAAAATAAGGTTCACTTGTATCCGAGATAATATAAATCTCTTTATGTTCAGCCTGTTCAAGTTGTGTTTTAGAAAAAATATCAATTGCAATATCTACTATTCCTAAACTACCAACTAATAATCCTGTACTTAGTGAAATAGCTACTAGTAAAAGTATGCTTCTCCCTTTCTTTTCCCACATACTTTTCAATATATATTTAAGGAATATAAACATACTATCTTCTCACCTACCCCCTTTTTGTGCCATTCTAACTAACATACACTTTTGCATCTACTTCTGAACCTATTTTTAACAATTCTTTTCCTTTATCAATAGTTACATCTACATTAATAACTGTATCTCCGTCATCCTCTACTGCATAGTCTGGAATTCTAGTAATTGTTCCTGAAATTTCTTCCGTTTGCTTTGTATAAGCATCTATAACTACTTTGCCTCCCAGCTTAATATCCATTAAGCTTTCAACAGGCACACTCACTTCAACAATCATTGAATCAACAGCCATTTGTTTTGCTAAAACTTCATTACTAGTTCCTATTTGGCTTCCTGCAACACATCCAATATCATAGACTAATGTATTATCCTCTGTTGCAATTATTGCATCATCCTTTATATATGGCTTATTTAGTTTTTCTTTTAGATATCTTAATTGATTTTGAGCAAGTTGTTTTTTAATTTCTAGTCCCTTAATTTGTGCATTTTTTTGTTTATCTGTTTCTGAAATCTGTAATTGGCTACTTTCTATTTGGTTCCTCAAATCATTTATGCTTACTTGATTTTCTTTTTTGATTTGATCTATATTAACTAAAATATTTTCTTCTTCAATTTCTTTTTGCTTGATCTTCTCACCTATTATTCGAAGTTCTTCTTCTGCCATGCCACCCGCTTCAACTATTGTTTTAGTTTCATTATAATTTCTTTCTAATGTACTAAGCTCCTGCTGTATTCCTTTTAACTTACCTTGTAATATCTTCACTTCAGGATCACTATTATTTGCCGCATAACCTTCCTTAAGTGCTAACTGATCTCTTATCGTATTAATTTCTACTACTAAAGGACTTATCTGTGCTTGTAGATTTTCAATATCAGCTTGAATCATCTTTATTTCTGATTCTTTCTCTAATATAGTCTCTAAATACTCTTCATTACTAAAGCGAAAAATAACATCTCCCTTATTAACAACTTGTCCTTCTTTCACATTTACCTCCTTTATAATCATAGGAAAGAGTACTGATATTTCTTTGCTCTTATCTACCTTTACAATTCCATCAACTTCTAAGATTTCATCATTCTTCTCAACTTTTACTTCTTCTTCTGGTTTAGTTTCTACAGCCTCTCCACTACCACAACCGGTTAACATACTAGCACATAATACACCTAATAAAACAACATATTTATTCATATCTTATCTCCCCACTTGTTTATGGTAATCCTCTATTTCTTCCATTCTTAGTTTTAATAAATACTCAGTTGTTTCGCTAAACACTTGCTGAACCTTTTGCTTATCTTTAATAAAGTCACACAATAAAATAATATCTAATTGATTACCTACTACTTTTACAAGTCCATAATAATTTGCATAGTCTAATTTTTCTGTGCCTTCTCCTTCAAGCTGACCTAATGTATATTCACTAATTTGGTCATACTCTTCTTCTGCATTACCTGCATAATTTAATAAACATGTTGCTTTAAAGTTACCTCCATGTGTTTTTTGGAAAGCATTCATAACTTCTCCCCATTTCAATGCTGAAGGAAGGTTCCATACTAAATTCAAGAAGCTAACATGGTGTTTTGAAACCATTGCCATAACCTCATAAATCTTATCAAGCATTTTTGAAGGTGCAACCTTATCTACCTTAATTACAACAGGAATTGTATCCATAAATACACCCATTGTATCAGAGAAATTCTGATTTTCATACTTACGATTTTGGAATAATAAGTCAAAGGCAATATAGTCTAATTGTAATAACTCTGCTAATACTAAAATATATATTTGTAATGCTAACTCAAAAGAACCTGCACCCTCCCCTTGATTATATTGAAATGCATTTAAATCAACAGTATGATGTACCATTTGAGTCTTTCCAACACCTTTCGCCTTTATCTTCTCATTAATAAGCTTTAATTTTTCACCATATGTCTTCATATTAAGCATCTTAATAAGTTCAGCTGGTGTTGTATTTATAGGCCCTCTCTTAATTTGATCGATATAGGCCTTATAATTTCCTGAAACATCCATTGCCCTTTTTACGCCTCTTTGAAGTTCCTTATAACGTCTTAAAATATGCATACGTAAGATTTGTCCTGATGTCACATCAAATATAGAGTGATCAAATTGGAAAAGCAACTGATACTTGCACTCATTAAACTTGATTAAAACAACATGATACATTGGACTACCTACTATTTTAAAATCAGACTGCCATTGTTCCTTGATAAGATAATCCATAACCTTTTCTTGGCTAGAAGGTGTTAATCCAGATAAATCTAATTTAGGCAAATCTAGCTTCATTGGTGATGCATATTCACGCCAACTATACCCTATTAAACGTTTCTCTAAACAACTACGTAACACACCATGACTTGATACTATATTACAAAATGCTTGTTCTAATAACCCTTCATCCACCATTTCATCAAATGCAATTAAATACAGTTGTAATCTTACCTCACCCTTAAAGTGCATACGTTGTATAGTAGTTAAACCATATCTTGAGATAATTCTTTGGCTCAATATCTGTTTATTAAATTCACATTGTTGTTCTCTCATTTGTCCTATAAATGTACTTATAGTATCTTCATTATACTCAGTTAAAATAGCCTGCTCTTTAAGGCTCTCTAACGCTATTTGTTCAGGCAACTTTTTGTACAGTGACATAGGTAATATATAGTGTGGTAAATATTCACTAGGTATTCTCTTTGTTCTTAATTGATTCTTTATGATTTCATATGCATTTTCAATGCTATCATCAATAAACATTAAATTTATTTTCTGATCTTGGTCTTTTACCACTACCCTAAATATAACATATACCCGAGTTGTTTTAAATAAATATTCTGATAATTCTTCGCCACTCTTTATTTCTACCTCATTTTGTCCGCTTTGTTCTCTTAAATAGTTAGCTAATAAACGAATAGTAGGATACTTATATACTTCATTAGCTAAAACCTTATACCCCTTATTTTCTAAGTCCACTGTCATTTGTATGATTTTAAAAGAGTCTCCACCTAGCTCAAAGAAATCTTGATCTAAATCAATCTCTTCATGACCAAATAATTTACACCAGGCTTTTTTAATAATTTCTTCAATTTCTGTCAATTCATTTGAGCTTATAGTCGATTTTTTCTTGATAATCTTCACGGTATAAGGTGCTATTAATTGATACCCTACAACAGCTTGGTGTAATCCTGATTCAATCATGCCTCCTACTAAAGCTAAATAATCTATTTTTAAGACATTTGGTGTTTCTCTTAAACATATATTATATGTTCTATTTCCAGCTTGTTTTATATGATAACTTACAAATCCATCTGTGAGTTGTGGTAACCATTTATTTTCGCCTGTAATATTCCAAATTATACTTAAATTTTTTTCATAATTATTGGCAACATTACTTAAAACATGACCAATCTGAGTAAATAACTCATTTTGCTTATTTACTTTTGAACAAAGTGTTTTAAATTTTTCTTCTTCAGCTACTAAGTCTGTCCATAATATAATGTGGTCAAGGCTTTGCATATTACTAATATAACTTCTAATCTTTGCTATGAGTACTTCTTCTTTTTTAGAGATTATACTAGGTAATACTTGCACATTAGATGCCTTCTTATTTTCTTTTCCTACTTCTTTTAACTTCCTTTGTCCAATAATAATACCTGCATCCAATTGATTACTTAATGTTTCATTATTAGGATAAGCAATGACTTCTTCTAAACCAACTGCTTCAAACTGTTCCTGCCATTTTTGCGTACTGCTAAGTGGTGATAAACTTCTTTCATTATGATCAAAATACCACCAACCCTCTGCAAGCCCCCAAATCATATCTATAAACCTTCTAGGCAGGTACGTTCCAATACACACATTACGCCGCCAGGTTTCAATATTTGCTGCATATTATTTAAACTAGTTTGCAATTGATAAGTAGCATGAATAACATTGTAAGCAAAGACAAGGTCAAAACTTTCTTCTTCTAACCCCTGTTCCTTAGGTGACTTACTAACATCAAATAATCCGTAACTAAAACATTTTAAGTCTTCCTGTACAGCAAATTTTTTAAAATCTTCAATATAAGTTTTTCCTACATCAGTAAAATAGTACTCAACCTCTGTATCCTTTAATAGTGTGGCAATATATCGTGGTATAGTACCATATCCCCCACCTACTTCTAAAATTCTAATCTTCCCTTTTTCTTGTATTAATCTTTCAACAAGCTTTGCAAAGATACTACGTATCAATTCATCTTCCTTCTCTTGATAAGTACCTGCATAAGTTTTAATTAATAAATCCTTCTGCTCAGGTGGATATAATACGCCTAATGCTGACTCCTCTCCACTTAAAGCCTTCTCAAAGTGACTCACACAATGTTCTAATAACTCTAATTGTCCATCAAATAAATTAGTTAACTTCTGCAAATCACATTTAATAACCTCTTTATTTCTTAAATACTTTATGGCCTCTGTTACAATATACTGCATACCATCTTCAAGAGGTTTAATCAAACCATCTTCTTTAAATATATGAATAAAATAGTCTACATACTTTTCAAAAGTCGGCTCAATTCTAAGTGCTTCTATCATTTCTTCTTGGCTAAAACGTGTTCCTACATTCAATGTCATTAAGCCATTTATATACTCAAAAACCAACCTAATAGTATATTCATCCATCAATTTATGTGCCTCACTCATATCAGGTATACCATATTGCTCTAAGTAAGACTTTTGTTGCTGACTTAATTCACTTACTATTTCTTTTAATATGCCTCTTTTATATCCTTCATCTACTAACTTATAAGGTAAAACTTTCAATTTATCTGTATATTCTTCTTGATAAAATCTTACTTTTACCTGATCCACATTTTCTTCATTACATACTACTAAAATATTTCTTTCACTGAAATAATTATTATTTACTAACTCATTTTTATCCAATATGCTTAGCTTTGGTACCAAGCGTTCTCCATTTAAATACATTACTACAGGATAAGGATTATTTTCTGCTGTAATCTCCTTTTGAATTATTTCTGCCCAAACTGAAAGTTGTTCTTGATTTTGAGTTCCTGCATCAATAAGGCGTAAACTTAATTCTTCTTGTGTCGCTAATTCACTCTGTACTTTTGCCACTAATCTTGGATAATTCATAAGCGGTGAATATGGGCTTAGAACAACTACCTCTGGCAGCTTCTCCTTATATTCATTCCTTAATATTTGCATTAACTCACTTAAATTACTATATGTACTTTCTTCATCCTTATAAGATAGTATAATTTCATCTGGCAATAATGCGTATTCTCTAAGTTCATAACACAATAGATATAAATCTAATGCATTCCCACTTCTTATATAACCCCCTAATGAATCTCTAAATGTATATTGGTCACCACTTTCAAATATGATCATTCTCCATCTAGGAAGTCTTTCACTTAATGCCTCGATTCGTTCTATATTATCCGTTAGTACCAAACAAACTCTCTGTTCATCAGTAGCATTTGCTTTAACTCGTAATACCTTTTCCCAGTTCTCTTGTGCAACCAAATCATCCTCTTCTTCTTGATTAGGAGCTACTTCTACTTTTCTATATTGTGCTACATTATTATTTCCTAAGAGTCCATAAAAGGCATCTACACTTATTGGATATTTCTTTTTTTCAAAAGGATATAAAGGTAATTTTATACGTGTGTGTTTTTCATCTTTATAATAAGATTTCCACTCTGGTACAACGCCAAATCCCCATAACTTACCTATACTTTGAGTTAAATAATCTTCATCACTAACTTCTTCTTTAGGATGATGTATTAAATTAACTGCCCCTGTTAAATGTTCTCTTCCTATTTGTCTTGCAAATGTACTTAATGTATGTCCTGGTCCTACTTCTATAACCACAACACGCTCATCTAACATCATCTGCTCGATTCCTTGCTTAAAGTGAACTGTTTGTTTTAAGTGTTTTGTATAATACGTTGCATCTGTAGCTTCTTCATTTTTTATCCATGTACCTGTTAAATTTGAGATATACGGGATCTTAGGTGATTGTAATTCTACATCTCTTAATACTGTCTCAAAAGGTTCTACTGCATCTTGCATAAGTTCTGAATGAAATGCATGACTAGTATGTAATTTTCTTGTTATAATTTTCTTTCTTTTACATTTCTCCTCAAAACTTTTTATTGCTTCATTACTTCCTGAGACAGTACATTGGTTTTCTCCATTTACAGCTGCTATTGAAACATTTTCTCCTAATAAAGCTAAGACTTGTTCCTCTGAAGCATTTACCCCTAGCATTGCGCCTTCAGGCATTTTCTTCATAATGACTCCTCTTTGGCATATGATTCTTATACCATCTTTTAATGTAAATACTCCAGCCAAAGCAGCAGCTACATATTCTCCTAAACTATGTCCTGTCATTCCTTTAGGTTGTATTCCCCAACTTATCAATAATTGCGCTAATGCGTACTCAATAATGAATAATGAAATCTGAGCCATATCTGTCTCTTGTAATAACTTATTATTTTCTGCTGAATGCTCGAATAATATTTCTCTTAAATTATCTATACCATTAGCCTCAACTTCTAATAAACATTCATCTACAACTTTTCTAAAAGTAGCTTGTGTTTCATATAATCCTTTTGCCATACCTGAATATTGTGAACCTTGTCCTGGGAATAAAAAGTAAACAGTAGGTTTACCATTAGGTATAGTTGAAGTAGATTTCTCCATATGCTCCAAGTCTTCTTCTAAAATATCTTTAAGTTCACTAATTGTATGGTATATAGTAGAATAACGTTTATTGAAACTTCTTAATCCTGTATGTACACTCCAAGCCAAATGAGCAGGGTTAATATTTTCCCCTTCTTGGTTCAAATATTCTAAATAACTCTTCTTCATATTTATAAGAGCTGTTTCCGTTTTAGCAGATAAGCATAATAAATGTGTGCCTCTTTGCTGTGTCTCATATTTTTGAATTGGTGCTTCTTCCAGTATCATATGTACATTGGTTCCACCTATACCAAAAGAACTTATTCCTGCTCTAAGTGGCATGTAACATTGTTCCTTATTTGGTACTTTTGTTCTTTCCCATGGCTTAGTTTGATCAACTATATAAAAATTGCTATTATCAATATCTATATTCTCATTAATCTTAGAAAAATTAATAGTAGCTGGAATTTGCTTATGGGCTAAAGATAATGATGTCTTTATAAAAGAAGCAATGCCGGCTGCCACATCAAGATGTCCAATATTAGGCTTTAATGCACCAATTCCCACTTGCTGTATATTATTATCCACTTCATATACCTTTTTTAAAGCTGTAAATTCTATAGGGTCACCTAATACTGTTCCTGTTCCATGGGATTCAATATAAGAAACACTATTAGCTTGTACACCTCCCATTTTTAACGCTCTACGTATTACTTCAGTTTGTCCTTCAATACTAGGCGCTGTATAACCAACTTTACGATTTCCGTCATTATTAACTGCTGTTCCTTTAATAATGCTATAAATATGATCTCCATCTTTAATAGCCTGTTGTAATCCTTTGAGAACTACTACACCTACACCATTGCCTTCTACAGTTCCTTTTGCCAAATGGTCAAATGCTCTGCAATGACCATCTGGCGACTTAATCATACCTTCATCATATAAATATCCGTTTTTACTTGGTAATGTTAAATTACTTCCACCAGCTACTGCGATATGACATGAACCTGTTAAAATGTTTCTACAAGCTAAATCTACTGCATACAAACTTGTCGAACATGCACTATAACTTGTTGTAGATGGACCATGTAAATTTAAACTATAAGCAATTCTTGTAGCTGCATGATCCTTATCATTAAGTTGTAATGTAGCTACACCATATCCACCATCATCAATTGTTGTTTTTAATGTCTGCGTTTCCCATGCAATATTATTAGCCGCCCCTAAAAATACACCTATACTTCCTCTATATTGTTCTGATGCATAACCTGCATCCTCTAATGCATGATATACCTCTTCATGTAAAACACGCACTTGAGGATCAATAGTTTGTGCATCTTTAGGTGTATAGTTAAAGAAATCTGAATCAAAATATTCCACGTTTGGAAAGACACCTTTTGCTTTAACATAATTAGGCTTGCTTAACTGTTCTGGGTCTACGCCTGCCTCAAGGAGTTCTTCTTCTGTAAAAAAAGATATACTCTCTATACCATCAACTAGGTTCTCCCAAAATTCTCTTAAATCATTAGCTCCTGGAAAACGCCCCGACATTCCTATAACTGCAATTTCAAGTCCTGTATATTGTGTCTCTATTTTCATACACTACTCCTCCTCTAATTGCATCATTAATGATGTTGTTCTTAGCAAGGTATTTTTCATATCCTCACTCTCATTTTCCTCTTCTTCTAATTTAGCCATCTCTACCTCTTCATCAGACTGTAAATATTCAGCTAAACTTGCTACTGTTGTATGTTCAAATAATGCGGTAAGTGGAATATCTTGATCTAATTTCTTCTGAAGGCGATTATTAATTGTTATTAAATTTAATGAATTTCCCCCTACTTCAAAGAAATTATCATTAACTCCTACATTCTCTATACCTAACACCTCTATCGCAATTTCTTTTACTATTTTTTCCATAGCATTAAGAGGTACATTTTGATTTTCCTCTTTATCAGGTTTATAAGTTGGATTAGGTAGTGCTTTCTTATCTACTTTCCCATTTTGAGTAAGTGGCATTTTTTCTAATGCTATAAAGAATGTAGGCACCATATACTTAGGTAGTTTCTTACCTAACATATCTCTATATACTTTAATATCCACTTCTTGATTTGGTATATAATAAGCACAAATCTGCTTATCTTCATTGATTTCTTTTACCTGTACAGTTACCTCTTTTATACCTGGTAAGTCTGACATCACACGTTCAATTTCTCCAAGTTCTACACGGTATCCTCTAATTTTAACTTGTGAATCAAATCTTCCTAAAAAGTCTATAGTCCCATCTGGTAACCAACAACCTAAATCTCCTGTCCTGTAAAGTCGTGTTCCTTCTTTATATGGGTTATCTAAAAACTTCTCTTCTGTTAATTCTGCCCTTTTATGATATCCTCTTGCCACACCATCACCAGCAACACATAATTCACCTATTGCGCCTACAGGTAATAAATTTAGTTGTTGATCTACTACATATACCATTGAATTTGTAAGTGGCTTTCCTATTGGAATCCTATCCTTATCTAAATCTTTCATTTGTATAACATGAGTACTTGAAATAGTAGTATTTTCTGTAGGTCCATAGCAGTTTAATAAACGTAACTTAGGAATAGCTTTCTTAACACGGCTAATATGTTTTACTGATAAGACATCTCCTGCCACAATTAAAGCACGTAAATTCTCAAAGGTATTAGGATTTTGATCACTTATTCTATTAAATAATGATGTAGTAAGTGCCATACAAGTTATTCCTTGTTCTTGTATTAATCTATTTAATCGTTTATCATCTAATACTTCACTTTGATCCCCTTCATTTGCTAACACTAGCTTACTACCATGAAGTAATGCACCCCATATTTCAACTGTACTACCATCAAAAGCAATCGCACTACTTAACAAAATAACTTGTTCTGGTCCATATGGTAAATAATCCTCACTAAATATCAATCTAAGTATATTTTGATGTGTAATGCAGCATCCTTTAGGTAATCCTGTTGACCCTGATGTATACATTAAGTAAGCTAAATCTAATGGCCCATGATTAGCTAATTTAGCTTCCTCTCTTTGAATTCTTTCTAGCTCATCTATTAATATTAGGTTTGCTGCTACTTCTAGTAAATCTCCGTCTATATCAGATGTTGTACAAATTACTTTTACACCACCATCTTTAATCAGAAAATCCAAACGTTCTTTACTATTTTTAATATCAAGTGGCATATATGCTGCACCACTCTTTAGAATTGCAATAATAGTTGCTATCATCTCAGGCGAACGTTTCATAAATAAGCCAACAATATCACCTGTTCTTACTTTATTCTCTTGCAATTGCTTAGCTATAACATTAGACCATTCGTCCAATTCACCATATGTAATATTCTCTTCATTAAAGTTAATAGCCACTTTATCCTTATACTCTTGAACAACCTTATTAAATACACCATCTACTGTATCATCTTTAGGATAACTATATGTTCTATTATTAAAATGCTCTATAATTTTCTCTCTATCTACTTCTGAACAAACTGGTATTTCATTTACCAATTGATGTGGATTTTGGCATACTGCTTTTAATATAGTTTCAAGGCTTCTCTCTAGATATTCCATCGTTTCCTTTGTGTACTTACTAGATTCATATCCAAAAGTCACCTTAAACGTTTCACCTGGATTAACAATTACATCAAAGTCATAGTTCGCTTGTTCAAAAATTTCAACTTCCTCAAAACATAATTCCTGACCTGACTTTTGTCCTTCTAATTTTAACTGTTCATCTAGCGGATAGTTTTCAAAAGCAATCACATGATTGATTAACTTATTCTTTAATTTACTCTGACTCTGTACCTCAAAAAGTGGATAATACTCATAAGGTTTAGCTTGTGTATTTTCTTCTTGTACTCTTTGACATAATGTTTCAAAGTCATCTTGCTCTTCTGTTTTTACTCTAACAGGCTGTGTATTAATAAATACACCTACCATACTTTCTACACCTTTTAATTCTGCTGGTCGCCCAGATACAACATTTCCAAATACTACATCTGTTGTATAATTATATCTTTGTAATAAAATACCCCATGCTACTATAAATATAGTATTTATAGTAACATGCATTTGTTTTGCAAGTTCTTTCATTCCTTCAATAATTTCTGATGATAAGCAAAAAATATGTCTATCATGACCACTTATTGTATGATCAGCTAAAGCTGGAACGACTGCACTTTTTTCATAATCACTTAAATACTTTTTCCAATAATCAGCGGCTTCCTGTGTAGGTTGTTTTTCGTACCAACGTATATACTCCTTATATGGATAACGTTCCTTTGCTATTTCTGCTTCAGATGAAGCAGAATAATAGCTAATTATATCTCTAAATATAGGTGATAATGACCATCCATCCATTAAAATATGATGGAAGGTTAATACAAATTGCCAGACTTGATCCTCTACTTGTAATAATGCACCTCTTATTAATACATCTTTTGATAAATCAAATCCTTTCTCTTTATCTTCTTTCTTAAAAGTTTCTACTAACTCATTAGCATTTTCTTGATTTCTAAAATCCTTTATAATAAGCTGTGGATCCCATTTTTTTAATACTACTTGTCTTGGTTGATTTGTCTTTTTATACGAAAAAATACTTCTCAGTATACTATAACTTTGAGACACTTTCTTTAATGCCTCTGCCATACGTTCTGGTACTACATTGCCTCTTATCTTAAAAGAAAACTGTTCCACATAAGCCACAGATGATGGATCTAGGGCATAATTTATTAACATTCCTTTTTGCATTGCTGATAAACCATAAATATCTTGTACATTTTCTTTATTGACCATATAATATCCCCTTATACTTGTTTATTATTCAATCATTAAATCATCAAATATATCTTCTAATTCATCTTGCTCTATCTTTGTTACATCAAAATCTGATGCTGTTCGCTCTTCACCTTTACAATGCAAACAATGTGAAATTACTTCTGTTGTATGCTTTCTAATTAAATCAAGTAAACTATCTATACTATCTTCAAATAATGGAATAGGATAATTAATTTCTACACAGAATTTACTGTTTTCTTCATAAGCTACTATATCCAAAAGCCAACTGCTCTCATATGTCTCATCTACTGTGATTACTGATCCTACACTTTGTACACCTATTCCATCTTTATTAATTCCCTCTTGCTTACCAATATAATTAAAACTAAATTCAGGTTTCACTTGTTCTAAAAGCATACGATCATCTATACTTAGCGTCTGATCAAATCGTTTTAGCAATTCAAAGCCTATACCATTCCTTGGTACCCCATTTACTGATTCCTTCACCCTTTTAATATTTTCACCAGTTTCTCCTGCTAGCTCAAATAAAACAGGGAATGTACTAGTAAACCATCCTACTGTCCTTACAATATCTATAGATTCATCGAATATTTCTCTACCATGTCCTTCCATATTTACTAAAATCGATGATTTTCCTAACCATTCACTAATTGCCTTTGTTAAAATGCTTAGTAATATATGTACTACTTTTGTATGATAAGCTCTATGAACCTGTTCTTTTAATGCTGTTGCTTCTTCACCTGCAATCCAACATGAAATAACTTTTCTATCCTTTTGACAGTAACGCCTATCACTAGAAGCAATATCCTTTTCAGATACTTTTCTTGATAAGTTACGCCAATAAGCTAAATCCTCTTTCAAATTACCTGCTTTAATCCATTCCTTCATTAAACTTATCCAGTCTGTAAAGGCTGTTGTTTTCATTGGTAATTTGGTATTACCATCTTTCAAGAGTGATATTAAATCTTCTAAAATAATATGCCAAGAAACAACATCTACTGCTATATGATGAATAGCTATAAATATTTGTTTTCTATTATCACCAAGTCCTGTAACAGCTACTATGAGAGGTCCTCCAAATAAATCAATTGATTCTTGAGCTTTAATTAAATAACGTTCTAGTTCTTCCCTTTTAAGATTCTCTGTTGCTTCTCTTACTTCATAGAAATTACCTTCATTTATTTTTCTTATATAAAGCCCTTCTCCTTCTGTTGCTGCTACTCTTAACATATCATGATGTGCACAAAGTTTTTCTAATGCACTTTCAATCTGTTGTTTATTAAAGTATTCATCATTAGAAATCATCATAGCTTGGGTAAAGCGCTTATTTCTATTGATTTCATCTTTTAAAAACCATTGTTGAATAGTACTCATTTCACACTTGCCAGAAATTTCTCCCTGTTCTGCAGTGACCTTAACAATCTTACTTTGATCTTCAAGTTTTTCAGCTAATTTTTCTATTGTCTGATATTCAAATATATCTGTTACACTAATAATATTGTTGAATTGTTGAAGTTTAGCAATAATCTGTATTGCCTTAATGGAATCTCCACCTAAAGCAAAGAAATTATCATCCATACTAATATTAGAAATACCTAAAACTTCTGACCATACTTTTTCTAAACATGCTTCTTTTTCATTTCGTGCACTAATGATATCTTCATGACTAATAATAGGATCTGGCAGCAATTTTCTATTAATCTTTCCATTTCTATTTAATGGCATTTTTTCTATAGGCACCATAAAGTTTGGAATCATATAAGCTGGTAATACATTACTAAGTGCATCTTTTAATAGCTTTTGATTTACTTCTTGTGTGTTACTATCTGGCACAAACCATAAACAAAGATTCTTGTGATTTTGCTCATCTGTATATATATTTACATAAGCTTCTTTAATATTGTCTTGTCTAAGTACAGCTGCTTCTATTTCTCCTAACTCTATTCTAAAACCACGAAGTTTAACTTGATTATCCAATCGCCCTAAATAATAAATTAATCCATTAGATCTTCTTACAACTAAATCTCCTGTTTTATATAAAACTTCCCCAGGTTTATAAGGATTTTCTATAAAGCGTTCTTTAGTTAATGCTTCATTGGCAAAATATCCAGCTGCAACTCCTGCTCCTCCAATATATAATTCTCCTGGTACATCTATCGGTTGAAGCTTCATATCATTATTAAAAATATACAATGTTGTATTAGATATACCTGTTCCAATAGGGATAGTGTCACCTGTTGGTAAGCAATCCACTACATAAGTTACAGCAAAAACTGTAGTTTCAGTTGGTCCATATCCATTTATAAGTCTATTAGGCCCTAATACTTCAAATGCTTTCTTTACATGATAAGCTGATGCTGCTTCTCCCCCAAATAATACCTTACGTGTATCCCTTAAACAATTTATGTCATAATCTACTAAGGCATTAAATAATGCTGCTGTTATAAAAAAGGTTGTTACTTTATAATCTCTAATATAATTAGCTAACTTTGTAATATCCATAACAACTTCTTTAGGTGCAATTACAAGTGTCGCACCATTTAATAATGCGCCAAAGATATCATAAACTGAACCATCGAAACAATAACTTGATAACTCTAAAAATATGTCATTTGGTGTTAAACTTACATAATTTGTATCCTTTACAACACGAATAACGCTTCGTTGACGGACTAGTACTCCTTTTGGTTTTCCTGTACTACCTGATGTGTAAATCATATATGCAAAATTATCACCACTTGTTGATATAGATAAATTCTCCTTATCCATATCTTCATCAATTTGATTCACATGTACGATATTTAATGCTGTATTACTATCATCTTTAATGAGTTCTTCTAAATTTCCATGTGTAAGTACTATGTGTACATTTGTCTGTCTTAAAAATCCCATCAATCGCTCCTTAGGATTTTCTGGATCTAGAGCAATATAATAACCACCTGCTTTTAATGTACCTAATATTGCTATAATCATTTCAAAAGAACGTTCAAATAACAATGCTACTGGTTCATTAGCCCTTATGCCATTTTTTACAATAATTCTAGCCACTTGATTAGCCTTTTCATTTAATTCTTTGAAAGTTAGTTCCTTATTTTCCATTCTAAGTGCAATCTTATTAGGTGTCTGCTCAGCATACTCTTCAAATAACTTAGCAATTCCTTTATCACCTGGATAATCTGTACTTAATCTATTCCATACATCTACTAATTGCATTTTCTCAGAAGCATTCATTATTTCTAATTCTTTTAAAGATACTTGAGTGTCCTTTATCATTTCCCCTAACAATGTCTCATAGCGATCTGCAATTCGTTCTACTGTTTCATGGTCATATAACATCTGTGAATATTCCCATTCCATTAAGAGTCCTTCTTCAACTTCTCGTGCTATAATTGTTAAGTCAAACTTAGCAGTATGTGAATCAAATGGTACTAATCGACTAGTATCCTTTCCTAATCCTAAATCTACATTTTGGAATACAAAGTACACATCAAATAATGGATTTCTGCCATTTATTCTCTCTAAATTTAATTCATCAACTAAATTCTCATAAGTAAATTCTGCATGGTCAAATGCATCAATTACTTGATTCTTTAAAATCTCTAGAAATGCTAAGAAGCTTTTTTCCATATCTATCTTCATAGGTATTGCTAATGTATTTACAAACATACCTATTAATTTTTGCATTTCTAAACGTGCTCGTCCTGCAGTAGGTGTTCCTATCACTACCTCTTGTTCTCCACTTAATTTTGCTAAGGCAATATATAAAGCTCCAATCAATACTGTAAATGGTGTTGTCTTTGTAGCTTGTGCTAAAAGTTTAACCTTCTTATATAATTCATTTGGAACAATGCGGAAGAAACGTGAACCTTTATAAGTATTACCTTTCTTTCTTGGCCTATCTGTATATAAGTTTAAAACTGGTATTTCATCTCTAAATTGATTAAGCCACCATTCTCTATGTGTTGCATAAGCTTGTTTTGATACTTGCTCATTAATCCACTTTACTGCATCTACATATTGATAAGAAAGTGGTGCTAATCTCTTATGATTAGATTTTGCTAAGTATTCTTCAATTAATACACCCATTGAAGTTCCATCGGAAATAATGTGATGCATATCTAACACAATATATGAAATTTCTTCATCGTATAGATATCCTACACGTATGAGAGGTGCTTTTTCTAAATCAAACGGTCTAACAAACTTTTCTATTGCTTGTTGTCTTACTTCATCATCTAAGAGATTTTTATAATAATAGCTTTCTGCATTAAACTCTACTTTTGGATGAATCCTTTGTACCATATTCCCATTTTCAAAATGGAATGAAGTTCTTAAGCTTTGATGACGTGCAATTAATTCTCTTACAATATTTTCTACTTCCTCAATAGTTTGTTGCTCTTCATTTTTTATAATTCCTGTGATGTTATAAGCAACTGAAGTTTTCATAATACTTGAAGATAAAAGCATACTCTTTTGTGATGAAGTTAATGGTACTACAATATCTTTTTCATATTTATTTATATTAACAAGCTCACTTTTAACTTCATCCTTCTTATTAAGTATTTCTTTTAATCCATATTGCGTACGTAATACTTCAACAAAATCCTTAAATACTGTCGATGTTAATATTAGTGAATACGGTACATCAACTTCACAAACACAATTAAGTATTTGTAAAATCTTAATTCCATTAATCGAATCCCCACCCAACATATAGAAATCATCTTCAAGTTTAATTTCTTCATATCCTAATGTCTCTGACCATAACCATGCAACAAATAATGTTAATTCATCTTGTTTATGATCTTCAGCAACCAATCTAGGTTTTGCTTTTTCAAATTCTTTTATTAGACTTTCTTTATTAAAGAAATCACTTTCATATGTTTCTTCTTCAACTTCAGTTATATGTGTCTTTGTTTCATCCCAATATCTATTATTCATAAAGGTTTCAGCAGGCATACTACAGCGATATACTTCTTCCTTTTGATACAATCTTACAAAATTAATGTCAGCACCATTTATATAATAACTAGCTAATTTATTTAACTTCTCTAAATAATTACTTGATAACTTATCCAATAGACCGTCAATACATTCATCTATTACCTGCTTGCTAACTACTTCTTTAACTTCATTATCTTGAGAAATTAACACTTTAAATATACCTGTAGTTGAATACCTTGACTGGCTTCTTCTACTTTATCTCCTTGTAATAATGAAATTAATGTTTTTAGTCCAGCTTTTAATCCTTTTAAATCATCACAAATAATAGCCGCTCTATACTTATAATGTTCTCTACCTGTTGCAGCTGTAAAACATCTATCACCAATAGAAACATGTGGTTGGCGTATTATACTATTTAGCTGTTTATATGCATCTTCTTTTAAAAGATCTATTGTACGTCCAGAAAGTACATATACTTCAGGCCTATTAGTAGACACTTTAGTTGGTTCAGGTGCTTCTTCCAATACGACATGACAGTTAGTTCCCGCTAAACTAAATCCACTTACCCCAGCTCGTCTTGAATGGCCATTACTTTCCCATTGCATTAAATGGTCAACTACATAAACCGGACTATTTATAAAATTAATATAAGGATTTGGTACTTTAAAATTTTTACTTGCAGGCAACATTTTATTTTCCATACATAATAGTACTTTAATAATAGAAGCCAATCCCGATACCCCAACTGTATGTCCAATATTAGTCTTTACAGAACCTATTCCACAAAACTGTTGCTTATTAGTATATTTTCTAAAAGCATCTGTTAATCCCTTAACCTCTATAGGATCTCCCAATCTTGTTCCAGTTCCATGTGTTTCAATATATGAAATTGTCTCTGGTAAAATTTTTGCTCTTTCCCACGCTTTAATAATTACATCATATTGTGCCTTAGCACTTGGCGCTGTTAAACCATTTGTCTTACCATCATTATTTGTTGCAATTCCTTTGATAACACCATGAATATGATCTTTGTCTTTTATAGCTTTATCAAGTGGTTTTAATAAAATAGATGCTGCACCTTCACTCCACACTGTTCCATTTGCTTCCTGATCAAATGCGCGTACTACTGAATCTGGAGACTGTGTCTCCTCATTAATACCAGTTGGATAAAATAAAAGATTTATTCCCCCTACTAATGCTGTTTCGCAATCACCTTCTTTTAATGCTTTTACAGCATGGTCAAGCGCTAAAAGGCTAGATGAACAACCGCTATCAACTACTAATGCTGGCCCTGTTAAATTAAAAAGATACGCTATTCGACTAGCTAAAACACCTGTCCATGACCCCATTATCGCTGTAAAATCAGTGTTAGAAAGATAAGATAAATATGAATTCATTAAGCGATGAGAATGGTCATTTCCAACAAAAACACCCATATTACTACCCTTGATTTGACTTCGACAATATCCAGCCTCTTCAATCGCTTCAACAAATATCTCTAGCATTATACGATGATACGGATCCATATTTAATGCCACAGCCGGTGGAATATTAAAATACTCTGGGTCAAATTTATCTACACTCTCTAAATATCCTCCTTTTAAAGTTCCCTTAGTCTTTTGACCAACACGCTCATAATCTTCTCTTCTTTGTTCTGGAAATGTACCAATAGATACTTTGCCAGACACCAGATTGTCCCAGAATTCTTCTGGGCAATCTGCATCTGGAAATCTGCATGATATTCCTATTATGGCAATATCATCTGATTTCTGTTCTTCCTGTTTTTTAGGCGTATCTGCAGCCTTATTTATTTCTTTTAAAAATTGCTTAACAATTTCAGGAGCTAATTCTTTCTCTTTAACTTTTAATAAAAGAAAGTGTAATAATTCTTTTTTTATATCTATCTTCTCATCAGGCATTATACTTCGCTCCCTTCATCCATCAATAGAGCTTCTAGTTCTGCTTCACCTAATTCACCTTTAATAAGTTCTCTTAGTTCACTATCAAAAATAACATCTTCATTATTATCATTTGCCTCTATATTATTTTCTGCTAATTTTCCATCAATGAATTCTGAGAGTTCGGCAACTGATGGGTAAGAGAATAAATCTGATATATCTACTACCCCATTAAATTGTTCCTCTAACAATTTAATAAGTTCTGTTGCCATTAATGAGTTTCCTCCCATATCTTGAAAACTCGTATACGCATCTATATTAGATTCACCTAATACCATTGAAAAAATATAACCTATCTTTAACTGTGTTTCAGTTAAATTAGCTAAACCTGTAATATTTACTTCTATTTGTTCTCCATTTGAATTATCTGCTTTTTCTTCAATATCTTCTAATCTCTTCTCAATATCTAATCCAAGTTTAAAAGGTAATTCTTCTTTTGCATTCTTTAAAACTTTTTCATTAAATTGAGTAGGGATAACGAGACGTCTAGGCTCTGCAATAAATTTTTCTAATAGATTTAGACCATCTTGCATTTCAATATGTTTAAATAAATTCTGACTTTCATCTATATCAAAATCTACAGACATACCACTTCCATTCCAGCTTGGCCAGTTAACTGCACATACATTGCAACCTTCTTCTTCACCTAAATTCACTAGCGCATCCATAAATGCATTACCTGCACAATAATCTCCTTGTCCTTCACCACCTGTAAGTGCTGTAATAGATGAGAATAATGCCAAGAAACTTTCTTTTTCCTCTCTTACTAAGAGATATAAATTCATGGCACCATTTATTTTAGGCTGGGTAACTTGTAAGAACTTATTATCTTCTTTATTCATTAAGAAACCTTCTCCGGCTACACCAGCAGCATGATAAATACCTAGAAGTTTGCCATATTTAACTTTTAATTCTTTACCTAAATTCACTACATCATCACTATTAGTTACATTTACTACTTGATACTGTAATGTATTAACTTTTCTCTTAATATTTAGTAGTCTACTGTATGTCTTCATCATTTTATTTGAAGTATTAGTAGATTCATCTAACCACTTATCCTCAGATGCAATCTCTCTTCTACCTAACAGAACTATATTAACTTTTCCTCGTTCTGTTAAACGCTCAGCAATTGAAAGCCCTATTCCACCAAGGCCACCTGAAATAACATATACACCATCTGTCTTTACTTCAAACTTACTTTCTCCTTCAAATGTATAATCTTCAATAACTTGTTCATAAACTCCTGATAAACGAAGTGCTCTAAGTCCATCGCCACTGTAATTAATGCATTCTTTTGCTACTTCATCCATAGTTATACCATTAGCTATCTCTATTTGATCTACCTTTAAGGCACTATATTCTTGTCCCATAACGCCTGCTAATGATAAGGTTGCTGCTGATAATGGCATAAATAAATTCTCGCTACCATCAACTTTCCAAGTTTCTCTACCTAAGACCTTAAGTCCTGCTGTTAACTTTATACGACGCTCCATAACTAATTTATAAACTTTAAATAATGCATCTACTCCTAACATTTTTGCTTTATTTAAAGCTGCACTAGAATTCATTATCTCCGTACACTCTTCATCAGTAGTAGTATAATCTACTGCAAAAATAATACCCTTTTCATTATTTTCTACTAATCTATCTAGTATACTATTTAGCCCCTCTTCATTTGGAGCAAATACCTTTTCATTATCCCCTACTTCTTCTAAATAATAATTTGTAAGAGATACTCCAGCTTTCTCTAATGCTTCTGTAAGCTGTTGACTTCTTTCTCCTCTTCTACTAATCATTGCCCACTTACTATTATTTGCTACTTGTTCTTGCTTCTTTCTTTCTTAATTTGCCACTTCATTTGTAATACTTCTGATTCATTTATTGCTTGTCCAAAATCGACATTATGAACTTTTTTAGTTGTATAATCAGTTACTCTAGCAACAACATTACCTTGTTCATCTAATAAATCTACATCATAAGTCATTGTTTCTCCACTTAAATCTTTATTCTCTTGTAAATGGATATAGCTATAACAAATAGCAGGTAATGCATTGTAATATTCAAAATGCTTATAAGTAAATGGTAAGAATGTTTCTCCTGTATTTTGACTAGTGAAGTTAATAGCATTATCTAACATTGCTGGATGTAAGCCTAATATATTTAACTCATCTTTAAATTTATCATTAATTCTAAGTTGTACTAATACATCATTTCCAATGTTCCAATATGCTGTTACATTATTCCAATGCTCTCCAAAATTAAATACTGTTGTATCTCTTTCTTCATCAAATGAGATTACTTCTTTCTCTCCTTGTGATTTCAAATATGTTAAATCTCTATTTAATTTAGGCAGTTCACCTTCTAATTTAAATATTTTTCCTTCTGTATGTGGTCTCCATTGACCTTCTTCATTACAACTTTCAATATTAAATTGGAGTCCATTATCTATTCTTTTTCCTCTTATTCTTGCTAATACATGTTCTCCCTTAGTTACCATAAGTGGCATTAAGAAAAAGACATCCTTAAAGACCATTTCTTTTTGTCCTAATATTTGTTCTCCCACAAATCTTGCCATTTCCAAATATGTAGTTCCTGGAACAAGAGGTTGATGTTTTATCTGATGATCTGATAATACCCACTGATTTTCTACTTCAAAAGTAGTTTCATAACAGAAATCAAACGCCTTATCAACTATTTCATGATGAACTAATGGATGTAAATTAGCCTGAATGCTTCCTTTAACTTGTGTTATTTTAGGATTTGCCCAATATCTTGTTTTTTGTAAAGGATAGGTTGGAATAGATACTCGTTTACATTTTTCATCTTCATAGTATTTATACCAATCAATTTCTGCACCTTCTATATATAACCTACATACCTCCATTAATTGCTCAAGTGGATATCCCTTTTGTAAATAATCACTTAATTTAAACATAGCTAATTCACTATGATTTTTGCACTCCCTGGCACTTATATCACCTTGTTCTAATAACTTCTTCTTGTCACTAACAATATTATGATATCCTATATATATTTGTTTACCTGTATAGTTAAGGTTTTCTAATGTTAATGCTTTATTTATACCTCTAATCATTTCCTCTTTTGTAGAACCTATAAACACCGCTCTATATGCATAATGACCACGTCCAATATTAGATGTATAGCAAATATTCATGAGAGACTCATTTGTTTCTTCTATAAATGTAATATATTTCTTTAAATATGCTTTAAATGACTCTGGATTTTTTGCACTAATGGTCAAACAATAATATGGTTTATTACCATTTTCACTTACTTGTTCAGGTGCTTCTCCTACTACCATATGACAGTTGGTTCTACTAAATCCAAATGAGTTAATTGCTGCATATCTCTTTCCTTCAACAGCTTCCCATTTTTGCATTTTATCACTTATATAAATGGGACTTTCCATGAAATTGATATAAGTATTAGGTTTATTGAAATTAATAGTAGGTACAATTTCTTTATGCTTCAATGACAACACAACTTTCATCAAAGAAGCCACCCCTGAAGCAGCTACCATATGCCCCATATTAGTTTTCAAAGAACCAATAGCACAAAATTGATTTTTCTTTGTGTAATGCCTAAACGCATTTGTTATACCTTTTATTTCTATAGGATCTCCTAATATAGTCCCTGTTCCATGAGCTTCAATATATGAGATAGCTTCTGGTGAAATACCAGCCTTTTCCCAACAATCTAAAATAACCTCTTCTTGTGTTTTTGCACTTGGTGCAGTTAAGCTATTTGTACAACCATCATTATTAATTGCACTTCCTTTGATAACTGCATGAATATTGTCCCCATCCTCTATAGCTTGTTTAAGGGTTTTAAGTACAACCATACCTGCCCCCTCTCCCCAAACAGTACCATGAGCTCTATCATCAAAGGTTCTTATGAAACCATCTCCTGATTCTACATTCGCCATATTAGCCCCTAAAGCATATTGTGATTTAATTTCTCCTGTAGGCATTAAATTTATACCACCAGCAATAGCTATATCACATTCTTTTATTCTAATAGCTTGAATAGCCATATGTATACTAACAAGTCCAGCAGAACATGCTGTATCGATTAACATACATGGTCCTTTAAAGTCAAAAAGATAAGAAATTCTACTTGCTAATATACTCTCCCAAGATCCAGTAAGCTGCATTTGATTTGGCTCTGAAAATTGTTTGTAATAAGTATAGTTTGTTCCATCACGTCCAATGTATACACCTGTTCGACTTCCTTTTAAAGCATCTCCACCATATCCTGCATCTTCCATAGCTTCCCATGCTACCTCTAAAGCTATGCGTTGATTTGGGTCCATATATGTTGCTTCATTAGGGGATATTCCAAAGAATGCTGAATCAAATTTGTCTACTTGATCTAAGTATCCTCCTAATTGATGAACATCTTGCATCTCTTTTTTAGATAGTTGCTTACACCCCATAAACTCCGTATAATAAGGATTTTGCATAATAACTTCGAAGTCTTTTACTCTTTCTTTAGGAAATTCTCGAATACAGTTAATTTCTTTTTCTAGTAATGTCCAAAATTCATCTAAGTTAGATGCCTTTGCAAATCTTCCAGCCATACCAATAATTGCAATATCCTCATATTGTTCTTGACTATTTTTGCTAAGCTTCATAATAAATTGCTTCGCTTCTTCTTTCGATAACTGCTGTCTTGCCACTTGTGATAATATATACTTTTTAATTTGCTCCATATACTTTATCCCCCTATATTGCTAGCTTGTACTATGATTGAACATTTATTTCAAAAATACCTTTAGAGCTGATTCTTCTATTGTCATCTTGCCACTTGCTACAAGTTCTAGTATTTCATCTAAATCCTGTTCCTTTTGGATTGCTTCATCTTTGCTACTATCATTTTGATTACGTTCATCGTTTTTAACTTTTTTAACCTGTACTTCCTGAACAGGGTTGCCTTTCTGTCTTAAATATTGAGCTTGTTCACCAATTGTTGAATACGTAAATAAATCTGCTACTTCCATTTGTCCTGGATAAACTTTTTCATATTCAGACAATAGTTGAGAAATAAGAAGTGAATTTCCACCCAAACTATTAAAATCATCTTCAATATCAAATTGATTCATATCTAGTGTATTAGCCCAAATTCTAGCAATATTTAACTCAATTTCATCAGGTTCTTGCACTCCTACAAGCACCACTTCATTTTCATCTTCTTGCCACACCTTATGACTTATTTCTTTAGTTTCAGGCGCTACAACCTTCATTTTCCCTGGCATAATAACAGCTGGCATTTTATCATCCATGACTAATATATTCATCAATAACTTAATCGCCTCATCCGTATTCACTGGTATAAATAATTCTTCTTCATCTACAGCATTCATACGTTTAGCCATACCAACTTCTCTCCAAGCTGGCCATTCTATACTGCAAACAGGTAAATTGATACTCTTTCGATATCGTGCTAACGCATCTAAAAACATATTTGCAGCCACATAATCAGCTTGTCCTGGTTGTATATCTAACGTTGCTATACTTGAAAAACTAATAAACCATCTCAAATGATCTTGTAATGTAGCTTTATGCATATACCACGCACCACTTGCCTTAGGTTGATAAACATTATCAAACACATCTCTAGATTTATTAATTATAAATCCATCTCCTACATTACCAGCCAAATGCATTACACCGATGATTGGCCCATACTGACTTCTTACTTTCTCACATGCTTCTAAAACTTCATTTTCATTACTCATGTTTACTGGAAGTACTTTAAAAACTTCTAGCTTATCTTTTAGTTCTAAGAAATCTTCATAACGCTGACTAATCTTCTCATCTTGACTATCAGTTTTAATGTAATCCCATTCAGCTTCATCTGGCACATTTTGTTTTCCAAATAATACAATTTTATTAATTCCATTACTAGCTAGAGCCTTAGCAATTGTTCTTCCTAATTCTCCTGTCCCACCAGTGATAATCATTACACCATCAACTGTTGTTTCTAATTTATCCACCTTTTGAGATAAAGTATTATTTTCAATTTGTGGTACAAACATTCTATTTTCCCTATATACTATATATCCTGCTCTATCCTTATTTACTATTTCATTAGCTAATAAACTTATAGATACCTCTTTATCACAGTCTATACATCTTAATGGCATATGACTTAATTCTTTTTCCATTGTACGATTAAAACCACTTAATGCTGCTTGTCCTGGATGAATTATTTTATCCTCCATTGTAAATACTCCATTTTGTGTTAATAACACTAAACCTTCATTTACTTTTAGACGTAACGCTAACCATTTTTCATGAACTCAAAGCCCTTAATAAGTGCCTCGTCTGTAAAATCACATTCTACAGATGGTGTCCATGCAAAAATACCTATATCTATCTTTTGATTTACAAGCTCTTCAAGATCATCACTTGTCTTAAAAGGCACTTTTATTATTTCATTACGTCCTTTATAGACTTCTATTAGTTCATTAAATAATCTAGGTGCCTTTCCAATAAATGCAATAGTTTTTCCTTCTACTTCTCTATAATTTGTAACTTCTGATTCTAATTTATAAACTTCACTATATCCATATAAATCACTTTGCTTATCTACTTTAAATAAATTACTATCTGAAGTTGATTTAATACAGTAGTTCGTTACCTCTACTACAATTTCCCCATCTGGTGCATATAGATTTACATTGAATACTTGTGTTTTCCCGCCTTTTTCACCTTTTATTTTTGTGATTTCAAAGAATACACGCTTAGGTAATTTATTGTATACTGTTAATTTTCCATAAGATAATGGTAGATATAGCTCACTTTCACTCATAAAGTTATTCGCACCATTAATTCCTACATCCATTAATGAAGGATATATATAATATTTCTTTGCATCCTCTTGAAATTCTTCTGGTACAGCTAATTCTATTAAGAAATGAGTATGTTCTGAGTTCATCCATCCATTTTTATAGCATTCATCCCATCTTTTGCCTAAATAGAGTCCTCTTTTTATATCATCATTTCGTTCTACTGGCATAATTTGATTTAAACTATTTTTTACTTTTGCTAAATCTACCTTTTTAGGTGCTTTCATATACTCATTTACATTATTTATAAATACACCTTCACCATGTTGAATCCATTCATCTGTCACAGTAGAACTTACAAATCTAAATCTTCGTTTTCCATCTTCGTCTTCTATTAATGTATGTAACTTACGTATTTCATCACCTACTGTTGTAAACGGTGCTCCAAACATAATATTAGTAAAGGTAAGTGGAAAATCTCCTTGTTCTTTTAATCCTGCTGCTACCAACATTTCCACGTATGTTGTTCCAGGTAAAACTGCATGGTTATTGATTTTATGCTCATCTAGTTCCCAATGAGACTTGGTTGAAAAGTCACCTGCGTAAATTTTATGACCTACTACATTAGCGATTTCTTTTCCTAATAAATGATGTGTTGTCAATTTACTTTGGTATTCTCTTTTCTTGCCAACCTTTCCCCAACAATGCACATGCTCAAACGGATACGTTGGTAATGAAATACGATGTTGTTCTTGATTATTAGTTAGTACTCTCCAATTTAAATCTGCACCTTTAACATAGCTCTTTGCCCATTCATTTAGAACTTCTTCCATATGTTTATCGCCTTTTTCTCTCAATACTATCTTAGCATTTATCTCTAAATTTTGAGCTTCTGCTTCTGTTAAATCATACTCATATTTTTTATTTCCTTCACTGGCAACAATACGATGACGCCCAAAGTAAATACCTTCTATAGGTAATGAATTTTCATCCATCCTAACAAACGCTCTAAGTTTTTTACATAATTCTTTGCGACTATTAAATACCACGCCTAGACGTACCTCATAATGTAATCTCCCATTAGCTGCTGTAAAAACTGTATCAGTTAAATCCACCTGTTCATTTTCTAAATATTGACTATAATTAATAGCCAATTGTTTTAATGCAGATAGTGATTTTGCACTTAATGGTAATACTATTGCTTTTTCTTCAGCGTCATGTGTTTTTTCATTTTTCTTTGATGGTGCTTCTTCTAAAATCAAGTGACAATTCGTTCCACTTAAACCAAAACTATTAATACCTGCTCTTAAAGTATCATTTGTCTCCCAAATACTAGTTTGAGTATTTACATAAACTGGTGATTCTACAAAGTTAATCTTTCTATTAGGCTGCATGAAATTTATACTGGCTGGTATCATTTTATGTTGCATTGCTAAAATGATTTTTGCGATGCCTCCTAATCCAGAAGCATGATCAAGATGACCTATATTAGTTTTTAATGAACCAATCGCACAAAACTGCTTTTTATTTGTAAAGTGTTTAAATGCTTGTTGAATGCCTTTGACTTCTATAGGATCTCCCAATGGGGTAGCTGTTCCATGTGCTTCTATATAACTAATACTTTCTGCTGATACATTAGAATCTTTAATAGCTCTTACAATAAGTTCTTCTTGGGCATTAGCATTTGGAGATGTTAAGCCATTAGAAGTACCATCTTGATTAATTGCTCCACCTAATATAACAGCCTTTATGTCATCTCCATCTGCCATTGCATCATCTAATCCTTTTAATACAAAAGCAAATGTTCCCTCTGCTCCACCTGTTCCTGCACATCTTTCATCGAATGTTCTAGTATGTAAATCTGGTGCTTGAATCTCTTTAATATCTTTTACACCGATATCTAATCCTGCTTCTTTTTTAAGTGGTACCAAATCACATTTGACTGCCCCAACCAAAGCCATTTGACATTCATTATTTTGTATAGCTCGGCATGCTGTGTACATTGCAACCAATCCTGATGAACATGCTGTATCAATTAATAATGCTGGTCCTTTAAGATCAAGATAATATGCTATTCTACTAGCGATAATAGATTTAACATTAGCTGCAATTGCAATGTCTGGTACCTCTGGGGTTAATGTCTCTAAACGCGTTTATATTCTTCTCCAAAGTCTGAAGAAAATCCTACAAACACACCTGTATTACTTCCCTTAATACTTTTTCCACCATATCCTGAATCTTCTAATGCATGCCATGCTGTTTCTAAGAAGATACGTTGATTAGGATCCATGTGATTAGCTTCTTGCTGAGCAATATTAAAAAAACTACAATCAAACCCAGCTACATCTTTAAAAAAGGTTTCTTTTAAATAATTATCTTCATCTAATTTTTCTGTTATTCCCTTAGCAGCAACTAGCTTCTCTAAATCTTCCTTACGATCTTCTGAGAGTGAGCCAATACCTTCTTTACCTTTTACTAGTAGTTTCCAAAACTCTTCTAAGTTTTCTGCATTTCCAACCTTTCCACTCATTCCAATGATTGCAACTGCCTTAGATTTATTTACTACCTTTTTCTCTATTACTTTGCTCTTAACATTTAATTTACATGCTGATAAATCATCAAGTTTTAAGCTTTCTAATTTCATCAGACGTTTTTCCATTATCTCACTCCTCTTTTAGTGATTCGTACTCTGGAAATAATGCTTCACTCTCTGAGTACTCTAGAATTGATTTAAAACGTTGTTTTTGTTCTTCTACTGAAACTCCTTTTGTATCAAAGATAAGTTTTAATAATTCTAATGCTTGTCTCATCTCCACTTCATTAGGTTTTCTATCTTCTTTTGCTACTTGATCAAATATAGATGTAATTGATTTATAAGGTTTTACTACTCCCTCTGTATATGCCTGTTCATCCCAGTTTGTATTACGCGTTGCCACTGCTGCCCCTAAACATAATCCTATTAAATTTGGCATTTGTTTTTTCACTTCTTCTATACGCGCTAATGCTTTTTGAATACCTTCTAAATCTTCTTCTTTTTCATAAGCATAAGCTTCTACTTGCTCTATGTTACGATTAATTAATTTCTTTAATACATCCTTAGGTCCTACTTCTATCCATAATTTAGTTCCTAATTCATCTAATTTTTGTACTACTGTACTCCAATGTACAGGGCCTGTTAATTGTTTAATAAGTGCCTCTCTTATATCATCATCATTTGTATAAAGTCTTCCTTCTAGGCCACACATAACCGGTATCTTCATTTCTTTTATTTCTACTTCATTTAAAACTTTACTAAGTTCTTCAGCTGCGCCTAACATATATTTACTATGAAATGCACCACTGACATTGAGGCTAACTACTTTTGCTCCTGATTTTGTAAGATATTCTCCTACTTCTTTGAGTCCCTCTTTGCTACCTGTTAATACAGTTTGATAAGGTGCATTATAATTAGCTATTTCTACATTCATGCTTTCTAAATCTATTTCCTTTAATAAGTTTAAAACATAATCTACAGATAATTTAGTAACTGCACTCATTCCACCTTGAGTACATTTTGCCATAGCTTGTCCTCTAGTATAGACAATACGTACACCATCTTTAAAACTGAAAGCTCCTGATGCAGCTAATGCTGATAATTCACCAAGACTATGCCCTGCTAAATAATCCGCCTGTACATTTTCCTCTTTTTGAATAACTTCAAACATAGCAAAGCTTAATACAAAAATGGCAACTTGTGCATTTTGTGTCTGTACTAAGTCTTTAGTTGGTCCTTCAAAACATAGCTTAGCTAAATCAAATCCTAATATTTCTGATGCTTCTTCAAATCTTTCACGAACTGACTCATATTTATCATAATATTTTTTTCCCATTCCAACATATTGGGATGCTTGGCCAGGAAATATGATTGTAACTTTATTCATAATCTTCCTCCTTAATATTAAACATACTGTATAGTAAATTCATAAATTGACCTATAAATTGTTCTAATGCATCTTTGTTTAATCGATTGCTATATTTAAATACTATATTTTCCTGCTGCTTATCTATGCCTATCATAATGTCAAAGTAATCACTCATTTGATCTGCCATTTCTTTTTCATTTAATACAGTACAGGCTCTAATTTCTTCACATTTATCTAATACAATATCTACATTTGCAAGTGTATAATGCTTAACCTTATGTATTTCTTCAAACACTTCATCTAACGTTTCATATGCATTGAAATCAAAAGAAACAAGATCTAATTCCCCATTTTGATTACTAAACCATACTGGTAACATATTCATATTTCCTACTTTATTTAGACAAACCGCAAATAATGCACCTATGATTCCTTGTACATTTAAGTGATATGTATTACCTATTTGTTGCATACTTTGATTTAGTTTATGTTCTAATGCAACTTGTAAGCAGCCCTCTTCTCCGTTATTTATCTCTATCCACTCTGGGCTTATACTAAACGTACCTATATGGCTATCATTTTTCATATTAGATTCAATAAATTGTCTTTGCTTAATGATTGTTGGATTAGAGAATAAATCTGTTACTTCAAATATTCCTTCAAAGTCTTGTTCAAGTTCTGCTTGCATAAGAACTAAGTTAAATGAGTTTCCTCCAATATCAAAAAAATTATCATTTAATGCTATATCTTGATCACCTAATATTCTTTTCCAGATAGCTACTAATTTTTTATCTATTGGATTACTTATGTCCTCTTTTATCTCTTCTTTTCTCTCTGGGACAGGTAATGCATTTCTATCTACTTTTCCGTTATATGTCTGAGGAATCTTTGGAATTTCCATAAGTATAGCTGGTACCATATAATCTGGTAATTGGCTTCTTAGCCATTCTTTAACTTCTTCAACTTCTATCTTTCCTTTTTCAGCACTACTAAAATATGCAACTAATATCTTATTACCTGGTGTTAATTCATAAATATTGGCTGCTGCATTACTAATGCCTTGATAATTCTTGATTACCTGTTCAATTTCCTCAAGTTCTATACGATATCCTCTTATTTTTACTTGGTTATCTGCTCTTCCTAAACATACTAATTCACCATTTTCCCATTTTGCTCTATCCCCTGTGCAATACATTCTGCCTTCACCAAAAGGATTCTTTATAAATCGTTCATTAGTTAAGTTAGCATCCCCTATGTATCCTCTTGCTACACCTTTCCCACCAATCCATAAATCACCTTCTACAAGATTAGGTACTAATTGTTTACGTGCATCTAAAATGTAAATTTGTGTATTTGCAATAGGCAATCCTATTGTTACATCTTGAGAATAAGTTAGCTCTTTACAAGCAGACCATATACATGTCTCTGTTGGTCCATATACATTAAATATTCTTAAATTCTTATACTCTTGTAATGTACTTAATAGATGATTTGGAAATGCTTCGCCACCAACTATTAATGTATTAATATGCTGTAAAACTTTACGGCTCGCCTCTTTATTAGTACATAAAAGTTGTAATCGCGTAGGTGTTATTTGTAAATAGTTTACGTTTCCTGCACATACTAAGTTTGCAATTTTTTCTGGGTTAATTACCTCATCTTCTTTACCTAAAACGATACACCCTCCATGTGCTAAGCAAAATACTGTTTCTAGTAGGAATATATCAAAAGAAGCCGTTGTCATACATGCAATTCTACCCTTTTCTTGATACTCTAAACTTTCTTTCATTCCTACTATAAAATTAGCTAATGCACCTTGTTCGATAGCTGTACCTTTAGGCTTTCCTGTAGATCCTGATGTAAAAATAACATAAGCTATATCAACTACTTTACTTTCATAATTAACTTCTTGTATATTAGGCACCTCTTGAACATCATTAATATCTATGCCTACTATATCAAGCTCTCTGAAGTTACCTAATATTCCTTTTCTACTATATATTAAATACTGTGCTTGACTTTTTTGGAGCATATAACTTAATCGTTCTTCTGGAAAGGCTATATCCAATGGTAACCATGTAGCTCCTATAGTCTGTATAGCTAATAATGTTGCAATTAAATCTGGTGTACGTTCTAATAACATAGCAACAACTTGTCCAGATTTTGCACCTTTACTTACCAAATAATTAGCAAGTACATTAACGCGTTCTTCTAATTCTGCAAAGGTCATCTCTCTATTTTCGAACCAGATAGCAGATTCATTACTATATTTCTCAAATGCATCTGAAATAAGCCCTTTTGCCGTTATTCCTTCTACATTTGGTGAAATTCCTTGCCCTTGTTCCAATAATTCCATTTGTTGCTCTTTTGAAAGATACTGTAACTTTCCTAATATAATTTCACTATCATCTAACACTTGATTAATCAGGTTTTATACCAAACAATCCACTCTTCAATTTGTTCCTTATTAAATAAGTGTGTTGAATAGTTAATTGTACAATATACCTTTCCTAGTTCTTCTGACATTTCAAGAGATACATCAAATGTAGTATAAGTACCTTTCTCTTCTCTTACTATTCCTTTAACTTCACCCAATTCAACTCCTTGCATATGTCCATTTTCATAGATAAACATCGTATCAAATAAAGGATTTCTATTAATATTTCTTGGTACTTTTAATTCATCTAAAAGCTCTTCCATAGGATAATCTGCATGTTCATATAACTTAGTACACATCTCTCTTACATCTTTTAAGTAGCTTTTAAATGATTGCGTTTGCTTTGGCTGTACTCGTAATGCTAAACTCTGAGCAAACATCCCTACCGTTTGATCATATTCTCCATCATTTCTTCTATCCCATGGCGTACCTATACAAAAATCTTCTTGGCCTGCTAAACAACCTAAGAAAGTAGTCCATGTACTTAAAAAATATATAAATGTAGTTGTTCTCTGCTCTCTTGCCTTTATTTTTAATTTTTCTAATGTATCTGATTCTATTGTGAAATGTACTGTATCTCCTTTAAAATCATTCACTTCTGGACGTACACCCTTATATGGTAAATTTAAAGGATTTGGTAGGGGAGTCAATACGCTACTCCACCATTCTTTTTTTGCTTTACTTTCATTTGATTTTAAGTTTGCACTTTCCTCATATACAAAGTCGCAATATGAACGTTTATCGCTCGTTAACTCCCTACCATTTATACTTTCTACAAATTCACTCATTATAATATCTATAGATGTTCCATCAGAAATTATATGATGAAAATTAAATAGGAAATGATTTTCACCATTCTCATCTATTAACGTTCCTAAACGCCAAAGAGGTGCTTTAGCTAAATCAAATGGTTTGCGCCATCTCTTCTCAAATTCTTCTCTTGACTCTTCTTTTAGATTCCCTTGAATAACCTCAATTTCTATCTCGTTTGCTATAGATCTAACTAGCTCTCCATCTTTTATTTGATAACTACATCTTAACATTTCATTATTTGTAGTTATTTTTTCAAAAGCCTTTTTAAACAATGTGAGATTAGGTGTTCCATTAAGCTGTATATCTCCACATATTTGATAAGCTTCATTACCACCTTTTAACTTAGATAACACATATATACGACGTTCTTCTGCAGATAAACTTAGCCTTGACTCTTGTCTATTTTTTTTTTACTAGATTCTGGTGTAAAACCTTCCAAAACCTTAAATTCAAATCCTCCCTGACGAAGTTCATTTACGCTTTCATATATTACATCATATATCTTTTGTTCATCTTCATCAGTATGCTCTATAGAGAAGAAACATGTACGTCTTTCCCAAACATATACACCCTTATTTTGCATTAACTTAAATAATAAGTTTAATTCTAAACCAAGTAATGGCATATTAGTTGCAACAAGAGATTCGAAACGATACATAGATCCAAAGTTTACAGCATGTAGAGGTACTTCTTCTTCCATAAAGAACTCATTAATTCGTTCTACAAATCGAGCTGTACGGCTATTTGCTTCAGCAATAAGTTGATTTCCTTCTTTTTTAAGTCTTCTTAATACTGCACGACAGGCTGCCATTGTTAATGGATGTTTACAAAATGTTCCTGCAAAAAATGTAGTTGGTACAATTGGCATTGACTCATCTCCAAATGACCAATATCCCCCATCAACTGCATCTAGATATTTACTAGATCCTGTAACTATGCCTATAGGCATACCTCCAGCTACTAATTTTCCATATAGCGCCATATCTGCTTTAATATCAAAGAAAGCTTGTGCACCACCTAATTCAATACGGAAGCCGGTAATCATTTCATCAAAAATCATTGCTATGCCATATTCTGTACAAATCTCTCTAAGTTCTTGTAAAAATTCTTTTGGTTGTAAACTTGGGTTACGACTTTGGACTGGTTCAACTAATACAGCTGCCAGTTCATTCGCATGTGCCCTTACAAATTCTAATGTTTCTCTACTACCATATTGGCAAACCATTGTATCTTCTACCATAGATTGTGGTATACCTATATCCATCGGTCTACTGCCACTATCTTCAGCTTCTGCTAACACCCCATCAAAACTTCCATGGAATGATGTAATAAAACGTACAATCTTATCTCGTTTACTTACAGCTCTAGCTAATCTAATAGCAACCATAACTGCTTCTGAACCAGTATTACAGTATGCAACTCTTTCACATCCTGTTAATTCACAAATTAAATCAGTAACCTCTCCTACTAAATCTGTTTGTGGTCCTAATTCAAACCCTTCTCTAATTTGTTCATTAATTGCTTCATTAATAAATGTTGCATTATTGCCAAAGAATCCAACTCCATAACCCATTGCTGTATCAATATATTCATTTCCATCTATGTCCCAAAATTTAGATCCTTTAGAGTGGTCTGACACTAATGGATATACAATTTCTTTTGTGCTTGTACTAAAATTAAGAGATGAAATCCAATCAGCTAAATGTGCTCTATTATCTTGAGAATATGCTTTAGATTTCTTTGTTTTTTGTGTATATTCTGTAATGAATTCATCTAAAAATCTCTGTTGCTGTGGTGTTAATTCATCACTAGCAAATTGCATATTTCTTGATGCGCTTGCCATAAGTTGACCTTCATCCGTACCCTTTTTTACTTCAGAAGTAGGAATATGTTTCACTTCAGTTTCTTCTTGTGTAATGGCTACTTCTTCATTTGTTATTTGTTCTAACTGGATACTATCTTGAATTTCAAAATTTGTATTTCCTAAAAGTGCTAATTGTTGTTTTATAATTGTTAACTGGTCCTTGAAAATACTTTGTAAATCATCACATTCTCTATTTGATGTATTTTGAATCACAGGTATACTTGCTTTATGTTGCTCTACAGGTTTACTTACTTTGCTTAAAACCGTTCTATTTACTTGTGGTTTATTCACTTCAATTTTATTTTCTTGTACCTTATTTACTTCTACTTGATTTGTATATTCTAATACACTAGGATTTTTCTCACTTACATACTCAAGAATCGCATTAATTGTATGTAATGTAGTAAAGAATACATTTACAGGAATCATTACTTGATACTGTGCATTAATTCTCTTACTTAACTGCACTAGCATAAGTGAATCTACACCTAATGCAAATAAATTAAGCTCATCTGTAATTGTTTCCTTACTAACTCCTGTTACTTGTGAAATTAATTCCCTTAACTTATTCTTAATTACACTACTTAGCTGTTCTTCCTTCATTAAGCTATCACTCCCCATCATATGCTTATTGATGCCTTCGTCTATTAGCCACACTCTACTTCGCTCATAAGATGTATGTGGTAAGTTTTCTACTCTTTCTACCCTATGATCTTTATAAATTTCCTTCCACTTAATATCTATTCCTTTTTCCCATAACCAACCCAAGCTTGTTAATATCTGCTTATAATCTGACTCATTTTTGCGTATGCAAGGTAACATCATATATTTATCATCTTGTAAATTTTGAGCTACTAATCCACATAATGTTGCTGTTGCACCTATTTCGAGAAATACCGTTGCACCTAACTCTGTAGAAGTCTCAATTGCTTGTACAAAATTTACTGTACTTACAAGATGTTTTTCCCAATAACTTTCATCTATTACTGTATCTATTACTTTTCCTGTCACAGTAGAAATCATAGGAATTTGAGATTTTGAAAATTTAATTCCTTGTAATTGTTCTTTTAATTTCTTAGAATCCTCAGTCATTAAAATGGAATGAAATGCACTTGAAACACTCAAGGTTTCTGCAAATATATGAGCCTTTCTAGCCTTTTTCTTAACAGCTTTTATACTTTCTAAACCACCTGAAATAGTTACATTTTGAGGTGCATTAATTGCTGCGATTGAAACATCTTCATACTCTTCTATTAAGCTTGATGCTATCTTCAAATCAGTTAATAATGCTACCATTTTTCCGCTTACTTTAGTTTCATCCATAACTCTTCCGCGTGTAGCAACCATTTTTACTGCTGTTTCTAAATCCATTATTCCTGCAACATAAGCTGCTGCATATTCCCCTATACTATGTCCAATAACTAAATCTGGCTTAACTCCTAGTACCTTTAAAAATGCCGCAAGAGATACTTGTACTGAGAAAATCATAGCTTGTGCATAGCTATGTTTTGCAAGTAAGCTTTCATCTAATTCATAAATAAGCTTAATAATAGAATTATTAATAAATGGACTAAAAAGCTGATCAAGTTTCTCTAATTGATTTCTAAATGCTGCACTATATTTATATAACTCATAAGCCATCTTACTATACTGTGATCCTTGTCCTGTAAATAGCCAGACTACTTTATCTAATTTTCCTTGATTATTAATGTCCTTCTTTATCGCCTTACCTAATTGTTCCTTTAACATTTCTATGCTATTGGTTTGAATGGCTAAACGGCATCCAAGTTGTGCTCTACTTATATTTAATGACTTACATAAACTAATTAATGAAGTAGTTGGCTTGTCACACCAGCTAATTAATTGTTGTATATTTTCTTTTAGTGCATTATTTGTTCTTGCCGAAATAGTACAAATTTGTTCTATAGATTCTTCACTTACATCCATATTATGCAAACTCTCTCTGTCTTCCAAAATTAAGTGTGCATTTATCCCGCTTAATCCTAAAGAAGTTATTCCTGCTATTCGTTTACCTGATTTATATGGCCATTCTATTGTTTTATCAACTACCTTAAATGGTAGTGATGTCCAATCTACTAACTTATTTCCTTGCTTAAAATGAAGGTTAGCTGGTAATTTACCATATTTCATTGATACTAAAATTTTGCATATACCTGCCATACCTGAAGCCATTTCTAGATGACCTATATTTGATTTAATACTTCCTACATATAATGTTTCTTTTCTACTACCAAATACATTTCCTAATGCATTTAATTCTTGAGGATCTCCAAGTCTAGTTGCTGAACCATGTGCTTCTATATAATCAATCTCATTTGAATCAACTTCAGCATCCATTAACGCCTCAGTAATTACTTTACTTTGTGCTAATCCGCTTGGAACAGTAAGTCCTCCACTATGACCGTTATGATTTACTGCACCGCCTCGAATGATTCCCCAAATATCATCTTTTTGTTCTATGGCATCATCTAATCTTTTTAGTATTAATACTGCTCCACCTTCGCCTCTTACATAACCATCCGCATCTTCATCGAAACTACTACACTTATTAGTATCTGATAATGCACCTAATGACTCAAAACTTTCTTGCATATCTGAATCTGCATGTATACTAATTCCACCAACTATTGCTGATTCACAAGTTCCTGTTCTAAGTTGTAACATAGCTTGATGTATCGCTACTAAAGATGATGAACATGCAGTATCTATCGCCATACAAGGTCCATTTAAATTGAATACATATGAAAGCCTTCCAGCTGCACTATTTGGCATAGTCCCTGTAACAGAATATGCCCCAAATCCTTTACCTACTTTTTTACCTAAGTAAGCATAATCATTTTGCATAATAGCTACAAATACACCTGTTCTGCTATTTCCTACACTTTTAGGATTAATGCCCGCATCTTCAAAGGCTTCCCAGGTCATCTCTAGCAAAATTCGTTGCTGTGGATCCATGGCTTCTGCTTCTTTAGGTGAAATACCAAAAACAGAGGATCAAATTGATCAATATTTTCTAAGAAGCTACCATTTTTAATCTTTCCATCTCTGCTCCAATGTGTATCAGGAATTTCAGTAATAGGATTTATCCCACTTTCTAACATATTCCAAAATGCTTCTGGTGAATTTACATCATTAGGAAATCTACATGCCATTCCTACGACTGCAATTGCACTATTACTTGTCCTACTTTTCTTTTTCCCAACTACTATATTTTTCTTCTCATTTAAATCTAACACTATTTTTTCAGATATAGTATTTATAGTAGGGTAATCAAGTAATATTGTGACGGCCAATCTAATACCTAAACATTCTTGTATATTTTTGTGAAATTCAACTAGTCTAAATGAATCTATACCTAAATCAAAAAAGTTTTCATCATCACTAACTTCTGATATTAAGACCATCTTTTTAACTTCTTGTCTAATAATTTCCTTTACATATGTTATGTCATTTAACTTTTCTTTTTTATCTAGTTTTATTAATTTTTCACTTTTACACTTATCTATTTCACAGATATTTCCCTGTTTCAGGTTCTCTATAAGCTTAAATCTTTGCACTTTACCTGTATGTGTTTGTGGAATCTCATCTACTCTAACAACAGACCTTAGCCTTATTCCCAATGAAATTAGGACAGTTTGTCTAATATGCTCAGCTAACTCTATAAACTCGAATTTATCAGTATCATACTTTATAAAAATTACCAGCTCTTCTGCACCAGTTTCTTCATCGAAATAACCACACGCTATACAGTGCTCAAGTTCCCCAGTTTGTGTTGATTCTTTTATAAGCTTTTCAATATCGTTAGGTATATAATTTACTCCATTGATAATGATCATTTCTTTTTGTCTACCAATAATCACAAGATGTTTGTTATCTATAAATCCCAAATCTTGAGTATCCAACCATCCTTTCTCATCAATAGCACTGGTTATTGCACCATTACTGTTATAATAACCTTGCATAACACAAGGTCCATTCACTTTGATATGTCCTACAAATCCATCAGCTAATGTTTTTTCTTCATCATCAGTTATCTGTACTTCACAGCAATCACATACTTCTCCACATTCAACAAATGTAACAGTTTCTTCATTCTCTTCATCTCGTTCTTGAATACACTTGCCTACAATTAGTTTGTTTCTATCCACTATGTATCTTTTAAAATCCTTCCCTAACTGCCTAATTGCTACGGCCATAGTCATCTCTGTTAAACCATATCCTGGTGCTAATGCTTTTCTACTAAGATGCCATTTCTTTAACACATTGTAAAAGCTATCACAAATGTTATATGAAATAGGCTCAGCGCCTATAACTATGCTTCTTATACATCTTAAATCCCACTGTTCTAATTCTGCTGCTTTAACATCATATACCTCTAAAAATTTTTAATCCAGTATTAGATGTTGCTAAATATGTTGCACGATATTTATTAACACTTGATAACCATAATTGTGGATTTAAAGTAAATAAATTGGTTGTCATCTGATACTGATTAATATCTAAAAACATAGGAATAAAGTGAAATCCTATAAGTCCAAATATATGTGTATTAGGTAACCAATTAAGAGAAACATCTTCTTTCCCTAAGTGTAATGCTGAAATAAAGCTACGCATGTTAGCTAAAATACTTCCATGAGTTAATATAGCTCCTTTAGGTTCTCCTGTTGATCCAGATGAATAAAGAATGAGCGCTATATCTTGTTCATCTAACTTATATTCACTTAACTCACCTTCACACTTTGGTAGTTCAAATGGATTAACAAGTTTCTTTAATATATCTTCTAAAATAGGCTCATTAATTTTGGTAGCATACTGTTCTAACTTTTGCTGATACTTAATATCATCTGTGATTAACCATGCTTGTTGAATCTGTTGCCATACATTAAATAATCTATAAAATTCATTTTTATTATTAATAAATGGAAGTAATACAGGTATCATTCCCCCCATTAAACATGCCCAATATGTAATAAAGAACTTTTTCTCATCTCTTACCTGTATTAATACATAATCCTTTGCTTGTAGTCCTTGTTGTTGATATTTAATAAGACACGTTTTTGCTTCATTTACTAATTCTTCATACGAAATACCATTAACTTCTTGTTTAGCATTTAAAAAATAAATTTTCTGCCTACTCTTTTTTACACTATAGAGAACTTGAACTAAATTCCTTTTTTCATTTTGCATACATATCCCCCATTAGTGCTTATAATATTTATGTAATCCATAATTAGCAATCATCATCTGTTGTACTTGAGATGTTCCTTCTATAATTTCTAATACTTTTGCTTCTCTAAATAAACGCTCAGGTGCATATTCATTCCAGCATCCATTTCCACCAAATACTTGTACTGCATCTGCTGTTACTTGATTTGCTATCTTAGAAGTATAGTATTTAGCAACATTAGTTTCCATAACTTGATCTCTATGATTTTCATTACGTAACTGCCCAACGTGAATACATAAGCTTCTTGCCGCATGTACTTTAGTAACTGCATCTGCAATCATTTCTCTTACTAATTGGAATTCTCCTATTTTCTTTCCAAATTGTTCACGTTTTCTCGAATAAGTTACCATTTCTTCTAACGCTCTTTCGCTAAGTGCTAACCCTGCCCATGCAATACTATAACGTCCATAAAATAATGCTGTATTTGCAACAAAATTAAATCCTGCTCCTATTCTTCCTAAAACATTTTCTTTAGGCACTTTAACTTCATCAAATGTAATATGCGCCATCTGAGCCGCCCTACCTGCTAACATACCTTTCATAGGTTCTACTTTAATACCTTGCATTGATTTTTCTACAATAAACGCTGTAACAGTTTTTTCATTTGCAGCGATTACTAAAAATATATCTGCTAATGCACCAAATGAAATCCATTTTTTAGAGCCATTTATTACATATGCATCTTCTTCTTCTCGATATGTCGTTTTTACAGCAGTTGCATCTGTTCCTGTTTCTGGTTCAGAAAGTGCAAAGCATCCTATCTTTTTTCCTTGTGCAATATCATATAAATATCTTTCTTTTTGCTCTGAACTTCCTAGCTTAAGTATTGTTTCCCCAACTAGTGATGTATGTACAGTTAATAATGTTCTTGTTGCACAACATGCTTTTCCTATAATCTCAGTAAAGTAACCATAGTCTAATGCATTTAATCCAAGTCCACCATATTCAGTCGGCAAAATGGCACCTAAAAATCCTCGCTCCGCCATTTCTTGAATTACTTCATTATCTATATAGCCTTGTTCTTCAAACTTGCTTGCATTTGGTCTTAAAACTTCATTTACGAACTTTTCTGCTTCTATTAGAATAGGATTTTCATAAATGCTTTTCATATTATCCCTCGCTTTTCTCTACTAATTTTACCATTTGCTGTACTGAACTAAAGTTAACTAAATTAATATCTTCATCTGCTACTTCAATCTTAAATTCATCTTCAATGAAATCTAATAAACGCATTGCAAATATTGAAGTCACAAACCCTTTTTCAAATATATTATCATCATCCGCTAATGTAATATCTTCATCAAACACATCCATATTACCTATAATAAAGTTCCTTATGCTTTCACGTGCTTGTTCATAGTTTTCCATTCTATACTCCTCCTAAACTTATTTTTTTCTTTCATCATCAACAATAATTTTTATATATGGTGGATACTCTTGAATAATAGATAAATCATTTTCAAATAAGATTCTCTTATCTTCCTTTTTCTTTTGAACAAAATTAGCTAATTGATATGTAATCAACATTTGTCTATTACGATCTGTTCTTATAAAATCTGCTTGCAGAACTTCTTGTGCACTTTTAGCACGTTTCATTAAAAATGAAAGTAATACAGTTCCCACTCCTCTTGAAACAGTTCTACATGACATTAATAGCAATCTAATAATACTCCTATTATCTATGTGTTCTACAAGTACCAATCCTATCTTTCCATAGCTTCCATACTTATCTGTAAGTTCACATACCCATACATCATAACTAGGCACATCAAGCAATTCTTTTAATTCATCATATCCATATTGAATACCTGTTGAATTTAATTGATTAGTACGTATTGTTAATTCTTCAGCTCTTTTTAAGTCATACTCTTGGGCTCTAGAAATTCTAATCTCCATGTTTAGGCTTTCCAAAAACTCTATAGATGTTCCTTCATAATGTGTTTCATCATATACACGTTTTTCTTGTTCCAAATACATTTGTCGACGTCTCTTACTATCCTCTGTAATAACTTTAGGATTTAGACGTTCCATATTAATTAGCTCTTTATAATCTATTGCGTCCACAATCATTACTTCAGGATATACACTTGCTACTTCATCTCTTTCAAATGGCTGATCATCTATAAATACTAGCGTATCTCTATTGATATTTATCTGTTCTGCTATACGTGCTATAGCTGTGGATTTTGCTCCCCATCCTACTTGAGGTACTAAAAAGTAATGTGCTATCTCAAATTCTTCTAATTTTTGCATTACATCTGATAAATCATTTTTACTAGCAATTGAATTCAAAATTCCTCGTTCATCTAATGTCTTTAATATTTCTTTTATTCCTGGCTTTAAGGAAACTGCATCCCCTTCTAACAAAGTTCCATCCCATAAAGTATTATCCAAATCCCATACTACACATTTAACATATTTCAATGCCTGACTCCCCTTTTATAAATTGATTAGTATTTATAAAAACCTCTACCACTCTTTCTTCCTAATAATCCTGCTGCTACCATCTTTTTAAGCAATGGACAACATCTAAACTTAGGATCTTGATACTCCTTGTATAATACATCCAAAGAATTTACAACTGTATCTAACCCAATAAGATCCGCTGTTTCTAATGGCCCCATTTTATGGGCATAACCCATTCTAAAAATAGCATCTATATTCTCAGGATTTGCTACATGATCTTGTACTAAAAAAGCTGCTTCATTCATAAATAAATGAGATAATCTATTAGCAACAAACCCTGGGAAGTCATTTACCTTTATTAATTTCTTTTGCATACTATTTAATAACATTCTTGCTTCATTTATTGTTTCTTCTGAAGTATGAAAACCAATAACAGTCTCTACTGCTTCTTTTAATGGAACTGGATTCATAAAATGCATACCAATCACTTTATCTGGTTCATTCATTAATGATGCTATCTGAGTGATTGAAATACAGCTTGTATTTACACCATAATATGTACCGAGTGAACATACTTCATTAAGTTCTTTATAAACTTTACTCTTTACTTCTATATCTTCAGTTACATTTTCAATTACCCATTCTACATTTTCAAAACCTGTATAATCTGTTGTAAAACTTATTCGACTCATAATATCTTTAGAATCCCATGTCTGTAGCTCATTAGATAACATACGATATTGTCTAATATTTTTCTTCATAATCTTTTTAGCTTTTTCTAAAACATCTTCATCTTTATCTTTTAATATAACCTCATATCCATAAAACGCTGCTGTTGCAGCAAGATCTACTCCCATTACACCGGCTCCAACCACTGCAATTTTTCGCATATTATTTCTCCTTTTTTTATTTCCTATTTTTTATTAAGTACATAAATTGCACCACCATATCCAATGACACACCATATAATGAGTCTAATATAATGAACAGAATTAACACTAAATGTTGTACATGCCATTGAACTACGTAAAACTTCTGCCATTGAATAAATTGGAAGTACATGATGAACAGCTTGAAGCCATCCTGGTAAACGGTCTATAGGGAAATTAATAGGTGAAAACATTAACGAACCAAAGGCAATAACTTGTGATAATGACATAGCTGCTTGAGGTGAAAATGCATATGAAAATCCATATCCAACACCAATACAAGTTAATGCTGTTAATATAAAGCCTGGGATAATTGTCCATGAAATAGCATACCCTGGATGAAAAATAAAATGAGAACATACTGTTGAAATAATAATTCCTGGTAATGTAACACATAACCAAATTAATGTATCTACTAATATAATAACTGATCTTCTGACAGGTAATGTACGTAAAAAATCAATATAACCTTCTACTTTAGCATTTGAATTTTGTATAGGTAAACTAACAAGCCCTATCATAATTAAAATCATTGTAGGTGCACCTGTAGCTAAAAATAGTACACTACTTTGATCTATATCTGCGTATAAATAAGTAAAACCAATAGCAATTCCTAATGCAAAAAGAATATGAATTAACATAAAGAATGTTAATGTGCCACCACATCTAATAAATTGTAAATTAAATACATACTTAAATTGTTTTGCGTAACTCATGATTTTTCCCCTCTCTTTCCTCTGTTAATTTAACATATACATCTTCGAGTGTAACTTCTGATAATGAATAGTCTGTAATTTCGCCATTACTCGTTTCACTTCGTGCCCATTCAATAGCTCTTGTTACGTTCTTTTCTTCCATAGCTAATGACATACGATTTCCTTCAAACCGAGATGATACTATCCAGCTTGGTAAACTAATTTGGTCTTGAGGTATTAATGTTGTAAATTCTAGCCTTAAATTATTTGTCATAGATTCTTTTATGCTACTTGGTGTTCCTTGTATTATCATCTTACCACTGTCTAAAATAGCAACCTTATCTACAGCAGATTCAGCTTCTACAACATTATGTGTAACTAATATAACTGATCTACCTTCTTGGGTAAGTCTTCTAATTTCTTGCCATAAATATCTTCTTCTTACAGGGTCTACATCATTGGTAGGTTCATCTAAAATAATGACGTTTTTTGATTGAATAACAGCCATACAAAATGCTGTTAAACGTTTTACTCCCCCAGATAAATGTCTTCCTTCAACTTTAGCCCAACGTTCAATGTCTAATGCTTCAAATAATCTATCACGTTCTTTATTTACTTCTTCGATACTTCCACCTCTCATTTTTCCCATGATAGCAACTACTTGATTAGGTGTTAATTCTCCTATAGGAACTTGCGCTTGTGGTTGAACGGAGCACAAAAATCTTCCCATTTCAGGATTTTTTACAATAGAATGATCTAATACTTTAATTTCTCCTTTAGTTGGTTTTACTAATCCAAGTATTTGATTAACTAATGTTGTTTTTCCAGCACCATTATGACCTAATAATCCTAATATTTCCCCCTCCTCTACTACTAAGTTAATGTTGTCATTAGCTACAATCTCAGTTCCTTTCTTCCCCTTGTAAATTTTGGTTACTCCCTGAATATCAATCATATCACACCTCACATTATTAAATATTTTTACCATAAGCGTTAATTTATAAACAAAATTTTCCAGTAATAAATTCAATAAAAATAGGAAACCTCTATAGTCTAATACTACTCAGATTAAGAGATTTCCCATGTATATCGCAAGATTAGTATTTAGACTTTTTAAACTTTTTAAACTTTTTATACTTTTTATACCATCTTTTATAGAAAAAGTTTAAAAATTAACTAGTTTTATGAAACGTCATTCTAAACTTCTACCTGAGACATTTACAAAAGCAATGTCTTTATGACTTTTAGATTCAAAGAATATCACCGAAGAAGTGATTGTTGAAAAATGTGTTGTTTCAAAATGGTGTATCCTTAAGTAAACAAGCTATTTCTAAAAGACTCAATGAATGTATACCTTGTTTACAAGAACTATTGAAACAAGCTTTTTCTTTAATCTATGTGAATGCTTTAGAAAATCATCAATCATTATTACTCAACTATTTTTCAGATGTGAAACTTTTAGATGTAACAACTATTTCATTACCAAATCAAGTTGCAGATGAAGATATGCTATCTATGCACAACTGGAGTTAGAAGAACTTCTTAGCCAAAGTAAAGATTCTATTAATCAAGATATTTATATTGGAACCGCAAAATATAACAAGCTAAAGTCTGCTTAGTAGGTGTAAAACTTTCTGATGATATTGCAACTAAATGTATCAGAAAGGCTATTATACAAAATAATGGTGCCGATATCGATGCATACAAATGTCAGTTTTTACACTGGAATCTTATGATTACTAACATCAGCAAAGAAATCCTTAATACATCTATTATTACAGAACTTTATCGTATGAGATGGCAAATAGAACTTCTTTTTAAGGTTCCAAAAAGCACCCTTTCCCTAGATAAAATGCATGTAGGTAAAACTAAATATGTAGAAGCAATTCTTTATAGGAAACTTCTAGGAACATTACTTACAATGCCACTTTATGATAGTGTAGATCAAAGCATACTTAAAAGTCAGGGTAGAAGCGTAAGTATGCAAAGATTTTATACATTACTGCTTGTAGACTTATGTCAATTCTATACACTAAAAAGAATCACTCTACATACTTACAAGACGTTTTCTAACTTAGTTCAAAGAATAGGAAAGTTGGCTTTGCATGAAAAACGCTTAAGACAAACTACCTATTCTAAAATAGAAGGTTATTTAGAACAACTTATTGTTGCTGGAAAAACTTAGTCTTAAATTAACGACTATGATATTTTTACACTAAATATTCTACATTATTCTATTTATTTAAACAATCTAAATATTGTTTTTATTCGTTTTTATTATTATATTTTTATTTTTCGCAAAATAAAAAACTCACTTATTCATACTTTGGCAAACCCTCCACCTTTATAGGTTATTAATATAAAAAAGAAGACTTCATGTACTATCCAACCATAAAATCTTCTTTTCTTACTATTTATCCTTATTTCTATATTGTCCTATATTTTATCTATAGATTTTTTCTGTTGATAATCATAGATATTCATAGTTATAAAAGCAATAATTCCAATGCACATTAAAATAACAAATATCCATCCCTTATTAGCCTTCAAACTACATCCAACAAGGTGCATATCTCCTAAAACATTTGGATCTATACTCATCGTTTCTTCTGCTAAATTTACTGTATCATCCCCAGAATACTTAATTAGCTCCGTTATCCCGATTGTCATTGCACCAAGTATACCATTGGCAACTGTAAATAATACTGTAAGACTATACATCAAATCTTTTTTCATTTTATCTACTCCCATACTCTATCTATTATATATCTATTATCAATCCTAAATTTCTATTTCAAAGCTACCCTCTATAACCTAATCTCTTTGAAATTTCTAAGGCTGTATTTTTAATAATTTGAATGCTTTCTTGACCCCAATTACCTTTAAATACGCCTTCTCTTCCCCCTGCACTAATGGCTGCAATTATCTCACCTCTATAGTCATAAATAGGTGCTGCTATGCAGACGATACCTTCTTCATGTTCTTCATGATCTACTGCATAACCTGTTATTCTTGCTTGCTTAATTTCTTCAAGTACCGCTTCAGCCGAAGTTAAAGTTTTACTTGTGAACTGTGTAAATTGAATTTTTGAAAGTAAGTTTAATATCTCTTCATCTGTTTTTTGTAAAAGTAAAGCCTTTCCTACTCCTGAAGAATACACAGGAATTCTTTTACCTATTTGCGAATACATTCTAAGGCTTGTTAAACTTTCTACCTTATCAATAAATACTGCTTCCTGACCTTCTAAAATTGCCATTTGTACTGGCAGGCCTAATTCTTTTACAAGCTTTCTTAAATATGGTGTTGCTTCTGTTTTAAGTTCTACATTGTTAAGTTTCATACTACTTAATTCTACGACTTTAATACCCATTGTATATCCATTTCCATCACGCTCAATGAAGCCTCTATTTTCTAAAGTTGCTAGTAATCTATGTACCGTTACTTTATTGAGCTCCATGCATTCCTCTAATTCCTTAGCCATCACGCCTTCAGGATGTTCTGCCACAATCTCTAATAATTGTAAAGCACGGTCTACTGTCTGTAATATTGCTTTAGCCATTTTTCTAGCCCCTTTACTTCTGAATTTTCTATCATATTTCTAAGCTTGATTATATAGTAATTATTTTTCCAATACAACACAAGTCCTTTAGCTGTAAAATAGGTGTAAAAAAAGAAGTTGCTTTGCACTACACAATAAGCAACTTCTTCTTTGTTTTCTATCTTGCTAGCCAACCTCCATCAACGGCTAATGTAAATCCATTCACATAATTTGCTGCATCCGAAGCTAAAAATACTGCTGCTCCCGCTAAGTCTTCTGGAGTTCCCCAACGTCCAGCTGGAATCCTATCTAAAATGCTTATATTACGTTCACTATCTCCTCTTAAAGCAGCAGTATTATCTGTGGCCATATAGCCTGGTGCAATTGCATTAATATTGATATTATATGCAGCCCATTCATTTGCCATAGCTCTTGTAATCCCCATTACAGCACTTTTGCTAGCCGTATAAGATGGTACGCGAATGCCGCCTTGAAACGATAACATAGAAGCAATATTAATGATTTTTCCCCCTTTACCTTGTGCTACAAACTGTTTTGCCACTACCTGTGATAAGAAAAATGTGGTTTTTAAATTGATGTTCATTACATCATCCCAATTTTCTTCAGTAAAATCTATAGCATCTTCTCTCCTAATGATTCCTGCATTATTAACTAAAATGTCTACTTTTCCAAATTGTTTAATAGTCTCCTCTACAATTTGAGGAATTACTTCCTGGGAAATAAGATTCGCTTTGATCTCTACAAATCTTCTGCCCAATGCTTCTACTTTTTGTTTCGTTTCATCTAAATTGCTTGTGCCCACACCTACAATATCTGCTCCCGCACCAGCGAGTCCCACTGCGATCCCTTGACCTAATCCTCTAGTTGCTCCTGTTACAATTGCTACTTTCCCTGCTAATGAAAATTTATCTAAAATATGATTCATATTAACGCCTCCGCTATTTCACTATTTGTAACACTATTTCTTATAAAGAAATATTAGTACACTTTTATACGGTGGTCAATACTTTTGAGACTAATTAAAAAATTAACGATATCCTTTGTGTATCAATGGATTCGTTAATTTTATAACATATTCCTATTTCTTTGTATCCAGATGTCTATATATTAATGTAGCAATCTCTTCGGGTGTTTCTTTCATGCCTGATTTTATCCATTTTATATAGGTATTGCACAATGCACCTGCATAATAATATAATTCATATTTTGAATATGGAAAGATTGGTAATACATAAGTATCCATATAATCATTTAATGTGTCAATAATAACAGCATACATATTGGCCTCAATTAAAACTGTAATTTCCTCACTGTACATTTTAAAGAATGTAAAACAATGACAAATATGTTTCAGTTCACGGAATACACCAATATCCGTTTTTTGCTTCGTATCTTCCATATAAGCATTCATTAATTCATACATATAATCTGAAAGCACTTCTATCTTAGACTTATAATATTTATAAAAAGTCATTCGTGATACATTAGCTTCCTTAACTAAAGAAGTGATTGTGATAGCTTCTAAACTTTTTGCCTTCATTAAATGAATTAATGTCTTTGCTATATGCATTCTAATATATTGATTCCTAGTTGTAAGATTTGTACCACCCTCTGATTGTCTCATATTACCTCCCAACTTAATGCTCAAATTTACTTACATTTTGACCGTTTTTGTAAATTGTAACACTTTCTCCTCTCATAGTACAATTTTTATAGTTTCTTAAAAGTATCATACATGACCATTAGGAGGATTTTATGAAATACGGAATAGTTGTTGACTCTGGATGTGACCTTACATGTTTAGAGCATCCTACACTTATAAATAAAATTGATTTTGCAAGGGCTCCCCTCAAACTTGATGTGGGCGAAACTGAATTTGTTGATGATTTTAACCTTAATATAGAAAAGTTTATGGCTCAAATGTATGCCTATGACGGAAAAACAGGCAGCGCTGCACCTAGCCCACAGACATGGCTTAGTGCTTATGAAAAATCTGAATATGTATTCGCTATTACTATAACAAGTGGTTTATCTGGCAGTTATAATAGCGCACAGATAGCAGCAGATCTCTTTAAAACACTTTATCCTGAACGCAAAATTTATGTTATAGATTCTAAATCTGCTGGACCTGAAATTACCCTTATCGTTAGAAAGCTTACTGAATATATTAATGCTTCTATGAGCTTTGATGAAATCGTTGAAAGCATAGAAAATTACCGTAAGAACACGCATTTACTCTTTGTACTTCAATCCCTCGATAACTTCATCAAAAATGGACGTGTAAGCAAATTACAAGGCACTATGCAGGTATTCTAGGTATAAAAATATTAGGTACAACTACTGAAGAGGGTACTTTAGACGTATTGCAAAAATGCCGCGGTAAAATGACTGCTTATGATAAAGCCATTAAAGAATTATTTGCAAGAGGCTTTAATGGTAAACGACTCATTATTGCTCACTGCTTCGCCCCAGAACTAGCTGATTATATTGCTCAAAAAGTACAATTAGCCTTTCCAACTAGTAAAATCGAAATTATGCCAACCAGTGGCCTTTGTAGCTATTATGCTGAACGAAAAGGCATTCTCATTGGTTTTGAGACTTAGAATAAAAAGAGGTTGCCACAAAATAAACTTTTGTAACAACCTCTTTTTAGTTAATCTTCATTTTCTCTGCCCTTTAAACATATCTATTTTTAGTCCTTCATGATAGTTCCCTGATGAAAACTCATTTGCCATCTATTATCTATAAGCTTTTTATCATCTCATTTTGCTCCTTACATTTTAGTTTTATAATAAATTCTCTCATTATAATAGTCAATATTTTCAAAATAATACTTCAAGTATAAAAATCCCCCTAAGTACTTTACTCTCTTAGTGGTATTTCGTTTATGTATTGTTCTTATAAAATTAAATCAATACTCATTAAAGCCTTTTTCGCCTATATAATCTCCATTATAGTCTTTCCAAATAGTAGTGCTAAAACAATGAACATCACATAGCGAACATTTTTAGCCCCACCTTTGATGGCAAAATGAGCACCTGCATATCCACCTAACATAGCACATACTGCTGCTGGTAATGCCAGCCAAAATAGTACCTTTCCATTTAAAGTGTAAATAATCATTGAAGTAATATTAGAAGCTAAATTCGACACCTTCGCACAGCCTGATGAAGTCACTAATTCAAGTCCCATTACAGCTGAGAATAATAGAATTAAAAATGTTCCAGTTCCAGGCCCTATTAAGCCATCATAACATCCCATTACTAATCCAATGCATGTAGCTAATATAGATTGCTTCACAACTGACATTTCTTTTTCTACATTTTCACTACCCATTCCTTTTTGCATCATCAGGAAGATAGCTACTAATGGAATAGCTACTAACATTAAACCTTTTAATAACTGCTCACTAATGAACAAAGCTAAATTGGTTCCAATGGTAGCTCCAGCTACAGAACCTACCGCTGCAAATACTGCTATTCTTAGTTTTACTTTACCATCCTCAAATACTTAAATGCCGCCATAATCGTCCCAAATCCAGCTGATAACTTATTTGTTCCCGCTGCCATATGTGCAGGTAATCCTGCAAATAAGTAAGCTGGTAATGAAATAACTCCACCACCACCAGCTACAGCGTCCACAAATCCAGCTAAAAAGATAAATGGACATACAATTGCTAATATCCTTACCGCTTCAGTCATAATTCTCTCCTCTGTCTCTTATTTATTTTAAAGTCTAGTCTTCCATTTAATTATACCATGTTTTTTTGTACATCGGGGCCTACTTAGTACCTCTTCTTTTTCTTCTAGAATATACTATATTAACGATATGTGCTAATTAATTTCAAACTACACATTATAAACTTTTAACCAACGATGTGCTGCTTGCTCATAGCGTTTTGTTCCTAATATTGTTACATCGAATCCTGCTTCACAAAAGATTTGTCTAGGAAATTTTCCTTGTAAATAACTTTCTATAAATAAACGTGATTAGATTCCAAAAACTAACGTTTTTGAAGTCTTATTATAGTTACATTTATTTTCATCGTCTATTGCACTTAATTTTTTACCAATAAATGTATATATCGCTATACTTAAAATTGTATCAGAAGTTAAGATACCTTTTTTCTTAAGGTATCTTAGCAGTTTATTGAGGTTATATGCTCCAATTTTAAAGCCAAACACTATTTTTGAGCGCAAAAGGCCACGAACTGGCATGGCATCTACTTGATATTTTCTTCGAATGACTAAAGGAATGCCTTCTACACCAGCCCTTTTGTTAGTAAGCTTGATATATTCTTTTGTTTGCATTAATTCACGAATCTTACTGTTACTATAACTTTTATTGCTAAACTTAACACTATAGCCCTTTTTTTCTTTTTTGCTCGGGCATTGATTACATAGTGGACAATTTTCACATTGTTCGTTCTTAAATTTTGCTGTATAGCTATTTTTACTAAAATAGCTCATTTGTGGTATTTCCTTATTAAGGCATAAGACTATTTTTTGCGTTTCTTCATCCAAGGTTATTCATTTCATAACTCCCATTTAAAAAGAAAAACAGTATATGGACATCAGTTTGTTACTGTTATGCTTCGATGTGGAGACTTTGTGCTCCCATATGACATTGTGCTTTATCAAAAAGATACGTCCAGTAAAATAGAAATAGCTGCAAACCTATTAAAAGAGCTACCACATCCAGTTAACAAAGGCTATGTTTTAGCTGATAGTTGGGGCATTATTTAATGCTTCAACTCAGATAGGGTTTAATAACTATCTTGGTGCTCTAAAATCTAATCGTACCATCTTCCCTAGAGGTCATAGAGCAGATGATATAAAAATTAATGACTTTATTAAAACGATAAATAATACACTAATTATTAGGATATGTAACATTCTTTTGCGTGGTAGTAGGAACATCCCCACCACACAAAAAGGCGCCGGGAGTAGCGGCGCCTTTTTTGGAGTATCTATGTGATTATACGTAGAAGAGTAGGTCTACGTATGTTGGAAATGGCCATTCAGTTGCAGATACCATTGTTTCTAATTCATCTGCTACCATACGAAGTGTTTGCATACTTTCAAATACATATTCTCTATAATATTTAGCATGATCAAATACTTCTTCATGATTTTTAGCATCAAGTAATACTTGCTCTAATTCATCAATCTTACTCATTAATGATTCTGTAAGGTTTGATAATTTAGCCCCGTAAGATTGTTCTTTTTCTACGCTTACATTTAAGCCAAGTTCTTGTTTTATTTTTAATGTTTCAAATACTTCTTTGTTGTATTTTAATACAGCTGGTAAAATCTCTTTTTTAGCCATATCTAACATTGTTAATGCTTCGATATTGATTACTTTAGCATAACCTTCTAATAAGATATCTGTACGAGATTCTACTTCTGTTCTTGAGAAGATACCATGTTTTTCGAATAAAGCAATGCTCTTCTCTGTTGAGAATGTTGGAATTGCATCAACTGATGTTTTAAGGTTTGGAAGTCCACGTCTAGCAGCTTCTTCAACCCATTCATCACTATAGTTATTACCATTGAAGATAATACGTTTATGTTCTGCCATTGTTTCTTTTACGATGGCAAGTACTTCTTTTTCTACATCACTTGCACCATCTAATCTATCTGCAAATTGCTCAAGAACTTCTGCAACTGTTGTATTGAGTACAATGTTTGGCCCAGCAATAGATGCTGTAGAACCTAATGAACGGAATTCAAATTTATTTCCTGTGAAAGCAAATGGAGATGTTCTGTTACGGTCAGTTGTATCTTTTGCAAATTTAGGAAGTGCATCTACACCTGTTTCCATATATGTTTTTAATGCATCATGTGCTTCTTCACCTTTTTCAATACTTTCAAGAATGTCTGTAAGTTCATCACCTAAGAACATAGAAATGATTGCTGGTGGTGCTTCATTAGCTCCAAGTCTATGGTCATTTCCTGCACTAGCAACTGATACTCTTAAGAGATCTGCATATTCATCTACAGCTTTGATAACAGCTGATAAGAATAATAAAAATTGAGTATTGTCTTTTGGTGATTTACCTGGCTCAAGAAGGTTTTCACCATCACTTGTAGACATTGACCAGTTATTGTGTTTACCAGAACCATTAACGCCTGCAAATGGTTTTTCATGAAGTAAACATACTAAATCATGTTTCTCAGCTATTTTTTTCATAAGTTCCATTGTAAGTTGGTTATGATCAGTAGCAACGTTAGTTGTTCCAAAGATTGGAGCAAGTTCATGTTGAGCTGGTGCTACTTCATTATGTTTTGTTTTAGCTAAGATACCAAGTTTCCAAAGTTCTTCATCTAAATCTTTCATGTATTCTGCTACTCTAGTTCTAATGTTACCAAAGTAGTGATCTTCAAGTTCTTGACCTTTTGCTGGTTTTGCACCGAAAAGTGTTCTACCTGTTAAAATAAGGTCTTTACGTTTTGCATACATTGCTTTATCTACTAAGAAATATTCTTGTTCTGGTCCAACAGTTGTTGTTACTCTTGTAACAGATTTGCCGAATTTAGCAAGAATTCTAATTGCTTGTTTATTAAGTGCTTCCATTGAACGAAGAAGTGGAGTTTTCTTATCAAGTACTTCACCACCGTATGAACCGAAAGCTGTTGGGATATATAATGTACCATCTTTAACAAATGCATAAGATGTTGGGTCCCATGTTGTATAACCACGTGCTTCGAATGTTGCACGAAGACCACCAGATGGGAATGAAGATGCATCTGGTTCACCTTTGATAAGTTCTTTACCAGAGAATTCTAAGATTACTTTACCGTCTCCTGTTGGAGAGATAAAAGCATCATGTTTTTCAGCTGTGATTCCTGTCATTGGTTGGAACCAGTGTGTATAATGTGTTGCACCTTTTTCAAGTGCCCAGTCTTTCATAGCACTTGCTACAACATCTGCAATAGAGGCATCGATTTCTTTACCTTCTGCCATTGTTTTTCTAAGTGCTTTATATACATTTTTAGGTAATCTTTCTTGCATTACTGCTTCATTAAATACATTACATCCAAAAATCTCATTTACTTTTGCCATTACTAAATCCTCCTCAAAATATCTATTTTTATCATATATACTACTTTATCTCTTAAGGTTCTAATCGATGTACATCCCTTGGGAACATACTTGCCTGTCTAACATTTTGTAAGTCTAAAAGTTTCATTGTAAGTCTTTCTAAACCTATTCCTAAACCGCCGTGTGGTGGCATACCATATTTATGAATATTGAGATAATGCTTAAAGTCCTCTGGATCCATACCCATTTCCTTCATTTTATTAACCTGTTCTTCATAATCGTGGATACGTTGTCCACCTGTTGTGATTTCTAAGCCTTTGAAAAGCAAGTCAAAGCTTAGTGCAAATCTAGGATCATCTTTATCATTCATTGCATAAAATGGTCGTTTAGAAGCTGGGAAATGTGTGATGAATAAAAAGTCACTATTCCAATGTTCTTTAGCGTATTCACAAAGTAACACTTCATCTTCCGGCTCTAAATCATATTTATTTTTACCACCCCTGCCTTTAATGAATTCTAATGCTTCAGAAAAGGTGATAGTTGGGATTGTATCAATTACTGGTAATGTCGCACCTAATAATTTAAAGTACTCACTACAATTTGCATTTAAATAGGAAACTAAATATTTAAGCATTGCTGTTTCCATTTCCATCACATCGCTCATGCTATCAATGAATCCCATCTCAAAGTCTAAGCCAATGTATTCATTAAGATGTCTTGAAGTATTATGCTTTTCAGCACGATATACTGGAGCGATTTCAAATACTCGATCAAAGAATGCTACACAAGTTTGTTTATAAAATTGAGGGCTTTGTGCTAAATAAGCATCTTGATTAAAGTAATCTAATTTAAATATATTTGCGCCACCTTCTGCTCCTGCTGCTACGATTTTAGGTGTATGAACTTGTGTAAACCCTTGATTTTCCATAAATTCCCTAAATGCTGAAACAACACCTTCTTGTACTTTAAAGACTGCTCTTTCATATGGATTTCTTAAAGCAACTGAACGATTATCTAAGTTTGCTTCAAGTCCACACCCTATTTTTTTATGTGATACATTAAGTGGATACTCAGCTACTGGTCTACTTAAGACTTCTATTTCTAATAAGCCTAATTCAAAACCTAATCCAGCTCTTTCATCTGGTCTAATTTCACCAGTTGCTCTTACATAACAGCCTTCTTTTATCTCATCAAGTGACGTTTTACATTTATCTTCTTCATAAACTGATTGGATTACATATTGACCAGTTCTAAGAAGTACAAAGGCAAATCCACTCATTTTTCGAACTTTATGGATACAGGCTTCAATAGTTAACTTTTCGCCTGGTTGGTCTTTTAAACTTTTGAAATCTATTTGCTTTTTAATACCTTTACCACTAATCGTTCCCATGTTAACTCTCCTTTCTAAATACTTTAGTTTTAAATTCTAAAACTTTTATTTTTTGAACTACTTAAGCTTATTTAATGCTACTTCAAGTGTTTCTTTAATTTTCTTAGGATTTGCTCTACCCGCTAGACGTTTTGTACATTGTCCCATTAAGAATCCGAATAACTTCTCTTTACCTGCAAGATATCCTTCTACTTCACTTGTAAATTCATTTACAACGCCATCTACTACTTCTACGATTTCATCAGCGTTATTATTCATTAAGAATCCTTGTTCTTTTGCTATTTCTTCAGGATCTTTTGCACCGTCTACCATGAATTTTAAGATTGTCTTACCATTGTTACGGTTGACCACATCTTCTTCTATCATTTTCACAAGTTTCGCAAATGCTTCTGGAGAGAATGGAATTTGACTACTATCTAATTCACCTTCATTAATGTATCTTAATAATTCTGCTATAACGAAGTTGGCCACTTGTTTATAGTTATTATAATGTTTAACTGCTTCATCATAGAAATCAGATATACATTTATCTGCTACAAGTATTTTTGCATCTGCTTTACTAAGTGTATATTTTCCTGTGTAAATGTCTAATCTTTCATCTATCAATACTGGCATTGTTGCTTAATTTCTGCGATATCTTCATCTGAAATAATAACTGGAATAACATCTGGTTCTTTAAAGTATCTATAATCATGTGCATTTTCTTTAGAACGCATAGATTGTGTGATACCTCTGTTATCATTGAATTTTCTAGTTTCTTGAATGACTACATCTCCTGCATCTAGAATCTTAGTTTGTCTTTCAATTTCATAATCAATAGCTCTTACAATCGCCTTAAGTGAGTTTAAGTTTTTGATTTCAACCTTTGTACCGAGCTTGGTTGCATCTGGACGTTTGATTGAAACGTTAACATCAGCTCTTAATGAACCTTCTTCCATTCGGCATAAACTTACGCCTGCATATTGAAGTAACCCTGCTATCTTTTCTAGATAAGCTCTAGCTTCTTCAGCGGAAGACATATCTGGCTCTGATACGATTTCTAGAAGTGGCACGCCACAACGGTTATAATCTGCTAAACTTGTATTTTCAATATTATCATGGATTAATTTACCGGCATCCTCTTCAATATGAGCATGATGGATACGAATATATTTCTCACCATCTTCAGTTTCTATTTTAATCTTTCCTGATTTCACTACTGGCAAATCAAATTGTGAGATTTGATACGCTTTAGGTAAGTCAGGATAAAAATAATTCTTTCTATCAATCTTTGTATATTGCCCCACACCACAATTCAATGCAAGTGCTGCTTTTACGCCATATTTTACTACTTGTTTATTTAAAACAGGTAATGTTCCTGGAAGCCCTGTACATACAGGACAACAACGTGTATTTTGTTCGCCCCCGAAATCCACCTCACAAGAACAGAAAATCTTCGTTTTAGTCAGAAGTTGGGCATGGACTTCAAGTCCGATTATTGGAATATAACGACTCATCTTCGCCACCTACTCTTTCTATAAACTTGGATCTACACTCATAAAGTTTTTCTCAAATGCATCGGCTACTCCAAGAACCTTCGCATCATCAAAAGCTTTACCTACTATGGACATACCAATTGGCATATTGTCCTTATCATAACCGCATGTTGTATTTACGGCTGGTAATCCAGCAATATTTACTGTAACTGTACAAATATCAGCTAAATACATTTTAACTGGATCGTTATAGCTATCTCCAATTTTATAAGCTGTTGTAGGAGCTGTTGGTGTAATCATTACATCACAGCTTTCAAAGATTTTAGCGTATTCTGCTTTAATCTTTTCTCTAAGGTAAAGTGCTTTCTTATAATAAGCATCATAGTATCCGCTTGAAAGTGCATATGTTCCAAGGAGAATTCTTCTCTTTACCTCATCTCCAAAGCCTTCTTTACGTGTACGCATGATACGTTCTTCATAAGTTTTAGCTTTAGGTGTACAGTATCCAAATTTAATACCATCATATCTTGAAAGGTTTGAACTTGCTTCTGCAGATGAAAGGAGATAATAAGTTTGGATTGCATATTTTAAACTAGGCATTGATACTTCTACTATTTCTGCTCCCATCTTTTCGTATTTTTTAACTGCTGCAAGCACTGCCTGTCTGATTTCTTCGTCAATACCTTCACCAAAAAATTCTTTTGGTAAGGCTATTTTTAGTCCTTTTATTTCACAATCTAATTCACTTGTAAAATCAATTTGTTTTCTTGAAGATGTGCCATCATGAATATCTCTTCCTGAGATTACATTTAAAACTTCTGCACATTCTTTACTACTTTTAGCAAGTGGACCGATTTGATCTAATGAACTCCCGAAAGCTACTAAGCCATATCTTGAAACAGCTCCATAGCTAGGTTTCATACCAGTTACTCCACAAAATGCAGCGGGTTGTCTAATGGATCCCCCTGTATCTGACCCTAATGTTACTACTGCAAGTTTCGCAGCCATGGCTGCAGCACTTCCTCCAGAAGACCCTCCTGGAACTCTTGTAATATCATAAGGATTTTTAGTCTTTTTGTAATAAGAGGTCTGGGTTGAACCACCCATTGCGAACTCATCCATATTAAGTTTTCCTAAGATAACAGCATCTTGACTTTTAATCTTTTCAATGGCTGTTGCATTATAAGGTGGAATAAAATTATAAAGCATTTTTGATGCACAGGTTGTTAAAATATCTTTTGTGCAAATATTATCTTTAACTCCAATAGGAATCCCTGTTAACATTTTTGTATTTCCTGAAGCAATGATTTCATCAGCTCTTTTTGCTGCTAGGATTGCTTCTTCATCACAAACTGTAATATAACTTTCAACTTTACTGTCTAACTCTCTAATTCTATCTAGGTAATATTGCGTTAATTCTACTGATGAAATTTCTTTACTATCTAACATCTGTCTGAGTTCTAAAATGCCCATATCACATAGTGCCATACTCTTCCTCCTCACACTAATTACTCCATAATCTTCGGTACTACGAAAAATCCATCTTTCTTATGAGAAGCATTAGCTAGGACTAATTCTCTATTAAAAGACTCTACTACTTCGTCTTCTCTTAAGTTACTAAGTGAAATTCCTTCACCATTAAGATTAAGATCATCTTCAATCGTAACTTCATTCATGGCATCCATTAGTTCTACTATGGCACTCATTTCAGATACTAGTTTTTCTTTATCAGCATCCTCCACTTCAATTTTTGAGAGGTTTGCCAAATAGCTAATTAAATCTGTGTTTAACAACGTCTATCACCTACCTACTCTCTATTACTCCTATTTTTTACTAACTAAAATACTCCATCAATCTTTTAAATCGTCTTCAATTGTTTTCAAAAGTTATCTGTGTTATGTTCATGCACTATTTCTACCCAGATAGTGCAAAACAGAAATAATTAAATAGCAAAAAAGGCGCTAACTACCTGCATATCTTGTTAGATACACAGAATATAGTTAGCGCCTTTGCTATACATCATTATTTTGTTATGCCTATTATATATCGCCTATATTATGATTTCAACATTTTTTTATATTTTTATTGAATTTTATCATTTATTTCTTATCTATATAAGTATATTCGTATTATATATACCATACTTTATTTTATTCTTTAAAGAGTTTATTTTAACAAATTACTAAGAAAGTAGTGGTTACTTTCCTACTCTCTTAGTAATTTTTGAATTTTTATCTTAAGTTAGTATATCCCATTAAATATTCATCTACAGCTTTAGCTACTTCTCTACCTTCACGTATTGCCCAAACAACTAAAGATTGACCTCTATGCATATCTCCTGCTGTAAATACTTTTTCTACACTTGTTTGATAACTTCCAGGCTCTGTCGCTACATTAGTTCTTCCATTTACATCAACACCGAAGCTTTCTGTTACATAGCTTTGTGCCCCCAAGAATCCTGCTGCTATTAAGACAATGTCTGCATCTATTATTTGTTCTGATCCTTCTACTTCTTGCATTTGGCGTCTACCTGTTTCAGCATCAGTCACAAATTTCACTTTAACAACTTTAACAGCTTTTAATTCGCCAGCTTCGTTTTTAATAAACTCTTTAACAGTTGTTTCATAAATTCTTGGATCATGTCCAAATACCGCAATAGCTTCTTCTTGACCATAGTCTGTTTTACAAACCATTGGCCATTGTGGCCATGGATTCTTTTCAGTTCTTTGATCTGGTAATTTAGGCATCATTTCAATTTGTACAACTGATTTACAACCATGTCTAATAGATGTTCCTACACAATCATTTCCAGTATCTCCACCACCGATAACTACTACATTTTTATCTTTAGCATTAATGAAGTCACCATCTCTAAGTTCTGATTTTAAGAGACTTTTAGTTGTTGATTTTAAGAAATCTACTGCGAAATAAATACCTTTTGCATCTCTTCCTGGTGCATTGATATCTCTAGGATTTGAAGCACCACAAGCTAAAATAACTGCATCGAAGTCTTTTAAGAGCTTACTTGCTTTTTGTCTCTTACCAATATCTGTGTTTGTAATAAATTTGATACCTTCTTGTGACATGATATCAATACGTCTTTCGATAATACCTTTTTCAATTTTCATATTTGGAATACCATACATAAGGAGTCCACCTAGTCGATCTTCACGTTCAAATACTGTTACTAAATGTCCCCTTTTATTAAGCTGCGTCGCAGCTGCAAGTCCTGCTGGACCTGATCCGACGATAGCAACATGTTTTCCTGTTCTTACTGATGGTCTATGAGGTTTGATAAGACCTATTTCAAATGCGTTTTCAATAATAGCGTTTTCATTTTCTCTAACAGAAACTGCATCTCCATTTAATCCGCATGTACAAGCTTTTTCACAAAGTGCTGGACATACTCTAGATGTAAACTCAGGAAAATTATTTGTAAGAAGAAGCCTTCTAGCTGCTTCTTCCCATTGTCCATTAAATACTAAGTCATTCCATTCTGGTATAAGGTTATTAAGTGGACAACCTACTACCATTCCTTTAATTGGTTGACCTGATTGGCAAAATGGTACGCCACATGACATACATCTTGCCCCTTGTTTTTGCTGCTCTTTTCTTGATAATGGTGCGTGAAACTCATTAAAATTATTTATTCTATCAGTAGGCGCTTCGCATCCGCTAGTCGCTCTGTTATATTCCATAAATCCCGTTGGTTTTCCCATTTTGGCTCCCCCTATTTCTTAGTATTAGCAAAGAATGCTTCGATTTGTGCTTGTTCAAGACCCATGCCCTTTTCTTCCATTTCTAAAATGGTTTGTCTCATGCGTGCATAGTCATGTGGTAAGATTTTCTTGAATTTAGGTAAGTATTCTGCAAAGTGTTCTAAAACTTCCTTACCTTTTTCAGAATTAGTTGCAGCAACATGTTCCCCTATCATTTGTTTAAGTTCAAGAATATCGTATTTTTCTGTTACTTCATTAAGTGAAACTAATTCTTTATTAAGTTTCTTATATAAATCTCTATCTTCATCAAGCACGTAAGCGATACCGCCACTCATACCAGCAGCAAAGTTTTTACCTGTTTTTCCAAGTACTACAACTCTACCACCTGTCATATATTCGCATCCATGATCGCCTACACCTTCAACGACTGCATAAGCTCCTGAGTTTCTAACACAGAAACGTTCTCCTGCTATACCATTAATAAAGGCTTTACCACTTGTTGCCCCATACATTGCAACGTTACCAATGATGATATTTTCATCTTGTTTAAATTTAGCATTTTTAGGTGGATAAACAATTAATTTACCACCTGATAAACCTTTTCCGAAGTAGTCATTACTATCTCCCACAAGTTCTAATGTTAAACCTTTTGGAATGAAAGCACCGAAACTTTGTCCGCCGCTACCATTACATTTAATCACATAAGTATCTTCATCTAATGTAGTACCAAATGCTTTTGTAATTTCTGAACCAAAGATTGTTCCTACTGTACGATCAACATTTTTAACATCAATCTCGATTTTCTTAGATTGTCTATGGCGAAGTGCACTTTGCATTCTTGTCATAATTACTCTTTCGTCAATTGTATTCTCGAGTTCAAAGTTATAAATATCTTTTGGATTAAATGTTCTAGGTACATCTTCATTTACAAATGGATTATTTATGATACAACTAAGATCCATCTTAGCTGCTTTCATATTGTGTTCAAATTCTTTGATATTGAGTAAATCTGTTCTTCCTACAAGTTCATTTACAGTGCGAACACCAAGTTTAGCCATATATTCACGGAGTTCTTGTGCTACGAAATACATAAAGTTAATAACATACTCAGGTTTTCCTGTAAATTTCTTTCTAAGTTCAGGGTTTTGAGTTGCGATTCCTACTGGACATGTATCTAAGTTACATACTCTCATCATAACGCAGCCCATTGTAATAAGTGGTGCTGTAGCAAATCCGAATTCTTCTGCTCCGAGAAGTGCAGCTACAGCTACATCTCTACCAGTTAAAAGTTTACCATCAGCTTCAATGACAACTTTAGAACGAAGACCGTTCATAATTAAGTTTTGATGTGTTTCTGCAAGACCTAATTCCCATGGAAGACCTGCATTATAAATAGAGTTTCTAGGTGCAGCCCCTGTACCACCATCAAATCCTGAAATAAGGATAACGCCAGCTCCAGCTTTTGCTACACCAGCTGCTACAGTTCCGACACCAGCTTCAGATACAAGTTTTACAGAAATACGTGCATCTTTATTTGCATTTTTAAGGTCATAAATAAGTTGCGCTAAATCTTCGATTGAATAAATATCATGATGTGGTGGTGGTGAAATAAGTGCCACACCTGGTGTTGAATGTCTTGTTTTTGCAATCCAAGGATATACTTTTCCTGCTGGAAGTTGCCCACCTTCTCCAGGTTTTGCCCCTTGAGCCATTTTGATTTGAATTTCTTTTGCATTAACGAGATATTCTGAAGTTACACCGAAACGTCCTGATGCAACTTGTTTAATAGCAGAACATCTTTCTTTATCTTTAAGTCTTTCTGGGTCTTCTCCACCCTCACCACTATTAGATTTACCGCCAATTCTATTCATAGCGATTGCCATAGTTTCATGAGCTTCTTTAGAAATAGAACCGTAAGACATTGCCCCTGTTTTGAAGCGTTTTACAATAGATTCAACGCTTTCAACTTGTTCAATAGGGATACCACCATCTTCTGGGAAGTTAAAATCTAATATACTTCTAAGATTTAATGTTCTATTTTCTCTATGAATTGCATTAGAGAATTCCTTGAAAGTCTCATAATCCCCTGTTCTTGTAGCATATTGAAGTAAATGAATCGTTTCAGGATTATATAAGTGTTCTTCTTTACCACTTCTTAATTTGTGACTACCGATACTATCAACTTCTGAATCCACATCTAATCCTAATGGATCGAATGCACTTGAATGTAATTGTTGAACACGTTTATTAATATCATCAAGAGTGATTCCGCCTACTCTACTTACTGTATCAGGGAAATATTTATCAATAACTTCTTTACTAATCCCCATAGCTTCGAAAATTTTTGAACCTTGGTAAGATTGAATTGTTGAAATACCCATTTTAGATGCGATTTTTACAATCCCCTTAAGAATAGATTTATTGTAATCATATTCTGCTGCGTAATAATCTTTATCTAATACTTTACGATTGATTAAGTCTTTAATTGTATCTTGTGCAAGATATGGATTAATCGCACAAGCGCCATAACCAAGTAATGTAGCGAAGTGATGAACTTCTCTTGGTTCCGCACTTTCTAAAATCATAGCTACTGATGTTCTTCTCTTAGTAGAAACTAAGTGTTGTTGCATTGCTGAAACTGCTAATAATGATGGGATTGCTACGTGATATTCATCTACCCCTCTATCTGAAAGAATTAAGATATTTGCCCCATCACGGTGAGCTTTATCTGCCATTACGAATAAATGTTCAATCGCTTTATCTAAAGATGTATTTTTGTAATAAGTAATAGGTAATACCTCTACTTTAAATCCTGGCACATTCATTGTTTTAATCTTAAGCATATCAGTACTTGTTAAAATTGGATTATTAACTTTAAGTACGCGACAGTTATCTTCTTCTTCTTGAAGAATATTTCCATCTTCACCTATATAAACACAAGTAGATGTAACGATTTCCTCACGAATTGCATCAAATGGAGGGTTTGTTACTTGTGCAAATAATTGTTTAAAGTAATTAAATAATGGTGGATTAGTTTCAGATAATGGTGGAAGTACACTATCTGCACCCATAGCTGCTACTGGTTCTGCTCCGGCTTTTGCCATAGGTAAAATACTTGTTTTAATATCTTCATAAGAATAACCAAATGCTTTTTGTAAACGTTTTAATTCTTCTTCACTATATTCTTCAACTTTTTTATTAGGAATGTGTAATTGTTTTAATTCTACAAGATATTTATCTAACCATTCACCATAAGGTTGACGGCATGCATATTCTGTTTTTAAATCATCATCATCAATTAATTTACCTTTAACGGTATCTACTAAAAGCATTTTGCCTGGACGAAGTCTATCTTTCTTCACAACTCTTTCAGTCGGAATATCAATAGCACCTACTTCTGAAGATAAAATTAAATGATCATCATCTGTAATATAATAACGAGAAGGTCTAAGTCCATTTCTATCTAGAATTGCACCCATTAAATCACCATCTGAGAACAGAATAGATGCTGGCCCATCCCATGGTTCCATCATTGTTGCGTAATATTGATAGAAATCTTTCTTTTCTTGTGACATAGCTTTGTTATTATTCCAAGGTTCAGGAATAAGAATCATAACAGCAAGAGGTAAATCCATACCTGACATTACTAAAAACTCTAAAGTATTATCAAGTCTTGCAGAGTCTGAACCTGCTGTATTAATGATTGGAATAATTTTATGCATATCATCTTTTAATGCTTCACAGCTAATGCTGTCTTCACGAGCAAGCATTTTATCTACGTTACCTGTAATTGTATTAATTTCTCCGTTGTGTACAATAAAGCGGTTTGGATGTGCTTTTTGCCAACTTGGATTAGTATTTGTACTAAAACGAGAGTGTACTGTTGCAATAGCAGAAGTATACTCTTCACTTTGAAGATCATGAAAGAATGAACGTAATTGTCCTACTAAGAACATCCCTTTATATACAATTGTACGGCTTGATAATGATACAACATATGTACTTTCATTACTTTGTTCAAATACTCTTCTTGCAATATAAAGTTTACGATCAAATTCTAAGCCTCTTGCACAATCTTTAGGTCTCTTTACAAAACCTTGCATAACGCATGGCATGCTATCAAATGCTTTTTGTCCAAGAACATCTGGATTCACAGGAACTGTTCTCCATCCTAAGAATTCCATACCTTCTTTTTGTACAATGACTTCAAATAATTTCTTTTCTTGATTTCTTTTTAACTCATTTTGTGGGAAGAAGAACATCCCAATCCCGTAGTCTCTCTCTTCACCAATTTCAATATGTAATCTTTCAGCTTCTTTACTGAAAAAGTTGTGTGAGATTTGAAGTAAGATACCTACACCATCTCCTGTTTTTCCTTCAGCATCTTTACCTGCTCTATGTTCTAGATTTTCAACGATTCTAAGTGCATTCTCAACAACCTGTCTAGATTTAATCCCTTTAATATTTACAACTGCTCCAATACCGCAGTTATCATGTTCAAAACGAGGATCATACAACCCTTGTGGTTCGTATGGATTTTGATTTTTGAAGTTATCCATTAAATTTCCTCCTACTAAATTAAATATATAGTAAAAAAATCAAAACCGTCTCTTTATCCTTTAGTGGTAGAGCTAAAAAATAATTATTAGAGTACAAATCTTGACCTTAAAAATTTTATTTAATGGAACACAACACAAATCAATTTACTTTCGATAACAATTGAACATAAATATAAAGCAATTTTCTGAATTTGTCAATATATTTTATCTAACATTTATTTTTTTTACATTAAATGTGAATGTATTTACTTTTTTTGACATAATTTATTTTTTCAAACAAATAAATTTACCTACTTTACAGGTAATACCAAATATTTTAAAATAGGGGTAATTATTTTTAAATACCACTTAAAAACATACTAGGAGGAATTTCATATGTCGTATAATAAAATTGGAGCATTAAGATTTGTAGAAGATAACGATATTAGATTTATTAAATTACAATTCTGCGATATCTTAGGCGAGCTTAAAACAATATCTATTTCACCTAAACAATTAAGTAAAGCTTTTGATGAAGGTATATCTTTCGACGCTTCATCTATCAAGGGCTTTAGCAGTATAGAAGACTCCGAACTTTTCCTTTTTCCAGATCCTACAACACTTTGCGTCTTACCATGGCGTCCACAACATGGTAAAGTTGCTCGTTTATTTTGCGACATTAAAACAGCTGAAGGTAAACCTTTCGCTGGTGACAGTCGCTATATCTTAAAATCCGCTTTTGAAAGAGCTAAACAAATGGGATATATCTTTAAGGTCGGTGCTGAATGTGAATTTTTCCTCTTCAAAACAGATTTAGAAGGCCGTCCAACACTCGAACCCGGCGATAAGGCTTCTTACTTCGATGTGGCACCTTTAGATCAAGGCGAAAATACACGTCGTGAAATATGCCTTACACTAGAAGAAATGGGATTTGAAATCGAATCATCTCATCATGAATCAGCAATCGGACAACATGAAATTGACTTTAAATATGACAATGTTATTCAATCTGCTGATAATATTTTAGCGTTTAAAACAGTAGTAAAAACCATCGCTGGACGCAATGGTTTCCATGCTTCTTTTATGCCTAAACCTCTTATGAATACTAGCGGTTCTGGTATGCATATTAATATGTCTCTCTTCAAAGATGGTGAAAATATTTTTGATACTAAATCTTCTGATCCGTTACCTAAAAATGCACAACATTTCATTGCTGGTATTCTTAAATATATTACAGAAATTTCTGCCATTTCTAATCCACTTGTAAACTCATACAAAAGGCTTATTTCTGGTTTTGAAGCACCTCGTCATATTTCTTGGTCATTCAAAAATCGTTCTGCCTTAATTAGAGTGCCATCTAGCACTACAGGCTATAACAGAATTGAACTTCGCAGCCCAGATCCTATGTGCAATCCTTATCTCACACTTGCACTACTTTTAGATGCTGGATTAGATGGTATCCAAAATGAATTACCACTTATGCCTGAGTTAGATTTAAATGCTTACAACTTATCTTTAAGCAAATTACTCGATTTAGGTATTCAAACTTTACCAGCAAGTCTGTCTGTTGCGCTTAATACTATGCGTCAAAGTGAGTTCGTTCAAAATGTTTTAGGTAAACATATTTTTGTTAACTATCTTACTATTAAAACCCAAGAATGGAATGAGTACAATCAAACTGTTCATGATTGGGAAGTCCAGCAATACCTCTAATTTAAAACCAAAAATCATTAAAAAGGAGTCGGTAGTGTGGAAAGAATTTTAATTGCCTCCACCCAAAGAGAATCTTCAAATGCCTTATATGATCTCATTAGCCCTCTTGGTTTTTCTGATTATGAATATGCCGCATCTGGTAATGAAGCAAGAAGAAAAATCGACTCTATCGATTATGATTTAGTCATAATCAATACGCCATTAAGCGATGAATTTGGTTCCGAGCTTGTCCTAGATATAGCTGAAAAATCTTTATCTGCTATACTCATTCTGGTTAAATCAGATCTCAAAGAACAAGTTCAAGATAAAGTAGCAGTTACTGGTGCTTTTGTTGTAGGTAAACCAATTAATAAGCAAGTCCTATTGCAATCTATTCCATTTGTTCTTAATTCAAAACAAATTATTTCTACCCTACGTCAACAGAATAAAGCCTTAAAAAAGAAGATGGATGATGTAAAAGTTATTGAACGTGCTAAATATTCTCTTATCAAATATTTAGGCCTTGATGAAAAACAAGCACATAGATATATTCAAAAACAAGCCATGGACTTGCGAGTCTCGCCAAGAGTTGTAGCTGATAATATTCTCAAAACTTATGAAGTATAATATGAAGGGTGTGGATTTATGAAAAATTAATTTTACTAAAATGCATGGAATAGGAAATGACTATGTTTATGTCGACGGATTTAAGGAAACTATTGAAGATCCTAACGCATTCTCTGAATTTATAAGTGACCGCCATTTTGGAATTGGTGCAGATGGATTAGTTATGATTTTACCATCTGAAATAGCTGATTTTAGAATGCGTATGTTTAATGCAGATGGTTCAGAAGGAAAAATGTGTGGTAATGCCACAAGATGTATTGGTAAATTCGTATATGAAGCAGGTTATACAGATCAAACAAACATCACCTTAGAAACTTTAAGTGGTATCAAATACCTTAAATTAAATGTTGAAGATAATAAGGTTACTTCTGTAGAAGTAAATATGGGAAATGCAATTCTTATTCCTAAAGATATCCCTATTCTTGCTGAAGGAGAAACATTTATTAATCAACCTATTGATATAGATGGTATATATTATAATGTAACTTGCGTTTCTATGGGCAATCCTCATGCTGTTTTATTCTGCGACACTGATATTGATAATCTCTCTCTCGAAACAATTGGACCTAAATTTGAGTTTCATCCACTATTTCCTGAGAGAATAAATACTGAATTTGTACAAATAATCAATGAAAATACAGTTAAAATGCGCGTTTGGGAACGTGGTTCAGGTGAAACTTGGGCTTGTGGAACAGGCGCATGTGCCGTTGCTGTATCTTGTGTCCTTAATGGATTCTGCAAACAAGGTGAGGAACTCACTATCCAATTACGTGGTGGGGATTTAAAAATCACTTATAATACTGATGGTAGCGTGCTTATGAAAGGACCTGCCACTAAAGTTTTTGATGGCGTTATTGAATATTAATTTAATATGTTAAATTATTTAATTTAAATACTAAATGAAATTTTACAAGGAGGATTCAAAAATGGCTTTTATTAATGATAATTATTTAGAACTTCAAGACAGCTACCTCTTCTCTACTATTGCAAAAAAAGTTAACGAGTTCGTAGCTGAACATCCAGAAAAAAAATTAATTCGTATGGGAATTGGTGATGTTACTAGGCCTTTAGCTCCAGCTGTACTTGCCGCTATGCATACTGCTGTAGATGAAATGGGACAAAAAGAAACTTTCAAAGGTTATGGGCCAGAACAAGGCTATGATTTCTTACATCAAGCAGTTCAATCTTACTATGAACAAATGGGTGTTTCTCTTGAAACAGATGAGATTTTCATTAGTGATGGAGCAAAAAGTGATGTTGGTAATATTACAGATATTTTTGGTAATGAAAATATCATTATGGTTCCAGATCCAGTCTATCCTGTATATGTAGATACAAATATTATGTCTGGTCGTGAAATTATTTACTTAGATTCTAATGCAAATAATGATTTCTTACCACTTCCTCCAACTGATTTAGAAGTTATTCCAGATATTATTTATCTCTGCTCTCCAAACAATCCAACAGGTTCTGTTTACAACAGAGAGCAACTCACAGCATGGGTTAAATATGCCTTAGACCATAATTCTATTATTCTATATGATGCAGCTTATGAATGTTTCATCCATGACGCTTCTCTTCCAAGAAGTATTTTTGAAATCGAAGGTGCTAAAGAATGTGCTATCGAATTCTGTAGTTTATCTAAAACAGCTGGCTTTACAGGTACTCGCTGTGGTTACACAGTTGTTCCAAAATCTCTTAAAGCACTTAATAGTGATGGAGATGAAATCGTCCTTAACAAACTTTGGCTCAGAAGACAAACAACTAAATTTAATGGTGTTCCTTATATTATTCAAAGAGGTGCAGCTGCTGTCTTCACAGCCGAAGGTCAATCTCAAATCAAAGAAAATATTAAATACTATATGGAAAATGCACGCATTATTGCTGCTGCTATGAAAGCAAAAGGCATTGAATACTATGGTGGAGATAATTCACCTTATATCTGGCTTAAATGCCCTAATAACATGAAATCTTGGGATTTCTTCGATTACCTTCTTAATGAAATTGCCGTAGTCGGTACACCAGGTGCTGGATTTGGTAATAATGGTGAAGGATTCTTCCGTCTTACAGCTTTCGGTGATCGTAATGCTACAATTGAAGCTATGGAACGTTTCAAATCACTTAACTTTTAATTAAACATTAATAAAAAGGCTATGTCAAAGACATAGCCTTTTTATTAATCATTTTTAATATATCTTCAAATTATTTATATACTACAACTATTTTACCTTCTTTAAAGTTTGAAACACTAGACCAATCTGCTTTTGCTAAACGTGTTTGAAGTGTAACTGTTCCACTATTTGCTTTTAATGTAATATCACTATTAAGTTTGATTTCAACATAATTTCCATCACTATCTTTACCAAATGTTGCTTTTACATCTGATGTAATTGCTTGATACCAAGGTTCTACATTTAATTGAGCTGCTGCATGATCACAGTAGAATTGCATTGCACTATTATCATTTGTGCTATAGTAGTAACGAATTGCTACTTTTGATAAATCAATACTTTCTGAACCACTTGCTTTAATATTATATACTTGATCTATTGATTCACCCACTCTTGTTGTTACTTCTACATCTACACCCTCTACTTTTTCTGTTGGATTTGTTGGATTTATTGGCTCTGTTGGATTTGTTGGCTCTGTTGGATTTGTTGGCTCTGTTGGATTTGTTGGCTCTGTTGGATTTGTTGGCTCTGTTGGATTTGTTGGCTCTGTTGGATTTGTTGGTATATCACTAATTTTACCATCTGAAATAATACTAGCTAATGCCATTACTAAACCTGCATTGTAATCAATACCAACTTCTGTTTCTGTATATTTTTCTGGATCATTTGAATATGAATCACTTTCCCCTGGTCCACCTACTAATGCACCTGTTAATACATATTTTGCTGCTTTCTTATTATTATTATCATTGTATCCTTGATAGCCGTTAGCTGCTCTATGGTGTGGTTTTGATGGATAATTGCCACCAAATCCAATTACATAAGACATACTGTTTGGATTATCACCTAAAATATAATTGATTTGGCTCATTGCTAAATCTTTAGCTTTTGAATCGCCTGTAATATTGTAGTATTGCATTGCAATAGCTGATTCAGCTGCAGCATATCTTAAACTCCCCCAGCTATTTAAGATTTTTAATCCACCAGCAGTTGGTGACATTTGATACCATGCTTTCATATTGTATTCTATTGCAGATTTATACTTGTCTTTCTTTGTTGCTTTATATAATTCTACAACTGTTGGTACACTCATGTCATCCCAGCACATAGTCCAAGCACTTTCTACTGGTACATTAGAATTTTCTTTTGATTGTATGTATTTTTCAGCATCTGCTAAATATTTAGAGTCATTAGTAGCTTTATATAACCATGTTGCTGCCCAAGCTAAATCATCTTTATAGCTACTACTCATATAATAACTTTGAGCTGGTGCAACACCTTCATTAGCTGTTCCTAAAACATATAATGATTTAGCTGCATCTAAACATTTCTTAGCATAAGCTGCATCTTTGTCTTTACTATTAAGATACATAATACTTAATGCTGCTGAAGCACCACCAGCAATATCTGAACCAGCTGCTCCTGAATTTAATGTATAGTAAACTTCTCTATCACCTTGTTTTTCTGGTGCTCCCCAATAACCATGGTCAGTATCTCCATTACCTACTTGATAATAGAATACATTAGCATTTGGATGACATTTTAATAAATAATCTGTAAAATATTTTAATATATCATATGTTTTATCAGCATTACCTGCTTTTTCAAATGCTTCTCTGTAATCAAGATAAGCCCAACCAAGTACTGATGCTGCATAGTTTTGTGTAACACCGAATTTTACATGATCACCACAGTCATGGAATCCACCTGTTAAATCTAATCCTTTATCTTTACCATCATTAACGTGACAAGCTCCACGCCACTCAAATGCATTATTATCCCCAGCATGTGGACCACATTTATTAGCATCATAAAAAATAACACTTTTTTCTAATGCATCACTATAATTAAATTCTGCTGAAGTTGATGATGCCATTAATGGCATTCCTGCAAATACTGATAATAATGTTGCAAGACTTAATAAGCATGCACCTTGTTTTCTCATTCTTTGTAATAATTTCATTTCAATTCCTCCTATAGCTTTCTTAATATTTAACCCTTTAATTCCTATAAATCGTCTCTTTTTATTTTTTTATTTTTTTATCTGTCTAAATCTGATTCCATTATAATGCTTATTCATAATTGCATGTTTAAAAATGATTAACATGTAAAATTTTGTGCTATAACATTATACATTTAACCCATAAAAATACGCAATATCACGAAATTATTTTCGCATATTGCGCATTTTTTGTTTAAATTTAACTAAATCAACTTAAATTAAGTATCTATTTTACTTTATCTAGATAATCCATATACTTTTTAGTTTCTTTTACAACTACACCAGATAAACAAATTAAACCGATTAAGTTTGGTAATGCCATAAGTCCATTTACGATATCTGCAAGTGTCCAGATAACTTCTAATTGAATGAATCCACCTAAAGCTACCATTACTAAAAATACAATTCTATAAGCTGTAATACCTTTTACACCCATTAAGTACTCAAGACAACGTTCTCCATAATAGCACCAGCCTAAAATTGTTGTAAATGCAAAAAGTGTTAAACAGATAGTAATTAAAATTGGTCCAGCTGTTGGTAATACTTGAGCAAATGCATCTTGTGTCATAACTGCTCCCGCATGTTCTCCTTGCCATACACCTGTTACAATAAGTGTTAAACCTGTTAATGTACAAATAATAATTGTATCAATAAATGTACCTGTCATTGAAATAAGCCCTTGTTCTGCTGGCCATTCCGTTTTTGCTGCTGCTGCTGCAATTGGCGCACTCCCAAGACCTGATTCATTAGAGAATACTCCACGAGCAATACCTGATTGAATAGCTTTTGCAACTATTGCTCCTGTAAATCCGCCTACTGCTGCTGTTCCTGTAAACGCCCCTTTGAAAACTATACCCAATGCTGGTATAATTTGGCTTCCATTGCTTCCTAAAATAATAAGCGTAAAAATAATATATGTGATTGCCATAAATGGTACAACTTTTTCTGCTACTTTAGAAATAGCTTGAATTCCACCAAATACAATAATTCCAATTAATACTGCTACAACAATACTTGTAATTTTAGTATCTACACCCAATGTAGATTGTAAACTTGATGCAATTGAGTTAACTTGTGAAAATGTTCCTATTCCAAGTAATGCAACTAAGATTCCACTTACTGCAAAGAATACAGCTAAGAATTTAGCTAATCCTTTAATTTTATCACCAAGCCCTCTTTCGATATAATACATTGGTCCACCTGATACTTGACCATTTGCATCGATTGTTCGATATTTAATAGCTAATACACCTTCTGCATATTTAGTTGCCATTCCGAAGAATGCTGCTACCCACATCCAGAATAATGCCCCAGGTCCACCTGCGCTAATCGCTGTTGCTACACCTACGATATTTCCTGTACCAACAGTTGCCGCAAGTGCTGTACATAAAGCACCAAAACTATTAATATCACCTGTTCCATTATTTTCAGCTTTAAAAATTAATTTAAAAGCCTTTGGTAATTTAACAATTTGTATGAGTCCTAATCTTACAGTAAATAAAATACCTGTCCCTACTAATAATACTAATAAAGGTGGCCCCCATACCCAGTCATTAATTGTCTTTAAAATTTTTAAAATATCCATAAAAAATACTCCCTTCTTTTAATTAAAAATTTAAAGTAGAGGAGTTACTTAAGTTTATAGACTATTGCTTGATACATAATACTATTAACCGTGGCTAAATAAAATATATATAATTTTATTAAATGCAAATAAATCCCTAATCTATTTTATTTATACTTAGTTTATCATATTACTGCTATATATTATGTATTGTGCTCTGTCCTTTTGCCTGAGAGATTAAACAAAATGCTTTTGCCCCTTCGGCGCCCATAACTTGAGTCTCTCCAGAGTCCGTCAGCCGTGCAGTTCTCGCTTTTCTAAGCACCTGAGAGTGTTACTCCTTCGGTGGATCTTGTAACCTTAGGTTTTAACGTCACTTAGATCACTCTTCTGTATAGCTTCATCCGGTTATGTTAAATTAATCTTATAATACAAAAAAATAAAGTCAACAAATTTATGCAACTTGACATCATTTGCTAACTTTAGCTTTTTTAGATTCCCATGCATTTATTTCATATATAATTTTATTTGCTTTCAACTTTTCTTCCATATTATATAACTCATGATTAAACATTTGATTTACTAAACAAGCCTTTCCATAATGATAAATACTATATATAGGCTTTACACTATATACATTTTCTAAAAATAATATTTCAAACCATTTAAGTTTTTCTTCACATTTATTGATTTCTTCCTGTACATATTTTTTTATCTCAGATGTAATTTCCCCTATATACCATTGTTGTCCGCTCTTTTCACAAAATTTAGTTCTCCTACATTTTAAATAAAATAATAATTCTTTTACTTTTTCCGTTTCTGTAACCCAACAGCCTATACTAATATACTGTGCTCTACTAAATCCCAGTTCTAAAACTTGTTTCATGATTTCTTCTTTATATACTCTTGAATTTCCTTCTTTGGCTTCGTCGTAAATATGTAAGTTAATGTCTTTCTTTAAATTAACTTCTTCTATTAAATAAGGTTCTTTCACTTCTACTTGCTCTTGTGTACTATAAACCTCCTTGCACAAAATACTTTCAAATACTATCTTAGGCTTATTATCTTTTATCTCAAGTACAGCAAAATGTCCTCTATCATTTTCATCTTTCATTAAAGCTCCTGGTTCTATAATATTAGTATTAAAAAACGGTTCTTTAGCATGTGTAAATTGCTGTAAATGTCCACCTCCACAAAAAATATAAGTATAACTTTCTCCATCTACTATCTTACTTGAGCTATGTGCAATCTTCTGTGATATTTCTACAAATCCATTTAAATGCATCATTAATATTTTCATATTACCTATTTCAATACTCTTAATAGTTGGTAACTCTCTTAATTTATTTAATGCCCTTTTATCCAACTTATCCTTGGTCCAGGCTAAAGTTCCTGCTTTGTCTTCTGGAGTACCATCTTCTATCATCCTAGCTTCATCATATCCCATAATATTAACAAATCGTTTATCTTCTAATACTTTCTTAAGTACTTCATAAGGATATGGCCCCTCACTTATAAAATCGCCTAGGTTTATCACTAATTCAATCTTTTCCTTTTCTACATAAGCTAAGAATGTATCAAGCATATACAGGTTTGCATGGAGATCTGAAATAATAGCCACTTTATTATATGCCATTTTGCTCCTCCCTTATTTCCCTTTACTATTTATTTTTCGGTGTAATCCTCATATACCTTATACTTTAAACAGAATGTTCAGAAATATTTTTATAAATAAAACAGGCTATAAAATACTTATAGTCTGTTTTATTTATACTCAAGCTATTCATTTTATATAGACAACTATTATTCTAAATTTAGATGCTTGCTTAAGATAAAATTAGTACAAATAAATAATATCACGCTACTAACAGCAGCAAATCCGCATCCACCTATCATGATTAACTTAGGATCTAATTGATTAATTCCTACGATAGCAATAAGTGCTGTCATAATTACATTGTTAAGTACTACATCGATTCCTACATATATTCCAAAAGCACATAATCCTCTATGTTTAGAGAATGGAGGTAATTGTGCAATTGTAAGTGCTGTATAAATCATTAAAATAAATTCTGTTAATCCTAGTAAAACGCCACTTCCTATCCAAGCCATGAAACTATAAACACTCATGTGTAATTCACTTATAAGCTGTGTATTGAGCTCATTCCAATTATCTTTTATTTCAGTAATCAATTGAGCTAGTTCATGTCCATCTGAATAGGTATTGTATAAAATAATAAAAGTTAAAAATGCTATAATACAACTTGCGAAAACCCATATAATTGTTACAAGTAACTTAGAAATAATAATTTGACTACTACTTACTGGAAGTGTAAACATCAAATACCCCTCATCTCCTAGTAAGTTTTTATTAAACCTTTGTACCGCCATAATAATGGTTACAATGCCTAATGCAATAAATGAAAATACTAAAATTCCCAATGTAATAACTATTCCAGAATTAAATTTAACTTGATTAAATATCATATTTGAAATCGCTAATGCTAAAATTGCTACATACATTACCAAAAACGTCATTGCTGTTGCTTTAATCTCATACTTTAATAATTTCCCTAACATACAAATACCTCCCTAAATAATGCATCTATAGACTTACCTTTTTCTTCTCTGATTTCATCTACACTACCTTGTAATACTACTTCCCCATAGGCTAAAAAGATTACTTCATCACATATATTTTCAATCTCTTGAATGAGATGTGTTGCTATTAAAATAGAACTTTCTGTACTATAATTTTTAATAATTGTTTTTAAGATATAATCTCTTGTAGCTGGATCTACTCCCCCAATTGGTTCATCTAAAATATATAAGTCTGCTTTTCGAGACATAACTAAAATAAGTTGTACTTTTTCTTTTGTTCCTTTAGACATAGTTTTTAATTTGTCATTTTTATTGATATTAAGCTGTTTGAGCATTTCCTCTGCCCTATTTCTATCAAAATCACTATAGAAGTCTGAGAAGAAGCTTAATATATCTTTTACCTTCATCCAATTATTTAAATAAGTTCTTTCTGGTAAATAAGCCATTATTTTTTTAGATTCATTACCTAGTGCATTGCCTTTAATTGTAATCATTCCATTATTGGGCTCAATTAAACCATTTATTAATTTAATTAATGTACTCTTCCCACTTCCATTAGGACCTAAAAGCCCAACAATTTTTCCTGATGATACATCTATACTTACATCCTTTAATACTTCTTTCTTTCCATATTTCTTAGTTACATTTTGTATGTGTAATAATGCATTCATTTTTTAACCTCCCTTTATCTTTCCCTGTTTCTAACTACATTTTTTTAAGACATCTTGTAAAATTTGTGTAACCTCTTCTTTGCTATACCCCAATGAACTTAATGTTTCAGTTGTCTCTCTAAATTTTTTTACTGCAATGCTTTCTCTCATATCACTAAACCCCGTATAAATCATATTAGAATTATTTAATGTTTCCCCCAATTGTCCTTTCATCTTAACTTACCTCCTCTAAAAAACCATTTATTAATTCTATTAACTCTTTCCGCGTATAACCTAGTTGTAATAATGATGTTGTTAATTCTCTTACTTTTTCATGTGCATATTCATTTCTTAATCTTTGAATTAACTCCTTATCTTCTGTTACAAATCTACCACTTGTCCTTTGACTAAATACAAGTTCTTCTCTTTCTAATTCTGCTAATGCACGTTGCATCGTATTAGGATTCACCCCGGCATCTTGTGCTAAATCTCTTACGGAATCTAATTTGCTTCCTGTTCCAATAACGCCTGATATAATTCTTAGTTTTAATTGATCTAAAAGTTGTCTATAAATTGGTTCATTGTTATTAAATTCCCACGCCATTGAAATAACCTCCTTTAAAATTTTTTATTACTTTTTCTACTGCTAGCTTAAATTTATCTATATGATTTTATTACTGTATTAATCACTTAATACAATAATACATATTAATATCTAAATTGTCAATACAATTTAGATATTCTGACAAACAAAAAGCAGATTTCTTATCTAAAGAATATCTGCTTTTTTAATAATATAATTTATATGATTCTTTTATATACTTCTATTCTACTACAGCTGCTTCTTTACTCATAGCTTGTTCAAGCGCTTGTATCTCTTCATCTGATAAATTATAAGTAGATTTACCATCTTTAATAGGCTTAGCATATGTATAAGAACCATCTCTACTATAGATTCCATTTAAAACAATACCATCATTTTGTTTATTTAATAATGCAATAGCAAATGATAAATCTGCACCTGTATGTGCAATTGCTTGGTATCTTACGATGCCTACTTTTTGCACACAATCATTTAAATCTGTCTCTACTTGTTGCATAACTGCTCTAACTTCATTATTACTTTCTACTAACTCATTAATATGCTTTGTATATTGTACTAAAAGGCCTTCTAAATCAATATCATCTTTACTCATAAACTTCTCAAATCTTTTTTGTAACTTGTTAAGTTTACTCTTTGTTCTAAGACTACCAATTAATAACACAAATATTAATAAACCTAATCCTCCAACAATATATATTGAATAACTATTATATAACGCTAACACTCGTTCTATTGTCATTTTCTCTTCTTTCCTTTTTCTATTAATTCATGCTTATAAGTTCTATAATTCTAGATAATTCTTCATCAGAATAATATTCGATTTCAATTTTTCCTTTTTTAGCACCTTTAGAAATAACAACTTTTGTTCCTAATGCTTTTTGTAATGTTTCTTGTAATTCTCTATAAAAAGGATTAGTTTTTACCTTTTCTTCTGGCTTTTTCTCTTTTTTATTATTTAAAAGTGCTTGAATATATCTTTCTGTCTCTCTTACGCTAAGTGATTTTTCATTAATTAAATCAGTTACTTGTTTTTGAACTTTATTATCTTTTAATGCTAATAATGCTCTAGCATGTCCAAATGTAATTTCATCTGTTCTTAATTTTTCTTGAACATATGTTGTTAAATTAAGTAATCGCATAATGTTAGCTACTGATGCCCTGCTTTTTCCTACTTTATCAGCTACTTGCTCTTGTGTTAGATCAAATCGCTCCATTAATAAGCTATAAGCACATGCAAGCTCCATAGCATTTAAATCTGAACGTTGAACGTTTTCAACCACAGCAATCTCTAGAGTTTGTTGTTCTGTAAAAGATTTTATGATAACTGGTACTTCTGTAATCTTAGCCATTCTAGCTGCTCTATATCTTCTTTCTCCTGCAACAATCTCATATTTATTATTTTTTTCTCTTACAATGAGTGGTTGTAAAATACCATGTTCTAATATAGATGAACTTAACTCTTTTAATTCCTCTTCATCGAAATTCTTTCTTGGTTGCCCAAAATTAGGCTCAATCTCATTAATATCTACAATTTTAATGATTTCTTCTTTATCATTTGCTGCACTTACTAACTCATCTGATAATAATGCATTAAGCCCTCTTCCTAATCCTCTTTGTTGTTTCATCAGCTTTAATTCCTCTCTACAAATTCTTTTGCTAATTGACGATATTGGTCACTACCCTTTGATCTTGAGTCATATTTAATACAAGACATTCCAAAGCTAGGTGCTTCACTTAATCTAACACTTCTTGTGATTTTTGTTTGATATACAGTATCTTTAAAATGTGTTTCAACTTCTTTTACAACTTGAGCTGATAAATTTGTTCTATTATCAAACATTGTAAATAGAATTCCCTCTAGTACAAGTTTAGGGTTAATATTTTTCTTTACTAATCCAACTGTTTGTACTAATTGTGATAATCCTTCTAATGCATAATATTCACATTGCATCGGAATCAGTACAGAATCAGCAGCGGTTAATGCATTAACAGTTAATATATTTACAGCTGGTGGACAATCAATAAATATGTAATCATATTCATCTTTAATCATATCAATTTGTTTCTTTAAGATAAATTCACGTTGTTTTGTATTAACTAACTCTACTTCTGTCCCCGCTAAATTCATATTAGATGCTACAATACTAATTGGTTCATGTTCCGATTGTTGTATTGCTTCTTTTATATTAATGTTATTTACTAGTATATCATATACTGTGCTATTTACTTGATTCTTTAAAATACCACATCCACTCGTTGCATTCCCCTGTGGGTCAATATCTATGATAAGTACTTTATAGTCCTCTTCTGCTAATGCAGCTGATAAATTCACAACCGTAGTCGTCTTACCAACTCCTCCCTTTTGGTTAACAACAGCAATTACTTTACCCATAACATCCTCCTCTTTTTCTTTTCTCTTATGATTAAACTTAGTATAGCATATCCCTATTTTTTTATAAATATTTCATCTATTAATTTCTATATTTTATTCTCTTATAACTTTCATTTTACCTTAATCTTCCTATACTCATTTTCCTTACTGATATACTATAACTTTTTTTAAATTATACCTTTCACTACTCTTTATATAAAAAATAAGATGTTCACATGAAACACTATCTTTCTAATTTAATAAAATTATTTTAAATCTCATTATATACTACTTTCCTATTACTTTAAGCTTTCAACTTATTATTAAATTTAACACTCTATTATTCGCCTATTTTATGATTCCTTAATTACTATTTAAGTAAATGAATTACTAATATTTTATCTTTATATAAGATTGTTCCACGTGGAACATATTTTATATTTTCATTGTTGCTTAGTTACTAACTTTTATTTTCATTAACATGAAAATAGCCAGCCTCCTGAGGTTTAATATAATTATTAGACCATACCAAACATAAAGGAACTGACTATGGACAATTATATTACTTTATTCAAAAAATTTATAGACCTTATCGATTGGAAATTACTTCAAAAATATACTTTTAAACTAAATACCGATTTTAAAAAGAATAAATTTTTTACACATGAACACCTTGCTAGTATGATTTATTTTCATATTTGTGAACATGATGGACTTCGTGATTTAAAACAAAGTATGACTGTTCAAATGTCAGAACTCTTACCAAACATCAGCTTAGCTACTTTAGCAAATCATAATAAACCTAGAGATTACAGAGTATTTCTTCCTATTATGCAAGAATTGATTAATACTTCTGTCTCAACGCTTACAAAAGATGAATACCTAAAAAAATTGACTTTGGTCAAGATGATTGACTTTACTACTATAAGCATGTATTTACGCTTTTTTGACTGTGCAAAGTTCCGAAAGACAAAAGCTGGTATAAAAATACATACAAGTATGAATGATCCAACAGGTGTACCCGATCGTCAATGTCGTTTAGTTAAGACATTGATCTTAGAATATTTCTTAAATACCCAAGTACTTAAACCTCTACTTGGGTATTTTTTATGTAAAAAAGCTTGACAAAATCTATAAAATTTGCGGCGAAGCCCCTTGATGATATACAACTTCAAGGAGGCATATTAATGACTAGCTACGCAACACAAATTAAAGAAAATTTACTAGGGATTATTGAACAAATGAATGACTATCAATGGCTTTTTGTTAAAAATCCTGAAAAGGATTTTATGTGTAATCGCAAATTAGATTTTAAAACAATGCTTGGATTACTTTTAAGTATGAACGGAAATAGCATTTACAAAGAATTATTAGATTACTGTGGTTATACATCTATATATAGCTACTTCTTCAGCTCTTGTACAACAACGTGATAAAATTTTACCTTTTGCATTTGAGTTTTTACTCCATGAGTTTAATGACTCGTTTAAGCAATATAAAACGTATAAAGGATATAGATTAGTGGCAGTTGATGGGGCGGATTTAAATATCTCACATAATCCCAATGATTCAAGCACCTATTTTCAGTCTTCTCCTAACATAAAAGGTTTCAACTTATTACATCTTAATGAAATGTATGACTTTT